>NZ_JBIGHW010000013.1:1613-130548 GCF_043555875.1 Pelomonas margarita | reverse complement strand
TCAAACGCCCACGCTTATCGGCTGTTAATTATTAAAGAACATCGCAAAACTCTGATTTACTCTTCGTTTTGCGCCGCTGACTTGTCAGCAGCAAAGAAGCGAGATTCTAATCTGCTTTTTGCTTCGCCGTCAAATGTTTTTGAAAATTCTTTTCTCAACATCTTTCAGCTCGCTTGCCGCCTTCAAAACACTTGGCTTCGTCAGCAGCAAAGAGGCGAGATTTTGATCTGCTTTTTCAACTTCGTCAAGCACTTTCGAAAAATTTCTTAAGCACTTAATCAGCCGAACCAGCTTCAGGACTCTCGCCCCGCCTTCGCACCACAACAACCCCAAAGAGAAGCCGCGAGCAGCGAAGCCCTCTATTCTGGCACAGATTTCTGGGCGTAGACAAGAGAACTTCGAAGATTGTTTTCCGAGGCCTCGCGGCGTGGGGCGAATCCTTTGCGGCCCTAGTAAGGGTGGCGCACCCGCGCAGTTCTCCGCGCTCTGTATCTCAGTGCAATGCACCGCCGCGCGCAGCCGCAAGCTCCTTCTCCGCCACTGCGAATGGCTCTTCGCTGTCGAGCACGCGTGGCAGGGCGGCCGCAAGCCGCTGGGCATCAGAACGAAGTACCCGTTGCTTGACCGCCGGTATCTGTGACGGATGCATGGAGAAGCTGCGCAGCCCCATCGCCAGTAGCAGCTCGGTGAAGTCGGGGTCGCCGGCCATCTCGCCGCAGACGCTGACGCCTTTGCCCGCCGCGCGAGCCTGTGCGATGGACTGCGCAATGAGCTGCAGCACCGCCGGGTGCCAAGGGTCGTAGAGATGGGCGACCGCCTCGTCGGCGCGGTCAATGGCCAGCGTGTATTGAATCAGGTCGTTGGTGCCGATAGACACGAAGTCCACATGTCGCAGCAGCAGCGGCAGCATGACGGCGGCTGCGGGGATCTCAATCATGACGCCCAGCTCGACGCGCGTGTAGGCATGGCCGGCGTCGGTCAGCTGCTGTTGGACCTTGCGGAGGGTATCGATGATCTGCCGCACTTCGGCGAGGTGGGCCACCATCGGAATCAGCAGCCGCACTTTGCCGAAGGCGCTGGCCCGGTAGATGGCGCGCAGCTGCTGGCGGAACATGCTGGGCTCGGCCAGGCTCCAGCGAATGGCGCGCAGGCCCATGGCCGGGTTCAGCACATGCTCGTGGCGCAGCTCGGAAACGCTGAGCCGGTCCAGAGGCTTGTCGGCGCCGATGTCGACGGTGCGTATCGTCACCGGCATGCCCTTCATCGCCTCGACGGCCGCCTTGTAGGCCATGAACTGCTCCTCCTCGCTCGGCAGCTCGCCGTCGCGGTTCATGAACAGGAACTCGCTACGGAACAGGCCCACGCCGGTGGCACCGGCGCCGACGGCGGCCTCGGCGTCGGCCGGCATCTCGATGTTGGCGTGCAGCTCGATGTGCTCGCCGTCCAGCGTGACGGCCGGCGTGTGCCGCAGCCGGGCTAGGCGGGCGCGCTCCAGCTCACTCTGGCGCTGGCGGAAGCGGTACTCCTCCAGCACGATGGGCGATGGGTTGACGATGACAGTGCCGGCATCGCCGTCGATGATGACCCAGTCGTCCTGCCGGATGAGGCGCGACGCCTCGCGGGTGCCGACCACCGCCGGGATGTCCATGCTGCGGGCAACGATGGCCGTGTGCGAGGTCTTCCCGCCGATATCGGTGATGAAGCCGCGGAACACGCTGCGCTTGAACTGGATCATGTCGGCCGGAGAGATGTCGGCAGCCACCAGCAGCAGCGGGTCCTCGCCGCCGAAGTCGCGCGCCGTGACGGGCACGGCGCCGCCGCCCTCTTCGTGTGTCAGCGCCCCCAGCACGCGCTCGACGACCTGCTCCAGGTCGGCCTTGCGCTCGCGCAGGTAGTCGTCCTCCATCTCGTCGAACTGGCGCGCCAGCACTTCCAGTTGCGCCGACAGCGCCCATTCGGCGTTGTAGTGACGATCCACGATCCACTGGCTGGCGCTGCCAGTCAGCGCCTCGTCGTGCAGCAGCATCAGGTGCACGTCCAGCAGCGCGGCCAACTCGTGAGGCGCGTCGTCGGGCAGTTCGTCCTTCAGCGTCTCGAGCTCCCGCACCACTGCATCCCGGCCGCGCAGGAGGCGGGCAATCTCGGGCTCGATCTGGTCAGGCGCCACGAAGTAGTGCGCCACGTCGACACGACTTGACGCGACCAGCACCGCGCGGCCTATGGCCACGCCACGCGACACCGCAATGCCGAACACCTGGAAACTCATCCGCCGCCCTTTCGCAGAACGCGGTCAATGTAGCCGCTCGCGCAGAGACCGGACGTCATGGTTTTTTCATAGGACGTTCACCGCTGCGTCAACACGGGCGACCAGCATGGCGGCATGACCCGCAGCCATATCGTCTCGCATGCGCTGTCGCATGCCGCCCTGCAGCCGCCGCAGCGCACCCCGTCCACCCGCCTGAGCGTCAGCTGGGCCAGCACCGAGTCTGAGGTGCGCGAAGCCCAGGCACTGCGCTACCAGGTGTTTGCCGTCGAGATGGGCGCCCGACTGGCGCACGCGCGGGGTGCTCGCGGCGGGCTGGACGTCGATCTCTTCGACGCCTACTGCGAACACCTGCTGGTGCGCGCGGCCGGCGATGACGGCGAGCCCGGCCCCGTCGTCGGCACCTACCGCGTGCTGACACCGGCGGCAGCCAAGCGCGCCGGCGGTCTGTACAGCGACACCGAGTTCGACCTGACGCGCCTGCGAAATGTGCGCGCCCGCGTGGCCGAGATCGGCCGCTCCTGCGTGCATGCCGACCACCGCAGCGGCGGCGCCATCATTGCACTGTGGGGGGCACTGGCCGAGTTCATGGCCCGCAACGGGCTGGACACCGTCATTGGCTGTGCCAGCGTCAGCATGCGCGACGGCGGCCATTTCGCGGCCAGCCTGTGGAAGCAGATAGCCGCCACCCACTCGGCACCCATCGACTGCCAGGTGCGCCCGCGCCTGCCGCTACCCATCAACCACCTGCGCCAGGACCTGGTCGTGGAGCCGCCGGCACTGATCCGCGGCTACCTGCGCTGCGGCGCCAAGCTGATGGGCGAACCCGCTTGGGACCCAGACTTCAACACGGCAGACCTGCCGCTGATGCTGCGCACCGCCGACCTGCCGGCGCGCTTCAGGCGAATGAGCCTTTGAATCTATGCGGGGCCACAACGGATGCCCCGCAAATTCTCATTGCCCTTCGCCGAACTTGTCGTTGACTAGGGCGGTGATGGCGTCTTGGGCAGCCTGCTCGTCCTCGCCGTTCGTCTCCAGCTCGACGGTGGCACCCAGCCCGGCCGCCAACATCATGACGCCCATAATGCTCTTGGCATTAACGCGGCGACCGTTGCGACTCATGAAGACGTCGCACTTGAAACTGCCAGCGAGCTTGGTCAGCTTGGCGGAGGCGCGGGCATGCAGGCCCAGCTTGTTGCTGATGGTGAGGGTGGAGGTGATCATTCGGCGGGAGGCAAAGGAGGCGTCGCCATGACGCCGCTGACTGCACCCTGCGCAGCGCGCCGGGCCAATTCGGTCAAGGGTTGCTGGCTGGCATAGCACAGCGTACGCCACAGCATGGGCACGCTGACACCGGTGAGAACCTGCACCCGCTCATCGACCAGGCGCAAGGCGCCGTTGCACGGGGTGGCCCCGAACACGTCGGTCAGCACCAGCCACTCGGCATCGCTCGCACGGCCGGCCATCAGCCCGCGCGCAGCGGCCTCGACATCGTCCGCACACTGGCCGGCATGGACGTCCAGCACAGTCAGCGTCGGTGCGCAGTCCGGAAAGGTGTGCTCGGCCACCTGCCGCAGCGCAGTGGCCAGCGGCGCGTGGGCGATCACGAGCAGGTGGGGCATGGCGCCGATGTTAGCGGGCCGCCTCGATGCGCAGCCCGCCGATGAGGCTGTCCCACGCGGCGGCGTCGCTCTTCGGGCCGGACATCATGGCCTGGTAGACCCGTGCGCCATGGGAGAACACCGCCACGCGCGTGACACTGCCGCCGCCGTTCAGCCGGTACTGCGCGGCCTCGGGCAGCGGCGTCATGCCGGCCACCACGAGGCGCTGCGGCGACGGCAGCGGCTGCCCCAGCTTGGTCGCCACGGCGGCAGCCATGGCCCTCAACGCGGGACCGGCCTGGCTGCCCTCGGGCGCATCGGCCCACGACAGCGAGAACCGGCCGCCGTCGGCCTCGCACTGCGCCAGCCCCATGCCGGGCCGCTGCTCCACCTCGGGCTTGCAGGGGAACACCGCTGCCACGCCCGACTTCTCCGGCCGCACCTCGCGCCAGTTCAGGGCCGGCTGGCAGGCGACCAGCAGGCCGAGCATTAGGGCAAATCCGGCGGTGAGAGGGCGAGGCATCGCTCAATTATCGACAGCCGGCCGCTGACAATCCCACAATGCAAGAACTGCCAACCCCACAAGCGCTGGCGGGCGTGCGCGTGCTGGACCTCTCACGCGTGCTGGCCGGCCCCTGGTGCACCCAAACCCTCGCCGACCTCGGCGCTGACGTCATCAAGATCGAACGTCCCGGCAGCGGCGATGACACCCGCGCTTGGGGCCCGCCCTATCTGAAGGATGCCGACGGGCACGACACCTCCGAGGCCGCCTACTTCCTCGGTGCCAACCGCAACAAGCGCTCGCTGGCCGTGGACCTGGCCAGCCCGCAAGGCCAGGCCATCGTGCGCCGGCTGGCCGGCCAGGTGGACGTGCTGGTGGAGAACTTCAAGGTGGGCGACTTGGCCCGCTACGGGCTGGACGCGCAAAGCCTGCTGGCCGAGCACCCGGGCCTGGTCATCTGCTCCATCACCGGCTTCGGTCAGACCGGCCCCTACGCCGAGCGCGCCGGCTACGACTACGCCGTGCAGGGCATGGGCGGGCTGATGAGCGTGACCGGCGAGCGCGACGACCTGCCCGGCGGCGGCCCGCAGAAGGTCGGCGTGGCGGTGGCCGACCTGTTCACCGGCATGTACGCCACCGTCGCCATCCTGGCCGCGCTGCGCCACCGCGACGCCACGGGCCTGGGCCAGGCCATTGACATGGCCTTGTTCGACACCCAGCTCGCCATGCTTGCCAATCTGGGCAGCAACTACCTGTGCACCGGCAAGGTGCCGGGCCGCATGGGCAATGCGCACCAAAACATCGTGCCCTACCAGGTGTTCGAGGTCGCCGATGGCCACCTGATCCTGGCTGTCGGCAACGACCGGCAGTTCGCCAAGTTCTGCGACATCGCCGGCCAACCGGCGTGGGCGGCCGACCCACGCTTCGCCACCAACGCCGAGCGCGTGCGACACCGCGCCGTGCTGGTGCCGCTGCTGGCGCAGGCGCTGCGCGAACGCACGCGCGACGACTGGCTCGCAGCGCTGGAAGCCGCCAAGGTGCCGTGCGGCGCCATCAACACCATCGGCGAGGCACTGTCGGACCCGCAGGCGCAGGCGAGAGGGGCCGTGGTCGGCATGCCGCACCCGCTGACCGACGGCCTGCGCGTGGTGGCCAGCCCCATGAAGCTGTCGGCCACGCCGGTGCACTACCGCCACGCCCCGCCGCTGCTGGGCCAGCACAGCGACGAGCTGCTGCGAGAGGCCGGCTGCGCCGAGTCGGACATCGCCGCCTGGCGAGCCGCCGGCGTGATCGCCTGATGCCTCGTCACGACACGCGCCATGCCCGGGCAAACCCACCCCTGAACCAAGGGTTTCCCCCCGGGCGGGGGATGGAGGCCGCGGCACGCAGTCTTCAGCATGCACCCCCATACCGCCGCAGGCTCATTGCCTAGAACCAACTAGAACCGACAGCCGCGGCATCGCCACCCCTGGGTCATGTCTACACCGCCTTCTCCCGCGCCCGCCAGCGCCGCAAACGATGTCATGCCCGAGCCCACGCCGGTGCAGTGGGCCGACATCGTCCAGCAGCTGGGCGCCGAGATCGCCGGCCCGCTGAGCGCCGCGCTGGAGCAGATCCAGAACCTGGCCACCACCGGCCAGATCGACCGCCGGGGCCTGCGCCTGCTGCGCCGCAGCGTGGACGATGCCCGCACCGCCGGCATGCTGGGCCAGCAGCTGGCCCGCCTGGCCTCGGGGCGCCTGCGCCTGAACCGCGAGCGCCAGCACCTGACCCAGATGCTGCGCAACGTGCTGGCCCAGCGCAGTCGGGAAACCCAGGCCCGCGGCGTGCAGGTGCGCCAGTCGCTCAAGCCCGTGGAGATCTGGGCCGACGGCGCGCTGCTGTTTGCGCTGCTGAACGCACTGATGGACTGGGCGCTGAGCAACACGCACTCCTCGGTGGACCTGCGGCTGGACCTGACACCGTGGCCCGTGAAAGCGCGCCTGTCCTGCCGCTTCGCGCACCGCTCGCTGGATCTGCTCAGCGACGAGGGCCCAGCCCAGGAGCCGCCTTCCGCGCTGGATTCCCTGGCCTGGCGGCTGCTCGAACAGACGGCCATCACGCTGGGCGTGCTGCCGCTGCGCGAGCAGGAGGCCGGCATCACGCTGCTGACGCTTGAGTTCAACCAGCTTGCCCCGGACGAAGCCCCGCCGCCCGACAGCACCCACGCCAAGCTGGAGGCCGAGGCCGAGCGCATGGGCGGCAACTCCCGACCGCTGGCGGGCTGCCAGGTGCTGATCCTGGCCGCGCACCGCGAGCTGCGCGCCGAGACGCAGGCCGCGCTGCGTCACATGGGCATGCTGGTGGACGCCGTCGCCAGCACGGCCGAGGCCGAACAGTTCTGCCATGAAGGCCTGCCGCATGTGCTGCTGTTCGATGCGGCGCTGCGGGACGACGCGCTGCAGCAGCTGATCGCCGGCATCAGCCAGGACGCGCCGGACTTTGCCTTCGTCGAGATGTTCGACGGCGAGCACCGCACCCAGCTGTCCACCGCCACCGCGGACGGCGTGGCGCGCATCTCGCGCCGCCACCTGGCGGACGCCCTGCCGCAGCTGCTGATGTTCGAGCTGTCCAAGCGGCATTGACGCGCTTCCTAGAATGGCGGTCATGCTGAACCGTCGCACGCTTGCCCTGTCCGCCCTGAGCGCCACCTTCAGCGCCGGCCTGCTGGCCGGTTGCGCCAAGGAAACCGCGCCCGCCGTCGACTACGTGTTGCTGGACGGCAGCCAGCGCAGTTCCTCGCAATGGGCCGGCAAGGTCATGCTGGTGAACTTCTGGGCCACCAGTTGCGCCACCTGCGTGAAGGAGATGCCACAGATCGCGGCCACCCACCTGAAGTTCAACGCCCGCGGCTTCGACACGCTGGCGGTGGCCATGAGCTACGACCCGCCGGCCTTCGTTGCCCGCTTCGCCGAGACGCGCAAGCTTCCGTTCGGCGTGGCCATTGACAACACCGGCGCCATCGCCCAGGCCTTCGGCCCGGTGCAGGCCACGCCCACCACGCTGCTGATCAACAAGCGCGGCGAGATCGTCAAGCGCTACGTCGGCGAGCCCGACTTCGGTGCCTTGCACGCCCTCGTCGAGCAGCTGCTCAAAGAGGCTTAACCCGCCGTCGGGTTCAGCACGCCATGGGCCTGCTGGTCCGCGTGGTAGCTGGAGCGCACCATCGCACCCACGGCCGCGTGCGTGAAGCCCAGCTCGTAGGCTTCCTTCTCGAACTGCTTGAAGGCGTCGGGCGTCACGTAGCGGCGCACCGGCAGGTGATGGCCCGACGGGGCCAGGTACTGGCCGATGGTGATCATGTCGATGTTGTGGGCGCGCATGTCGCGCATGACCTGGCGGATCTCGTCGTCCGTCTCGCCCAGGCCCACCATGATGCCGCTCTTGGTCGGCACGCCCGGCACTTCTTCCTTGAAGCGCTTCAGCAGGTTCAGGCTGAACTCGTAGTCGGAGCCCGGGCGTGCTTCCTTGTACAGGCGCGGAGCGGTTTCCAGGTTGTGGTTCATCACGTCAGGCGGCGCGGCCTTCAGGATGTCCAGCGCACGGTCGGCGCGGCCGCGGAAGTCGGGCACCAGCACCTCGATCTGCGTGGACGGCGACAGCTCGCGCGTCTTGGTGATGCACTCGGCGAAGTGCGCGGCACCGCCGTCCTTCAGGTCGTCCCGGTCGACGCTGGTGATGACGACGTACTTCAGCTTCAGCGCAGCAATCGTCTTGGCCAGGTTCAGCGGCTCGTCGACGTCCAGCGGGTCGGGCCGGCCGTGGCCCACGTCGCAGAACGGGCAGCGGCGCGTGCACTTGTCGCCCATGATCATGAACGTGGCCGTGCCCTTGCCGAAGCATTCGCCGATGTTGGGGCAGGACGCTTCCTCGCAGACGGTGTGCAGCTTGTGCTCGCGCAGGATCTGCTTGATCTCGTAGAAGCGCGTACTCGGCGAGCCGGCCTTCACGCGGATCCAGTCCGGCTTCTTCAGCACCTCGGCCGGCACGATCTTGATCGGGATGCGCGAGGTCTTGGCCTCGGCCTTTTGCTTGATCGTGGGGTCGTAGGTGGTATCGGACATGGTCAGGGTGTCAGCTGCGCCGAGAGCCGCTCGGCAAGCCGGCCGGCCGCGGTGGGCCAGTCGGTGCAAACCCCGATTTTATCGAGGGATGTGGTTTCCAGGCCCGCATAGCCACAAGGGTTGATGCGCTGGAAGGGTTCCAGGTTCATGGCCACGTTCAGCGCCAGGCCGTGGAAGGTGCAGTGCTGCCGGACCTTGATGCCCAGGGCCGCGATCTTGGCCAGACCCTTGAACGCATCGGCCGGGTCCGCCGGGCCGGCCGGGGCCGCGTGGGCGCCAGGGTCCGCCGGGCGCACGTAGATGCCCGGGGCGCCGGCCACGCGTAGTCCGGTCACGCCGTAGCTGTCCAGCGTCTGGATCAGCGCCGTCTCCAGGCGGAACACGTACTCCTTCACGTAGATGCCCAGCCGACGCAGGTCGACGAGCGGGTAGGCCGTCACTTGGCCGGGGCCGTGGTACGTGACCTGGCCACCGCGCTCGGTGGGCACGACCGGGATGTCGCCCGGCAGCAGCAGGTGCTCGGGCTTGCCGGCGATGCCTTGCGTGAATGTGGGCGGATGCTCGCAGAGCCAGAGCTCATCCGGCGTGTCCGCATCGCGCGCCGCCGTGAAGGCGCGCATGGCCTCCAGCGTGGGCAGGTAGTCGACCCGCCCGAGCCGCTTGACGATCATGAGCGCAGGCGGGCGCTCACAGCACCACCTTGACCATCGGATGCGTCGTCAGCGTCCGGTAGACCTCGTCCAGCTGCTCGCGGCTGGTGGCGGTGAAGGTAAGCGTCAGGCCGAGGTAGTTGCCACCCTTGCTGGGGCGCTGCTCAATGGTGGACGCGTCGAAGCCGGGATCGAACTGCCGCACCACATGCGTGATGGCCTCCACGAAGCCGTCGACGTGAGCGCCCATCACCTTGATCGGGAACTGCGACGGGTACTCGATGAGCGACTGCTCGGGCGGGATGTCGGGCGGCAGGTTCATGGCGCGGGCCTCACTTGATCCACAGGCGGATGGAGTCGAAGGCACGGCCCATCAGGCCGGCCTGGGGCACGGCTTCCTGCACGATCAGCGGCACCTCGGCCACCGGTGCGCCGGCGGTCGTCGTCACGCGCAGCGTGCCGACGCGCTGGCCCTTGTTCAGCGGTGCCACCAGCGGATCGGTGTGCTCCACCTGGGTCTGCAGCTTGCCGCCGTCGCCGCGCGGCACGGTCACGAACACCGCGCCCGCCGCGCCCAGCTTCACTTCCTTGGACTCGCCCTTCCAAACCGGCACGGTCTTGATGGCCTTGCCGGCGTCGAACACCTTGACCGCGTCGAAGGCCGTGTAGCCCCAGTTCAGCAGCTTCTGGCTTTCGCTGGCGCGGGCTTCCTTGGAGCTCGTGCCCATCACCACGGACAGCAGGCGCCGCTTGCCGTTCGGGAAGTCGCGGTTGGCGCTGGACACCAGGCAGTAGCCCGCGGCCTCGGTGTAGCCGGTCTTCATGCCGTCCACGGTGGGGTCGCGGCGCAGCAGCAGGTTGCGGTTGTCCTGGCGGATCTTGTTGAAGGTGTAGTCGCGCTGCGAGTAATAGCCGTAGTACTCGGGGAAGTCGGCAATGATGCGGGACGCGATGATGGCGATGTCGCGGGCGCTGGCCTTGTGGCCGGGCTCGCTCATGCCGGTGACGTTCTTGAACTCGGTGTTCTTCAGGCCCCAGGCCTGGGCCTGGCGGTTCATCAGCTGCACGAAGCCCTCGACCGTGCCGCCCACGCCCTCGGCCAGCGCCACCGCCGCGTCGTTGCCGCTCTGGATGATGAGGCCGCGCAGCAGCTCGTCGACCTTGGGCGTCATGGTCGTGTCGATGAACATCAGCGACGGGTCGCCCTTGCGCTCGTCCCACGCGCGCTTGGAGACCGGCAGCGCCTGCTCCAGCGTCAGTTTCTTGTCGCGCAGCGCGTTGAAGACGACGTAGGCCGTCATCAGCTTGGTCAGCGACGCCGGATCCTGCGGCGTGTCGGCGTCACGCTCGGCCAGCGTCTTCTGCGCGGTCAGGTCGATCAGCACGTAGTTGCGCGCGGCCAGCTCGGGCGGTTGCGGCGCCTGAGCCTGGGCGGAGAGCGCCACGGCGGCGAGGAAGGAAGCAAGCAGTCTTTTCATCGATTCAATTCAGGCACGCGCCGGATCAAAGGCACGCACCACCAGGGACTTGAGCAGCGGCAGCTGCCCATGAAAGAAATGGCCCACGCCGGGGACGACGATAACGGGCAGGCTCTGCGGCCGCGCCCAGTCGAGCACGGACGAGAGCGGCACCACGTCGTCCACCTCGCCGTGGATGACCACGGTGTCGGCCGGCACGGGAGCGGTGTCGAAACGGCTGGTCGCCGGGCCCACGAGCACCAGGCGCTGCGCAGGCTCGGCCATGCGTTGCGCCGCGCGCGACGCGACGTAGCCGCCGAACGAGAAGCCGGCCAGCACCAGCGCCTCGCCGGGCACGCGCACAGCGTCCAGTACGGCCAGCGCGTCATCCACCTCGCCGCGGCCCCCGTCCCATGCGCCTTCGGACTGGCCGATGCCACGGAAGTTGAAGCGCACGGCACGCCAGCCCAGTTGCAGGAACGCGCGCGCCACAGTCTGCACAACCTTGTTGTCCATCGTGCCGCCCTGCGTGGGATTGGGATGGCAGATCAGCGCCGTTCCCACAGACGCCACGCCGCCCGGCGGCAGGTCGATGGCCACCTCGATCTGGCCGGCTGGGCCGGGCACGAGGCGCTTCTCGGTCTGGGCGTTCATCGGCCGACAGCGTCCGGCAGCACCAGGCGCTCGACCACCTTGCCGTCGCGCAGGTGGCTCTCCACGATCTCGTCGATGTCGCTCTGATCCACCCACGAATACCAGACAGCCTCGGGGTAGACGACGGCGACCGGCCCGCCGGCACAGCGATCCAGGCAACCGGCCTTGTTGACGCGCACGCCATCCTTGCCGGCCAGGCCCAGTTGCTTCACGCGGGACTTGCAGTGATCGAAAGCGCCCTGCGCGTCATGGTCGGCACAGCTGGCCTCGCCATTGGCGCGCTGGTTCAAGCAGAAAAAGACGTGACGCTGGTAGTAACTCATCGCGGTAGATTCTCGCTCACTGTGATTTCTGCACGAGCCGCGCTGCGAGCCAGACCAGGGCCACGAAGGGCCAAGTCCAGGCCACCCAGCGGGTCAGCCCGTAGAGGTTGACGAAACGGCCATGCTCCCAGGCCTGCATGTTCAGGGCCAGGTAGGGGTCGCTCGGCGCGACGCTGATCAGCCCGATGAGCGCGCACAGCGCGAGCAGCCCCAGCGCCGCGGCCACCCGCGAGGGCAGCAGGCAGGACAGCGCGGCCAGCACCATGCCCGCCCCCACGCCGGGCCGAGTCGCGTCGCTGAGCCAGGCCCAGGCGTGACCCGGGCCGAACACCATGGCCGTCGAGGTCGCCGTGCCCGCCAGGCCCAGCGCGATCGCACCGCCGGCCAACACCAGGCGGCGCAACCCGGGCCGGGCCACCGTGATCATCAGCAGCACCGGCGTCACCAGCCCCAGCGCGATCGCCAGCGACTGCAAGCCGGGCGGCAACTCATGTTCCACGGTGACCGTCTCGCCCCAGCTCAGCGCCCAGGGCGTGCCGGCCAGCGCCTCCAGCAGCAGATCACGCCACCAGGGCAGCCACTGGCCCAGGCCAAAAGGCAGGGGCGTCGGGTACAGCAGGGCCACCGGCCACAGCGCCAGCAAGGCCAGGGCCGGCGCACTGCTGCTGCCGAACCAGTGATCGCGCAGATCCTCCCAGCGGCGCAAGCCGCCCAGGCCGTGCAGCGCCAACCCCAGCAAGCACCCCAGCACGCCGCCTGCGGTGTTCAGCGCCCAGTCAGACAAGGAAGGCACCCGCCCGGGCAGGCTGAACTGCAGCGTCTCCATGGCCAGCGACAGCAACGGCGCCGGCAGCAGACCCAGCAGCAGCCCGCCCCTCAGCCCCCGGCCCGAGCGCATGGCCGCGGCAAACCCCAGCAGGCCCAGCGGGACGTAGCCCACCAGGTTGGCCTCTAGGTCATAGGCAAACAGCTGGCGCGGCCACGGCAGGCTGAACAACCAAGGCACGCCCAGGCCCGGCGGCCAGCGCCAGGGCCAGAAAGGGTACAGGCTGGCGTAGATGACCAGCCCGACATGAGCCAGGAACAGCCAGGTGGCGGAACTCTGCCGACGCCTCATGGCTCAGCCATCGATGCGGCACGCCGCCCGGCGAGGAACTGCCATGCCGGTCAGAAGGGCTTGACCGTCGCCAGCACCACAATGGCGGCGAACAGCAGCACCGACACCTCGTTGTAGACGCGGAACCAGCGGTGGCTGCGCCGGTTGGACAGCTCCTCGAAGCCCCGCAGCAGACGACGGTTCATGTGGTGATAGCCGATCACGCCCAACACCAGCAGCAGCTTGGCGTGCAGCCAGCCCGTGCCCGCAAAGCGACCCACACCCCAGCCCAGCCACACCCACAGGCCCAGCACCAGCGCCACGCCCATCAGCAGGCTGGTGAAGCGATGCAGCTTGTGCGCCATCAACAGCAGGCGTTCGCGCTCGGCGTGGCTGTCCGCCGGCACCATGGCGAGGTTCACGAAGATGCGCGGCAGGTAGAACAGGCCTGCAAACCACGCGGCGACAAAGACGATGTGAAAGGCTTTGACCCAGAGCATGGCGGCGATTATGGGCAGGGTTTCCACTGCCCATGCCGAACCCGCACGGCGTCTGCAGAAACGGCGCCGGAATAAAAAAGGCCCCGGTAAAAACCGGGGCCGAGAAAGCCTTATCGCTGTCATCACGCTAAGGCTCCTGCTCAGGGAGGAAAAGCAGGGAACAACAGCCTTGCGGCTATCATTCAGGACCAAGTTTAGCGCGCTTGAGCGGGGGGCGTCACGAATAAATGACGCCGGGATGTGTCGTCCATCACGCACCGGGCCGCAGCCTCTTCAACTGCCTGTCCCGTTCTAGGATTCGCCTTGGCCCGCTCACTTCTGACACCTGCCGCCTTTCCCGCCGCCAGGCCCCGCCGCTTGCGCCGCGATGCCTTCACCCGCGCGCTGGTGCGCGAGCATTCGCTGCAGGTCAGTGACCTGATCCTGCCCGTGTTCGTGCACGAGGGCGACAACGCGGCCGCACCCATCGCGTCCATGCCGGGCGTCTCGCGCCTGAGCCTGGATCTGCTGCTGCACACCGCAGACGAAGCGGCGCAGCTGGGCATCCCGGTCATCGCGCTGTTCCCGGCCATCGAGCCGCACCTGAAGACCGTGGACGGCTCGGAGGCGTTCAACCCTGACGGACTGATCCCGCGCGCCGTGCGGGCGCTGAAGTCGCGCTTCCCGCAGCTGGGCGTGCTGACCGACGTGGCGCTGGACCCCTACACCAGCCACGGCCAGGACGGCCTGCCGGACGAGAGCGGCTACCTGATGAACGACGCCACCGTCGAGCTGCTGGTGCGCCAGGCCATGACGCAGGCCGAGGCTGGCGCCGACATGGTGGGTCCCAGCGACATGATGGACGGCCGCATCGGCGCCATCCGCCAGGCCTTCGAGCGCGCAGGGCACATTCACACGCGCATCATGGCCTACAGCGCGAAGTACGCCAGCGGCTTCTACGGCCCGTTCCGCGACGCGGTCGGCTCCAAGAGCGCGCTGGGCAAGGCCGACAAGAAGACTTACTACGTCGACCCCGGCAACAGCAACGAGGCGCTGCGCGAAGTGGCGGCCGACCTGGCCGAGGGCGCGGACATGGTGATGGTCAAGCCCGGCATGCCATACCTGGACGTCGTGCGCCGCGTGAAGGACGAGTTCGGCGTGCCGACCTTCGCCTACCAGGTCAGCGGCGAGTACGCGATGCTGAAGGCCGCCGCGGCCAACGGCTGGCTGGACCACGACACCGTCATGATGGAGTCGCTGCTGGCCTTCAAGCGGGCCGGCGCCGACGGCGTGCTGACCTATTTCGCGCTGGATGCGGCACGGCTGCTGAAGCAGGCCTGAGCCCATGCGGGTGTTCCACATCCAGGCCGACAGCTTCACGGAGCTGCCGGCCCTGCCTGACGCGCTGCCGGCCCAGGGTTTCCTGTGGCTGGGCTACGGCCGGCGCGAGTTCGAGGTGGGCGAGGCGGCCGTGCAGCAGGCGCTGTCGCGCTGGGGCTGCGGCAACATCGTCGACCTGCATGTGTCGGACCTGATCAACAACCAGCTGCCCTCGCACTTCGACTACACGTCCTGGTACGACATGCTGGTGTTCCGCCGCCTGGCCGCGGCGCCGGGCAGCCAGGACCTGTTCGTCGACGACGAGCACGGCACGCTGGCCTCGGCGCAGCGCGCGCTGCGCGCGATCGACACCAGCCCAGTGGGCTTCGCGGTGTTCGACCGCGTGCTGGTCACCGTGCACCCGACCGACTGCCAGGTGCGCGAGTTCTTCGCGCAGAAGCTGGACCGCCTGACCGAGGGCCGCGAGAAGGCGCCCGCGCGGGGCAGCGCCCGCTTGCCAAGCAGCCCCGCCGACCTGATGTTGCGCATGGTTAACCACATGGTGGACAGCTACCTGGAGCTGCGCCGGCTGCTGACGCGCCAGCTCGGCACGCTGCAACGCGTGCTGCTGGACCAGAGCAGCGAGTTCGATGACTGGCCGCTGCTGCTCGAAAGCCGCGATGCGCTGCACCGGCTGGAAGACACCTGCGAGGACCAGCGCAGCGCGATCCAGGAATGGATAGACGCGCTGGACGAATGGCCCGCCGACGGCGACCCGCACGTGACGCGCGAGCGCGAGCTGCTGCGCGTGCGCTCGCGCGACGTGCTGGAGCATGTGGAGCGCGTGCTGACGCATGTGCGGCGGCTGGAGTCCTCGGCCGAATCGGCCGTGCAGATGCACTTCAGCGCGCTGGGCCACCGCACCAACAGCATCATGCGCACGTTGACGGTGCTGACCGCCATCTTCCTGCCGCTGAACCTCATCACCGGCATCTTCGGCATGAACTTCGAGTGGATGCCGCTGATCAAGAACCCGAACGGTTTCTGGGAATCCATCGCGCTGATCGGCGCGCTAGCGATGGGGCTGTGGCTGCTGTTCCGCAGCAAGCGCTACCTGAGCAGTCGCTAAGCCTTGCGGTAGGGGTCGGCCACGCCGAGGCCAGCAAGGATCTCGGTCTCGCGCGCCTCCATGCACTCGGCCTCGTCGTCTTCCTCGTGGTCGTAGCCCTGCGCATGCAGCGTGCCGTGCACGAGCATGTGCGCGTAGTGATCCAGCAGCGGGATGCCCATCTCGGCGGCTTCCTGCTCGACCACCTCGGCGCAGATGACGAGGTCGGCGCCGACGACCGGCTCGTGGCTGTAGTCGAAGGTCAGCACGTTGGTCGCGTAGTCCTTGCTGCGGTACTCGCGGTTCAGCGCGCGGCCTTCCTCGGCATCGACGATGCGCACGGCGATCTCGCCCGGCAGCTCCAGCGCCGCGCGGATGAAGCGCTGCACCTTGTGGCGCGGCAGCAGCGCGCGGTGGCGCGGATCGGCGAATTGCAGGGACAGGCTCAGTTCGGGACGGGGGCTCATGCTTCTCTCGCTTCGCGCTTGGCACGCGCTTCGTAGGCCTCGACGATGCGCGCCACCAGCGGGTGGCGCACGACGTCCGCGCTGGTGAAGCGCGTCATCGCGATGCCCTTGACCTTGGCCAGCACGCGCTCTGCATCGATGAGGCCGGACATCACGCCGCGCGGCAGGTCAATCTGGCTGGTGTCGCCGGTGACGACGCAACGACTGCCGAAGCCGATGCGGGTCAGGAACATCTTCATCTGCTCGGGCGTTGTGTTCTGTGCCTCGTCCAGGATGACGAAGGCGTGGTTCAGCGTGCGACCGCGCATGAAGGCCAGCGGCGCCACTTCGAGCTGGCCCTTCTCGAAGGCCTTGGTCACGCGGTCGAAGCCCAGCAGGTCGTACAGCGCGTCGTACAGCGGGCGCAGGTAGGGGTCGACCTTCTGCGTCAGGTCGCCCGGCAGGAAACCCAGGCGCTCGCCGGCCTCAACGGCCGGGCGGGTCAGGATGATGCGCTGCACGCTGGCGCGCTCAAGCGCGTCCACCGCACAGGCCACGGCCAGGAAGGTCTTGCCGGTGCCGGCCGGGCCGAGGCCGAAGGTGATGTCGTGCGACAGGATCTGCTGCAGGTACTGGTGCTGGCGCGGCGTGCGGGCGGACAGGTCGGCGCGGCGCGTGCGCAGCACCAGATCGCCATCCGGGCCGGTCTTGGCGGGCGCGGGCGCCTGGGCCTCCACGAGCGCGAGCTGCAGCGTCTCGGCCGCCAGCGGGCGGCGGGCACGCTCGTACAAGGCCTCCAGCAGCGACTGCGTGCGCTCGGCGGCGGCCTTCAGGCCGTTGACACGAAACTCGGCGTCGCGCCGCGTGATCTTGACGCCGAGCGCCGCTTCGATGTCGCGCAGGTTCGCGTCCACGCTGCCGCAGACGCGGGCCAGGCGGGTGTTGTCGACGGGTTCGAAGGCGAAGCGAAGGATCACGGCGGACACCGGAAAACGGAAAACCTGAATTGTCGCCGCGCTGGTGCATTCCCCGCCGCCAGGCCCGCCGGCCTCCCTCACAATGCCGGCCCATGATTGCCTCGACCGTGCCGAGGGCCCGCCGGCCTTGGCGCCTGCCCCCTGCCCTGTTCCTCTGCGCGGCCCTGTGCTGGCCCGCACTTGCCCACGCTCAAGCCTTAGCCACGCCGGACTGGGCCGTCATCCTGCGCGGCTGGGTGGCTGCCATGCTGGCCCTGATGGCCACCGTGGTGGGCCTCGTGGCCGGGCTGCACCACCGCGAACGCGCAGCCAACTTCCTCGTCGGCATGATGCTGAGCTGGGTGGTGCTGCGCGCCGCCGGCGCCCCGGCGGCCGCCGGTCTGCGGCCGCTGCTGATGACGTTGCTGGTGCTGTGCGGCGTGCAGTACCTGCTGCGTCAGATGAACTGGAAGCGCAGCTGGATAGACCACGCGCTGCTGATCCAGTGCCTCATCGTGCCGGCCAGCCTGCTGCTCACGGGCGGCCGCGTGGGCATCCTGCCTGCCATCTGGAACGTGGTGCTGACGCTGGAGCTGGTCACGGCCATGGGCTGGGCGCTGTGGCTGCGCCGGCTGCGGCTGAAGGTCGACCCCGACGATGGCCTGCAACGCGAGTTCCGCCTGATGGTGCTACTGCTGCTGCCCACCATGCTGGCGCTGCTGGGCGAGCTGGCGCTGGCGCCGCTCAGCGAATCGCTGTGGCTGACCGCCTCGCCGTGGCTGAGCTTGGCGCTGCCAGTGCTGATGCTGGCGCTGGGGCTGCAGGTCGTGAACCACGTGGCCCATGCGCGCGTGGAGGCCGAGAAGCGCACCACCGCCATCGAGCAGCGCATGAACGAGCGCATCGCCGAGGTGGAGCGCAGCCACAGCCAACTGGCCGAGCAGAAGCTGGAGCAGGTGACCGAACGCGAACGCAAGCGCATCGCCGCCGACCTGCACGACGACCTGGGCGCCAAGCTGCTGACCATCGTGCACACCAGCGAGTCCGACCGCATCTCGACGCTGGCGCGCGAGGCGCTGGAGGAGATGCGGCTGTCGGTACGTGGCCTGACCGGCAAGCCGGTGCACCTCATCGACGCGTTGGGCGACTGGCGCGCCGAGGTCGTGTCACGGCTGGGCCAGGCCAACATCCTGGCCGAGTGGAAGAGCCCGGCCGAGGACATCGAGCATACCTTCCAGGCCCGCTCCTACGTGCAGACAACGCGCATCTTGCGCGAGTCGGTCTCCAACATCATCAAGCACAGCGGCGCCACCAACGCGACCATCTCCAGCGCCGTGCAGGACGGCGACTTCATCCTCACCATCCAGGACAACGGCCAGGGCATCCCGACCGAGCTGGATGGCCGCCTGGACCGTGGCCATGGCATGGCGAGCATGAAGTCACGCGCCAAGCAAATGCACGGCCAGTGCTTGGTCGAATCCGGCCCGGGCTGGGGTACCGTCATCCGCTTGACGATCCCGCTCTAGTTTTCGTTCCCCCGAAGGTCCCCCCATGAACCACATCCTGCTGCTCGAAGACATCCCGGAGATCCGCGCCTGGCTGAAGGCCCTGATCAAGCAGGTGTTCGCCAACGCGCAGATCACCGAATGCTCGCGCGTGCAGGACGCCCTAGCCCTGGTCAACAGCCAGCGCTTCACGCTGGCGCTGCTGGACCTGGGCCTGCCGGACGGCTCGGGCGTCGACGTCATCGCCGCGCTGCGCGAGAAGCAGCCGGAAGTGCAGTCCGTCATCGTCACCATCCACGACGACGACGAGCACCTGTTCCCCGCACTGCAGGCCGGGGCCTTCGGCTACCTGCTGAAGGAGCAGTCGCGCGAGCTGTTGGTGGAGCAGCTGCAACGCATGAGCCAGGGCGAGCCGCCGCTGTCGCCGTCCATCGCACGCAAGGTCATTGCCTACTTCGCCGCACAGGTGAAGAAGCCGGCCGCCTCGCTGCTGCACGAGGTGTCGCTGACCGACCGCGAGACCGAGGTGCTGCTGCGCGTGGCCAAGGGCTTCACGCTGCCGGAGATCGGCGTGCAGCTGGGCTTGTCACGTCACACCATCGCCGACTACGTGAAGCAGATCTACCGCAAGCTCAATGTGAGCTCGCGCGCCGAAGCCGCGCTGGAAGCGCAGCGGCTGGGTTTGTTCGGTCGCAACTGAGGCTGAGCAGGCCCGGATAATCGGGCCATGATCGGAAGACTCAGCGGCGTCATCGCCGAGAAAACACCGCCCCAGGTGGTGATCGATGTGGCCGGTGTCGGCTACGAAGTCGACGTGCCGATGAGCACGTTCTTCAACCTTGGCGGCCTCGGCGAGCGCGCCGTGCTCCTGACCCACTTGACCGTGCGCGAGGACGCGCACCAGCTGTTCGGCTTCCTCACGCACGAGGAACGCGCCACGTTCCGCCAGCTCATCAAGATCAGCGGCGTCGGTCCCAAGATGGCGCTGGGCCTGCTGTCGGGCCTGTCGGTCTCGGAGCTTGCGCAGGCCGTGTCGCGCCAGGAGGCCGGCCGGCTGACGAAGGTGCCCGGCATCGGCAAGAAGACCGCCGAGCGGTTGCTGCTGGAGCTCAAGGGCAAGCTGGGCCCCGACCTCGCGCTGCCCGCCACCGTGGCCAACGACAACCAGGCCGACATCCTGCAGGCGCTGGTCGCGCTGGGCTACAGCGAGAAGGACGCCGGCGCGGCGCTGAAGGCGCTGCCGCCTGACGTGGGCGTCAGCGACGGCATCAAGCTGGCCCTCAAGAAACTCTCATGACGTTAGCCCCCACGCTCACTTCGTTCACTGCCCCCCGGAGGGGCTCCCGCCTTTCTTGGGGCGGCCCGGCGAAAGGTCGGTCATGAGCATCCAGACGGACGACTTCGCCCCGGCGCCGCGCATCGTCAGCGCCGCGCCCGAGTCCAGCCGCGAGGAAGCGCTGGAGCGCGCACTGCGGCCCAAGCTGCTGGACGACTACGTCGGCCAGAGTAAGGCCCGCGAGCAGCTGGAGATCTTCATCGGTGCCGCCCGCAAGCGCCGCGAGGCGCTGGATCACGTGCTGCTGTTCGGCCCGCCGGGCCTGGGCAAGACGACGCTGTCGCACATCATCGCGGCCGAGCTGGGCGTGAACCTGCGCCAGACCTCCGGCCCGGTGTTGGAAAAGCCCAAGGACCTCGCGGCCATCCTCACGGGATTGGAGAAGAACGACGTCCTCTTCATCGACGAGATCCATCGCCTGAGCCCCGTCGTCGAGGAAATCCTGTACCCGGCGCTGGAGGACTACCAGATCGACATCATGATCGGTGAGGGTCCGGCCGCCCGCTCAATCAAGCTGGACCTGCAACCGTTCACGCTGGTCGGCGCGACGACGCGCGCCGGCATGCTGACCAATCCGCTGCGCGACCGTTTCGGCATCGTGGCGCGGCTGGAGTTCTACACGCCGGCCGAGCTGCAGCGCATCGTCACGCGCTCCGCCGGTCTGCTCAACGCGCCCATCGATGCCGACGGCGCACTGGAGATCGCACGCCGCTCGCGCGGCACGCCGCGCATCGCCAACCGGCTGCTGCGCCGCGTGCGCGACTACGCCGAGGTGAAAAGTGACGGCCGCATCGTCGCCGGCATCGCCGACAAGGCATTGGCCATGCTGGACGTCGACCCGCAGGGCTTCGACCTGATGGACCGCAAGTTCCTGGAAGCCGTCGTGCACCGCTTCGACGGCGGACCCGTGGGTCTGGAGAACGTGGCGGCCGCCATCGGCGAGGAGGCCGGCACCATCGAGGACGTCATCGAGCCCTACCTGATCCAGCAGGGCTTCCTGCAACGCACGCCACGCGGCCGCGTCGCGACGCTGGCCGCCTACCGCCACCTCGGCCTGACACCACCGGGCAGCAAGACCGGCCCCGGGCTGTTCGGCGACTGACGTCACCGGCCTGCACCCGGCGGCAGCGCCGCCGCCGTGCAGGCGTAAAAAAGCGCCCCGCAGGGCGCTTCTCCTGGCTGATCCTGAAGATCAGAAGTTGTGGCGCACGCCCACAGCCAGCGAGTTGAAGTCGCCAGCGCCATTGGCCAGCTTCTGGTCGACGTCGGTGATGTAGCCGTAGACCTTGGTGCGCTTGCTCAGGTTGTAGTTGTAGCCCAGCGTCCACTGCGAAGCACCCGCATTGCGGAACGTGCCATCAGCACCAGCCTTGGTGCCGCCGATGTTGAAGTGGAACTCCGACTGACCCAGCGTGTACATGGCCGACACGCGGGCGATGTTGCGGGCCTTGAAACCGGAAGCGGTTTCACGCTGCACGTAACCAGCCACCAGGAACGGGCCGAACGAGTAGTCGGCTTCGAGGGTGTAGTTCTTGCGCTTCGTGGCGGTGTCAGCTTGCGAGTAGGCAGCCGCGACATGCAGGCCACCCACTTCGTAGTTGGCCGACAGGTCCATCGCACGGGCGTCGCCGGCAGCGCCTTCACCAGCGTGCAGGCTGGCGTTGACGCTGAAGCCGTTCACCGTGGGCGAGAAGTAGCCGACCTTGTTGGTGCGGAAGCCGAAGGCGAAGGACGAGAACAGGGCGTCGGACGACGAGCCGGTGTCGTGATTGTGGTTGCTGGTGCGATCCACGGTCGAGAAGTACGAATCCGGGAACCAGCTGCCCAGGCGAACCGTACCGAACGAGCCGGTCAGTTCCACGTTAGCCTGGCGGTTCCAGAACTGCGAGCCACCCGAAGCTGCGCCGGTGTCGGAGTTCAGGCCGTGTTCCAGGTTGAACGAAGCCTTCAGGCCGCCGCCCAGGTCTTCCGTGCCACGCAGGCCCAGACGCGAATTGTTGTTTTCCACAACGGCCTTGCGGTCCTGGTTGCCGATCTTCTGGCTTTCCACGGTGGTGTTGAGGCGGCCCCACAGCGTGACGGAGCTTTGAGCGAAAGCGGGAGCAGCGGTGGCAGCAGCCAGAGCGGCGACAAGGGCGATCTTCTTCATCGTGAGCCTTTGCAGATGGGTTGCGGCAGGTTGGAAAAACCTACCTTCGAAAACAGATGCAATGAAGTATAGGAGCGACTTTTCTCACGACGGGAAGGCCGATGTTCCGACGCAACAGTCGGCCTAGGGGTCGCGGCGGGCTTCAGGCCGCGACGTCGTCCGCCGCCAGGCCGGCCAGGTGCCGGTCGTCATTCCAGCCCACCAGGGTGAAGCCCTCGCTTGTCGCCAGCACCCGGTTGATGGTGGCATTTCCCAGTTGCCAGCTGCGCGGCGCGTCCAGCGCGGTGCGCGTGGCGGCGCGGTACAGGCAGTCCAGGACGCCGCCGTGGGCCACGAGCACGATGCTCTGGCCTGGATGCGCGGCAACGACACGGCGGGCCGCGCCCACACAACGGGCGCTGAAGGTATTGAGGCTTTCGCCGCCGCCCACCGCAAAGTCGGGCTCGCGACGACGCCAACGGGCAGAGTCGTCGGGGAAGCGCTGCGCGATCTCCTCCCAGCTCAGCCCTTCGAAGCGGCCGAAAGCCCGTTCGCGCAGCCCGACGTCCAGGCGCACCTCCAGCCCCCGCGTGGCGGCGAGCGCCTCGGCAGTCTGGCGTGCCCGGCTCAGATCGCTGGCGTAGACGGCGGCCAGCGGCTCGTCGGCCAGCGCCTCGGCCAGGCGCTGGGCCTGCGCCAACCCCAGCGGGCTGAGCGGGATGTCGGTGTGGCCCTGGATGCGGGTGGCGCGGTTCCAGGCAGTCTCGCCGTGGCGGACGAGGATGACGCGCGTGGGCTCCTCGAACATCACACACCCCAGACGACGTCGGCGCCGTGCCGATGGCTGCGCGTCATCAGCTCGTGCAGCGGCCAGGCACGCTGGCGCAGCGTCACGCCCTGGCGACGCGGCTCCGGCTCACCGGCCTCCTTGGCAGCGTCCACCCGGCGCTGGAACTCCGCGTCGTCAGCATCGACGCCGGCCTGCAACGCCTGCAGCAGCGCAGGCAGGTCGGCCGACTGCAGGATGCCTCGCGGCGCGGACTCGCGGCCCATCAAGCGCAACATGGCATCACCCGACTCCGCCAGCATGACGACATCGCCACCGGCCTTGGATTTGAAGCAATAGAGCATGGCCACATTCTGCGCCTGCCCCGAAACGGGATCTCAGCCGGCGCTGGCCAGACCCAGCCAGCCGGAAACCGCCGCGTCCACGACATGCCGACGCGGCCGCACTCGCTGTTCGAACTCCTCGGGGCGCAGGGCCGGCGCGAACAGGTAGCCCTGGAACTCGTGGCAACCCGCCTGGGCCAGGAAATCCCGCTGCGCCTCGGTCTCGACGCCCTCGGCGATGACCTGCAGGCCCAGCGCCCGCCCCATCTGCACGATGGCGTTGGCAATGCCCACGTCGCTGGGGTCGTTGGGCAGGCCTTGCACGAAGCTGCGGTCAATCTTGAGCCGCTGGATGGGGAAGCGCTTCAGGTAGCCCAGTGACGAGTAGCCGGTGCCGAAGTCGTCGATGGACAGCGTGACGCCCAAGGCGGCCAGCGCCTGCATGCGCTTGAGGCCCTCGTCGGCATCGCCCACCAGCACACCCTCAGTGAGCTCCAGCTCCAGCATGCTGGCGGGCAGCGCGGCGTCACGCAAGGCGGCAGCGACGCTCTCCACGAAATGGGCCTGCTGGAACTGCAGAGCCGACACGTTGACGGCGACCGGCATGCGCAGGCCGCGGCTGAGCCAGTGGGCGGCCTGGTCGACAGCCTCGCGCAGCACCCAGTCACCGATGGCGATGACAAAGCCGCTTTCCTCGGCCAGCGGGATGAATTCGGCCGGCGAGATGTCGCCGCGCTGCGGGTCGCGCCAGCGGATCAGCGCCTCGGCGCCGATGACGCGGTCA
The DNA here is from genome assembly GCF_043555875.1 of Pelomonas margarita. Taxonomy (NCBI): domain Bacteria; kingdom Pseudomonadati; phylum Pseudomonadota; class Betaproteobacteria; order Burkholderiales; family Sphaerotilaceae; genus Roseateles; species Pelomonas margarita. The sequence continues at coordinate 106,727 of NZ_JBIGHW010000013.1, read as the reverse complement.
CTGCCCAGCTCGACCTGGGGCTGGTAGTGCAGCCGGAAGCGCCCTTCGGCGAGCGCCTGGCGCATCGCGTGGTCCAGCCGCATGCGCGACAGCAGGTCGACTTCCTTGCGCGGCACGTGGAAACGGAAGCCCGCGCGCCCGCCTTCCTTGACCCAGTGCATGGCGCGCTCGGCGCTGGCCAGCAGCTCGTCGGGCGTGCCGCCGTCACCGGGATACAGCGCGATGCCGCAGCTGGCCGTGACGGTGAAGCTCAGCGTGTCGAAGCTGAAGGGCTGGGCCAGCAGTTGCTGAACGCGGCGCGCGGCGGCCTCGGCCTCGAACATCTGCGCGCCCTCGATGAGCAGCGCGAACTCGTCGCCACCCAGCCGGGCCAGCGTATCGCGGGCCCCCACGGCGCCCTGCAGGCGCTCGACCACCTCACGCAGCACGCGGTCGCCATAGCTGTGGCCCAGCGTGTCGTTGATCTGCTTGAAGCGGTCCAGATCCAGGTGCAGCAGCGCGAAGACCGGCGCAGGCTCACCGTCAGTGGCCGCAGCCATCTGCTGGATGATGCGATCGGCCAGCGCCCGGCGGTTGGGCGCACCGGTCAGCACGTCGGAGCGCCCCAGCTCCTCGATACGCTGGTGAGCCGCGAGCTTTTCGCTGAGGTCCCGGAACGAGAACACGCGGCCAATGGGCTCGCCACGGCTCATCTGCGGCAGCGACACCTGCTCCAGCACACGGCCGTCGGCCAGCCGCAGCATGTCGCTGGAGCGCATCAGCGGCGCGTCCAGCAGCGCCTCGATGCGCATGCGGTACTGCTCGCCGTCATGCATGACGCGCTGCAGGCTCAGCCACAGCCCGGCATCGCCCGGCTCATGTTGCAGGCCGCCGGGCAGTCCCCACAGCTTCGCAAAGCGCCGGTTGAAGCTGCGCACGCGGCCGGCGAGGTCGACGACGAGGATGCCGTCGGCCGTCGATTCCAGCGTCGCACGGAGCTCGGCCAGCAGCGTCTCGCGCTCGGCCTCGGCGCGCCGCCGCCGCGTCTGGTCGTGCAGCATGACCAGCCAGTAGCGGTCGCCCTCGGGCGTGTGGATGGGGCTGATGGCGCGGCTGACCCAGCGCGGCTGACCGTCGCTGTGCGTCAGCACGGTGTCGGAGCGGATGCGGGCGAAGGGGTCGCGTGCAGCACCCTGCCAGAAGGCTTCATCCTCCAGCGAGCCGCACAGCATGGCCGGCTGCTGCCCCAGGGCCCGTTCAGGCTTGAGGCCCAGCAGGCGCAGCGCAGCGCGGTTGATGACGCTGACGGTCAGGCTCTCGCCGTCGACCAGCCATGCCGGTTCGGGCAGGCCTTCTAGCAGTGCCTCCAACACGGAAGGCGCTGCGGGTGCGCGAGACTGGCCAGAGGTCGCCTCGCGGCTGGTGGTCACGCGGCCAGCTCCCCGGGGCCTGTGCTGACGGCGTCGAAGAAATACGCGATGCGCGCACGCGGGCTCAGGTAGTCCAGCGCCGGGCGGGGCAGGAATTGCGGCTTCAGGCTGCGGCGGATGCCCAGGTCGGGCGTCTCTTCCAGGTTCAGGATGAGCGCGTCTTCCTTGGGCACCTTGGGATCGTGGACCATGACGCGCGGCTTCAGCGGCCGTGCCGAGTTCACCGACACGACCAGCGCATAGCGGTCATCGGTCAGCTGCACGGTGGAGCCCGGCGGGTAGACGCCCATCATGCGGATGAAGGCGTTCAGCATGGTCGCGTCGAAGCGGTTGCGCCCTTGCGCAAACATCAGCGACAGCGCCTCGTGCGGCGTCATGGACTTGGACGAGATCAACGGGTTGCACAGCCCGTCGAAGCGGTTGACCAGCGCGACGATGCGTGCGCCGGTGCTCATGCGGTCCATGTTGATGCGCTGCGGGAAACCGCTGCCGTCGGCGTGCTCGTGGTGCTGCGCAATGATGAGCAGCGGCGCAGGCGCCAGCCCCATGGTCTGCGCAATGGCCACGCCCTTGGCGACGTGCTGCTGGTAGGCCGCCGTCTCGGCCGCAGTGAAGCTCTCGTCGCGATGCCGCAACCGGGCGGCCACCTCCAGCTTGCCGACGTCATGCAGCAGCGAACCGACGCCCAGGTCCATCATCTCGTCGCGACCCAGGCCGAAAGCACGGCCCAGCAGCAGCGCAATGATGCAGACATTGAGCGCGTGCGCGGTGGAGCGATCCCCGGCGGCCTCGTTCAGCAGCCGCATGTTGAGGTCGCCCTCCACCAGCATCTTGTCGAGCAGCGCGGCCGTCAGGCTCTCGGCCTGGGCACGCGCCTGGTGGGGGTCGGCCTGCACGTTCTCCATGACGCCACGGAAACCGTCGGCAGCCTCCCCGTATTGCGCCTCGCAAAGCCGCAGGGCCTCGCGCTGAGCGGCCAGCGCGCGACGATGGGCCTCACGGGCCAGTTCCTCGGGCGAGGGTTCAGCAGCCTGCGCCGCCATCTCGACCTCGGCAGCAACGGGGGTCTCCGCGCCGAGGGTGGTGGCCACCGGCTGCAGCGACAGATCGCTCTTGGCCGGACTCCAGCGCACCTGCGTCAGACCCAGCCGTCGCAGGATCAACAACTGGTCACTGGAGACGATCTTGAAGCTGGACAGCGGAAACGGATGCGACATCCACCCCAGATCCAGGTGGATGAACATCCCGACGGTCAATTGGCTGACATCGATCAGCGGATCGTTTGATCTATCCTGCATTCACTCAAACCCACGCCCACGGCGACCCTCTGTCCGACCCTGACGGGCATCGCTGCCGCGGCACTGGATCGGCCTCCTGCTGTACGTCAACTCGGCCGTTTGCTCACCCGGCCACCCGGGAAAATTCCCTGGCCGGCGCAATGCGGAGCTTAGCGCCTGATCATGAACGAAATTCTGTGCCTTTGTCGGGGCAAACGCGAAGGAATGCATGCCCTTTTGCCCCCTGTGCGCGCCTGCCGCGCGGTGGCTCAGCAGGCCCGGGTGGAATCACGCACGATCAGCTCGTGCGGCAGCACCTTGTGCAGCTCGGCCTCGTCGGTCGTCGTCGCGACGCCGGCCTTGTGCCCGAACACCAGCATCTCGACGGCGGCACGCGCCATCTCCGCGACCGGCTGACGCACGGTGGTCAACGGCGGCCAGACCAGCGATGCAGTGGGAGAGTCGTCGAAGCCAACCACCGACAGCTCGCTGGGCACGTTCAGGCCCAGGCGATGCGCCGCGGCCAGCACACCCAGCGCCATGTCGTCGTTGCTGGCGAAGACTGCCGTCGGCCGCAGCCGGCCGCTGAGCAGCTTGTGCGCCGCATCGCGGCCGCTGGCGAAGGTGAAGTTGCCCGGCCGCACCAGTTCGGCGTCGAGCTGCAGGTCATGCGCCCGCAGCGCGTTGACGAAGCCCTCGTAGCGCGCAGCACTGGCGGACTGGTCCGGCGGCCCCTTGATGAAAGCGATGCGCCGATGGCCCAGGCTGAGCAGCAGGTTGGTGATCTCCTCGGCCGCATGGACATCATCCATTCGCACCGACGGCAAGCTGCGGATGTCCCGCTCAGGCGACATCTGCACGCACGGCGTGCCACTCTCGCGCAGCGCGGCCAGCACCTCGGGGTTGTCGCACAGCGGCGGCGTCAGGATCATGCCGTCCGGTCGCAGCGCCAGCACCATGCGGTCGATCTGCTGGCGCAGGTCGGGCGCGTCGTTGTGCAGCGACTCGACGACAAGGTGGTAACCCAGCTCGCGACAGCGCAGCGTGGCGCCCTGCTGCACGCTGCCCACGAAGCTGGCACTCGGGTCGTAGTACAGCAGGCCGATCAGGAAGGACCGTCCGCCGGCCAGGCTGCGCGCCGACTGCTTGGGCCGGTAGCGCAGCGCCTCCACCACCTTGAGCACCTGATCCCGGGTGCTTTCATGCACGCCAGGCTCATGGTTGAGCACGCGCGAGACGGTTTTGATCGAGACACCCGCCTCGCGGGCGACGTCAACGATGGTGGGGCTGCCGCCGCGCGCGCTCATCGAGACGAAGAATTACTTCTTCTTGGCCTTTGCGGCAGGCTTGGCTGCAGGCTTTGCGGCCGGCTTGGCAGCAGCCTTCTTGGCAGCAGCCTTGGGGTCCACGGCGGCCTTGAAGCCGGCGCCCGGGGTGAACTTGGGCAGCTTGGCAGCGGCGATCTTGATCTTGGCGCCGGTGCTGGGGTTCACGCCGTTGCGGGCGGCGCGGGCGTGCTGCTTGAAGGAGCCGAAGCCGGGGATCGACACGGCACCACCCTTTTTGACGGTGGTGACGACAGCGTCCAGCAGCGTCTCGAGGATGCGGCCGGCTTCGGCCTTGCTCAGCTCGTGCTTGGCGGCCAGGTGTTCGATCAGATCGGTCTTGTTCATTGCGGGGGGTCTCGCGAAATTGCGCGCCCGAACGGCTCGGGCGGGCGCGATTGTGGCGCATACAGTCGGGGCAAAGCCTCGCACACAATGCCAATGCCGTCCGACGTGCACTTTGCCTCGCTGCTGGACGCCCTGCCGCAACAGGCCTGGCAGGCCGATGCGCAGGCCCGGCTGCTGTGGATGAACGCGCGCATGGCCGAGGCGCTGGCGCACCCTGCGCTCCCGCTGCCACTGATCGAGCTGCTGCAGGCCGAGGACCGGGCGGCCTTTGCGGCCACGTGGACGGCTGCGCAAGCCAGCGGCGCCTTCGAGATGGAGTACCGCCTTGGCCCCTCGTGGGTGCTGTCGCAGGCACAGCGCCTGCCCGGCTCATCGCTGTGGCTGGGCACGCACACCGACATCGCGGCCCGCCGCGCGGCCGAGGAACGGCTGCATGAGGCCGATGCCGTCTGGAAGCTGGCTCTGGAGAGCAGTGGCGACGGCGTGTGGGACTGGCATGTGCAGGCTGGCGTCGAGCACTTCTCCGACCGCTACCTGCGGCTGTACGGCTTCGAGCCGGGCGACGTTGAAGCGACGCCCGAGGCCTTCGACCGGCGCACGCATCCGGATGATCTGGCCCAGATGGCCCGCGACCGCGAGGACCACTTCGCCGGACGCATGCCCACCTACCGCAACGAACACCGCGTGCTGGCCCGCGACGGCACGTGGAAGTGGGTGCTGAGCCGCGGCATGGTCATCGAACGCGACACGCACGGGCGGCCGCTGCGCATGGTGGGCACGCACACCGACATCACCGACCGCAAGCACCAGGAGGCCCAGGCCTGGCAGCAGGCGCGCATCGACACGCTGACCGGCCTGCCCAACCGCCGCGCGCTGCGCGAGCGCATCGACCAGGCGCTGACCCAACCCGGGGAACTCGCTGTCATGTTCGTGGACCTGGATCACTTCAAGGAGATCAACGACTCGCTGGGCCACGACGCGGGCGACGCCCTGCTGGTGCAGGTGGCGCAACGCCTGCGCCGCTGCACGCCGGACGGCGGCGTCGTGGCCCGCATGGGGGGCGACGAGTTCACGCTGATGCTGCCGGCCACGCCCATCGAGGCCGAGGCCAGGCGTGTCGGCCAGGCCCTGCTGCAGACCCTGGCCGACGCTTTCGACGTGGCCGGCGAGCGGGTCTATGTGTCGGCCAGCATCGGCGTCAGCCTGGCGCCGCGAGACGGGCGGGAGATCGAGGCGCTGTTCAAGCATGCCGACCTGGCGCTGTACGAGGCCAAGGACGCCGGCCGCAACTGCATGAGCCTGTTCACGCCGGCACTGCACGACGCCGCGCAACGCCGCACGCGGCTGGCCACCGAGCTGCGCGAGGCGCTGCGGCTGGGACAGTTCAGCCTGGTCTACCAGCCCATCCTGTCGCTGCGCGATCCCGCCGCTGCGCCGCGCAAAGCCGAGGCGCTGCTGCGCTGGCGCCACCCGCAGCTGGGCGACGTGAGCCCGGCGCAGTTCATCCCCATCGCCGAGGCAACCGGGCTGATCGTCGACATCGGCGACTGGGTATTCCGCGAGGCCGCGGCGCAAGCACAGGCCTGGCGGGCGGCGGGGCAGGCAGGTTTCCAGATCAGCATCAACAAGTCGCCGGTGCAGTTCCTGGGCGAGCGCGGCCACCGCGTGCAGCCGGACTGGGCCCGGCATCTGCACACCCTGGGCCTGGACGGCGATGCGCTGGCCGTGGAGATCACCGAAGGCCTGCTGCTGGAGCGTGACGAGGCCGTCGCCCAGCGACTGCGTGACTTGCGCACCGCCGGGCTGACCATATCGCTGGACGACTTCGGCACGGGCTATTCGTCGCTGAGCTACCTGCAGCACCACGACATCGACACGGTGAAGATCGACCGCAGCTTCGTCGCCGGCCTGGCGCAGGGGGACAAGGCGCTAGCGCTGTGCCGAGCCATCGTGACGATGGCGCACGAGCTGGGCCTGGAAGTCATCGCTGAAGGCGTTGAGACCGAGGCGCAGATGCTGGCCCTGCGGCAGATGGGCTGCGACTGGGGGCAGGGATGGTGGTTTGGGAAGGGGGTCAGCGCGGCCGAGTTCGAGGCGCGCTGGTTTTCCAGCATGCGCTGAGTGAGCCCCAGAAACGGCAAAGGCCAGCACTTTTGTGCTGGCCTTTTTCGTTTGGTGCCCAGGAGAGGACTCGAACCTCCACGGAGTTACCCGCTAGTACCTGAAACTAGTGCGTCTACCAATTCCGCCACCTGGGCTTTCAGGAGCCTCGCAGTATAGCCTGATTTTTCAGGCCTGCAAGCGAGTTCGTCAAATGTCGAACTTCACACCCTGCGCCAACGGCAGCTCGCTGGAGTAGTTGACTGTGTTGGTCGTGCGGCGCATGTAGGCCTTCCACGCGTCCGATCCGCTCTCGCGGCCGCCGCCGGTTTCCTTCTCGCCGCCGAACGCGCCGCCGATCTCCGCACCGGACGTGCCGATGTTGACGTTGGCGATGCCGCAGTCGCTGCCCGCGGCGTTCATGAAGGCCTCGGCCTCGCGGAGGTCCGTCGTGAAGATGGCCGACGACAGGCCTTGCGGCACGCCGTTCTGCAGCGCGATGGCCTCTTCCAGCGTCGAGTACTTCAGCGTGTAGAGGATGGGCGCGAAGGTCTCGTGGCAGACGACCTCGGTCTGCGACGGCATGCGCACGAGCGCCGGCTGGGCGTAGTACGCGTCAGGGAAGCGGTCGCTCAGCGCGCGCTCGCCGCCAGAGACCTGGCCGCCCTGCTCGCGGGCAGCCTTCAGCGCGGCCTGCATCGCGTCGAACGCCTGCACGTCGATCAGCGGGCCGATCAGCGTGCCCACCTCCACCGGCGAGCCGATGGGCAGCTGCGCGCGGGCGCGGTCCAGGCGCTCGACGAGCGCGTCGTGGATGCTCTCGTGCGCGATGACGCGGCGCGTCGTCGTGCAGCGCTGGCCGGCCGTGCCGTAGGCGCCGAACAGGATGCCGCGCACGGCCAGTTCGAGGTCGGCGCTGGGCGTCACGATGATGGCGTTGTTGCCGCCCAGCTCCAGCAGGCAGCGGCCGAAGCGCGCTGCCACGCGCGGGCCGACGGCGCGGCCCATGCGGGTGGAGCCGGTGGCGCTGACGAGTGCCACACGGGCATCGTCGACCATCGCCTCACCGGCATCGGCGCGGCCGATGACCAGCTCGGACAGGCCATCCGGCGCGGCGTGGCCGGCGGCACGATAGGCCTTCACGGCGCGCTCGAACAGCGCCTGCGTGGCCAGCGCGGTCAACGGCGTCTTCTCGCTGGGCTTCCATACGCAGGCGTCACCCGCCACCAGCGCCAGTGCCGAGTTCCAGGCCCACACGGCCACGGGGAAGTTGAACGCCGAGATGATGCCGACGACGCCCAGCGGCAGCCACTGCTCCATCATGCGGTGGCCCGGGCGCTCGCTGGCGATGGTCAAGCCGTGCAGCTGGCGCGACAGGCCGACAGCGAACTCGCAGATGTCGATCATTTCCTGGACTTCGCCCAGGCCTTCACTCGTCACCTTGCCGGCTTCGATGGAGACGAGCTGCGCCAGTTGCGCCTTGTGCGCGCGCAGCTCCTCGCCGAACAGGCGCACGAGTTCGCCGCGTTTCGGCGCGGGCACGACGCGCCAGGCCTTGAACGCTTCGTGAGCGCGGCCGACGGCGGCCTGCATGTCGGCCGCGGTGGCGGTGGGCAGTTGAGCGAGCACGCTGCCGTCGATGGGCGAGCGCACGGTCAGGTCGCCGGACGCCGGCATGTGGACGCCCAGGGCGTCGAGAACAGAAAGGGTTGCTTGCTTCATGGCGAACATTGTCCTCACGAGATCGATTCGACCTGACGCGACTGCTGATACGCCGAGCCGAAGCGGTTGGCCAGGAAGTCCGGCAGCGCCACCTGCTCCTGGCGCACGAAGCCGCTCTGCGGCAGCTTGCCTTCTCGGAACAGGTCCACCGCGGCGCAGATGCCGGCGGCCGTCGTGATCTGGATGGCCGACAACGGTTGCGCGCCGTCACGCGTGGCGAAGATCTTGCGCGCGAACACCTCCTGCAGCAGCACGCCGTTCTTCATGCCCGACACGGTGACGAAGACGAGCACCACGTCCTGCATCGTCGCCGGCATGCTCTTGCGCATGATGTCCTTCAGGTTGCCCTGGTCGCTCTTCAGGCCCAGGTCGCCAAGCAGGAACTGCATCAGGTCGCGGTGACCGGGATAACGCACGGTCTTGTAGTCGAGGTTGCGCACCTTGCCCGCCCAGGTCTCGCACAGCGTGCCAAGGCCGCCGGAGGTGTTGAAGGCCTCGTACTCGGTGCCGTCCAGGCTGAAGTGCTCCAGGCCCTCCAGCGGCAGCGCGGCGATGGTGTCGCCTTCGTGGATGGCTTCGCAGGGGTGGCAGTACTCGTTGATGAGCCCGTCGACGGACCACGTCAGGTTGTACTTCAGCGCATTGGTCGGGAAGGCCGGCAACGCGCCGACGCGCATCTGCACGTCGCGCACCGAGTCGAAGCCGCTGGCCAGGTGGTGGGCCACGATGCCGATGAAGCCCGGTGCCAGCCCGCACTGCGGCATGAAGGCGGTCTTGGCGCCCACGGACATCTTCTTGATGGCCTGGGTGGCAGCCACGTCTTCGGTCAGGTCGAAGTAGTGGCAGCCGCATTCCAGCGCCAGCTCGGCAGCGGTGATGGCCAGGTGGTAGGGCAGCGCGTTGACGACGGCGTCCTTGCCGCGCAGCTGGGCGGCCAGCGCGCCACGGTTGTCGCTGTCGACCTCGGCCGTGGCAATGCCTTCGGCGGCCAGCACCTTCAGGTAGCCGCCGTTCTTGTCGAGCACGGTGACCTCGTAGTCGCCGGTGGCGTGCAGCAGGCGGGCGATGGTTTGGCCGATGTGGCCGGCGCCGAGCAGGGCGATCTTCATGAGGGGCTCCAGGCTGTGTTTGCGTTGGGCCGCACTCTAGGCAGAGGCGATGACGAAAGAAAGTGATGTTCCGACGAAAGCGATTTATCACTCGCCGGATCGTCGCGATAATTCGCCGTTATGAATGAATCACGGGTAAATCCGCACTCCTCGACCGACGACCTGGATCGCCGGCTGATCCTGCTGCTGCAGGCCAGCGCACGCGACAGCACGGCCACGCTGGCGCGCAAGCTGGGCGTGGCGCGCACCACCGTCGTCGCGCGGCTGGCGCGGCTGGAGGCCAGCGGCCGCATCGTGGGCTACACAGCACGGCTGGGGGGCGACGAGGCGGGCCGCAGCGTGCAGGCTTTTGTCGGCATCACCGTCAGCCCCAAGGCCGGACGCGAGGTGGTGAAACGGCTAACAGAGCTGCCGGAACTGCGCCAGCTCGCCAGCGTCAGTGGTGAGTTCGACTACATGGCGCTGCTGCGCGCCGACACTACAGCCCGGCTCGACGCGCTGCTCGACGAGATCGGCGACATCGACGGCGTGCTGCGCACCAACAGCTCGGTCGTGCTAGCGCTGCGCGTCGACCGACAGACCTGACCCTCACGAAAGACCCTGATGACCTGGCTCTCTCTCGGCCTCGCCCTCTTCCTCGGCATCCACCTGACCCAGGCCCTCGCGCCGCGCTGGCGCCAGGGCCGCATCGCCACGCTCGGCCCGATGGGCTGGAAGGCCTTCTACACCGTGGTCTCGCTGATCGGCCTGGTCCTGATCGTGTGGGGCTACTCGCTGGCGCGCCAGCAGCCGGCCGTGCTGTGGCCAGCCCTACGCGGCATGAACCACGCGGCGGCGGCGCTGATGCTGGTGGCGCTGGTGCTGCTCGCGGCGGCGCATGTGCCGCGCAACCACATCAAGGCGCGCCTGCAGCACCCGCTGACGCTGTCGGTCAAAGTCTGGGCCTTCGCCCACCTGATCGCCAACAACACGGCGACTGACCTGATGCTGTTCGGCAGCTTCCTGGTGTGGTCCATCCTCGTGTTCCGCGCGGCACGCCGCCGTCCGGCGCCGGCCCACGCTGCACCGACGCTGGCGGGCACCGCAATGGCCGTCGTCGTGGGCGTCGGCCTGTGGGCAGCCTTCGCCTTCTGGCTGCACGCGGCCTGGCTGGGCATCGCGCCCCTGGGGCGCTGACCCTTCCTTCAACCTGGGGACGGGCGCGTGGCTGGGGATGTCGTATCCGCAGCCCGGAGGCCATCATGCGCAGCCACTTCGGAGACATCCATGGCCACCCCGTCCAAGAAGCCCGTTACCGCCCGCCAGGCCGCCCCCGCTCCCCGGCTGGACGCCCGCCCCGACCGCCTGGACCTGCGTGACCTCATGTACCGCGCGCCGCTGCGCTCGCTGCCGGCGCGCTGGCCGCTGGATGCCGACCTGAAGCAGCAGCTGCCTGCCTATGTGAAGTCGGGCCGCATCCTGAACCAGGGCAACGAGGGCGCCTGCACCGGCTTCGGCCTGGCCTGCGTCACCAACTACCTGTACTGGCTGCGCCACCTCGGCGCGTCGCGCAGCCCGCTGCCCGAGCCCGTCAGCGCGCGCATGTTCTACGAGCTGGCCAAGCTCTACGACGAGTGGCCGGGCCAGGACTACGAAGGTTCTTCCTGCCGGGGAGCCCTCAAGGGCTGGCACAAGCACGGCGTGTGCAGCGCGGCGCTGTGGCCCTACCCGCTGGACGCCAAGGGCGGCGGCGTGTTCAAGCGCCCCCTGACCGGCTGGGACGAGGACGCCACGCGCCGGCCGCTGGGCGTGTACTACCGCGTCGAGAAGAAGAGCGTGGTCGACATGCAGGCGGCCATCTACGAGATCGGCGCCGTCTACGTGTCGGCCGAGGTGCATGACGGCTGGGCCATGGACGCCGCCACCCTGCCCGCCAGCCACGACAAGCTGCCGCGCATCGCGCCCATGACGCAGAAGACCGGCGGCCACGCCTTCGCGCTGGTGGGCTACAACGAGCGCGGCTTCGTCGTGCAGAACAGTTGGGGCACGGGCTGGGGTGCCAGCGGCTTTGCCGTCCTGCCGTACGAGGACTGGGTCACCAACGGCACGGACGCCTGGGCCGTGGCACTGGGCGTGCCGCAGGACCTGTCCGACGTGAAGGCGCGCCAGGCGCCGGCCCGGGGCGGCCGCAAGTCGGCCCCGGCGGCCAGCGGCTTTCGCGTCATGGCCGGCCGCGGGCTGGCCGACGTGGCCCCCACGCTGCGCCAGCCAGACAACCCACGCGACGACCCCTGGCCCTTCGACCACGCCTTCGACCACAAGCCCTACCAGCCGCTGCGCACCGACCAGGCCTACACGCACACCCTCGTCTCGGGCAACAACGGCCAGCTGATGGCCACCGACTTCACGCGCGAACGCAGCGACCGCGCCGGCCTGGCCCGCGAGATCGTCGTCACGCGCCCCGCCGCCTGGGCGCGTGCAGCCAAGGCCAAGACCGTCAAAGTCGCGCTCTACGCGCATGGCGGGCTGAACGCCGAGGGCGCCTCCATCCAGCGCATCCGCGTGCTGGCGCCCTACTTCCTGGCCAATGGCATCTACCCGCTGTTCTTCACCTGGAAGACCGGCCCGGGCGAGACGCTGAAGTCCATGCTCGAAGACCTCAAACACCGCATCGTCGACAGCGGAGACCGCAGCGAGGGCTGGCTGGACAAGCTGCGCGAAGCGGCCTCCGAGGCCAAGGACCGCGCCATCGAGGCCGTGGGCCGGCAGTTCGCGCGCGGCATCTGGAGCGAGATGCGCGAAAACGCCGCCGGCGGCGCCACCGACGACCATGTGCTGGACCTCGCCGCTGACATGCTGCGCGAACTGCGCGATGCGTTGACCCGCCAGGGCCAGACGCTAGAGCTGCACCTCGTCGGCCACTCGGCCGGCTCCATCCTGCTGGGCCACCTGCTGGGCCGGCTGGCGGACACCACGCCACTACCCGTGGCCAGCTGCGAGCTGTATGCCGCCGCCTGCTCCAGCGGCTTCGCCGTGCAGCACTACGGCGCGGCCCAGCAGGCCGGCGTGCTGTCGCTGACCACGCTGCGCCTGCACGTGCTGACCGACGCCAACGAGCGCGCCGACGGCCTGCCCAGCGCCGAGCGCGACATCTACGGCAAGAGCCTGCTCTACCTCGTGTCGCGCGCGCTTGACGATGTGCGCAAGCAGCCGCTGCTGGGCATGGAGCGGGCGCTGCTCAAGCCGCAGGCCGACTGGCCGCTGGACCAGTGGGCCGACGGCGCGCGGGCCGACATCACCGCCTGGCTCAAGCTGTGGCCGGCCGGCGCGCTGCTGAACCGCGTGACGACGCCCAAGGTGCGCACGACCAAGACTGGCGACCAAATCGCCGCCAGCCACGGCAGCTTCGACAACAACATCGACCTGCTGACCGGCACGCTGGAACGCATCTGCGGCGCCGCGCTGGTGGCGCCGATGGAGTGGCTGGACTATTGAGGCGCCGGCATACTGCGCGGCCATGCCTCACCACCCGTCTAACGCCAACTTGCTGCGGATGGCTGCCCTCGCGGCCGCACTGCTCGTCAGCGCCTGCAGCAGCGTCGACAAGCCCGCCGCACCCGATCCCGAGTTCGTCGTGCACGAGAACCTGCTCGCTGCGGAGCGGGTCGACGCGAAAGCGCTGGCCCGCATGACGGCGCACGTGGGGCCGGACGGCCAGATCGTCTACCTGCACACGGCCCTGTGCTGCGACCAGTTCAACAAGGCCTACGACGCCGACGGCCGCTACCTGTGCGCGCCGTCAGGCGGTTTCACGGGCCAGGGCGACGGCCGCTGCCCGGCGTGGGTGCACCGGCTCAGGCAGCGCCCGCCGGACACGGCCGCCAGCAACCCCTGGCGCATGCGGGACACGCTGTAGCGGGACAATCCTGCGCATGAAATACCTGCACACCATGGTCCGCGTCCATGACCTGGACGCGTCGACGAAGTTCTACCGCGACGCGCTGGGCCTCGTCGAAGTCAAGCGCTCCGAGCACGAGGCCGGCCGCTTCACGCTGGTCTACCTGGCCGCGCCGGGCGACGAGGACGCCCAGGTCGAGCTGACCTACAACTGGCCCGACGCCGACGGCAAGGCCGAGGTCTACACCGGCGGCCGCAACTTCGGCCACCTGGCCTACGCAGTGGACGACATCTACGCCGCCTGCCAGAAGTTCGTCGACCACGGCGTGCTCATCAACCGCCCACCGCGCGACGGTCGCATGGCCTTCGTGCGCTCGCCCGACGGCATCTCCATCGAGCTGCTGCAGCGCGGCCCCGCGCTGGCACCGGCCGAGCCGTGGGCGTCGATGCCCAACACGGGCGCCTGGTAATAGGGTCTGTTGCCGCTACAGCGCCAGCGTGTCGGCCCAGATGTTCTCGGCCCAACCCAGCGCGAACGCGGCCTCCTGAGCGCTGGCCGCAGCCGACACGCCGCCCGCGCCGGGCACCGGCTTCATCGTATTCTCGGCGGCGTCGTACTGGTGCACGGACGCCACGTGCATGGCCTCGGTCGGCGTCGTGAAGCTGTAGCAGGTGTTCATCACCACGGGCGCCGGGTTCACCGCCTCGCCCTTCAGCAGCGCCAGCACGGCCGCCGCGGCCACCTTGGCCTGCTGGTTGGCGAGATGGCCCGACTTGGGCATGCCGGGCGCGGACATCAGCGCGTCGCCCACCACGTGCACGCCCGGCGCCACCTGCGCCTGCATCGTCAGCCAGTCCACGCCCACCCAGCGGCGGTTCACGTTGGCGAAGTCCCGGGCCAGATCGCCCGCGCGCTGCGACGGGATGAGGTTCAGCACATCGGCCTTCACATCCTCGAACTCGAAGCGCGCGACGCCGCCGGCCGTCACCTCCTTCAGCTCGGCATTGGGCCGGTACTCCAGCACACCGGCGTGAGCTTGAGCGAACGCGCGCTCGAACAGCGCCTTCTTGCTCTGCACCTCGGGGTTGGCGTCCAGCACCAGCAGCTTGGCGCGCGGCTTGGCGCGGCGCAGGAGCGAAGCGATCAGGCAGGCGCGCTCGTACGGCCCGGGCGGGCAGCGGTACGGCGCCTTGGGGATGCTCATCAGCACGACGCCGCCGTCGGGCAGGTCCTGCAGCTGGCGGCGCAGCGCCAGCGTCTGCGGCCCGGCCTGCCAGGCGTGCACGGCGCGGCCGCTGTCCAGCGCCTGGGCCAGGCCGGGCACGTCGTCGGTCACGAAATCCACACCTGGCGCGACGATGAGCCGCTCCCAGGCCAGCCGCTCGCCGCTGGCCAGGCGCACCTGGCGGGCCGCCGGGTCCAGCGCCACCACCTCGCCCTGCACGCAGCGCACGCCCTGGGCCCGCAGCCCGTCGTAGCCATGTTCCAGCGCCTCGGGCGCCAGCGCGCCGGCGATGACGAGGTTGGACATCGGGCAGGACGCGAAGCGGGCACGACGCTCCACCAGCGTCACGTCCACGCTCGCGCCGCCCCACAGCTTGAGATAGCGCGCCGCCGTGGCGCCGCCAAAGCCGCCGCCCACCACCACCACGCGGCCCAGGCGCGCCGCCGGTGGCGTGCTGCAGCCCGCCAGCGCCAGACCGGCCGCTCCGAGGAGCTGGCGGCGTGCGATCACGGCCGGGCCTGCGCGGCGAAGTAGGCCGCCACCTCGCGCAGCTGGGCCTCGGTGTAGCCGCGCGCGATCTGCGGCATCACGGTGCCGGGCAGGCGGCCGCTGCGGTAGTCCAGCAGCCGGGCCAGCATCGCGTCGGCCGGCATGCCGGCCAGCAGCGGCATGGCCGTGCCACGCGCGCGGCCCTGGGTGCCGTGGCAGTTGGCGCAGGTGGCGGCCAACTGGCGGCCGGGATGCAGGTCCTGCGCCAGCGCTGGCGCCATCAGCAACAACAGCAGCCAGGCCTTCATCGCGCCGCCGCCTACAGCTTGTGCGACCGGTCGCCGCGCTCGAAGCCCTGCGCGTCGAACGGCGCCTGCAGCGGCGCGAAGCCGACCACCTTGAACAGCTCGCCCATCTCGTGCTCGGCCAGCAGCCGGTGCGCCATCGCGCGCTCGCCCAGCGACGCGCCGGCCAGCAGCTCGGCGATACCGCAGTTCAGCAGGAAGTTGGCCTGGCTGGTGTAGCCCAGCACGACGAGGCCGGCGTCCTGCCCGGCCAGCGCGATGCCGGTGAAGTTGACGTGGGCCGTGATGTCCTTGTCGCCCACGGCCACCAGCGGGTCGGCATCCGCGAGGTGGGCCTGGTGGCACATCAGCGTGCCACCACGGCGCTGCGGGTGGTAGTACTCGGCCTCGGGGAAGCCGTAGTCGATGAAAAAGGCAGCGCCGCGCCGCAGCCGGCCGGCCAGCGTGCGGGTGAAGGCCTCGGCCTGAGGGTGGATCTCGGTGACGGTGCCGGGCACGAAGCCCCCGTGCCCCGATTCCTGCAGCGGCGGGCGCAGCATGCTGTCGCGGTCCTCGAACGCGAAGCCCGCGCCGGCCGACACCACGCCGCGCTCGCGCCACACCTGGCCGTCGAAGGCAATGAGCTGCACGGGCATGGCGTCAAGCACCTCGTTGCCGACGACGACGGCCTCCAGCGCGTCGGGCAGCGCGTCCAGCCACTCGACGCGGCCGGCCCAGGGCGCCAGCCGCTCGCGCTGACGCTCGCGCAGCTCGGCCGACAGCTCCACGATGCGGTAGCGCGCCAGCCCGGCGCCCAGGGCGTCCAGTTCGGCGATCAGCTGCGCCGCCAGCGCGCCGGAGCCGGCGCCGAACTCGACAACCTCGGTGCAACCGCTGTGCGCCAGCGCCTGCGCGACCTGGCGCGCCAGCGCGCGGCCGAACAGCGGCGACATCTCGGGCGCGGTAACGAAGTCCGAGCCCTCGCTGGGCATCTGGCCGAACTTGCGCCGCCCGCCGGTGTAGTAGCCCAGGCCGGGCTCGTACAAAGCCATGGCCATGAAGCGGTCGAAGGGCAGCCAGCCGCCGGCGCTGGCGATCTCGGCGTGGATACGGTCCGCCAGCGTCATCTCAATGGTTGTCCTGCACGAAATTGCGGGCCGAGCGCCGGGCCGTTCCCAAGCCGGCCCGCGTTGGGCGATGTGCTTGCCGGTCGAGCCGGCAAGCATCGCCGTTCCCCTGGGGGACCGGCCAAGGCACGCCTTGGACGAGGGGCGCCATCATCTTGCCCGCACCCAGGCGTCGAACTCGGCCGCCGGCATCGGCAGGCCCACCAGCTCGCCCTGGATCTGCTGGCAGCCCCAGCCGGCCAGCAGCTGCCACTGGGCCGCCGTGCGCACGCCCTCGGCCGTGACCGTCAGGCCCAGGCCCACGGCCATCTGCACGATGGCACGCGTGATGGCCTGCGCGCCGACGTCGTCGGGCAGGCGCGAGACGAAGCTCTGGTCGATCTTGAGCTTGTCCAGCGGCAGCTCGGTCAGGTGGGCCAGCGAGGTGTAGCCGGTGCCGAAGTCGTCCACCGACACCGTCAGCCCCAGCGCGCGCAGCTGGGCCAGCGTGGTGGGCGCGTGCTGGATGTCGTCGATCAGCATGCGCTCGGTCAGCTCCAGCTCCAGCCACTGGCCGCGCGCGCCGGCATCGCCCAGCACGCGGGCCACGGTGTCGGCAAAGCCGTCCAGGTTGAACTGCATGCGCGACAGGTTGACGGCGATGCGCACCGGCGCGGGCCCCGGCGTGAGGCCCTGCTCACGCCAGCGCCGCGCGGTGGCGGCGGCCTCGCGAAGCACCCATTCGCCCAGCGCGAGCATCAAGCGGTGGCGCTCGGCGACGAAGATGAAGGCGTCCGGCGCCAGCAGGCCGCGGCGCGGGTGGCGCCAGCGCAGCAGCGCCTCGGCGCCCGAGAGCTGACCGGTGGCGATGTCCACCTGCGGCTGGAAGAACAGCTCGAACTCGTTACGCGTCAGCGCCTGCGCCAGCTCGGCCTCCAGCACGAGATCGGCATAGGCCGTCTCGGCCAGCGAGGGCTCGAAGAACTGGTAGGTCGCGCGGCCGCGCGCCTTGGCGCGGTACATGGCGGTGTCGGCATGCTGGATGAGCTCGTCGGCATGCTGGCCGTCGTCCGGGAACAGCGCCACGCCGATGGACGGCGTGACCGACAGCGCGCGGCCGTCGGCCTTCACCGGCACCTCGACGACCGACAGCAGGGCCTCCAGCACAACGATGACGTCGGCACGGCTGTTCAGGTCGGTCAGCAGCACGACGAACTCGTCGCCGCCGAAGCGCCCCACCAGGTCGCTGCCGCGCAGCGCGCCCACCAGGCGCTCGGACACGGTGGTCAGCACCTTGTCGCCTTCCAGGTGGCCCAGCGAGTCGTTGACGCGCTTGAAGTTGTCCAGGTCGATGAACAGCAGCGCCAGCATCTCGCTGCGGCGCTCGGCGCGCTTGAGCAGGCTGGCCATGCGGTCCATGAAGGCGGCACGGTTGAGCAGGCCGGTCAGCGCGTCGTGGTGGGCCAGGTGCTGGATGCGGGCCTCGCTGTCCAGGCGATCGCGGATGTCGCGCACGATGGTCATGCGCAGCTTCTCGCCGCCCTGCTCCAGCGTGCGCACGATGAACTCCACCGGGATGCGCGTGCCGTCCTTGTGCAGCACGGCGGTCTCGTAGCGCAGCTCGCGACCCAGGCGCATGACCTCCATCACCTTGGGCACCTCGTCCGGCGCGATGAAGGACATCACGTGCCGCCCGACCATCTCGCGCAGCGTGTAGCCCACCAGCTCGCAGCAGGGCGGGTTCACGTCGGTGGTGATGCCATCCTTGTGGAACAGGATGCCCTCCACAGTGGCGCGCATGAACTTGTCCAGCCGCACCTGCGACTCGCGTGCCTCGCGCTCGGCCAGGCGGTGCTTGGTGATGTCGTTGATGAGCACGCAGCTGGCCACGGCCTCGCCGTCGGCGCCCAGCTGCGGGATCAGGTTCACCTCGATCCAGCGCGGCGTGCCGTCGGCCTCGGGCAGCTCGCGCTCGTAGCTGACGGCCACGCGCTCGGCGATGACGCGGTCCACCGCCGGCTGGATCAGCGCCGCCGCCTCCGCGCCGATGATCTGCGCGAAGCTCAGGCCGACGATGCTCTGCTCCGTCAGCCCGAAGGCCTCGGCATAGCCGCGGTTGGCGAACAAACAGGTCTGCGTGCGCGCCTCGTACAGCGCGATCCAGGCTGGCAGGTAGTCGGCCAGCATGCGAAAGCGCGCCGCCTGCTCGGCCAGAGTGGCGGCGACGTCCACGCTCATGCGGGCCGGCTGGCCAGGGCCAGGCGCAGGTCGTCCCAGGCCCCGGACTTGTCGGCGGGCGAACGCAACAGGTAGGACGGCGCGTAGGTCACCACCAGCGGCAGGCCGCGCCACGCATGCACGCGGCCGCGCAGGCGGCCCAGCGGGTCGGGCAAGCCGGTGAGCCGGCGCGCGGCCAGCGGGCCGATGGCCAGCACCAGAC
This sequence comes from Pelomonas margarita, assembly GCF_043555875.1. Classification (NCBI taxonomy): domain Bacteria; kingdom Pseudomonadati; phylum Pseudomonadota; class Betaproteobacteria; order Burkholderiales; family Sphaerotilaceae; genus Roseateles; species Pelomonas margarita. The sequence goes on along the minus strand of NZ_JBIGHW010000013.1, from coordinate 88,016 downwards.
GCGGCTGCAGCAGCTCGGCCAGACGCGCCAGCTGCGCCTCACCGGCGTCGAGCTCATGCGGCTGCGGCGGCCGCCCGCGCGGCGCCCGGCCGGGCACCAGCGGCGCGACGAAGGCGCTGGGCGCGTCGCCCGCAAGGCGCTGGCCGGCGGCCAGCAGCATGCGATCCAGCAGCCGGCCGGGCTCGGCCACGAACAGTTGGCCGGCCGCCTCGTCGGCCTCAGTCGGCGCATCGGTCACCACCAGCCAGTCCGCGCGCGGCAGCGCCCCGCGGCCGAACAGGTGGCTGCGGTGCTCGCAGGCGCCGCAGGCGCGGCCGTCCAGCACGGCGGCGCGCAGGGCGTCCAGGTCCAGGCCGGCCAGGGCGACGCGCACGGCGGACTGCGGGGCCGTCACGGCGGCAGGTCCGGGCACCGGGGCCGCCGGCGGCCGCACGGGCACAGGCGCCAGCGAGGACGGCGGCGCCACGACCGGCGCGGCCGCCACGGGTTCGGGCGCGGGTGCGGGCTCAGCCAGAACCTCCGCCGCCGACGCCGGAAGGCGCAAGCCCATCTCGGCCAGCATGGCCCGCTGGCGGCTGTCCCAACTCATGCGGGCACCGCCAGGCTCATCAGCACGGCGTCCTCGCGCGGGCCTTGCGGCACCGGGTAGTAGGCGCGGCGCAGGCCGACCTCGACGAAGCCGTAGCGTTGGTAGACGTCGCGCGCGCGCTGGTTGCTGACGCGCACTTCCAGCCACAGCTGCGTGAGCTGACGCTCGCGGCAGACAGCCACCAGCCGGTCCAGCATCGCGACGGCCAGGCCGCGCCCCTGCCAGCCGGGCGCCACGGTGATGTTGAGCAGGTGCATCTCGTCCACACCCGGCATGGCCACCCAGTAGCCCAGCAGATCCCGGTGCCCCCGGGGCCCTGTGTGAGCTTGCGTGCGCAGCACCTCGGCCGGGTAGCCGGCGGCCAACGAGTCGACGAAGTTGCCATGCGTCCACGGCACCGGGTAGGCCTGGCGCTCGATGGCCATGAGCTCGGTCAGGTCCGGCACGCGCAGGAGGCTGGCTTCCCAAGGCGGCGGGGTGCGGTCCGGCACGGCGCTCACGGCGTCGCCTTCTGCTCGCGCTCGGCCGTCGTCAGCGCCACCTTGTCGCGCACATAGACCGGCAGCGCCTCGGCCGCGTCGCGGCCCTCGCCGCGCTGCCAGGCGGCCCGGGCCAGCACAGCCAGCGCGGCAGCGCGGGAGCGCGCCTGCGGCCAGGCGTTGTCCAGCGCGCCCAGCGCGGCGGCGTAGACGGTGAGCGCCGTGCCCGCCACCGCCGCGGGGCGGCCCCAGTGCACGGCCAGCGCCTCGGGCGCGTACAGCGCCGGCGCCTCCAGCACCTGCCAGGCGTCATGCGCCCAGCAGTAGCGGGCGGCGTAGATCTCGCCGATGCGGGCATCCATGGCCACCCAGATGTCGTCACCGGCGCCCTGGGCCCGGGCGTCCTCGGCCACCAGCATCAGGCTGTCGATGGCCAGCACGGGCAGGTTCAGCCCAAAGGCCAGGCCCTGGGCCACGGCGCAGGCCGTGCGCAGGCCGGTGAACGCGCCCGGCCCCTGCCCGAAGGCGATGGCCTGCAGCTGCGCCATGGCGACGCCCTCGGCAGCCAGCAGCGCCCGGGCCTGCGGCAGCAGCTGCGCCGAGGCCTGGGCACCGCCCGCCGCCTCGACCACCCTGTCCTGCCCGGGCGTCACGAGGGCCAGGGCCATCGTGTCGGTCGAGCTGTCGAGGGCAAGCAGAAAAGGCATCGAGGCAGTTTACCGTCGGGGGTCGACGCCCCCGGGCGGGCGCGGCCTGCCACGCAGCGCGCCGGGAGCCGTGGCTGACGCGCCTTCTTCCGGACCACGCCGCTGCGGCAGGTTTGTGCGCAGGATGCCATGGTTTGTACTGATCATTTTTATCAAATTTGCAGGCGCGCGCCCAGAATGCCGGCGTCGCGTCGAGCGTCGAGCATCGAGAACGCGGACAACGGCATCTGGAGCGGAGCATGAACCTATTGAGCAACCTCAGCCTCGGCAAGCGGCTGTACCTGCTGGCCGGCGCGGTGACGCTGGCGCTGGTGGCGCTGGCGGCGACCGCACATGTGCAGCTGAGCCATGTGATGGACACGGCCCGGCGCACGGAGACGGCCCGCGTGCCGCAGCTCCGGCAGATCAGCGACATGGAGCTGACGGTGACGCGCACCTCGCTGCAATTGCGACACGGCATGCTGGCGCGCGACCCGGCCGAGCTGGCCGCCACGCTGGCCGACATCGGCCGGCTGCGCCAGCTGCTCAATGACCAGCAGCAGCAGTACGAGCAAGGCCTGTTCACGCCCGCGGGCAAGCAGCGCTACGCCGCGCTGCCGCCAGTGATGGCGGAGTTCTGGCGCCAGGGCGAGGCCAACCTGGCGCTGGTGCAGGCCGGCAACCGGGAGGAGGCCTTCGCCTTTCTCGTGGATCGGACGATTCCCGCCCGCAACGCACTGCTGAAGGTGCTGGCCGACATCCGCGCCTACCAGGAGGGCGCGCTGAACCATGACATCGAAGGCCTGGTCGACAACGTGCAGGCAACGCTGCGCCTGATCGAGGTGCTGGCGGTGGCGATCGCGGCCGGCCTGGTGCTGGCGGCCTGGCGACTGGCCGGCTCGCTGCGCCGCCGTGTCGCGCTGGCCCGGCGGGTGGCGGAGCGGGTGCGCGACGGCGACCTGGCCACCGCAACGACAGACGACCACCGCGACGAGCTGTCGCCACTGTTGCAGGCGCTGCAAGGCATGCGCGTCGCACTGATCGAGATCGTCGGCCATGTGCGCGGCAATGCCGAAAGCGTGGCCAGCGCCAGCGAGCAGATCGCCCAGGGCAACCAGGACCTGTCGGAACGCACCGAGCGCCAGGCCGCCGCCGTGCAGCAGGCTGCCACCACGATGGACCACCTGGGCCAGACCCTGCAGCAGACGGCCGACAACGCCGGTGAGGCCAGCCAGCTGGCGCGCAATGCGTCGCTGGTGGCCAAGCGCGGTGGCGAGGTGGTGGGCCAGGTCGTGAACACCATGGGCGCCATCCGCGAGGCCTCCGGGCGCATCGCCGACATCACCTCGCTGATCGACAGCATCGCCTTCCAGACCAACATCCTGGCCCTCAACGCGGCCGTGGAGGCGGCGCGCGCCGGTGAGCATGGGCGCGGCTTCGCCGTGGTGGCCAGCGAGGTGCGCACGCTGGCCCAGCGGGCGGCCGACGCCGCCAAGGACATCAAGGGGCTCATCACCACCAGCGTGGAGCGCGTGGAGCGCGGCGATGCCCTGGTCGGCGAAGCCGGCGCGACGATGAAGGACATCGTGTCGGCGGTCGACCGGGTCAACCAGATCGTCGCGGACATCAGCGCCGCCAGCCGTCAGCAGAGCACCGGCGTGAGCAGCGTGGCGGGCACGGTGGGCGAGATGGACCAGGGCCTGCAGCAGAACGCCGCCCTGGTGGAGGAAGCCGCCGCCGCCGCTGCGACGCTGAACAACCAGGCCGCGCGCATGGTGGACGCGGTGGCGGTGTTCAGGGTCTGAGCCTCAGCCACCCCAAGAACGCCAACGCCCCCGCACGATCGCTCGTCGGGGGCGCTGCCACAGGCCGGGGCCGCCCGACGCTGTGGAAATGCGATCAGGCTGCGCGCCGGCGACGGGCTGCGACGGCGCCCACCAGGCCCAGGCTCACCAGCGCCAGCGAGGCAGGCTCTGGCACCGTCGCAGCGGCCGCCTCGCCGTACAGGCGGAAAGCCATGTCACCGATGCCGGCACTGAAGCTGTAGTTCGCACCATTGAACTGCGCCATGCGCCCGTCACCGCCCGCAACACCGGACAGGCCGGTCTGCGTGAGCGTGACGCCGACGCCCGACATGCCGATCCAGTAGTCCTGGCCACCCTGCATCAGAAAGGGGGTGAAGTCGGCATGCAGGCGCTGCTGAGCCGAGGTCGCCGTGCCGCTGCTGTCGTCGACGGACACCGTGGTGCTGTAGGCCAGCAGCTCTGCACCCGGGACTGCGGTGCCGCCGGCACGGATGCTGACCATCACGCCTGAGCCCAGGCCGCCCCAGCTCACGCCGTTGAAGATGTCCATGCCGGACACCCAGGTGTTCGCCGAAAAACGCACCTGCTCATAAAAGTGCTGGCTGCTGTAGACGTTGGTCCAACTATTGCCGCTCGTCGTGCCACCAGTGGCGGCCGGGCTCCAGTCGATCAGCACCACGGGGGCAGCAGAGGCCGAGCCTGCCGCGGCGGCGAGCAGGCCTGCGGCAGCGATCGACAGCAGGCGGTTGCGGAAATTCTTGTTCATGTCTTGTTCCTTGAGGCGACGCCCTCTGCATCGCAGGCCGCGAGTGTCGAGGCGGCGGCCCTCCGGCAAGCGAGCGCCCCCCACGCTCGCGGGCCTGCGAATGCGGGGGCAGGCGCCGCCCGCCGGCACAAAGTCACGCCCCTCAGCCCTCCCAGCGGAACCGCCACACCGCCACCGCCGCGAACACCGCGCTGAAGCCCAGCATCACGGCACTGGGCAGCAGCGCCTCGGCGAAGGGCTGGCCGCGCCAGGTCATGGCGTCCAGCGCGTCCACGGCCCACCGCGTGGGCACGGCCAGCGAGGCCGTCTGCAGCCAGTCGGGAAACAGGAAGGCCGGCACCCAGGCGCCGCCCACCATCACCATCAGCAGCGTGGCCAGGATGGCCAGGCCGCGCGTCGCCTCGGGCGTACGGCCCAGCGCTGCCACCAGCAGGCCGAAGCAGGCCGTCATCAGCGAGAAGCACGCCAGCACCAGCGCCAGACCCGCCACGCTGCCCAGCACCCGCACGCCGAAGGCCGCGATGGCCACCGCGTAGATCACGACGAACACCAGCAGCGAGATCAGCGTGCTGGCCACGATGCGGCTGCCCAGCAGCTGCGTGCGCGATAGCGGCGCCGCCCGCAGCCGCTGCCACAGGCCCAGGCGGCGCATCAGCAGCAGGCCCACGGCCATGTCGATGCCGGCCATCAGGATGAACTGCACGCCCATGCCCGCAAAGGAATGCGCGTAGCTGTTGTAGGCCGCAGGCGCGGCGCCGGTATCCGGCAGGGCCTGCACGTCGCGGGTGGCGTAGGGCATGGCCAGGCCGGCCGGCGGCTCGCCCGCGCCCGACGTGGCGGCCTCGCGTTGCTGCACCTTGTCGATGGCGGCGAACATCTGCAGCAGCTCGCCGCGCTGCCCTTCTGGCACTTGGCTGTCGGCGCGCACCTGCTGCTGCAGGCGGGCCAGACCCTCGGGGCTGAAGGTGGCGCGACTGACCTCCTGCATCAGAGTCTGCGCCAGCAACCCGCGCACCACCGCCAGCGCGCTGGCCTGCGAGGGGTCGTGGTGCAACACGACCTCGGGCTTGGCCGTGCTGCCGAACATCGCGCCGCCGGCCTGGGCCGCCAGGCCCCGGGGCAGCACGGCCGCCACGCGCAGCTTGCCGGCGCGCACCTGGGCCAGCGCCTCGGCCTCGCCGGTGACCACGGTCTTGAGCGCGGGCTCGGCCTGCAGCGCGGCCACCACGCGCCGGGACAGCGGGCTGCCGTCCAGGTCCACCACGGCCACGGCGAGGCTGCCGCCGCGCGCGCCGCCGCCGAACAGGCTGCCGAAGAAGGCGGCGATCAGGATGGGCGCCACGATGCTGAGCAGCATGGCGCGGCGGTTGGAGAAGTGCAGCAGGATCTCTGCGCGCACCAGGGCGACAAGGGCTTGCATGGCGGCTCCGTTCAGTCGCGCAGTTGGCGGCCCGTCAGGGCCAGGAACACGTCTTCCAGCGTGGCGCGCGCCGTGGCCAGGCCGCGCACCGCCACGCCGCGCTGCGCCAGCGCGGCCAGCAGCGCCGACGTGTCATGACCGACGTCCGCGACCGCGATCTCCAGGCGCTGGCCGCTGCGCGTCACGTCGGGCAGCCCCTGCAGGGCGACCTCGTCCGGCTCGCCGTCGATCTCCACGCGCAGCCGCTGCACCGCCGGCAGCCGCGCGAACAGCTGGGCCTGGGTGCCGCTGGCCACCACGCGGCCGTGGTCCACGATGACGAGGTGGTCGGCCAGGCGCTCTGCCTCTTCCATGTAGTGCGTGGTGTAGACCAGGGCCTTGCCGGCGCGCTTGAGCGCTTCCAGGTTGTCGAAGATGGCGTTACGGCTGTGCGGGTCCACGCCGGCGGTGGGCTCGTCCAGCAGCAGGATGTCGGGGTCGTGCACCAGCGCGCAGGCGATGTTGAGCCGCCGCTTCATGCCGCCCGAGAAGGTGGCCGGCTTGTCGCGGGCGCGGTCGGCCAGGCCCACCATGGCCAGCACCTCGGCGGCGCGGCGCTTCAGCACGTCGGGGGCCAGGCCGTACAGCGCACCGAACAGCTCGACGTTCATGCGCGCAGGCAGGTCCTCGTACAGCGCGATGTCCTGCGGCACGAGGCCGATGCGGCGCTTGTAGGCCATGGGGTCGCTGGCCAGCGTGACGCCGCCGGAAAGCGTCACGCTGCCGGCGTCGGGCACCGTCAACCCGCTGATGATGCCCACCGTCGTGGACTTGCCGGCGCCGTTCGGGCCCAGAAGGCCCAGCACCTCGCCGGGGCGCAGCACGAGGCTGACCTCCTGCACCGCCACGCGGCTCCCGTAGGCCTTGCGCAGGCCGCAGGCCACCAACAGATCGTCACTCATCTCGCCATCTCCAGAGTCGAATCGGCGCGGATGCTAGGGCGGCACAGGGCGCGCGCCGAAAGCCTTCCGATGAATCGACAGCCATGAGCGCCAACGGCAAGACTCGCGCGCCAGCGGGCCAACATCTGCGACGATGCCCTCCCGCTTTTCGATCAAGGATGGGTTCATGACGTTCTTCCCGACGCGAGTCTTGGCTGCCTTGCTGCTGGGCACCGGACTTTCTGCTTGCACGGTCTTCCTGGGCGAGACCGACGAGCGCGCCGCCAAGTTCGACGACTGGGAGCTGTGCTCGAAGCTGGCCAAGCACACCTTGAAGTCCAAGACCGAATGGACCTGGGCGCTGGCGGACGAGATCAAGAAGCGCAAGCTTGATCAGTCACCCAAGTGCCGGAGCGCCTACGACAGCGCGGTGAAATCCATGCGCCTGAACGTCGTCCCGCCGACCTTCGAAGAGGCCCTGGCGGGTCGGTCGGTCAAGCCCTGAGGGCGCCAGCCTGGCGCCCGCTGCACTGGGCGAACAGGGCCACGGCCGCCGCCTCAGCCCGCTGCCAGCGCCCGCCCGATCAGGATCTTCTGCACCTCGCTCGTGCCCTCGTAGATCTGGCACACGCGCACGTCGCGATAGATGCGCTCGACGGGGAAGTCGCTGAGATAGCCGTAGCCGCCGTGGATCTGGATGGCCTCGGAGCACACGCGCTCGGCCATCTCGCTGGCGAACAGCTTGGCCATGGCAGCTTCCTTCAGGCAGGGCTGGCCGGCGTCCTTCAGGCTGGCGGCATGCCAGATCAGCTGGCGGGCGGCCTCGATCTGCGTGGCCATGTCGGCCAGCTTGAACTGCACCGCCTGGTGCTGAAAGATGGGCTGGCCGAAGGTGACACGGTCCTGGCTGTAGCGCAGCGCCGCCTCGAAGGCCGCGCGCGCCATGCCCACCGCCTGCGATGCGATGCCGATGCGCCCGCCCTCCAAGCCCGACAGCGCGATCTTCAGGCCCTGACCCTCGTCGCCCAGCCGGTTGGCGGCGGGCACGCGGCAGTTCTCGAACACGATCTGCGCGGTGTCGCTGGTGTGCTGGCCCATCTTCTCCTCGACGCGGGCCACCTGGTAGCCCGGCGTGGCCGTGGGCACGAGAAAGGCGCTGATGCCCTTCTTGCCGGCGGCCTTGTCGGTGACGGCCATCACGATGGCCACGTCGCCATGCTGGCCGCTGGTGATGAACTGCTTGACGCCGTTGAGCACGTAGTCGTCGCCATCACGCGTGGCGGTGGTGCGCAGGCCGCCGGCCTCGGAGCCGACATGCGGCTCGGTCAGGCAGAAGGCGCCCAGCATGGCACCGCTGGCCAGCGGCGTCAGGAAGCGCGTTTTCTGGTCGTCATTGCCAAAGGCCGTCAGGATGGAGCAGACCGGGCAGTTGTTGACGCTGACGACCGTGCTGGTGCCGCCATCCCCGGCGGCGATCTCTTCGAGGATGACGGCCAGGGCCAGGTAGTCCAGCCCGGCGCCGCCCCACTCGGTGGGCACGGCCACGCCGTAGCAGCCCAGGGCCGCGAGGCCCTTCAACTGTTCGACCGGGAAATGACGTTGCTTGTCCCACGCGGCAGCATGGGGCGCGATCTCGGCCTGCACATAGACGCGGATGGCGTCCTGCACGGCCAGGTGGTCTTCGGTAAGAAGCATGAGGTGACCCGTTGGTGAGGGCCCTCATTTTCACGGCCGGCAGCGCGTGCCGCCGTGCGGCCGCCGCTCAGGCGCCGCCGGCCTTCACCAGCAGCGTGCCGCGCCCGATGATGCAGGGGTGGGCGTTGCGCACCGTCGCGCGGCCATCGGCGTGGAACAGCCAGCCGCCCAGCGTGGCGTTCCATTCCACATTGGCCACGCGCCAGTACAGCATCAGCTCCTGCTCGGCGAACACCGGCGCCTTGAACGAGAAGTTGAAGTTCAGGCACAGCAGCTCGCGCGCCTGGCCGTCGTCGCTGCGCGAGAAATGGCTGGCGATCAGGCCGATCAGCTGGGCCGTGGTCTGCTGGCCGCTGGCGATGATCTCGCCGTGGCGTGCGCGCTGCGCGGCCTGCACGTCATGGTGCAGCGGGTTGGTGTCACCCGTCAGCCGGGCGAAGGTGGCGATGTCCTCGCGGCTGAAGCGGACGATGCGCTCGCAGATCTCGCCCACGCTCACCAGCGTGGTGGTGGCCGGCGTGGCACTCAAGTCAACGGTCGCGTTCATGCTGGATCTCCCGATTTGCCAGGCTCCCGCCCGGCCATGTTGTCGTCAGGGCATGACCTTAGCGCATGCCGGGCGGCGCCCTCACCAGGCCAGCGGCTGACCGTCGTAATTGAAGAAACTGCCGGTGTCGGCCGGTTTCACGCTGGCCAGCACCGTGCGCATGCCGGCGATGCTGGTGGGCGCGTCGATGTCGGCCTCGGCGCCGCCCATGTCGGTGCGCACCCAGCCGGGGTGGAAGCTGATGACGGTGACCCGGCCGGCCAGCGCCAGCGCGGCGTCCTTCATCACCGAATTCACGGCCGCCTTGGAGGCGCGGTAGAGCCAGCCGTGCGTGCCCGTGCGCAGGCCGATGGAGCCCATGCGCGACGACACGATGGCCAGCCGCGCGCCCGGCGCCAGCGCCTCGGCCACCTGCGGCAACAGCCGCATGGGGCCCAGTACATTGGTGCGCATGACGGTGTCAAAGTCGTCCTGCGTGGGCGCCTCCAACGCACCGGCGCGCGGGCCGAACACGCCGGCATTGATGATGACCACGTCAAAGGCCTCGCCGTCGATCTGCCAGGCCAGGCCCGACACGCTGGCCGCGCTGGCCACGTCCAGGGTCAGCGGCTTGGCGCCCAGCGCCGACAGGCGGGCACGGCCGGCGTCGTCGCGTACGGTGGCGGTAACGCGGGCGCCCGCCGCGCGGTACTGGCGCACGAACTCCAGGCCCAGGCCGCGCGAGGCGCCGATGATCAGGACGTTCATGGTTTGGTGAAGGCCAGCTTGGCCGCCAGCACGGTGAAGAGGCCGGCGCCGCCCAGGTTCAGCGCGCGGCCCACCCAGGGGCGCGGCCGGCTGCGGCGCAGCGGGACGACCAGCGCCACCAGCGCCACCAGGAACAGCAGCCCCTGGGCGATGAACCAGGTGCCGAGGAAGAGGAAGGCCGCCGTCTTGTCCGGTGCGGCCGCGTCGATGAACTGTGGCAGCAGCGCCAGGAAGAACAGCGCCACCTTGGGGTTGAGCGCGTTTGTGAAGAAGCCCTGGCGCACCGTGCGCCACAGCGACGGCGGCGCGCTGACCTCGGCGCTCGCCGCGGCCGGGCGCAGGCCCGCGCGGGCCATGCCCCAGGCAACGTAGAGCAGGTAGGCCGCCCCCGCGAGCTTGAGCACCAGGAAGGCCTCGGCCGACGTCGCCAGCAGCGCCGCCAGCCCGAAGGCCGCGGCCAGCGTGTGCAGCACGCAGCCGGCCATGATGCCCACGGCCGCGGCCAGCCCCTGACGCCAGCCACCACGCAGCGTGCTGGCCACCGTGTAGGCCATGTCCACGCCAGGCGTCGCGTTCAGCACGAACACGGTGGCGGCGAACAGCGGAAGATCGTGCGTGCCCAGCATGGCCTGCTCCTTACTTGCCGACGTTGACCAGTGGCTGCGCGCCGCCGCCCAGCAACACGGTGTTGCCGGCCTTGTTGGCGATGGCCAGCGCGGCGTCGCGCTGCAGCTCGGCCAGCTTGATCTCCTTGAGCGCCGGCGTCAGCGACGCGCTGATGATCTGGTTGGCCTTGGCCTGACCTTCGGCCTCGACGATGAGGCGCTCGGCCTCGGCCTTGGCCAGCTCCACCTCCTTGCGCTTGCGCTCGATGGCCTGGTCGGTCTCGGCGCGCTGGCGGATGGCGGCCTCGATGGCCGGGTCGGTCAGCAGGTTGCGCACGTTCACCGCCGTCACGACGAAGGCGCCCTTGTCGTTGGTGTCCAGCTCCTTCTGCAGCCCGGCGCGCACAGCCTCGGACAGCTCGGCGCGCTTGGTGTGCATGGTGGTCGCGTCCATCTCGGCCACGGCCTTGTAGATGGCCTCGCGGGCCTCGCGCGACACGCGGCTGTAGGCGATGACGAGGTCCTTGCTGCCGTCGCGCACGATGTCGGCATGGCGCATCACGTCGCCCTGGTACTTCGTGAACAGCCCCGGTACGGCCGCCGGCATGACCTTGAAGTAGATGTCGATGTCGACGTCCTTCATCGTCAGGTTGTCGCGGCTCTTGGGCGTCATGTCGGCCAGCTGGAAGCCGATCTCCTTCGCGGTGAACTCGTCCACCGTCTTGAACACCGTGAAGTAGATGCCGGGCGGCAGCGCCTCGGTGCTGACCTTGCCCAGCGTGCGCTCGACGCCCACGTTGCCGGTGTCGATCTGGGTGCAGCCGGCCAGCAGCGCGGCGAGGGTCAGCAGCAGGGGTTTGGCGTTCATAGCAGTTTCAATGCAGTGGAGTGGTAGGCCAGGACGAGGGCGGCCAGCAGCAGCGCGAGCACGGCCGCCAGGCGCACGCCGTGGCGCGCCCAGCGGTGCAGGCTGCGGCGGCTGCCCAGTTGCCACAGGCCGTAGGCCGCGAGCACGGCCAGGAAGATCAGGACGAGATGGCGCACCGCGTTACAGCATCTCGACGGCCAGCGCCGTCGCCTCGCCACCGCCAATGCACAGCGTGGCCAGGCCGCGCTTCAGGCCGCGCTGCTTCAGCGCGCCCAGCAGCGTGACGATGATGCGCGCGCCGCTGGCGCCGATGGGGTGGCCCAGCGCGACGGCACCGCCGTGCACGTTGACGATCTCGTGCGGCAGCTTGAACTCGGCCATCGCGGCCATGGTCACGGCGGCGAAGGCTTCATTGACCTCCCACAGGTCCACCTCAGAAGCCTGCCAACCGGCCTTGGCCAGCGCCTTCTGAATGGCGCCGGCCGGCGCGGTGCTGAACCATTCCGGCGCCTGCGCATGCACGGCATGGCTGGCGATGCGGGCGATGGGCTTGAGGCCGCGGGCCTGGGCTGTGCTCTCGCGCATCAGCACCAGGGCGGCTGCGCCGTCGGAGATGCTGGACGAGGTGGCCGCCGTGATCGCGCCATCCTTCTTGAAGGCGGGCTTTAGCGAGGGGATCTTGTCCAGCTTGGCCTTGAAGGGCTGTTCGTCGAACTTGACGACGGTGTCGCCCTTGGGTGAGCTCAGCGTGACGGGCGCCATCTCCCAGTCGAAGGCGCCGTTCTCGTTGGCGGCCTTGGCGCGCTGCGTGGACGTGATGGCGTACTGGTCCATGGCCTCGCGGCTGAAGCCGTACTTGGCCACGCAGCTCTCGGCGAACACGCCCATGGCCTTGCCGCGCTCGTAGGCGTCTTCCAGACCGTCCAGCGCCATGTGGTCGAACACGGCCGAGGCGCCGTACTTGATGCCCTTGCGCGCGGACATCAGGTGGGGCGCGTTGGTCATGCTCTCCATGCCGCCGGCCACCATCACGTCGGCCGAGCCGGCCGCGAGCATGTCGTGGGCGAACATCACGGTGCGCATGCCGGAGCCGCACATCTTGCTCAGCGTGACGGCGCCGGCCGAGTCCGGCAGGCCCGCCTTGCGCACAGCCTGGCGCGCGGGTGCCTGGCCCTGACCGGCCATCAGGCAGCAGCCCATCAGCACCTCATCGACGGCGTCACCCGGCAACCCGGCACGCTCGACGGCGGCGCGGATGGCGGTGGCGCCCAACTCCCAGCCGGCGAGGCCGGCGAAATCTCCCAACAAGCCGCCGATGGGGGTGCGGGCGGCGGACACGATGACGATGGCATCGGACATTTCAGAACTCCGTTCGGTCAACGAAGCCGCCATTGTGGCGTCGCCATCAGCGCAGCGTGGCAGGAGGCACGGTGCCGCACTCGGTGGGGCGCACCTCGGGCTGCAGCCGGCGCACCGACTGGCAGAACTCGTTCCAGAACGCACGCGTCCAGGCCGGGTGGGCTTTCGCGAAAGCCGGCGAGGCCGGCGCAAAGAACGGCAGCCGTGCCACCGGCGGCTGCCAGGCCACCAGGCCCTGGCGGCGTTCGGCCGGAAGCACCTCCAGCGCGGTGAACAGCAGGTCGAAGCGCCCGGCCAACAACATGGCGACCTCGGCATCCCGCGACGCCACCTGCTCCACGCGCCAGCCGCGCTGGCTGGCCAAGCTCTCCTGCACCGAGCCCGTGACGACGCCGACCCGCCAGCGGGCGTCCAGCGTCTGCCCGTCCCAGCCGGGCGGTGGCGGCGGCTGACCGGCGCGGCTGAACAGCACCAGATGCCCGAACGCGGGCGCCCAGGCCAGGTCGATCTGGCCGCGCGCATCGGTCGGGAAGCGCATGGCTTGGCGGCGCTCGGGGGTCGCGGCGTATAGCAAGGCGATGTCCAGGCGCCCCTGCGCCAGGGCCGCGCTCAGGCGTCGCCCCGGCAGCCGCTGCAGCTGCGTGCGCTGCGCCTGGCAGCCCAGCCGCGCCAGCGTGTCGCGCACGGCCTGAACCTCCCAGCCTGGCGGCTCGGCAAAGCCGGGCCCCTGGCCCAGCAGCGCTGGCGGGCTGGCGCGGTCGTTGAAGCCCACGCGCAGCGGCTGCGGGCAGGGCAGCGTGGCGGCCACTGCGGCGCTGGCGCCAACCAGCATGCCCAATGCCGCCGCCCACTGGCGCCACGTCCCTCCCCTCAACGCCACAGGCGATAGGCCCAGAAGGCCTCCTCCGTGTGGATACGGCGGCGCAGCTCCTCGGGGCTGAAGCCGGTGAGCCGGCGGGTCTCGCGGCACAGGTGGGACTGGTCGGCGTAAGCGCTGCCGGCGGCGATGTCGGCCCAGTTGAAGCCGGGCTGGCCCTCGGCAGCGGCCACCGCGTAGAACGCCGCCTCGGCACGCGACACGGCCCGCAGCTCGCGCAGCGGCAGGCCGGCCCATGCCTTGATGCGGCGCTCCAGCTGGCGCAGGCTGCGCCCGGCCGCGCTGGTGGCGGCCCGCACGGCCAGCGCCTCGCTCCAGGCGGCATAGCGCTGGCCGGGCTGCTGCGCGCCCAGCGCCTGCCAGCGCGGCACGAGAAAGTCCTGCAGCAGCAGCAGCCGGGCCGCATCGTCGGGCGCGGCGCCCATGCGCGCGGCCCAGTCGCACCAGTCCGGCGGCAGCACGTCGCGGGCATCGGCCACGCGGTTCACGTGCGCCGGCAGCGCCACGCCGGTCAGCGCGGTGAAGGCGTCCGGCAGCATCAGCAGCTTGAAGGCGCGCATCGCGCCGGGGTTGCGCGTGTGCGAGGGCTGCGTGAACGGCCCGCCCAGCATCACCGGGGCCTGCACCGGCTGCGTGGGTGGCGGCGCGAAACCGGGCGTGGCCAGCCAGTCGCTGCCGCCGTCCAGCCACCAGAAAAGGCTGACCAGCGGCGTGGCGGGGAAGAAGTTTTCGCGCGCGGCGGCGTCCAACGCCCGGCCGCGCGTGTCGCGCAGCATCACGCCGCGCACGCAGCCAGCCAGGGCCAGCGGCGGCAGCCAGAGGCGGGTGGCGGCGTCATCCATGGTTTCAGTGTCGCATTCGTTCAAGACCCGGCCGCCCACCCGGACGGAGGATGGCGCCATGACTGCACTCACCTGGAACGACCTGCCCGGCCACCCCACCCGCTGGGGCGGCCTGCCCGTGCTGCTGGCCATGCGGCGCGACTACCTCGCCGTCATCGACGCGCAACGCCCGCTGGGCGACCTGGTGCGCCAGCAGGTGATGGGCGAGCGCGCGGTGGACGTGTTCGACCCCGAGCTGGTGCGCACGCTGATGGTGGAGCATGCCGACACGCTGGTGCGCTGGGCTCGCGGGCCGGAGGTGTTCGCGGACCTGATGGGCCAGTCGGTGCTGGTGACCGAGGGCGCCACCTGGCAGCGCCAGCGCCGCATGCTGATGCCGGCGTTCGCGCCCAAACGCGTGGCCGGCTACGCGGCGCTGATGACCGAGGCCGCCGTGGCCGGGCTGGACGCCGTGCGCCCCGGCGAGGCGGGCCAGGCGGTGGCCATGGACGCGCTGTTCAGCCACCTGACGATGGACGTGATCTCGCGCACGCTGTTCAGCACGCCCATCGGGCAGGACACGGCGGCGGCGGCCGAGGCCGTGCAGGTGCTCAGCGAGACGGCGCTGCGCGAGATGTTCTGGCCGGTCACGCTGCCGGACTGGCTGCCCCTGCCCGGCAAGGCGGCCAAGCGCCGTGCGACGCGGCTGCTGCGCGGCCTGCTGGCGCAGCACATCGACGCCCGTCGCGCGACGGGCGGCGGCGGCGATGACCTGCTGGGCCGGCTGATGGCGCTGCGCGACGATGCCACCGGCGAGGCGCTGTCGCCGCAAGAGGTGTACGACCAGTGCATGGTGAGCTTCCAGGCCGGCCACGAGACCAGCGCGACCGCGCTGCTATGGTGGAGCTGGCTGCTGGCGGCCCACCCCGAGGCTCAGGCCCGCGCGCGAGCGGAGGTGGACGCGATGCTGCAGGGCCGCTGCCCCGGCGCGGAGGACGCCGCCGCCCTGCCCTGGCTCTCCGCTACGCTGAAGGAGGCGATGCGGCTGTACCCGCCGGTGGCCGCCCTGATGACGCGGCGGCTGACGCGCGCGGTGACGGTGGGCGGCGTGACGCTGCCGGCCCGCACGCTGGTGCGCGTGACGCCCTGGCTGCTGCACCGCGACCCGCGCTGGTGGCCCGAGGCCGAGGCCTTCCGGCCCGAGCGCTTTCTGTCCGGCGCGCCGGACGAGATCCCGCGCGGCGCCTACATCCCCTTCGGCCTGGGGCCGCGGGTGTGCCTGGGCCAGCACTTCGCGGTGCTGGAGATGACGCTGATCGCGGCGCTGCTGCTGCAGCGCTTCACTCTGGCTCCGCTGGGCGACACGCCCCCGAAGCCGCGCATGGCCGTCACGCTGCGGCCCGAGGGCGGGCTGCGGCTGCGCCTCACGGCGCGCCACTAGACCGCAGGCGTCAGGTCAACGATAGAACGCCTCGACTACGCCCTTCAACTTGATGCACAGCGGCCGGCCCTTGCGGTCCAGCGTCTTGCCGGCGGGCACCTTGATCCAGCCTTCGCTGACGCAGTATTCCTCGACATCGTTGCGCTCCTTGCCGTTGAAGCGGATGCCGATGTCGTGCTCGAACACGGCGGCAACGTGGTGCGGGCTGCGCGGATCCACGCTGAGGTGGTCGGGCAGTTCGGGGCGGGAGGCAGCGGTATCGGACATGGCTGTTCTGGTGCGGTGAAGCGGGGGCGCATTGTCAGGGATGCGCCGCGACGGCCCGACGGCCGCACAACAGGCAGAAACAATCACCATAAAGATCGGCGACGTGAGGATTCACCGGGATACCTCGTTAGGCTCCGGCGCACGCCGGCCGTGAGAGCCGCCCCTCCAGGAGACCGCATGACGAAGACTTTTTTTGCCGGCCTCGCAGCACTGCTGCTGGCCGGCTCCGCACAGGCGCAGCCGGCAGAGCCGGTCTGCCAGGTGAAGCAACCCAAGGTGCCACCGGTGGAATGGCGAGGCCAGGCGGCCTACCAGGCCAGGGCCGACGTCCGGGAAGGCCGCGTCACGACGGTAGAGATCAGGTCGCTGATGGGCGGCGTGGATCGGCGGGCCCAGCGCGCCTTCGCCCAGGCCATCACGGAGGCGCTGCGCGCTGCCCGCTGCCAGCCCGGCGAGCATGTCTTCGAACAGCGCTTCGACTTTGATGTGCGCTCGGATGGCGCAGCAGGGCAGCCCCCCGCCACGCTCGCTGCCCAAGACGGCAAGCCGCTGCGCCAGGGCGAGCAACCCCCAATGCCGGCCTGGAAGCCCGTGCTGACCCCGGACACCTGCGAGGTGCCGACCCCGGCGCTGCCAGCCGCCGCCGCCAGTTCGGCCTGGCGTGGCCAGGCGGCCTACCGCTCGCAGGCGGATTTTCGGGAGGGGCGCTTGGTGGCCGTGCGCACCCGCGCCGTCACGGCACCGAAGGACCCCGCACTCCACAGCGCGCTGTTTGGCGCCGTGTCCGACGCGATGAAGGCCGCGCAATGCCCAGCGGACACGCAACTGGTGGAGCGGAGTTTCGACTTCGATCTGAGCGGCGCCGCCGCTCGCTGAGCACAGCGGCGCCCGGGCCGTGGTCTAGGGACAAGCCCGGCGTGCCCTTCGGCATGCCGGCGCATTCGGCGGACACTCGGCGCCGTTCCCCACAGGAGACCCCATGTTGACCACCACCCGCCGCGCGGTGCTGGGCGCCATCAGCGCCGCCGCACTCGCGCTGACCGCCGGCCACGCCGTGGCCGCCCCGAAGGCCGCACCGGCCGCCGACCACTGGCAGATTCCCGTCCACGTGAAGACCCTGGCCAACGGCCTGACCGTCGTCATCTCGCCAGACGCCAGCAGCCCGACGGTGGGCATCAGCGTGGTCTACAAGGTGGGCATGCGGCTGGAGCCCAAGAACCGTACCGGCTTCGCCCACCTGTTCGAGCACCTGATGTTCCAGGGCACGCCCAAGGCGCCCAAGGGCGTGTTCGACCAAGTCATCACCTCGGGCGGCGGCAACAACAACGGCTCCACGCGGCCCGACTTCACCAACTACATCGAGACCGCGCCTTCCTCCGCGCTGGAAACCATGCTGTGGCTGGAGGCCGACCGCATGACCACGCTGGACTTCAACCCCACGACGCTGAAGAACCAGCAGGACGTGGTGAAGGAAGAGATCCGCGTCAACGTGCAGAACCAGCCCTATGGTGGCTTCATGTGGCTGGACATCGGCTACCTGGCCTTCGACAAGTGGGAGAACAACCACGACGGCTACGGCAGCTTCGTCGACCTGGAGAACGCCACGCTGGACGATGTGCGCGCCTTCCACCGCGACTACTACGGCCCCAACAACGCCGTGCTGTCCATCGCCGGTGACGTGACGCCGGCCCAGGGCTTTGCGCTGGCCGAGAAGTACTTCGGCAAGATCGCCGCGCGCCCCACGCCCAAGCCCACGGACTTCCGCGAAGGCCTGAACACCAAGGAACGCCGCCTGACGCAGGCCGACAAGCTGGCCCAGGTGCCCGCCGTCGCCACGGCCTGGAAGCTGCCCGACCGCGGCAGCAAGGACCAGGCGCCGTTTGCCGTGTTGGGCCAGTTGCTGGCCGGAGGCGACGCGTCGCGCTTCTACCAGGGCCTGGTCAAGGGCCGCGAGCTGGCGCTGAACATGAACTCGCTCTACGGCCTGACCAGCATGTGGGAATACGACGGCCCGAGCATCTTCACAGTGTTCGCGCTGTACAAGCCCAACACCACGGCCGACGCGCTGCTGGCCGGCATGGACGAGGAGATCGCCCGCGTCGTCAAGGACGGCGTGGACGCGCCGACGCTGAAGAACCTCAAGACCGCATTGCTGGCCGATTGGTACAACGGCGTGGAGATGTTCCTCAGCCGCGCCGACCGCCTGGCCAAGCTGCAGGCGCTGTGGGGCGACGCCACCGTCATCAACAAGGTGCCGGGCTGGATCGAAGCCGTCACGTCGGCCGACGTGCAGCGCGTGGCCGCCACCTACCTGACGCCGGCCAACCGCTCGGTCATCGACCGCAAGCCCGCCGCCATGCTGGCCGCGCCCACGCCCACGCCCGCGCCGGCCGCCTCCGCCGCTAAGCCGGCCACGCAACCCTGATGCCGGAGCCACAGACATGAGCCCTCTGAACACCACCTTCCGCCACGGCCTGACCGCCACGGCCGCCCTGGTGCTGACCGGCGCCGCGCATGCCGCCACGGTGCCGCTGCCCGCCGAGCTGCCGCCCTTCGGCAAGGACAAGCCCCTGGCCGTGCCCAACATCACCCAGCAGACGCTGCCCAACGGGCTGCAGGTCTGGGTGGTGCCGCGTAACGGCATCCCGCGTGTGGACTTCGTGCTGGCCGTGCGTGGCGCCGGCCTGGGCGCCGATGCGTCTGACGCGCCGGGGCGCGCCAAGCTGCTGGCCGGCCTGCTGTCCGAAGGCACGGCCACGCGCAGCTCGCGCCAGATCGCCGAGGCCGCCCAGGCAATGGGCGGCGGCGTGGGCGCCGGCGCCAGCAACGACGGCATCACCGTCTACGGCAATGCGCTGGCCTCCCATGCCCAGGGCATGGCCCAGCTGCTGGCCGACGTGGCGCGCCGCCCGGCCTTCCCCGACAACGAGGTGCAGCTGGCCAAGACCAATGCGCTGCAAGGACTGAAGGCCAGCGGCACGCAGCCGGGCTTCCGCGCCGCCAAGGCGCTGGACGGCGCCATCTACGGCAGCCACGCCTACGGCCGCACGCAGGAGACCGAGGCCGCCATCCAGGCGCTGTCGGCCGACGGCCTGCGGGCCGAGCACGCCCGGCGCTTCCGCCCGGACCGCTCGCTGCTGGTCATCACCGGCCGCATCGACGCAGCCGCCGCGCTGAAGCTGGCCCAGGCCGCCTTTGGCGACTGGCAGGCCAAGGGCGAGGCGCTGCCCGAGCTGGCCGCACCCGCCGCCAGCGCGCCGGTGCAGCGCCTGCTGCTGGAGCGCCCGGGCAGCGTGCAGGCCACGCTGCGCCTGGGCCGCCCGGGCATGCCGGCGGACCATGGCGACCAGGTCGCGCTGCGCCTGGCCAGCACCGTCATCGGCCAGGGCTTCTCCAGCCGCGTGAACCAGAACCTGCGCGAGGAGAAGGGCTACACCTACGGCGCCCGCGCCGGCGGCGTGTCCTGGCGCGTGGGCGGTGCCATCACCGGCGGCGCCGACGTGCGCAACGAAGTGACCGGCGCCGCGATGACGGAGTACATCAAGGAGTACCGTCGCCTGGGCGCCGAGCCCGTGCCCGAGGCCGAGCTGGCGATGAACAAGCGCTACATGGCCGGCAGCTACCTCGTCAGCACGCAGCTGCAGGGCGCCGTGGGCCGCCAACTGGCCAGCAACTGGCTGGTGGGTCTGCCGGCCGACTTCCTCGGCAAGTTCGTGCCGGCACTGCAGAAGGTCACGGCGGCCGAGGTGCAGGCCATCGGCAAGAAGTACTTCAACCCGGACGAACAGAGCTGGGTGGTGGTGGGCGACCCGGCCAAGATCGCCGATCAGCTGAAGGCCTTCGGCGAGTTCACGACCGTCAAGCCCTGAGCCTGCGGTGGCCAGCGCGCAAGGCCCGCCCTGCGCGGTCAGTCCTGCGGGGCGTAGCGCCGCTTGACGTTGGCCAGCGCGCGGCGGTAGGCCGGGTCGACGTCCTCCGCCTTGCCCGCCGTCAGTGCCAGGTCTTCCAGCAGACCGTTGTGCAGGCCGTAGACCCAGCCATGCACGACGACCTCCTGGCCGCGGCCCCAGGCGTCCTGCACGACAGTGGTGTGGCAGGCATTGCGCGCCTGCTCCAGCACATTGAGCTCGCACAGCGCGTCCACGCGCTGGGGCTCGGGCACCGTGTAGAGCCACTCGCTGTGCATGTGGCGCACGTCCTGCACATGGCGGATCCAGTTCTCCACCAGGCCCACGCGCAGGTCGTACAGCGCCGCCTTCACGCCACCGCAGTTGCTGTGGCCGACGACGATGATGTGCTTGACCTTCAGGTGATCCACCGCGAACTGCATGACCGACAGCGCGTTCAGGTCCGAGTGCACGACGACGTTGGCCACGTTGCGGTGCACGAACAGCTCGCCAGGCAGCAGGTCCACCAGCTCGTTAGCTGGCACCCGGCTATCTGCGCAGCCTATCCACAGGTACTGCGGCGTCTGCTGCTTGAGCAGCCGCGAGAAGAAGCCCGGCTCGCGGGTTTCGGTGTCGGCAGCCCAGCGCTTGTTGTTGTCGAGCAGGTCCTGGAGTTCGTGATTAGTCGGGGTCGTCATGCCCCGATTGTCGCGGCCCGGGGTTTCATAGGGTTTCGGCAAACAGCTCGCGGCCGATCAGCATGCGGCGGATCTCGCTCGTGCCCGCGCCGATCTCGTAGAGCTTGGCGTCGCGCCACAGCCGGCCCAGCGGGTATTCGTTGATGTAGCCGTTGCCGCCGAAGATCTGCACACCCTCGCCGGCCATCCAAGTGGCCTTCTCGGCCGTCCACAGGATGACGCTGGCGCAGTCCTTGCGCACCTGACGCACATGCTCGGCGCCCAGCAGGTCGAGGTTCTTGGCCACCGTGTACGCGAAGCTGCGCGCGGCCTGCAGCACGGTGTACATGTCGGCCACCTTGCCCTGGATGAGCTGGAACTCACCGATGCTCTGGCCGAACTGCTTGCGGTCGTGGATGTACGGGATCACGTTGTCCATCACGCTCTGCATGATGCCCAGCGGCCCGCCCGTCAGCACGGCGCGCTCGTAGTCCAGGCCCGACATCAGCACCTTGGCGCCGCCGTTCACCGCGCCCAGCACGTTCTCGGCAGGCACTTCGACGTTGTTGAACACCAGCTCGCCGGTGTGGCTGCCGCGCATGCCCAGCTTGTCGAGCTTCTGCGCGATGCTGAAGCCCTTCATGCCCTTCTCGATGAGGAAGGCCGTGACGCCGCGCGCGCCCAGCTCGGGCTCGGTCTTGGCATAGACCACCAGCGTGTCGGCGTCAGGGCCGTTGGTGATCCACATCTTGCTGCCGTTGAGCACGTAGACGCCGCCCTTGTCCTCGGCGCGAAGCTTCATGCTGAGCACGTCCGAACCCGCGCCCGGCTCGCTCATCGCCAGCGCGCCAACATGCTCGCCGCTGATGAGCTTGGGCAAATACTTGGCGCGCTGCGCGTCGTTGCCGTTGCGCTTGATCTGGTTCACGCACAGGTTGCTGTGCGCGCCG
This sequence comes from Pelomonas margarita, assembly GCF_043555875.1. Taxonomy (NCBI): domain Bacteria; kingdom Pseudomonadati; phylum Pseudomonadota; class Betaproteobacteria; order Burkholderiales; family Sphaerotilaceae; genus Roseateles; species Pelomonas margarita. Next base: position 66,610 of record NZ_JBIGHW010000013.1, on the reverse strand, counting down.
TAGGACAGGCCCACCGACGCGCTGGCGCGGCTGATCTCCTCCATGGCCACCATGTGGGCGAGGTAGCCCATGTTGGCGCCACCGTACTGCTCGGGCACGGTGATGCCGAGCACGCCCAGGTCGCCCATTTTGCGCCACAGGTCCATGGGGAACTGGTCGCTACGGTCGATCTCGGCGGCGCGCGGGGCGATCTCGGCGTCGGCAAACGCGCGCACCGCGTCACGCAGCGCATCGATGTCTTCGCCGAGTTGGAAGTTGAGGCCGGGCAGGTTCATGCGGGAGTCTCCTGGTGCCCGTTCAGCGCCCGGTTGTGCCAGGCCCGCCGGGCGATTTGATTGACGTAAACGTCAACTGTAGCAACTCGACCTCAGCGCGCCGCATCGGCCGGCTGCGGCAGCAGGCGGCGCACCAGCGGGTGGACGATCTTCTTGTCGGTGCCCACCGCGTAGAAGGCCTCCTCCACACCGGCGCAGTCGCCCACTCGCACCAGGCCGTCGCGCTCGATCAACTTGTCGCTCATCAGCGCCGCCGCCGGGAACACGCCCATGCCGGCTGCGCCGAAGGTGGCCAGCAGCGCGCTGTCCTCGAACTCGCCGGCCACCTTGGCGCGCACGCCGTGGCGCTCCAGCCAGTGGTCCAGCCGCACGCGCACGGCGGCGTGGTCGGTGGGCAGCAGCAGCGGCACGTCGGCCAGCGACGCCGGGAAGTTGGCGGCCGCCTGGGCCGCCCAGCGCGGCGCGGCGAACCACGCCATGGGCGAGCTGCCCAGAGCATGGCTGTACACGCGCAAGTTCGGGTTGTGCGGCGCCGGCCGGTCGGCCAGCACCACGTCCAGCCGGTGCAACGCCAGGTCGCCCAGCAGGTCGTCGAACTCGTCCTCGTGGCACAGCAGCCGCAGGTGCGGTGTGTCGATGATGGGCTGCAGCAGGCGCTGCACGACCAGCTTGGGCAGCCCGTCCGAGATGCCCACCGCCAGCCGTACGGCCGGCGCGGTGGACGCCTCGCGCACGCGGTCCGGCAGGGTCTCGCCGAGCGAGAACACCTGATCCGCCACCTCCAGCGCCGCCTGGCCGGCCTCGGTCAGCGTCAGGCCGCGGCCGGCCGGCTTCAGCAGCGCCGCACCCAGCGCCTGTTCCAGCTCGCGCACCTGCGTCGACACCGTCTGCACCGACAGCCCCAGCCGCTCGGCCGCACGCGTCAGCCCGCCCTCCTTGGCCACGGCCCAGAAGTAGTACAGGTGGCGGTAGCTGAAGCTCATGCTCATGGCGGCAACTCAACAAGTTAATCGGAAGAAAACTTTCGCGATTCTCTGCTTTTATTTGATGACTTGACTGGCTACGCTGCCCTCATTTTCAACCGGAGGTCTGCCATGCAAACCCGCCACACTGCCCTCGCCGTTCCCTACGGCACCGCGCTCGACCGCGGCACCGCTCACCGCGTGCTGCGCAACACCTATGCGCTGCTGTCCATGACGCTGCTGTTCAGCGCCGCCGTCGCGGGCGCTGCCGTGGCGTTCAGCCTGCCGGCGCCGGGGATCATCCTGACGCTGGTCGTCTACTTCGGCCTGCTGTTCGGCATCCACAAGCTGAAGAACAGCGGCGCCGCCGTGGGCCTGGTGTTCGCGCTGACCGGCTTCATGGGCTGGACGCTCGGCCCCTTGCTGACCCGCACGCTGGCACTGCCGTCGGGCGGCCAGGCGGTGATGCTGGCGCTGGGCGCCACCGGCGCCGTGTTCCTGGCGCTGTCGGCTTACGCGACGACCACCAAGCGCGACCTGTCGTGGATGGGCGGCTTCCTGTTCGCCGGCATGATCGTTGCGCTGCTGGCCGGCCTAGCGGCCGTGTTCTTCCAGATCCCGGCTCTGGCGCTGACGGTCTCGGCCGTCGTGGCCCTGCTGTCGGCCGGTCTCATCATGTACGAGACCCAGCAGATCGTGAACGGCGGCGAGACCAACTACGTGCTGGCCACGGTCAGCCTGTTCGTCTCCATCTTCAACCTGTTCACGAGCTTGCTCAGCCTGTTCGGCTACGGCAGCTCCAACGACTGATGCCGCGCGCACCGGGAGGCCTGACTTGAGCCCACGCGATCTCGCCTCCCGGCTGCGCGACACCGCCGGCCAGCTGCCGCCCGGGCCGGTGAGGCTGTCCACGCTGGCCGAAGCGCACGGCGGCGCCTGGCAGGCCAGCCTGCTGGTGCTGCTGGCGGCCCCCTGCCTGCTGCCCATCCCGGGCGTAGGCAGCGTGCTGAGCCTGGGCCTCGCGGTGCTGGGCCTGCTGCTGTGCTGCGCGCACCGCGCCGAACTGCCGCCGCGCCTGGGCCGCCTGAGCCTGCCGCGCGAGGGCGCATCCCGCAGCCTGACGCTGCTGGCCCGTTTCTACGAATTCATCCACCGCATCACCCGCCCGCGCATGACGCTGCTGGCCGGCCCCGGCGCCCGCTGGTGGCTGGGCCCGATGACGCTGACGATGGCGGCGCTGATCTTCCTGCCCATCCCCTTCGGCAACGTGCTGCCGGCCGTGTCGCTGATGCTGGCCGGCGTGGCGCTGGCGGCCAAGGACGGGATGCTGATGCTGGTGGCGCTGACGGTGAGTATCGGCGCGCTGGCGGCCTCGGGCGCGTTGATCGCGCTGGGCTGGCAGGCATGCGCGGCGTTACTGGGATTGCTCTGATGCCATTCATTGCATTTTGAGTATTCATCGCTCAAAATGCACGGATGATTGACCGCCGAGCCCATGCGCGACTCTCCGACCGCCTGACGCGCGCGCCCGCCGTGCTGCTGCTCGGCCCGCGCCAGGTGGGCAAGAGCACGCTGGCGCGGGCCGTGGCGGCCGCGCAGCCCGGCGCCATCGTGCTAGACCTGGAACGCGCCTCCGACCGCGCACAGCTCGCCGAGCCCGAGCTCTTCCTCGCCCGCCATCGCGAGCACCTCGTCGTGCTGGACGAAGTGCAGCTGGTGCCCGAGCTGTTCTCCGCGCTGCGGCCGGAGATCGACGCGCAACGTCGCCCCGGGCGCTTCCTGCTGCTGGGCTCGGCCTCGGGCGAACTCATGCGCCAACGCAGCGAAAGCCTGGCCGGCCGCATCAGCTACCTGGAACTGCCACCCGTGCTGGCGGCCGAGCAACCCACCGACCTGGCCTCGCTGCAGCAGCTGTGGCTGCGTGGCGGCTTCCCGCTCAGCCTGCTGGCGCCGGACGAAGGCGCCTCGTTCGAATGGCGACGCGACTTCATCGAGAGCTTTTTGCTGCGCGACCTGGCGCAGATGGGCGTGCAGATCGCCGCCGAGAGCCTGCACCGCTTCTGGCGCATGCAGGCGCATCTGCAGGGCCAGCAGTTCAACGCGTTGGCACTGGGGGCGTCTCTCGGCGGCCTGGCCCACACCACCACGGCGCGCTACCTGGACACGCTGGTGGACGCGCTGATGCTGCGCCGTCTGGAGCCGGTGCTGCCCAACCTGGGCAAGCGCCTCGTCAAGTCGCCCAAGGTCTATGTGCGCGACAGCGGCCTGGTGCATGCGCTGCTGGGCATTGCAGACCTGGACGCGCTGCAGGGCCACCCCATCGTCGGCGCGTCGTGGGAAGGCTTCGTCATCGAGCAAATCGCCGCCGCGCTGCCGCAGGGCGCGCAGCTCGGCTACTACCGCACGGCGGCCGGCACCGAGATGGACGTCGTCGTCAGTCACGGTCAGCGCACGCTGGGCTTCGAGATCAAGTTCTCGATGGCACCCACCGTCACCAAGGGCTTCTGGACCGCCATAGCCGACCTGAAGCTGGACGCCGCCTTCGTCGTCGCGCCCGTGGAACGCGCCTACCCTCTCAAGGCTGGCGTGGAGGTCATCGGCGTGCACGGCATCGCCGAGGCGCTGGCTACTCTTTGAGCCGCAGCACCAGGCTGCGCTCCACCACGCCCGTCACCCGAAAGCTGCCATCCGCCTGCGCACGCCAGTCCGCCAGTCCGATGGCCGTGACCAGCGCCGCCCGTGCCAGGCCACCCTGCAGGCCGATGACGACCCACTGGCTCGACGCCGGTTGAGGCCCGGGGTTGCCGAGCTTGGCCAGCGCAGGCGGCAGGCTCAGCTCGCCGCGGCACAGGCCGTCGGCGTCGCGCTGGAACTTCGCGCGGCCCTCTTCCAGCGGCGCGCCGTCCAGCTCGCCCGTGAAACGCGTGGCTTTCACCGGGCAGGGCTGCTCCGCAAGACCCGGCACCGGCGCGCGAAAGGGCGCGCTGAGCAGATCCGCACTGCGCTCGATGGACGAGGTCCACATCGCGTTGGACAGCAGGCTGACGCTCGTCGCCGCCCGCGGCCACAGCATCAGCACGCTGCGTGCACCGAGCGTGCTGCCGGCGTGGTGAACGGTGGGTTGGCCTTGCGCGTCCTCGCTCAAACGCCAGCCGAAGGCCAGGCGGAAGTCGCGCTCGGTCACAGGCTGGCCGGCGCTGTTCTGCGCGGGCTGCCACATCCAGTCCCGCGTGGCGGCGTTCAACACCTGGCCCTGCAGCACGCGGCTGCCCCATTCTGCGAGCGCCGGTGCGCTCGCGGCCAGGCCGGCACCGCCCCAGCTGTAGCTGAAGTCGTGCGGCGGCGCCGGATGCAGGCCGTCGAAGGCATGGGCGTAGGCGCCGCTCATCGTGGGCGACTTGCCTGTCTCGTCCGGCCCGATGTCCAGCCCTGGTGCGACCTTCGTTCGCAGCAGGTCGAGATAGGGCTGGCCCGCTGCGGCTTCCACCGTGGCAGCGAGCAGCGTGTAGCCCCAGGTCGAGTACAGGTAGATGCTGCCCGGCGCGGACTTCAGCGTGCGGCCCTTAACATGAACCAGCGCGTCGCTCGCCTTCGCGTGGTGCGTGCTGCCGCGCATCGCGTCCCGGCCTTCGTAGTGCGGCATGCCGCTCAGATGGACCGCCAGCTGGCGCGGCGTCAGCACCGCCAAGACCGGCTCCAGCTCGGGCAGCAGCGGGCCGACGGGCTTGTCCACATCGAGCCTGCCCTGCGCCTTCAGCTGCGCTGCAGCCGTGGCGGCGAAGAGCTTGGACACGCTGGCCAGCCGAAATCGCGTGTCCGGCTGCACGGGCAGCTTCTGCTCCACGTCGCGCAGCCCGCTCACGCCTTGCCAGCGCGGCTTGCCGCCCTGCCACACGGCGGCCGCCAGGCCCGGCGCACCGCCCAGTTCGCGCAGCGCGTCGAGCATGGCTTGGGCCTGGCGTTCGGGATTGGCGTGGGCCTGCAGGGCCAGGCCGAGGAGCGTGAGGGCAAGGGGTTTGAGCATGAGCGGCATTCTGTGGACTCGGCAGCGCAAGTAGCGAAAGTCAGGCGCGGCTTAGCCGGTGCCTCGGCACCCTTCTCGAAGCCCCCCCGCCACTAGACTCCGCCACCAAAAGGGAGGATTCGATGCGGCATGGCAAGCGCATGCTTTGGATGACGCTGGCCGCAGGCGCCATCGCCGGGGGTTTCATCTTTTTCGACTTGCGCTGGGCAGAGCCGCTGGTGATCAATGCCGGCCTCTGCGCCCTCGTGAAACCCGGCGACACCGCCGTGACGGACGTACCACGCAAGTTCAAGTTCCGCGCTTCCGATGTCGGGGATGCCCAGGTGGTGACGGCGTTGTTTTCCGCGCTCTCCGGCAAGTCCCGAAACCGCGACGTGGACGGCGAATGGGTAATTGGTGGCCAGATCGACATGAGCGCCGCCAACGCGCTGCGGCAACGGCTTGCGCAGGCATCCGCGCCCACGCGCTTGCGCATCAGCAGTGGCGGCGGCGACGAGCGCGCCGCCATCGACATGGCCGATCAGATCGCCAGCCATGGCCTGCCCGTCATCGTCGATGCCTTCTGCGGCTCATCCTGCGCCAACTACCTGCTGCCGGCCTCACCCCGGGTGCAGGTGGAGGGCATCGTGCTGATGCATGGGTCCTCGGCCTCCTGCGCCACCCAGTTGGGCGTTTGGGAAGGGGTGAGGCAGATGGGCTGGCGCGGCTTCTGGACGCTGCACTTCGCAGCACAGCGCCACGATGCGTTCGAGCAGCGCCACCCGCATTTCAAGGCGCTAGTGGCGCGCAGTGCGCCGCCCGATCGGGGCGACCCCAGTGGTACGCCGCATGTATGGCGCTACGTCTCGCCAGCCGAGCTGGTGGCCGCGCATCCGGCGCTGACGGTGGGCGCGCGAGAAGCCCAGTCGCTGGCCGCCTACCGCGCGCTGCAGCGGCAGGCGCCGGGGCTGCTGAGCGACATCTACCTTCCCTGAGTTCCGCTCCCCGGCGGCTCCTCAACGCGTCGCCGGCATACCGCCCTGGATGAGCTGCATCTGCGCCTTCACCCGCTGCAGCATGGGCGACGCGCCGGTCACGCTGGCGTCGAAGGGGTGCAGGCGCTGGCCGCCCAGCGCGGCCATGATCTTGCGCACGTACTGGCGCGTCTCGGCATAGGGCGGCACGCCGAGGTACCGGTCCACGGCGCCCTCGCCCGCGTTGTAGGCGGCCAGCGCCAACATCACGTCGCCCTCGAAGTAGGCCAGCAGCCAGCGCAGGTAGGCCATGCCGCCGCGGATGTTCTGCGACGGATCGGTGATGCGCGTGACGCGAAAGCGTGCCGCAGTGTCAGGGATGAGCTGCATCAGGCCCATGGCCTTCTTCGGCGACTCGGCCAGCGGATCGAAGCCGGACTCCTGCGCCATGACCGCCAGCACCAGCGCGGGCGAGAGCTGGAACTCGGGCGCGATCAGCTTCACGTAGTTGACGATGGCGGCCGGTGCCTGCGGTGGCAGCGGCAGCGAGGCCCACAGCGACACAGCCGGCTTGGCACCGCGCGCCGCCGGCGCGGGCACGGGCGGCGGGCCGACGGGCGCGGGGTCGGTCTCGGGCGGGCGCAGGCAGGGCGGCGGGTCGCCCAGCGGCGTGCCGCCCATGCGGTCCAGGATGTTCTGCGCCTGCGCCATGCCCTGCTCGGCAGCGGCCGCGAACATGTGGGCCGCCTCGGCGTCGTTGCGCTGGATGCCGCGCGAGTTCGTCAGCATCCAGCCCAGGCTGTACTGGGCCTCGGCATCGCCGTAGCGCGCTGCGCGGCAGTACAGCCTGGCGGCGGCCACCTCGTTGCGCGGCACGCCGTCGCCGTACTCCAGCGCCTTGGCCTCCTGGCGCCAGCGCTCCACCTGCGCCGGCACGACCGGCCCGCGCTCGCCGGGCGGCATCGTCGGGCGGGGCAGTTGCTCCAGTGTGAGGCCCGGCAACTGGGCCAGGGCGAGCGCGGGAGCAAGGGTCAGGGCGGACAACAAGCGCTTCATCAGGGGCGCGAGTCTAGAGCCCTACAACCGCTCCCCCGTCTCCGCATCGAACACCAGCAAGGCAGCCTCCGGCAAACGCAGCGTCACGGCATCGCCCGCCTGCAGCGGGGGCCACCCGGCGCAGCGCCAGTGCAGTCGGTGGTCGCCGAGCTGCAGTTGCACCAGGCTGTCCACGCCCGTGGGCTCGATCAACAGCACAGGTGCGCACAGCGACAGCCCCGGCGCATCGCCACCGGCGGACAACGCCTCCGCCCGCCACCCCAGCAGCAAAGGTCGGCCCAGCAGCCGCTCGCGCCGCGCCAGCGCCTGCGGTCGCCAGCTCACCGCGCCCGCCCCCTGCAGCGTCAGCGTGAACTCACCCTCGGGCTCCAGCCGCGCCGGCAGCAAGGTCATGGCCGGGCTGGCCAGGAACTGCGCAACGAACAGGTTCGCCGGCTGCTGGTAGACCTGCTGCGGCGTACCCAGCTGCTGCAGCCGGCCGGCCTTCAGCACGGCGATGCGCTGGCCCAGCGTCATGGCCTCGGTCTGGTCATGCGTCACGTAAACGGCGCTGCGGCCCACGCGCTGGTGCAGCAGCTTGATCTCGCTGCGCATCTCGGCGCGCAGCTGCGCGTCGAGGTTGGACAGCGGCTCGTCGAACAGGAACAGTCGCGGCTGGCGCGCCAGCGCCCGGCCCATGGCCACGCGCTGGCGCTGGCCGCCCGAGAGCTGCGCGGGCCGCCGGTCCAGCAGCGCCTGCAGCTGCAGCATGCGCGCCACCTCCTGCACGCGGGCCTCGCGTTTCGCGCGCGGCCAGCCCTGCATCTCCAGGCCGAAGCCGATGTTCTCGGCCACGGTCATGTGCGGGTACAACGCGTAGTTCTGGAACACCATGGCGATGTCGCGCTCGCGCGGGCTCAAGGCCTCGATGCGCCGGCCGTCCAGCCAGATCTCGCCGCTGCAGTGCGGCTGCAGTCCGGCGATGGCATTCAGCAGCGACGACTTGCCGCAGCCCGACGGCCCCACGAGGATGAGCATCTCGCCCGCGTCCAGCTGCAGCGTGATGTCGTCCAGGATGGTCTGCGCGCCCACCCGGCGCGTGAGGCCGGTGATGCGCAGGCCCGTGTCTTCTTCGCTCATCTTCAACCCTTGACTGCGCCGGCCACGAGGCCGCGCGTGAAATGCCGCCCGGCCAGCAGATAGACGACCAAGGTAGGCGCCGCTGCCAGCAGCGCCGCGGCCATCTCCAGCGGGTAGGCGCGGGCGCCGGTCTCGGTCTGCGCGCTCAGCTGCGCCAGCGCCGCCGTGATGGGCCGCGCGTCCTCGGGCCCAAATACGAGGCCGAACAGGTACTCGTTCCAGATCGTCGTGAACTGCAGGATCAGCACGACGACGAAGATGGGCCGCGACAGCGGCAGCACGACGCGCCACAGCAGCCGCCAGAAGCCGGCGCCGTCCAACCGCGCAGCCTGCAGCAGCTCGTCCGGGAACGCCAGGAAGTGGTTGCGGAAGAACAGCGCCAGCGGCAGGCTGTAGATCACGTGGATGGCAATCAGCAGCCCCAGCGAACGGTCCAGGCCGAGGCGCGCCATCGTGATGGCCAACGGCAGCAGGTAGACCTTGATGGGCAGGAAGAAGGCCAGCACCAGCAGCAGCCCCACCCAGCGTTCGCCGCGGAAGCGGACCTTGCACAGCACGAAGCCGTTCAGTGCTGCCAGCAGCGCCGACAGCAACACCGCCGGCACGGCCAACATCAGGCTGATGCCGAAGCTACCCGATAGCTTCTGCCACGCCAGCTGCCAGGCGGCCAGGCTGGGTTCGCGCGGCAGCGACAGAAAGCCCTGCTGCGCCTCGGCCACGCCCTTGAAGCTGTTCATCAGCATCAGCAGCAAGGGCAACGCGATGACCGCAGCGGCCAGCCCGGCCAGCAGGTATAGGCCAACCCTTCTCACCGTGATCGCCCCACGGAGTTGCTCGGGCCGAGCGCTGGGCCGCTCCCAAGCCGGCCCGTCTGGCGATGTGCTGGCGGCTCGATGCCGCCAGCATCGCCGTCCCCCCGGGGGACCGGCTGGGCACGCCCGCGTCCAGCGCGGCGGGACCGGACGAGGGGCGTGCGCGCCAGCGAGTAAGGCAGCGCGATGCTCAGCACCATCATCACCAGCACCATCGCGCTGGCCGCACCCAGACCGAGGCGGCTGCGCTCGAAGGCCATCTGGAACATGTAGAACGCCGGCAGCTCGCTGGACTGGCCGGGGCCGCCCTCAGTCAGCACGACGACGAGGTCGAAGGTCTTGATGGCCGCCGGCAGCAGCACCAGCAGCGCCGACGCGAGGCTGGGCCCCAGCTGCGGCAGGATGACGCGCCTGAGCAGCCGCCAGCCGGTTGCGCCGTCCAGCCGCGCGGCCTGCAGCATGGCCTCGTCGATGCCGCGCAGCCCGGCCAGGAAGAGCGCCATGACGAAGCCGGTGATCTGCCACACGGCGGCCACCACCAGCGCGTAGACGGCCATGTCCTCCTGCGCCAGCCAGTCCCAGCGGAAGTTCGCCCAGCCCCAGCCGCGCACGGCCTCGGCGAGGCCCTGCTCCGGGTCCATCAGCCAGCGCCACGCGCTGCCGGTCACGACCATGGACAGTGCCATCGGGTGCAGCCACACCCAGCGCAGCACGCCCTCGCCGCGCAGCTTCTGGTCCAGCAGCAACGCCAGCGCCAGGCCCAGCAGCAGCGGCAGCACGACAAAGCCGGCGCCGAAGCGCAGCAGGTTCCACAGCGCGGCCTGCCAGCGCGGGTCCAGCAGCAGGCGCTCGTACTGCTTCAGGCCGACGAACTCGGTGCTGGGCAGCAGGTTGGAGCGCGTCAACGACAGCCAGCCCGTCCACAGCAGGAAGCCGTAGAAGAACACGGCGCCGACGAGCAGCAGCGGGATCAGGCACGCGAGTGCGGTGCGGCGTTCGTTCATGTCGTAGGGCGGGTCGCGACCCGCCGTTGGGTGGCGACGACCGCTTGCCCGATGCCGGCTTGCGCGCCGAACCAGCGGGTCGCGACCCGCCCTACGAACGGCCTTGTGTTCACCATGCGCATCAATCGACCTGCCTCAACGCCTGGGCTAGGCGCGCCTGCGCCTGCGGGGCCGTCATACGCTCGCTGGCCCAGTAGGCCGACAGCACATCGCGCAGGCCGCCATAGGCGCTCTCGCCCAGGCGGGCGCTCAGGCTCAGAACGAGGTCGCCGCGAGCCTCGCCAGCGCGAAAGTCCGCCGCCGAGCGCTGCGCGCAGGCGTTGAAGCCCGACAGGTCGGCATCGCGCCGCACCGGAATGCCGCCTTTCAGACGCGCCAGCTTCGCCGACGTATCAGGCTGCAGCAGCAGGCCGGCCAGCTTCTGCTGCGCGCCCAGGCGGGCCGGCTGGGCGAAGAACACCAGCCGGTCGAACTCGAAGTAGTGCAGGCCGGCGTTGCCGGGCGCGGCCGTGCAGTCGTAGTCGACGCCCGGCTGCCAGCCGGCCTTCTGGAACTCGCCATTGGCCCAGTCACCGGTGAACTGGAACACCGCCTTGCCCTGCAGCAACAGCGCCGTCGCGCCCGCCCAGTCGCGGCTGACCTGGCCGGCATCGGTGTAAGCCTTCAGCGAGCGGAACTCCTGCAGCAGCGCCGCCATGCGGGCGCCGGCCAGCAGCGCCGGATCGGCCTGCACCAGCGCGCGCTCGAAGAAATCGCGCCCCGCGCGGCCCAGCACCACGGCCACAAACAGGCTGAGCTTCTGCCCCGCTGAGCTGCCGATGGCGAGCGGCAGCAGGCCCTGGGCGCGCAACCGCGCGGCCGTGCGGTGGAAGGCGTCCCAGTCTTGCGGCACGGCCAGGCCGTGCGCGCGCAGCAGGCGCTGGTTGCTCCACAGCGTGTTGAGGCGGTGCACGTTCAGCGGCACGGCGGCGGGCTTGTGGGCGGCATCGCGCAGCTCGCTGGCGACCGCATGCGGCAACGTGGCAAACAAGGCGCTCACGTCCTGCCCCAGGTCGGCCAGCGGCACAGCCTCGGCCCAGATGCGTAGCGGCTTGTCGGTCTGCGCCAGCGTCGGCGGGTGGCCCGACAAGAAGCGTGCCTTCAGCAGCGTGTTGGCGTTGGACGCGCCGGCCACGGCCGTCGTTTTGAGATCCACGCCGCCGCGCCTGGCGGCTGCCGCCAGCTCGCTGACCATGGCGGCCTCACTGCCCGAGGTCCAGGCATGCAGCAGCTCCAGGTCGGCGGCGGGCGCGCTGCCGGCCAGCAGCAGCATGGCGAGGGCGAGCGGCTTCATGCGAGGGCGTCCAGCCGGCGCTGCAGCGGCTGCACCAGCGCGGGCAGCATCTCGTCCACCAGCGCAGCCCCGCGGTGCAGCCGGCGCTGGGCATCGCCGGGCTTGCGGCCCGCCCACAGCGCCAGGCCCAGCGCGCTCAAGTCGTCCAGCGCGTCCAGCAGCGGCAGCGCGGGTGCAAGCCGGGGCATGGCGGCCAGCAGTACACGCCATGCAGGCAGTTGCTCGCGGGCGTGAGCCAGCGCGGCCTGCCAGGCGGCTGCATCGTCCTGCAGCGCGGCCATCAGCGGGCTCTCGGCCGGCAGCGCATCGGCCAGGCGGTCCAGCGGCTCGTGCTGGTGATAAGCCAGCGCGCGTTTCTTGGCGTGCTGGCGCGCATAGCCGGAACCAGGCTCCAGCCAGGCGGCCAGCGCGCGCAGGCGCTCGCGGTCAGCCGTGTCGGGGCACAGCGCGGCGAACAGCGGCGCGGCCGGGTCGGCCGGCAGGCGGCCGGTGGCCACCAGCCAGCGCTGCGTGGCGGCCAGGCGCAGGGCCAGGTCGTGCCCGGCGTCGGCGGGGTCCCTCCACAGCCGCTCGGCCACGGCCAGCGCGCGCGGCCACAGGCGCAGCGGCAGTTGGGGCGCCTCGACCAGCTCGCCCCACAGCGCCACCTCGCCGCCCAGCAAGGGCACGGCCGGGCCACCGCCGTCGGCCGGCCAGCCCGCAGGCCCAGCCGGCAGCGGCTGCCAGTCGCAGGGCTGGCGCAGCGCATTGACCCGCAGCCAGCCGCGGCCGGAGGCGGCAGGTCCCCACAACTCCAGCTCGCCGAGGTCGCTGTCCACCTGCAGGCGCCAGCGCGTCGGGCCGACGCCGGGCCCGGGCACGACGCGCGGCGCCAGCCATTCATCCAGGGTGCCGGTGCTGCGCAGATGCAGGCGCGCGTCATCGCCCTGCAGCCACAGCCGCCCCTCGACCTGCCAGGCGCCCACGGTGGCGCGCAGCGACCAGGCCGGCGCGTCGTCAGCCGGCGCGGGCGGGCGCGGCGGCGGCTGCAGCGGCCGCCGCCAGTGGTAGGCAGCGGGGTGGATCTGGTCCAGGTAGAAGCCAGCACTGCGCAGCCGGCCGCCCAGCCCGGGCGGCGCCAGGCGCAGGGCCTCGTCGCCGCGCCAGCACTGCAGCACGCTGCCGGCCGGCAGCGCGGTGGACTGGCCCATCTCGTCCCAGGCCAGCAGCCGCTTGCCGTGGCGACGCAGCACACCGGCCACACGCGCCAGGTAGGCAGCCTGCAGCGCGGCCAGGCTGGTTCCGCGCTGCTCGGCCAAGCGCGTCCAGGCGGCCGGCGCCAGCTCGTCGCCGCCGAGGTGGACGAAGGGGTCGGGGAAGACCTCGGCCCACTCGCCCAGCAGGCTGTCGAGGAAGGCGTAGAGCGCGTCGCTCTCCGGGTTGACGGCAGTGCCGAACACGCCGAAGCCGGGCTGCGGCGCGGTGGGCGCCGGGGCGCACAGCAGCTCGGGGTGCGCCAGGCCCAGCGCCCAGCAGTGACCGGGCAGGTCCAGCTCGGGCACGACGCGGATGCCGCGCGCGCCGGCCTCGCCCACCAGGCGGCGGGCCTGGTCCAGCGTGTAGCAGAAGCCGCCGCTGGCGTGTGTTTGCAGGCGAGGGTGGCGGGCCGAGGCCAGGCGCCAGCCCTGGTCGTCGGTGAGGTGCCAGTGCAACACATTGAGGCGCGCGGCGGCCATGCCGTCGAGCAGGCCCAGCAGCGCGTCGAAGGGCAGCGGCCTGCGCGCCACGTCCACCAGCAGGCCGCGCCAGGGGTGGCGCGGTGCGTCGTCGATCTGCAGCGCCGGCAGCGCGGCCAGGCCGGCCTCGCGCGCCTGCCACCACAGCTGCGACAGCGCATGCAGCGCATGCCCGACGCCGGCCGGCGTGGCGGCCTGCACGCGCACGGCCTCGGCCGTCAGCCGCAGGCGGAAGGACTCGTCGTCACCCAGCTGCGGCCGCGCGGGCGGCAGCGACGGCAGTTGCAGGCGCGCGGCGGCCGGGGCGTCGCCCGCCAACGGCAGCAGGGCCTGCCAGACCGGCGGCACATCGCGCAGGCCAACCACGTGCGGCCCCGCACCGGGCAGGCGCTGCAGGGCCCGGGGCCGGGGCAGCAAGGTGGCAGCAAGACGCGACAGAACGGGCATGCGCCCATCTTGTGCCGGCTCGGCTAGGCCTCACCTCAAGCGAATCTGAAGGTTGTCTGAAGGCCGGCCGCTCAGCGGCCTGTAAGGCGAACGGGACGCGTGGCCACGAACAGGCTGGCCAAACACAGCACCATGCCGGCCACCGCCAGCGGCGTGACCTGCCAGCCCTCGAACACCGCCGAGATCACCAGCGCGATGACGGGGATGATCACGCCCGTCAGCGCCGCCTGCGCCGGGCCGCGCGCCTGGGCCAGCTTGAAATACAACACGAAGGCGATCACCGAACCGGCCACCGACAGGTAGAGCAGACTCAGCACATAGGGCAGGCGCAGGTCGAAATGCAGGCCCTGGCCGCTGGCCAGCGACACGCCCAGCAGGAACAGCGCACCATAGCCCATGCTCCAGGCCAGCACCGGAACCAGCGGCAGGCCGCGCTTGGTGAGCGTCAGTGTCAGCACATTGCCGATGCAGGCCACCAGCACTGCGAACAGCCCCAGCGCCAGGCCCAGCCAGGCGCTGGGGCGCGCGCCGGTGGCCGCGATCTCGGGCCAGAAGATCAGCACCACGCCCAGCACGCCGCCGCTGGCCGAGGCCAGGAAGCGCCGCGTGACCGGCTGACCGAAGAACAGTCGCCCCGACAGCGCGTTGCCGTACACCATCAGGCAGAACAACACGGCCACCAGGCCGGACGGGATGTGGCGCTCGGCCTCGTAGACCGACAGGTAGTTGCCGCTGTACTGCACGATGCCGGTGGCGAGCATCCAGCCATGCGCCCACAGTGGCAGCCGCAGCGACAGGCCTTGCCAGCGCGCGAGCGCGGCCAGCAGCAGCGCCGCCAAGCCGAAGCGCCAGGCCACGGAGTTGAATACAGGCACGCCGGAGTCCAGCTGGTACAGGATGACGTGCCAGGTGCTGGCCCAGATCAGCGTGGGGCCCCAGAACAGCCAGCGGCTGGGCGATGCAGTGGACATGGACTCGGCGAAGCAAAACGCCGCTCAGGGCGGCAGAGGGAGTTCGGCAATTCATGCGGGCCGAGCGCCGGGCCGCCCCAAGCCGGCCCGCGCTGGCGATGTGCTGGGCGGTCGAGCCGCCCGGCATCGCCGCCCCCTCGGGGGGCGAACGGGACGGCCGGCGTTCAGCCGGCCCCGGCACGGGCGGGGGCTTCAGGCGTGGCGTTTGAAGCTGGCCAACAGCAAGCCGGCCACGACGAACAGCGAGCCGAACACGCGATTCAGCAGCTTGATGTGGTGCGCGCTCTTGAGCGCCGCCAGCACGCGTGCGGCCAGCGCGGTGTAGCCACCCATGACAACAAGGTCGGTGAAGCCCAGCGTGGCGCCGATGACGAGGTACTGCGGCGCCAGCGGCGCGGCCAGGTCCAGGAACTGCGGCACCACAGCCAGCAGGAAGACCGTACCCTTGGGGTTGACGGCATTGATGCCCCAGCCGCGCAGCACCAGCTGGCGGCGCGTGGCCTGCACGGCGCCATCGTCGGCGGCCGCCAGCGGCTTGGCCGGCGCGCGCCACTGCTGCACGCCCAGCCACACCAGGTAGGCCACGCCGGCCCACTTGATGACGGCGAAGGCCGTCTCGGACGCGGCGATCAGCGCGCCCAGGCCGGCACTGACGAACAGCACCTGCGTCAGGATGCCGAGGATGAGGCCGAAGGTCATGAAGTAGCCGCGCCGGAAGCCGTGGCTCAGCCCCGCGCTCATGGCGGCCACCGCGCCCGCGCCGGGCGACAGGCTGATGGCCCAGCAAGCGGCGAAGAAGGTCAACCAGGTGGCGAGTTCCATGTGGGGCTCCGGGGGCGGCGGGACGTGAGCGAGCGCTGCAGTGTGCATGAGCGGCGGCGGCAGCGCCGGTCGTCATGCCCGCGCGCAGCGCCAGAATGGCCCGCCATGAGCGCCACCCCGTCCGTCGAACGCCAGATCCTCAGCACCCGCCGCTGGCTGCGCAGCCACCGCTGGCTGCGCCTGCATGTGGGCCTGATCGCGCTGTGCTGCCTGGCCTGCCTGTGGCTCGGTGGCGCGCTGCTGCGCTGGGCGGGAGTGGACGGGCTGGCGTTGCGCTTCGGGCTCAGCCTAGCGTTCAGCTACGCGACCTACCTGGGGCTGCTGCGGTTGTGGGCGGCCTACCTATTGAGCCGGGCGGACGGCGACGCCACCGACCTGGCCGACCTCGGCGCGCAGCTGGCCGACAGCAGCTGCGGTGGCGGTGGCGGTGGCGGCGCAGCGCTGGACGCGCTGGAGCTGGCGGCCGGCGCCGACGAGGGCGCGATCCTGCTGCTGCCTCTCGCGGCAGCTGTGGCGGTGGCCGTCGCGCTGGCCGCGCTGCTGGGCGCGGGCGTGACGCTGCTGTTCGGCGTGGAGGTGCTGCTGGCGGTGTCCGTCGAGGTCGCGCTAGCCGCGTTTGCCGCCGGCCTGGCCTGGCGGCACCAGCGCCAGTTCGACCGCGGCGGCTGGCTGCGCTGCGCGCTGCGCCACACCTGGGTGGGCGCGCTGGTGCTGCTGCTGGCCGGCGTGGGCCTGGGCGCGGCGCTGGACCGTTGGATGCCGCAGGCCGAGTCGCTGCCGCATGCTGTCAGGCTGTGGCGCGCGGCCTGACGACAATGGCCGCATGGCCACGAGCAAAAGCATCTACACCTGCACCGACTGCGGCGGCACCAGCCCGCGCTGGCTGGGCAAATGCCCGCACTGCAATGCCTGGAACACGCTGACGGAGGCCCCCGCCGAGCCCAGCGGCGGCGGCAAGAACCGCTACCAAGCGCTGGCCAAGAGCCAGCCGGTGGCCACGCTCAGCGAGATCGAGGCCAGCGACTACGAGCGCACGCCCACCGGCCAGGAGGAACTGGACCGCGTGCTGGGCGGCGGCATCGTGGCCGGCGGCGTCGTGCTGATCGGCGGTGACCCGGGCATCGGCAAGTCCACGCTGCTGCTGCAGGCGGTGGAGTCGCTGTCACAGCAGGTCAAGGTGCTGTACGTGACCGGCGAGGAAAGCGGCGCCCAGGTCGCGATGCGCTCGCGGCGCCTGGGCCTGGCCGGGGACAAGGTGCGCGTACTGGCCGAGATTGGGCTTGAGAAGATCCTCGCAACCATCGAGGCCGAGCAGCCCGACTTCTGCGTCATCGACTCCATCCAGACGCTGTACTCCGAGCAGCTGTCGTCGGCGCCGGGCTCCGTCGCCCAGGTGCGCGAGTGCGCAGCGCAGCTGACGCGCACGGCCAAGGCGCGCGGCTGCGCGATGGTGCTGGTGGGCCACGTGACGAAAGAAGGCGCGCTGGCCGGCCCGCGCGTGCTGGAGCACATCGTCGACACGGTGCTGTACTTCGAGGGCGACACGCACAGCAGCTTCCGCCTTGTGCGCGCCATCAAGAACCGCTTCGGCGCCGTCAACGAGATCGGCGTGTTCGCGATGACGGAGAAGGGCCTGAAGGGCGTGGCCAACCCCAGCGCCATCTTCCTGAGCACGCACACCGAGCCGGTGCCGGGCAGCTGCGTGCTCGTCACGCTGGAGGGCACGCGGCCCCTGCTGGTGGAGCTGCAGGCGCTGGTGGACAGCGGCGGCGTGAGCCCGCGGCGCCTGTCCGTCGGCCTGGACCGCGACCGCCTGGCCATGCTGCTGGCCGTGCTGCACCGGCACGCGGGAGTAGCCACGGGCGACCAGGACGTGTTCGTCAATGCGGTGGGCGGCGTGCGCATCAGCGAGCCGGCGGCCGACCTGGCGGTGCTGTTGGCCATCCAGAGCTCGCTGCGTGGCCGCGCGCTGCCCAAGGGCTTCATCGCGTTCGGCGAAGTGGGCCTGGCCGGCGAGGTGCGGCCCGCGCCGCGCGGCCAGGAGCGCCTGAAGGAAGCCGCCAAGCTGGGCTTCAGCGTGGCCGTGGTGCCCAAGGCCAACGCGCCCAAGAAGCCCATCGACGGGCTGACCATCCACGCCATCGAGCGCGTGGAACAAGCCATCGACGTGCTGCGCGGCCTGACCTGACCGCAGGTTTCCACACTGCACGCCGCCACAAAGTCTGCTTAGGATGCGGCCTGTCACAGGAGGACTCTTTCATGCCCGACTTCGCCGACCTCAGGCAGCATGCCCGCACCGATTTCCTGGGCGCCCAGCACGACGCCGACTCCCTGCCCGGCTGGGTGTTCAAGCCGGTGCAGTTCAGCCAGGGCCCGGCCGGCCTGGTGCTGAACATGAGCGACGGCGGCCTGCAGGTGCTGACCAGCGCCACCGAGCCGTTGACGGACGCCAAGTACGAGGTGGTGCTGCTGCTGGGCCGCTCCGACATGGATGACGGCGAGGAGCAGGTGTCCTGGTTCAACGGTGTGGTGGAGCGCAAGTGGTCGCGGCCCGTGCCGCGCATGGGCGTGCTGCATGGCATGAGCTTCACGGCGCGCAACTCGACGGCCGAGACCTTCTTGAACGGCCACCAGGCCGCGCTGGAGGCGGGCCAATGGGTGCGCTGCGTGCTGCTGAAGGTCAGCGCCTGATGCCGGCCATGGCAGGATGCGCGCCCCGACCCAGCGCCCCATGACTCCCGACCTGCCCGAACCGCCCTACTACGCCGTCATCTTCACGAGCCAGCGCAAGGCCGTGCAAGACGGCTACGCCGACACCGCCGAGCGCATGGTGGCGCTGGCGGCCGCGCAGCACGGCTACCTGGGCGCCGAGAGCACGCGCGGCGCCGACGGGCTGGGCATCACCGTGTCCTACTGGCGCACGCCGGAGGACATCGCGCGCTGGCGCCGCGACACCGAGCACCAGGCGGCGCGCGACACCGGCCGCGCCCGCTGGTATGAGCGCTACACGCTGCGCGTGGCCCGCGTCGAACGCGCCTACGCCTGGGAACGCAGCGACGGAACACAGGATCCTCAAACATGAACGCATGGATGGGCGTGCTGCTGGCGCTGGCGGCGCTGGTGGCGGGCGGGGCTTTCTTCGGCTGGCAGGGCATCGTCTTCGCGACGACGGGCATCGTCTTCTGGCTGCTGCTGCAGATGAGCCGGCTGATGCGGCTGATGCAGAAGGCGGGCGCCGCGCCCATGGGCTCGGTGGCGAACGCCATCATGCTCAGCAGCAAGCTGCACGAGGGCATGACGCTGGTGGAACTGATCAAGCTCACCGGCAGCCTGGGAGAGAAACTGACCGAGGACACCTACATCTGGCGTGACACCGGCGGCGATGCGGTGGAGGTGGTGCTGAAGAAAGGCAAGCTCGCCGAGTGGCGGCTGCTGCGGGCCGGCGAGGCGTCATAGGCTCTTCGTAAAATCGCTGTTTTTCCTTCTTCAGCCTGGAGTACCCGATGGTTCCCGCCCCCCTGCACGACCGCGACGGCAAGATCTGGATGGACGGCGAGCTCGTCGACTGGCGCGACGCCAAGATCCACGTGCTGACGCACACGCTGCACTACGGCTGTGGCGCCTTCGAGGGCGTGCGCGCCTACGACACCGTCAACGGCACGGCCATCTTCCGGCTGCAGGAGCACACGCAGCGCCTGCTCAACAGCGGCAAGATCCTGCGCATGAAGTTGCCGTTCTCGGCCGAAGAGATCAACGAGGCGCAGCGCGCCGTCGTCAAGGCCAACGGCCTGAAGAGCGCCTACATCCGCCCGTTGATCTGGATCGGCTCCGAGAAGCTGGGCGTCAGCCCCAAGGGCAATCAGGTTCACTTGATGGTGGCCGCGTGGAGCTGGGGCGCCTACCTCGGCGAAGAAGGTCTGAAGCGCGGCATCCGCGTGAAGACCAGCTCCTACACGCGCCACCACGTCAACATCACGATGACGCAGGCCAAGACGGTGTCCAACTACACCAACTCCATCCTGGCCAACATGGAAGCCACCGACGACGGCTACGACGAGGCGCTGCTGCTGGACGCCTCCGGCTTCGTCTCTGAGGGCGCGGGCGAGAACCTGTTCGTCATCAAGAACGGCGTCGTTTACACGCCCGACCTGTCGGCCGGCGCGCTCAACGGCATCACCCGCAACACCATCTTCTCGATCTGCCAGGACCTGGGCCTGAAGCTGGTCGAGAAGCGCATCACGCGCGACGAGGTCTACATCTGCGACGAGGCCTTCTTCACCGGCACCGCCGCGGAAGTGACCCCCATCCGCGAGCTGGACCGCATCGAGATCGGCGCCGGCTCGCGCGGCCCCATCACCGAGAAGATCCAGTCGGCCTTCTTCGACATCGTCAACGGCCGCAACCCCAAGTACGCCGACTGGCTGACCGCGGTTTAAGCGCCGTCCGAGAGCACACAACATGAGCACCAACACCACGCCCGCCGCCACTGTCGAAGTCACGGCCAAGGACTGCAACGACAACGGCACCGTCTTCTGCCCCAACCCCAAGATGGCGCTGTGGAGCAACCATCCCAAGGTCTTCATCGACCTGACCCACGGCGGCCAGGGCCAGTGCCCGTACTGCGGCACGGCCTACAAGCTCAAGGCCGGCGAGGTGGTGGGCCACCACCACTGACATGCGCCGCACCCCCGCGCAGCAGGCCGCGCTGCAGGCCTCGCCCGACGACACCGAGGCTCAGTTCTACGAGGCCCTGCAGCATGCCGACCTCGACCATCTGATGGCTCTGTGGGCCGATGACGAGGAGATCGCCTGCGTGCATCCAGGCGGTCCGCGCATCGTCGGGCTGACGGCCATTCGCGCAGCCTTTGCGGCGGTGTTCGAGCGCGGCGCCGTGCGCGTGCATCCCGAGCGCGTGCGCCGCTTGCACAGCGGCGACTGCGCCATCCACCATGTGCTGGAGCGCGTGCAGCTGCACAGCGAGGCCGGCCAGGCCGCGCCCACCTCCTGGGTGATCGCAACCAACGTCTACCTGAAGACGGCGCTGGGCTGGCGCCTGGTGCTGCACCATGCCAGCCCCGGCAACCCTGGTGACGTCCAGGAACTGGTGGCCGACGCCGGCACGCTGCACTGACGCCGGGCGCATGCAGTACCGCGCCCCTCGCTGGCTGCCCGGCGGGCACCTCCAGACCATCTGGCCCGCGCTGTTCAGCCGTCAGCACGACGGCACGCCGCCCACCTGGACGCGCGAGCGCTGGGATACCCCTGACGGCGACTTCATCGACGTCGACTTCCTCGCTGACGCCCCAGCCGGCGCGCCGCTCTTCGTCCTCTTCCACGGGCTGGAAGGCGACCGCACCAGCCACTCCAGCGTCGCCTTCGCCAGCGCGGCGCGCGAACGCGGCTGGGCCATGGCGCTGCCGCACTTCCGCGGCTGCTCGGGCGAGCTGAACCGCGCGCCGCGCGCCTACCACTCGGGCGACTACGAGGAAGTCGGCTGGATCCTGCAGCGATTGCGCGAACGCCACAGCGCCCCGCTGCTCGTTGCCGGCGTCTCGCTGGGCGGCAATGCGCTGATGCGCTGGGCCGAGGAGGCCGGCCACAGCGCGGCCACCGTGGCCAGTGCCGTGTGCTCGATCTGCGCTCCAATCGACCTGGCTGCCGCCGGCGCCGCCATCGACCGCGGCTTCAATAAGCAGGTCTACGCGCGCCGCTTCCTGCGCACCATGATCCCCAAGGCGCTGAGAAAGCTGCAGCAACACCCGGGGCTGTTCGATGGCGAGCGGCTGAAGCGAGCGTCCACCATTTACGAATTCGACAATCTCTTTACCGCGCCGCTGCACGGTTTTCGCAACACCGAGGACTACTGGGCCCGCGCCGCTGCCAAACCGCACCTGCATCGCATCCGCATCCCGGCACTGGTGCTGAATGCCGTCAATGATCCCTTCGTGCCCGGCCACAGCCTGCCCCGGCCGGGCGACGTGGGCGCACATGTGACCCTCTGGCAGCCCGGCCATGGCGGCCATGTCGGCTTTCCGGCGGGCCCGCTGCCCGGCCACCTGCTGACCATGCCCGGCCAGGTCTGCGACTGGCTCGCCCCACACCGCTGAAGGACACGCCCCATGGATGACCTGGTCCTGGCCGCGCTGAAGAAGTGGCCCAACGTACCGCATTGCTACGGCTGGCTGGCGCTGGACGCACGCGGCGACTGGTACATGCGCGACGAGCGCATCCAGCGCGCCGGGCCCTTCCCGCAGGTCAAGGGCAGCCGCATCGAGCATGACAAGCTGCTGGCCTTCATCGGCCGCAACTACGGTGTGGACGAGCGCGGCGCCTGGTACTTCCAGAACGGCCCGCAGCGCGTCTATGTCGAGCTGGGCTGCACGCCCTGGATCTGGCGGCTGCAGCCCGACGGCCGCGTGCTCGGCCACACCGGGCGGGCCACGCAACGGGTCGAATCGGCCTGGCTGGACGAGGCGGGCCACCTCTACCTGCTGACCGACCTGGGCTTGGGCCTGGTGCACACGCAGGACATGACTCTGGCCGCCGACGCCATCGAGGCCGGCCGCTGGCTGCCGAAGGACTGCTTCGCCGCCGAGCTGCCCGCCCGCCACGGCTTTCTGCGCCATCCCGTGCCCTGAGCAGGGGCGACGAGGCCAAAGAAAAAGCGCCCGGTGAGGGCGCCTTATTCATTGTGCTGGGGTCAGCAGGGGGTCAGGGCTCAGTAGCCGCCGCCGCCGTAGCCGCCGCCACCGGAACGGCCACCGCCGCCGTAGCTGCCGCCACCGCCACCGCCGTAACCGCCACCGCCGGAGCGGCCACCGCCGCCACCGCCGTAGCCGCCACCGCCGGAACGGCCACCGCCGCCACCGCCGCCGTAGCCGCCGCCACCACCGTAGCCACCGCCACCACCGCCATAGCTGCCGCCACCGCCGCCGCCGTAGCCGCCGCCACCGGAACGGCCACCGCCGCCACCGAAGCCGCCGCGACCACCGCCACCGCCGAAGCCGCCAGGACGCTCCTCACGGGGACGCGCCTCGTTCACGACGATGGCACGGCCTTCGAGGGCCTGACCATTCATGCCGTTGATCGCGGCTTGCGCTTCTGCGTCGGAACCC
Organism: Pelomonas margarita; assembly: GCF_043555875.1. Classification (NCBI taxonomy): domain Bacteria; kingdom Pseudomonadati; phylum Pseudomonadota; class Betaproteobacteria; order Burkholderiales; family Sphaerotilaceae; genus Roseateles; species Pelomonas margarita. The sequence continues at coordinate 44,002 of NZ_JBIGHW010000013.1, read as the reverse complement.
ATCTCGACGAAACCGAAGCCCTTGGAGCGGCCGGTTTCGCGATCCATCATGACCTTCGCAGAGGTCACGGTGCCGAATTGGCCGAACGCCTCAAGCAGCGACTCATCACGCACGCTGTAGGCCAGATTGCCCACATAAAGCTTGTTTCCCATGGGGAAGCCCTTCTCTAACTCAAAAACCAAAAAACCATGTGGAGCTTCAACCCATCGTGAACCATTCAAGCGAAGGTGCGGCGTCCAGACACAGGCGAATCATTATGGTGGCGAGGCTCCTTCTTGCCAGAGGGTGCCTGCTCAAGTGTTGTTTTTCAGAGCTAGCACAAACCCTGTCGAGTCCCGTTTCTCATGCTCGCGTCATCGCTAGCATCGCCATCCGATGAAATCTCCGCTGCTTTCCGCCATCGCCCGCGTCCTTGCCAGCATCGACGCCGCCCGCAACCTGCGCGCCCTGTATGCGCTGCTCGCCGGCTTCTGCATGGCCGGCCTGCTGCTGGCCACGGCGCAGTCGGCCTTCGCCCGCGCCGAGGAAACGATGGGCGCGCTGTGGCTGGGGCTGGGCCTGGCTGTCGCCTTTTTTGGCGTCAACACCACCGGCCTGATGCTGATGGACCAGGCGCGCGGCCTGCCGGTGCGCGACCCGCAGGGCGCGCTGTCCGACGCGCTGCGCAGCGGCCACCGCGTGCTGCTCGCGCTGCTGGCCTGCCTGGCGCTGGCCGCCGCGGGCGTGGCGGCGCTGGCTGCGCTGCTGTGGGCCACGCGCTTCCCGTGGGTGGGCGCGCCGCTGATGGCCGTGGTGCTGCCGCTGGGCGTGCTGCTGCTGGGCGGCCTGGCCTTCGTGCTGGTCATCCTGGTCGGGCCGCTGGCCGGGCCGGCGGTCTGGGCCGGCCGGGGCAGCGCGGGCGTGCTGGGCTTCCTGCGCGCGCGGCTGCGCCACGGCCTGCCCGAGACGGCGCTGCTGATGGCCACCGTCTACCTGCTGGTGGCGCTGACGACGGCCGCCGCGAGCTTCGTCGTCGTCAGCGGCGGCAAGCTGCTGGCCGGGCTGGCCATCCTGGGCGCCGGCATCGAGCTGCCGGCGCGCCAGTTGCTGGCGGGCCTGCAGGGCCTGGGCCCGCGCACGCTCAGTGCCAGCGGCGTGCCGCTGGAGGGCGGCTACCTGGGGCTGGCTGCGCTGGTGGGCGGCGGCGTGGTGTTCGCGCTGGCGCTGGCGCTGCCCACGCTGGTGTGGCTGCGCGGCTGCTGCGCCGTCTACCTGGCGCTGACCGACGACCCCGCCACCCCGACCGAGTGAATCTTCACACCGACCGCACAATCGCCCGTCATGGATATCTACAAGCCCTTGGTCGCCCTGCTGGCCATCGTGAATCCCGTGGGCGTGGTGCCCTTCTTCATCCACTTCACGGCGGGCCTGACGCGCCAGCAGCGCCGCAAGACCATGCTGGTGAGCGCCAGCACGGCGGGCATCGTCATCGCGCTGTCGGCCCTGTTCGGGCTGAAGATCATCGAGTTCTTCGGCATCTCGCTGGCCAGCTTCCAGGTAGGCGGCGGTTGCCTGCTGCTGATCAGCTCGCTGCAGATGCTCAACGCCAAGCCGGCCGAGGCACGGCCAACCGACGTCAGTGACGGCGACAGCAAGATGGACGCCGGCGCCAGCATCGCCGTCGTGCCGCTGGCCATCCCGCTGCTGACGGGGCCGGCCACCATCTCCACGATGGTGATTTACGCCGACAAGACCCGCCACTGGTGGGAGCTGGCCATCCTGTGCGGCTATGGCGTCGTCGTGGCGCTGGTGACCTTCGTGACCTTCTCGGCCAGCAGCAAGATCGCCAAGGTGCTGGGCCAGACCGGCATCAACATCATGACGCGCCTGATGGGCCTGATCCTGGCCGCGCTGGCGGTGGAGCTGCTGGCCGACGGCCTGATGAAGCTGTTCCCGGCGCTGGCGGGGCGTTGATGCGCCCGGTCGACCTGCCGCCCGTCTGGATGGCGCCCATGGCCGGCGAAGCGGCCAGCGCGGCGCTCGTTGCCGCCGTCAGCGCAGCCGGAGGCTTTGGCCAGCTGGGCGCGGCCTACCTGGCGCCGGCCCGCATCGCCGAGGTGGCAGCCGACATCCGCGCCCGCACCGACCGGCCCTTCGGCATCAACCTGTTCTGCCCCCAGCCCTCGCGGCGCGACGACGCCGCGATGGACGCCTACCTCGCCAGGCTGGCACCCTGGCATGCCGAACTGGGCCTACCCGCGCCCGCGCGGCCCGAGCGCTGCGAGGAAGACTTCGAGGCCCAACTGGCCGCCACCGTCGCAGCGCGGCCCGCCGTCGTCAGCTTCGTCATGGGTGACCCCGGCGCGGCGCGCGTGGCGGCGCTGAAGGCGCAGGGCTTCACCGTTGTCGGCACGGCCACGCATGTGAGCGAAGGGTTGCAGCTGCAGGCCAGCGGCGTCGACGCGGTCGTGGCGCAAGGCTACGAGGCGGGCGGCCACCGGGGCGGCTTCCTGAGCAGCAGCGAAGGCGCGTTGATCGGCACGATGGCCCTGGTGCCACAGCTGGTGGATGCGCTGGACATCCCCGTCATCGCGGCCGGCGGCATTGGCGATGCGCGCGGCGTCGCGGCCGCGCAGGCGCTGGGCGCCAGCGCCGTAGCGGTGGGCACGGCCTTCCTGCTGGTGGACGAATGCCCGCTGTCGCCTGCCTACCGCGCCGCGCTGCTGGCAGCGCGCGACGCCGACTCCACGCTGACGCGTGCCTTCTCCGGCCGCCTGGCGCGCGGCGTGGCCAACCGCGTCACGCGCGCGCTGGACGGCGTGGCCCTGCCCGACTTCCCCCAGCCCAACGCCGCCAGCCGGCCGCTGCGCCAGGCTGCCGCCAAGGCGGGCCAGGCGGACTTGCTCAGCCTGTGGGCCGGCCAGGCCTTGCCGCTGAACCGCGCGCCTGGCACGGCCGCGCAGCTGGTGGCCGCGCTGCAGCAGGGCTGGCGCGCGTAAGCATCCTGCTGCTGGAGGACGACCCGGCCATCGCCGACACCGTGGCCTTCGCGCTGCGCCGTGAGGGCTTTGCCGTCGAGCACCGATCCTGGCTGGCCGAGGCCCGCGAGCGGCTGCGCGCGGGGCCCGCGCCGGCCCTGCTCATCTTGGACATCGGCCTGCCCGACGGCCACGGCCTGGACCTGTGCCGCGAGCTGCGCGCTGGGCCGCTGAAGCAACTGCCGGTCATCGTGCTGAGCGCTCGCAGCGAGGAGATGGACCGCGTGCTGGGGCTGGAGCTGGGCGCCGACGACTATCTCGCCAAGCCCTTCAGCCCGCGCGAGCTGGTGGCGCGCGTGCGCGCGCTGCTGCGCAGGGCCCAGGCGGCGCCGCCCCCCAGCGCGGGCTTCGTCGTCGACGGGGCCCGAGTGTGGCTGGACGGCCAGTTGCTGAACCTCACCAAGCTGGAGCTGGGCCTGCTGCTGAAGCTACTGGCCGCGCCGCAGCGCATCCATGCCCGTGACACGCTGCTGGACGCTGTCTGGGGCAGCAGCGCTGACAGCGGCGACCGCACGGTGGACACCCACATCAAGACGCTGCGCGCCAAGCTGCGCGAGGCGGCGCCCGCGCGCGACCCGATCAAGACGCATCGGGGTTTGGGCTACTCGCTGGAACCCTGATGCGCCTGGGCCTGCGCGTCTTCTTCGGCTTCTTCCTCATCGCCGGCCTCAGCGCGGTGCTGCTGCTCAAGGTGTTCCTGGCCGAGGTCAAGCCCAGCGTGCGCGAGGTCATGGAAGACCTGATGGTGGACACCGCCCACCTGCTGGCCGAGGTGGCCGCCGACGAGCTGGCGGCTGGCCCGCCGCGCGCCGACGGACCACTGGCCGCGCAGCTGCAGCGCTATGCGCGGCGCGAGGTGGACGCGCTGATCTGGGGCCTGCGCAAGCAGACGCTGGACCTGCGCGTTTACATCACCGATGCCAGCGGCCGCGTGGTGCTGGACTCCGGCACGCCCACGGCCGTGGGGCAGGACTACTCGCAATGGAACGATGTGGCTCGCACGCTGCGCGGCGACTACGGCGCCCGCGCAGGCCCCTACGGCCGGCACGATGGCACGGTGATGGTGGTGGCCGCGCCGGTGCTGAAGGACGGGCGCACGCTGGGCGTGGTGAGCGTGGCCAAGCCGGTGGCCAGTGTGCAGCGCTTCGTCGCCCGCGCGGAGCGGCGGGTGTTCTGGGCCGGCGCCGGACTGCTGGTAACCAGCCTCGTCGTCGGCGTAGGCGTCACGCTGTGGCTGGTGGGCTCGGTGAGGCGGCTGCGCCGCTATGCGCAGCAGGCCCAGGCGGGCCAAGCCATCGCGCCGCCGGCCATGCCCGGCGAACTGGGCGACCTGGCCCACGCGATGGACGACATGCGCCGCCGGCTGGAAGGCCGCGAGCAGTTGGAGCACGATGTGCGCGCGCTGACGCACGAGCTCAAGAGCCCGCTGGCCGCGTTGCGCGCCAGCGGCGAGCTGCTCCAGGACGAGCTGCCCGCCGCCGACCGCCAGCGCTTCGCCGCCCAGGTGCTGGACCAGACAGCTCGACTGCAGACGCTGGTGGAGCGCGTGCTGGCGCTGTCGCAGCTGGAGGCTCAGGTGGGTCTGGGCGAGCGTCAACACCTGGCGCTGGCGGTCTGGGCTGACGCCCAGATCGAGCGGCAGGCGGCGCGGCTGGCGCAGCGTGATCTGCGCGTGGTCTGGACAGCCCGCGACGACGCCCGTGCGCCGGCCGATGCCGCGCTGCTGGAGCTGGCGGTCGGCAACCTGCTGGTCAACGCGATCGACTTCGCGCCCGCCGGCTCGTCGCTGGAACTCGCCGTCAGCAGCACGCCCACGTCGGTGCGCCTGTCGCTGCGCGACCACGGCCCGGGCGTGCCCGAGGCCGTCTTTGCCCAGCTGGGCCAGCGCTTCTTCTCCACCGCTCGGCCCGGCAGCCTGGTGAAGGGCTCGGGTCTAGGCCTGGCCATCGCGCGGCGCGTGGCCGAGCTGCATGGCGGGCGGCTGGCGTTCGAGGCGGCGGCGCCGGGACTGCGCGTGAGCCTGATCCTGCCGCGCTGACTTCACGCCGGCTTCACACAGCACCTCATCGCCTCACAGCGTCTCGCGATGCTGGCAGCATGAAGCTCAACCCCACCTTTTCCAAGCTGGCCATCCTGGCCGTGGTGTCACTCCTGCTGTGCCTCGTGCTCGCCCAGATCGGCGGGCTGGTGCACGAGCGCCAGATGCGCCAGCGCGAGGCGGCCCGCTCCGTCGAGCAGGCGCTGGCCGGGCCGCAGGCGCTCGCCGGGCCCGTGGTGGCCCGCGCCTGCAAGGAGCACTGGACCACCCTGGCCCCCGACAACAAGACTGAGGTCGTCGCGTCACGCGTGTTCTGGCTGGTGGCCGCACCGGCCCGGCTGCAGGTTAGCGGCGGCGTAAGCCCCGAGGTCCGCCAGCGCGGACTGTTCAAGGTCAACACCTACGCCACGCAACTGGACATGCAAGCCCAGTGGGACAGCCTGGTACTGCCCGCCCCCAAGGCCGAGCAGGCCAACGGCCGCCTGAACTGCGGCGAGGCGCAGCTGGTGGTAGCGCTGAGCGACCCACGCGGCATCCGCGCGGCCGATCTGCGCCTAAACGGCCAGCCGCTGCGCGCGCTGCCAGGCACGCCTCACCCCAGCTACAACGGCCTGCACGCGCCACTGCCCGAGCTGAAGGCGGGCGAGCCGCTGCAGGTGTCGCTCAAGCTCAGCCTCGTGGGTAGCCAGCGCCTGGGCCTGGTGCCAGCGGCCGGCGACACGCAGGTCAACCTGCAGTCCAGCTGGCCGCACCCCAGCTTCGGCGGCCAATTCCTGCCGTTGGCGCACGAGGTAGGTGTCAGCGGCTTCGCGGCGCGCTGGGCGGTGTCGTCGCTGGCCAGCACGGCCGTGGCGGACCTGCAGGCCGGCAAGCCGCTGGCGGCGGCGCCGCGCAGTGCCTCGCCCTACGGCGTGGACGAGGGCGCGGCCAGCGGCGGCCTGGACGTGATGGCCGTGGAGCTCATCGACCCCGTGAACCCCTACGTGATGAGCGACCGCGCCATCAAGTACGGCCTGATGTTCATCGCGCTGACCTTCGTCACCGTGGGCCTGACGGAGTTGCTGACCGGCCGGCGCGTGCACCCGGTGCAGTACCTGCTGGTGGGCCTGGCGATCAGCCTGTTCTTCCTGCTGCTGCTGAGCCTGTCGGAGCACCTGCCCTTCCTCGTGGCCTACCTGATCGCGGCGGTGGCAGCGGCCGGCGTGCTGACGCAGTACGCCGCCGCCATGCTGGGCGGCTGGGCGCGCGGGGCGGCCTTCGGCGGCGGCATCGCGCTGCTGTACGGTGCGCTGTACGTGCTGCTGAGCCGCGAGCAGACGGCACTGGTCATCGGCGCGGTGCTGCTGTTCGCGGTGCTGGCGGTGGTGATGATGCTGACGCGGCGGCTGGACTGGTACCGCCTGGGCGCTGAAAGCCTGCGTCAAGGCGAGTGATTTACGCTCCGGGCCAACCGTGCGCCGCGCGGCCCCCAGCAGAGTTCCATGTCCAAAGAAGGCTTCGACTACATCATCGTGGGCGCCGGCACCGCCGGCTGCCTGCTGGCCAACCGGCTCAGCGCTGACCCGCACAAGCGCGTGCTGCTGCTGGAGGCCGGCGGCAAGGACGACTACCACTGGGTGCACATCCCCGTAGGCTACCTGCACTGCATCGGCAACCCGCGCACCGACTGGTGCTTCCAGACCGAGGCCGAGACCGGCCTCAACGGCCGCAGCCTGCGCTACCCGCGCGGCAAGGTGCTGGGCGGCAGCTCCAGCATCAACGGCATGATCTACATGCGCGGCCAGAGCCGCGACTACGAGCACTGGGCCGACCTGACCGGCGACGACACCTGGCGCTGGCCCCGCGTGCTGCGCGCCTTCCGCCGCCACGAGCACCACTGGCGGCTGGACGACCCCAAGACCGCGCCCGAGGGCTTTGCCGACATGCACGGCCACCGCGGCGAATGGCGCGTGGAGCAGCAGCGCCTGCGCTGGCCCATTCTGGACGCCTTCGCCGCCGCAGCGCAGCAAGCCGGCATCCCCGCCACCAGCGACTTCAACGCCGGCACCAACGAGGGCGTGGGCTATTTCGAGGTGAACCAGAAGAAGGGCCTGCGCTGGAACACCGCCAAGGCCTTCCTGCGCCCCACCTGCCTGGGCCGGCCCAACTTCGAGCTGTGGACCGGCGCGCAGGTGCGCAAGCTGCGCCTGCTGCAGGACGACACCGGCCTGCGCTGCAGCGGCGTGGAGGTGCTGACACCGCACGGCGTGGAGCAGCCCTGGCTGAACGCGGGCGGCGAGGTCATCCTGGCGGCTGGCGCCGTGGGCTCGCCGCAGCTGCTACAGCTGTCGGGCCTGGGCCCGGGTGCGCTGCTGCAGCGGCTGGGCCTGAACGTCAAGGCCGACCTGCCCGGTGTGGGCGCCAACCTGCAGGACCACCTGCAGCTGCGCACCGTCTACAAGGTTCAGGGCACCCAGACGCTGAACACGCGCAGCGCCTCCCTGCTGGGCAAGGCCTTGATCGGCCTGGAGTACGCGCTGCGCCGCAGCGGGCCCATGAGCATGGCACCGTCGCAGCTGGGTGCGTTCACGCGCAGCTCGCCCGACCAGGCCTGGCCCGACCTGGAGTACCACGTGCAGCCGCTGTCGCTGGACGCCTTCGGGGAGCCGCTGCACCGCTTCGACGCGTTCACGGCCAGCGTCTGCAACCTGAACCCGAGCAGCCGCGGCCACCTGCACATCACCTCGCCGGACGCCACCGTGGCGCCCGCCATCCAGCCCAACTACCTGTCCACCGACGAGGACCGCCGCGTGGCCGTGGAGAGCCTGAAGCTGACGCGCCGCATCGTGAGCCAGCCTGCGCTGGCGGGCCTGCAGCCCGAGGAGTTCCGGCCCGGCCCGCAGGTGCAGACCGACGAGGACCTGGTGCGCGTGGCCGGCGACATCGGCACCACCATCTTCCACCCCGTGGGCACCTGCAAGATGGGCCGCCGGGACGATCCGACCGCCGTCGTCGACTCGCGGCTGCGCGTGCGCGGCGTGAGCGGCCTGCGCGTGGCGGACGCCAGCGTGATGCCGACGATCACCAGCGGCAACACGGCGTCGCCAACCTTGATGATTGCGGAGAAGCTGGCGGGGTGGTTGGGGGGATAGCCCCCAACCACCCCGGCGGCGCCGGCCATGCCCGTTGGGGTTCACGTCGTTCATCACCGACCTGCGGCCTGCCCTGCCGCGACAATTCCGGCATGTCTCCAGCGTCCCTCCGCGTCCTTGCCGTCATCCCCCCGATGACGCAGCTGAACACGCCCTACCCGTCCACGGCCTACCTGACCGGCTTCCTGCGCTCGCGGCAGATCGATGCGCAGCAGGTGGACCTGGCGCTGACGCTGGTGCTGGAGCTGTTCTCGCCCACCGGGCTCGCGCAGATCCGCGAGATCGTCCAGGCCCTGCCCGACGACCGCCGCACGCCGCAGACCGCCTGGTTCGACGCCGAGTTCGACACCCTCACCGCCGTCACGCCGCGCGTGCTGCGCTTTCTGCAGGGGCAGGACCCGACGCTGGCCCACCGCATCAACACGCGCAGCTTCCTGCCCGAGGGCGCGCGCTTTGCGTCGCTGGATCACTACCTCGGCGAGGAGGGTGAAGACCCGCTGGCCTGGGCCTTCGGCGCTTTAGGCCTGCAGGACCGCGCCCGCCACCTCGCTACGCTGTTCCTGAACGACCTGGCCGACGTGCTGCGCGATGCGGTGGACGAGCGCTTCGAGTTCGTGCGCTATGCCGAGAAGCTGGCTGCCGCACAGGCCCACTTCGACCCGCTGGCCGAGGCGCTGGCGGAGCCGCCCCACCTCATCGACCGCACGCTGCAGCGGCTCACGCGGCAAGCGCTGGAACAGCACCAGCCCGACGTCGTGCTGCTGTCCGCGCCCTTCCCCGGCTCGGTCTACGCGGCGCTGCGCATCGCGCAGGCGATCAAGGCGGCGCGGCCCGAGGTGGTGTGCGTGCTGGGCGGCGGCTACGTGAACACCGAGCTGCGCGAACTGGCCGAGCCGCGGCTGTTCGACTTCGTGGACTACGTAACGCTGGATGCCGGCGAACGGCCGCTGCTGGCGCTGCTGGAACACGTGGCGGGCAAGCGCTCGAAGACGCGCCTGGTGCGCACGTTCTGGCGCGAGGAAGGCACGGTCCGATATACGAACTTCGTCGAGCCCGACATTCCCTTCGACGAGGTCGGCACGCCGACCTGGGATGGGCTGCCGCTGGACCGCTACCTGTCGCTGCTGGACATGCTCAACCCCATGAACCGGCTGTGGAGCGACGGGCGCTGGAACAAGCTGACCATTGCCCACGGGTGCTACTGGAAGAAGTGCAGCTTCTGCGACGTGAGCCTGGACTACATCTCGCGCTACGAGGCCGCGAGCGCCGAGGTGCTGGTGGACCGCATCGAGGCCATCGTGAAGGAGACGGGGCAGACTGGCTTCCACTTCGTCGACGAGGCGGCGCCGCCCAAGGCGTTGAAGGCGCTGGCCGAGGAGCTGCTGCGCCGCAACGTCGCCATCAGCTGGTGGGGCAACATCCGCTTCGAGAAGACCTTCACGCCCGAGCTGTGCCAGCTGCTGGCCGACAGCGGCTGCATCGCGATCTCGGGCGGGCTGGAGGTGGCGTCGGACCGGCTGCTGAAGCTGATGAAGAAGGGCGTCAGCGTGGAACAGGTGGCCCGCGTGACCAAGGCGTTTGCCGACGCGGGCGTGCTGGTGCACGCCTACCTGATGTACGGCTTCCCGACGCAGACGACGCAGGACACCGTGGACGCGCTGGAGTACGTGCGCCAACTGTTCGAGCACGGCTGCATCCACAGCGGCTTTTTCCACCGCTTCGCGTGCACGGTGCATTCGCCGGTGGGCATGAACCCGGCCGAGTACGGCGTCACGCTGCAGCCGCTGCCGCCGGACGGCCGCTTCGCGAAGAACGACATCGCCTTCATCGACCCCACGCAGACCGACCACGACGGCCTCGGCCAGGGGCTGAAGAAGGGCCTCTACAACTTCATGCACGGCATCGGCATCGACAGCGACATCCGCAGCTGGTTTCCCGTGCGCGTGCCCAAGACCACGGTGCCGCGCCGCTTTGTCGAGCGGGCACTTTATTCGAAGATTAGTCAATTTATCGACTCTTGATAAATTCACAAATATCGCTATAAATCGGGCATGGACTCGATACGCAATCCCTTTGCACCCGGCGCCGGGACACCCCCTCCAGATCTTGCCGGTCGGGATGAGCTGCGTGAAGCACTGCGCGTCGCGATTGAACGCGCTCGCATCGGCCGCCCCGCAAAGAGCGCGATGCTGGTGGGCCTTCGAGGTGTTGGCAAAACGGTGTTGCTGGATCGCGTGCGTGCCGACGCAGAAGCCGCAGGCATCCACACGATCCGCATTGAGGCTCCGGAAGGCCGGTCGCTGCCGGCACTTCTGGCCCCTCAGCTGCGGCAGGCATTGCTGAGGCTGAGTCATCTCCAAGCCGCCAAAGACATCGCCATCCGCGGGCTTCGTGCACTGGCCGGTTTCGCGAGCATGCTCAAGGCCACCTACAACGACATCGAAGTCGGGCTGGACTACGACAGCGAACCCGGCTTGGCCGACAACGGCGATCTGGAACACGACCTGCAAGCCTTGTTTGAACAAGTCGGACTGGCGGCAAAGGCCGCCGACACCGCCTTGGTCCTCTTCATCGACGAACTCCAGTACGTCGATGAAGACCAGATGGCTGCCCTGATCACGGCCATGCACCGGACCGAGCAACGCCAGCTGCCTATCGTGTTGGTCGGTGCCGGCCTGCCGCAGCTGCGCGGCCGCATGGGCAATGCCAAGTCATACGCCGAGCGACTGTTCAACTTTCCCGAGATAGGTCCATTGCCCGCAGCTGCCGCACGGCGGGCCATCGTCAAGCCGCTCGCAGATGAGGGCACAGCCATCGACGACGACGCCATGGATCAGCTGATCAACGTCACCGAGGGGTATGCCTACTTCCTGCAGCAATGGGGCTACTACACGTGGGAAACCGCCAGCGCGTCGCCACTCACGCTGAAGGATGTGAACCAAGCCACCGCCATCGTTGTCGCCGCTCTTGACGAGAGCTTCTTCCGCGTCCGGTTCGACAGGCTAACGCCCAAGGAAAAGCGATACCTGCGCGCAATGGCGGAACTCGGCGCGGGACCGCACCGATCAGGCGACATCGCCACTGGCTATCCGGCCAAGGTCACCTCGCTAGCACCTACCCGCAGCTCGCTGATCGCCAAGGGCATGATCTGGAGCCCAAACCATGGCGACACCGCCTTCACCGTGCCCATGTTCGACCAGTTCATGAAGCGCATCATGCCGGGTGAGGACTGGCGCAAGAGCTGATGTTCACGTCCACCTTCACGTTCGCCCCGGGCACCTACGACGACGAGTTCCACGCGCTGGATGCGCGCATCGCCGACATGGCCCGCGCCACCCCCGGCTACCTGGGCGAGGAGACCTGGGAGAACGCCACGACCGGGCTGGTCTCCAACGTCTACTACTGGGACTCGATGGCCGCGTTGCAGCAGCTGATGGGCGATGCCGCACACCGCGAGGCCAAGCAGGCCCAAGCCAAGTGGCTGAAGGGCTACCAGGTCGTCATCGCCGAGGTGCTGCGCAGCTATGGCGACGGCGGCATCCCGCATCCGCTGAAGGACCGGCCCGCCCGCTGACTTTTGTGCAGTGCACAATCGACGCAACCAACAGGAGGTGGCGGCGATGCGGCGAGTCGTGTTCAACCAGAAGGGTGGCGTGGGCAAGTCCACGATCACGAGCAACCTGGCGGCGATTGCCGCGGCGCATGGCAAGCGGGTGCTGGTCATCGACCTGGACTGCCAGGGCAACACCACGCGCTACCTGCTGGGCGAGGCGGCCGACGAGCCGCTGGCCGGCTCGGCCGACTTCTTTGCGCAGACGCTGAAGTTCAGCGTGCGCGACAGCGACGGCAGCGAGTTCATCAGCGAGACGGCCTGGGACGGCCTGCACGTGATGGCCGCCAGCCCCGAGCTGGACGAGCTGCACGCCAAGCTGGAGAGCCGCTACAAGATCTACAAGCTGCGCGACGCGCTGCTGAAGCTGGAGAAGCAGTACGACGAGATCTGGATCGACACGCCGCCGGCGCTGAACTTCTACACGCGCTCGGCGCTGATCGCGGCGCAGGGCTGCCTGATCCCGTTCGACTGCGACGACTTCTCACGCCGCGCGCTGTACGGGCTGCTGGAGGCGGTGCAGGAGATCCAGGCCGACCACGCACCCGACCTGCACGTGGAGGGCATCGTCGTGAACCAGTTCCAGGCCCGGGCCTCGCTGCCGCAGCGCGTGGTACAGGAGCTGCTGGACGAGGGCCTGCCGGTGCTGCAGCCCTACCTGTCGGCCAGCGTGAAGGTCAAGGAATCACACGAGCTGAGCCGGCCCATGGTCCACCTCGACCCGCGCCACAAGCTCACGCAGGAGCTGGTGGCGCTGTACGAGTCATTGCCGGGATAGCTGCCCCTCGGCGTCGCGCAGCTCGACCTGGCGGCCCAGCTTGCGCAGCTGCGGCAGCACCTTGGCGCGGTCGCCCACGGCCACGACGATGAGCTGCGAGGGATCTAAGTGTTGCCGGGCCGCCTTCAGCGCATCGGCGGCGGTGATGGCGGCGTACTGCGCCGGCAGCGCGGTGATGGACGACAGCGGCCGCCCGATAGCCCAGTTGCCCGCATAGCCGGCCACGACCGCGCCGTTGGTGTCGAACAGGCCGGGCAGCGACAGCAGTTGCGCATTGCGCACCCGCGTCAGCTCGGCCGCGCCCATGGGGCGGGTGCGCATGCCGGTGACCTGGCGCCAGATCTCGGCCACGGCCGGGCCGGTCGCGTCGGTGCGCACGCTGCCATGGATGCCGAACTCGCCCCGCTCGCGACCCAGCGTGTAGCCGGAGTAGATGCCGTAGGTGTAGCCCTTGACCTCGCGCAGCTGGTGGTTGATGCGCGACGTGAACAGCCCGCCCAGGGCCGCGTTCATCAGCTTGAGCGGCGCGGCGTCGGGCGTAGCCGCTGTCGGCCCGGGGGAGACGATGGCCAGCGCCGTCTGCGACGCCCCCGGCTGGTCCACCACGAGGGTGCGGGCCGCCGTGGGCCGCGCAGGCGGCAGCGGCGCCAGGGCCGGCGCCTCGCCCCGGCCCTGCCAGGCGCCGAACAGCGGCTGCACGAGGGCGCGCAGCTCGGCCTCGCTCAGGTCGCCCGCCACCACCAGCGCGGCGCGCTCCGGGCGGTAGTGCGCCTGCCAGAAGGCGCGCAGCGCGGCCGCGTCCAGCGCGCGCAGGCTGGCCACGGTGCCCAGCGCATTCTCGGCCAGCGGGTGGCCCTCGCCGTAGACGGCACGCTGGCCCACCACCTCGGCCAGCAGGTCGGGCTGCTCGCGCACCTGCGCCAGCGCGGCCAGACGCTGCGCGCGGATGCGCTCGATGTCGGCGTCAGCGAACGCGGGGCTGAGGGCCAGCTCCGCCAGCAGCGCCAGGCCCTCGCGGGCGGCGGCCTTGCGGCCGGAAAACGCCAGCCGCGCCTCCTCAGCGCCGGCCTGCGCGCTCAGCGTGGCGCCCAGGCCGGCCAGGCCTTCGGCGATCTGCTGCGCGCTGCGCGTGGCCGAGCCCTCGGGCAGCATCGCCGCCACAAAACCAGCCAGGCCGGGCTTGTCGGCCGGGTTGGCGGCCTGGCCGGCGCGCAGCACCAGGCTGGCGCTGACCAGCGGCAGGCCAGGCTTGGGCGAATGGATGACGGTGAGCCCGTTGGGTAGCGTGAAGCTCTGCGCCGCCGGCAAGGCCAGCGGCTTGGCCGAGGCCGCGGCGGGCGGCTTCAGGCGCCACGGCTCGGGGCCGTTCAGCGACTCCCGCTCGCCCTTGGCGGCCCGGGTGGGCATGGGCGGCGTGGGCACCTCGGGCGGCAACAGCTTGTCGCCCGGCTGCGCGTGGATGACGACACGGCGCTCGCGCTGCAGCCACTGCGCCGTGGCGGCACTGACCGCCGCTGGCGTCAGCGCGTCGTAGCGGGCCAGGTCTTGCGCCAGGAAGCCCGGGTCGCCGGCCATCTGGTTGTAGTGGTTGACGAGGTCGGCCAGCGTGGCCACCTTCTCCATGCGCTGCAGCACCTGCGTCTCGATGACGGCACGCGCCTGCGCGAGCTCGGCAGCCGTGGGCGGCGTGGCGGCCAGGCGCGCGATCTCGGCGTCCACCAGGCGCTCGATCTCGTCCAGCGACACACCCGGCCGGGCCACGACCTCGATGTCGAACACCGAGCTCAGCGACTGCGAGCCCTGCATCACGGCCACGCTCTGCGCCAGCTGTTTCTCGCGCACCAGCAGGCCGTACAGCCGGCTGGCCTTGCCGCCGCCCAGCACATGGGCGGCCACGTCGAGCTCGGCATCGCCGGGCTGGTACAAGGGCGGCGTGTGCCAGGCCAGATTGAGCCGGGGCAGCTCCACGCGGTCGGTCATGACGAGGCGGCGCTCCTGCGTGATCTCGGGCGTGGTCACGCGCACCTCGGGCGGCTTGGGGCCGGGCTTGAGCGTGCCGAAGTACTTCTGCACCAGCGCCTTCGCCTGGGCCGGGTCGAAGTCACCGGCCAGCACCAGCGTCGCGTTGTTGGGCCGGTAGTAAGTGCGGGCGAAGTCCTTCACATCCTTGAGCTGGATGCGCTGGATGTCGGCGTGCGAGCCGATGACGGCCGCGCGGTAGGGGTGGCCCTCGGGGTAGAGCGCGTGGTACTTGGCCTCCTCAACCAGGCCGTAGGGCTGGTTCTCGGTGGTCTGGCGGCGCTCGTTGCGCACCACGTCCTGCTGGTTGGCCAGGGCCACCGAGTCCACCTCGTCGATCATCCAGCCCAGCATGTCGGCCTTCAGCCACAGGCCCTTCTCCAGCTGGTTGGCGGGTAGCGTGAAGAAGTAGTTGGTGCGGTCGAAGTTGGTGGAGCCGTTGCTGTCGGTGCCGCCGGCAGCGTCGATGTGCTTGTCGAACGCGCCGCGCGGCACATGGCGACTGCCGGCGAACACCAGATGCTCGAACAGGTGCGCGAAGCCCGTCTGCCCCTGGGCCTCGTTGCGCGGGCCGGCATGCACCCACAGGTTGAAGGCCACCAGCGGCAGCCGGCGGTCCGGCACCAGGATGACCTCGAAGCCATTGGCCAGCACGAACTTCTCATGCCGGATGGCCAGCCGGCCGGCTTCAACACTGACGGCACCGGCCGTCGCGGGCTCAGCCTGGGCCGGCAACGTGGCGTGCAACAAGCCCGCCAGGGCCAGCAGGGCCAACAGGCGGCGCGGGGTGGGAGTGCTCATGCAACAGGGCTTTCTGCAAAGGTGGCCGCATTGAGCCAGCAGGGGCCCTGCGGCGGCAAGTGCGGTTGGTCAGGGCCAGGGGGACAACCAGGCCAGCAGCGCCAGCCACAGCGGTGCCGTGGCCACGTAGAGGATGGTGGACACCACCGTGGCAGCCGTCACCTCGGCCTCCAGCGCGCGGTAGCGCTGCGCAAAGATCAGCGCGTTGGAGCCCGTGGGCAGCGCCGCGATCATCACGATGACGGCCAGCGGCATGCCGCGCAGCCCCAGGCCCCAGTAGGCCAGCACCAGCACGACGGCCGGCATCAGCATCAGCTTGGCGGCCACCAGGCCCAGCAGGCCGTTCCAGGTGCGCGGCCAGCCGTAGTAGGCGAGCGACATGCCGATCAGCGTGAGGCACAGCGGCACCACGGCCGTGCCCAGCGTCTGCAGCGCCTCATCCGCGACGGCGGGCAGCGGCACGCCGGTCGCGCCCCAGGCCAGGCCGGCCAGCACAGGCAGCACGACCGGGTGGATGACGGTGTTGCGCACGGTCTGCGCCAGCGTGTCCAGCAGGCTGCCGCCGCTGCGCTCGCGCGCCAGGTCAAGCTCCACCAGCGTGGTCAGCAGGCTGAGGATGCACAGCGCATGCAGGCTGACGACGGCGATGTGCAGCGCCAGCCCCTGCTCGCCGAACACGCCCGCCGCCACCGGCAGGCCCACCTGCAGCGTGTTGCCGAAGCCGGCCGTGATGGCCTTGACGCTGGGCGCCACGACGTTCTCGCCCGGCGGGCGGCGCCAGCGGTACAGCGCATACAGCAGGCCCACCAGCAGCAGCGCCGGCACGAAGAAGGCGCCCAGGAAGGCCCAGGGCAGCGCGTCGGTGTCCAGCCGCGCCGTAGTGCGGAACAGCAGCGCCGGCACGAAGATGTAGAAGGCCGCGTTGGCCAGCACGCGAGCGGGGTCGCTGTCGCTGCCGGCGGCGCCGCCGCCCAGCCAGCGCATGCGGCCCACGACCCAGCCAATCGCAACGGCCACCAGAATGGCCAGCAACTTGGCAGCGATGGCCCACGTCATGGCCAGCCCTTGTCCGGGCCTCGAGCCGACCTGCTCAGGCGGCACGCCCAAAGCACAACCGACCCCGTGGCGTGCATGCGCGCGGCGGACACCGCCGATACCCAGCTCACGCCACAGCCAGCCGAAGCTCAAAGCCGAAGCTGCTGCCGTGCCCCGCCGTGCTCTGCACGAGGATCTGGCTGCCCATCAGGCGCACCAACTGCTGGCTGATGGACAGCCCCAGCCCGGTGCCGCCCAGCGTGCGCGAGGCCTCGGAGACCTGCTCGAAGGCCTGGAACAGCCGCGCCTGCTGGGCCGCCGTCATGCCGATGCCGCTGTCGGTCACGCTGAAGTGCAGGCGCGCCTGGCCCGCCTGCACCGGCTCCAGCAGGCCGGCCGCCAGGCTGACCGTGCCGCTGTCGGTGAACTTCACCGCGTTGGACAGCAGGTTCAGCAGCACCTGGCGCAGGCGCTGGCCATCCACCAGCACCTGCTGCGGCAGGCGGGGGTCGATGTCCACCGCGAACGCCAGGTTCTTCTGCTCGGCGCGCAGGCGCACGCTGTCGCAGGCCATGTCCAGCAGCGCGCGCAGGTCCACCGGCGCGGGCTTGAGACTGACCTTGCCGGCCTCGATGCTGGCCATGTCCAGCACATCGTTGATCAGCTCCAGCAGGTGCAGGCCGGAGTCACGCATCAGCTGCAGCCGGGCCTTCTGCGCCACCGGCACGCCGGCATCCATCTGCATCAGCTGCGTGAAGCCGAGGATGGCGTTCAGCGGCGTGCGGAACTCGTGGCTCATCGTGGCCAGGAAGCGGCCCTTGGCCTGGTTGGCCGCCTCGGCGCGCAGCTTGGCCTCGTTGAGCTCGGCCGTGCGCTCCAGCACCAGCTCTTCCAGGTGCTCGCGATGACGCGCCAGCTCGGCCTCGGCCTGGCGGCGCAGCGAGATGTCGCTCACCATGCCCTCCACGCGGCGCTGCCCGCCACCGGCGTCCACCCAGTGCGCGCTCAGCTCCACCCACAGCGAGGCGCCGCCCGGCACCCGCAGCGGCAGCTGCACCTGCTGCACCCGCCCCTGCTCGTTCATCAGATGGGTGATGCGCAGCATGTCGTCCCGCGCCACGCCGGCCACCTCGCGCAGCCGCCGGCCCGCCACCGATTGCTCGCCCAGGCCCAGCATCCGCGTCAACTCGCGGTTGAGTTGCAGCACCCGCCCCTCGGCGTCTGCCTGGAAGATGCCCTGCGTCGCGTTCTCGAACAGGCTGCGGTAGCGCGCCTCGCTGACACGCAGCGTCAGCGAGGCGCGCCCCACCTGCTCGCCCGCACCGCGCAGTGCCAGGCTCATGTCGTTGAACTGCCGGGTCAGCTCGCCGATCTCGTCGGCCCGCTCCACGGTCTCCTGCGCCCCCAGGTCGCCCGCCGCCACGCGCTGGGCCAGGCCACCCAGCCGCGCCACGGGCCGGCGCACCAGCCAGTGCACCAACAGCGAACTGGCCGCCACGATGCCCACCAGCACCACGGCCATCAGCTCCAGGAAGAACACCCGCGTGCGGCGGACCTGCTCGTCGATGTGGATGCGCGTGAAGGTCAGCACTGCCGTCGCAACCTGAGCGCCGGGCGCGTCGGCACCGGGCTGGTAATTGACGGCGAACTCGCGCACCAGCAGGCCGCTGCCCGCGTGGCTGCGCTCGCGCCGCGCCAGCCCGCCACGCAGGCCCAGCCCGCGCAGCTCGATGGCGTGCACCTCGGGGTCGGCCATGACGGCGTCGAGCAGGTTCTCGATGGCCACGTGGTCCAGGTTCCAGATCGGGCCGGCAAAGCCTCGCTCGATGAGCCCGGCCATGCGCGCCTCGCGCTGCTGCAGCGCCTTGACGAGCTCGCGCTCCTCATAGACCGTCCAGGTCCAGCCCACGGCCACCACGAGCAGGCTGGCCACCAGCGCGATGCCGGCGGTCAGACGTGTCTGAATGCCTATGCTCATCAGCGACTCCCCTCGTGGCCCGTTGGCGGGCCGAGGGCGCAGCATAGGCGCAATTGCATGGAGATGATGGATTAGCGCTTGGCGGCGGTCTTCTTGGCCGGCGCCGCCTTGCCTGCAGCCTTCGCCGCCGGCTTGCCCGCGCGCGGCTCGAACTCGAAGACGACCTTGCCTTCCTTCTTGTCATAGGCCAGGAAGGCCTTGAACTTGCGGCGCGTCTTGTTGGAAACGAAGTTCTCCAGCAGGTCGGTCTTGCCCTCGGCCAGCAGCTTATGCACCTGCGGCGGCTCAATAGGCTGGGTCAGGATGACCTTGCCGGTCTTGAAGTCGCAGGTCACCTTTTCGCCCACCGAGTGCTCGCAGACGTAGTTGGCGCCATGCTCGAACACATGGCCCTGGCACTTGGGGCAGGCGCCCAGGCTCTGCTGGCCGGAGAAGTCCACCGGCTCGCCATCGTTCTCGGCCTTCTTGGCGTCCTCGCCGAAGTCGAACTCCAGCTTCCAGTTGGCGATCTCGTCGTCATAGACCAGCGCCAGCTCGGCCGTGAACGGCCAGCCCGCCTTGGAGCGGAAGCCTTCCAGCGGGCCGATCTTCTTGTTGGCGAGGAAGGTCTCCACCTCGCCCAGCTCGAAGCTGCGGCCGCCGGGGATCTTGCCGATCGAGAAGCCGCAGCCTTCGGCTGCGCCGTCCTTGCCGGTGCAGGTGAAGCGCCGGTAGTTCTCCTTGACCACGCCGCCGCAGGTGGGGCACGGCACCTTCAGCGTCGCGTAGTCGCCAGGGATGGTGTCGCGGTCGTAGCCCTTGGCCTTGGCGACCATCTTCTCGGTCATGGCCGCGATCTCGGCCATGAACTGCTCGCGGCTGAGCTTGCCCCTCTCCATCGCGGCAAGCTTGGACTCCCAGTCGCCGGTCAGCTCGGGCTTGGTCAGGTCTTCCACCTCCAGGCCACGCAGCAGCGTCATCAGCTGGAAGGCCTTGGCCGTCGGAATCAGCTCGCGGCCTTCGCGCAGCATGTACTTCTCGGTGATCAGGCCTTCGATGGTGGCCGCACGCGTGGCCGGCGTGCCCAGCCCCTTCTCGGCCATGGCCTCGCGCAGTTCGTCGTCGTCGATCAGCTTGCCGGCGCCTTCCATCGCGGAGAGCAGCGTGGCTTCCGTGTAGCGCGCCGGCGGCTTGGTCTGCAGCGCCTTCACGTCCACGCTCTCGGTGCGCACGACCTCGCCGGTGTTCACCGGCACGAGGTTGGCGTCCTCGTCGTCCACGTCCTTGCCGTAGACGGCCAGCCAGCCCGGCTTCACCAGCACCTTGCCGTTGGTCTGGAAGTGATGCGCGCCGCCCGCCGGGCCGCTCCCAAGGGCGGCGGCGTCCCCTTGGGGGACCGGACGCGTACGCGCGACCGAGGGGCCAGTCACCAGCACCTTGCTGATACGCGTCGTGACCAGGAACTCGGCCGGCGGGAAGAACACCGCCAGGAAGCGCTTGACGACCATGTCGTACAGCTTGGCCTCCACCTCGGTCAGCGCCTTGGGCGCCTGCAGCGTCGGGATGATGGCGAAGTGATCCGACACCTTGGCGTTGTCGAACACCTTCTTGGTGGGCTTGATGTAGCCCTCCTTCAGAGACTTGGCGGCGTGCTGCGACAGCGCGGCCAGCGGGCCGGGCAGGTCTTCCGTCGCCAGCATCTTGGCCGTGTCCTTGGCCACGGCCAGGTAGTCCTCGGGCAGGAAGCGCGAGTCCGTCCGCGGGTAGGTCAGCACCTTGTGCTTTTCATACAGCGCCTGCGCGATGGACAGCGTCGTCTTGGCCGAGAAGCCGAAGCGCGAGTTGGCCTCGCGCTGCAGCGTCGTCAGGTCGTACAGGCCGCCGCAGCTCGTCGTGCTGGGCTTGCTTTCTTCCGTCACCATGGCGGGCTGGCCCAGCACCGCCTTCGCGATGGCCTCAGCGTCAGCCGCGTTCCACAGCCGGTCGGCACGGCGCTCGGCGTCGTCGTTCTTCTTCCAGGCCGGGTCGAACCACTTGCCCTCGTACTGGCCGGCCTGGGCGTCGAAGTTGGCGCGCAGCTCCCAATAGTCGCGGGCGACGTGCTTGCGGATCTTCTCTTCGCGCTCCACGACGACCGACAGCGTCGGCGTCTGCACGCGGCCCACCGTCGTCAGGAAGAAGCCGCCGTCGCGCGAGTTGAAGGCCGTCATGGCCCGCGTGCCGTTGATGCCCACCAGCCAGTCAGCCTCGGAGCGGCAGCGCGCGGCGTCGGCCAGCGGCAGCATCTGCGCGTCGCTGCGCAGCTTTTCGAAGCCGTCGCGGATGGCCGCGGGCGTCATGGACTGCAGCCACAACCGCTTGATGGGCTTGTTCAGCGGGCCCTTGGCCGGCGTGGCGTACTGCTCGATGAGGCGGAAGATCAGCTCGCCCTCGCGCCCCGCGTCGCAGGCGTTGATGAGGGCCGTCACATCCTTGCGGCGGATCAGCTTGGTCAGCGCGTTGAGCCGGCCCTTGTTCTTGTCGATGGGGTTCAGGTCGAAGTGAGGCGGGATCACCGGCAGATTGGCGAAGCTCCACTTGCCGCGCTTGACGTCGAACTCCTCGGGCGCCGCGATTTCCACCAGGTGGCCCACGGCCGAGCTGACGACGTACTGCTCGTTCTCGAAGTGGTCGTCGTGCTTGTCGAACTTGCCCGCCACAGGGGTCAGCGCGCGGACGATGTCCTGCGCGACAGAGGGCTTCTCGGCAATGATCAGGGTCTTCGTCATCGGTCGTTCAATCAGGTTGTCTGTTCGTCTTCCGGGCCGAGCGCCGGGCCGCTCCCAAGCCGGCCCGTCAGGCGATGTTGACCGGGCTCCATGCCCGGTCAATCGCCGTCCCCTCGGGGGACCGGCCAAGGCACGCCTTGGCCGAGGGGTGTCACTTTCTGGTGCCTACAATCCGGGCCTCGCGCGCACGCCTACACGCACGCGCACCCATGAAATCACCGTACCACAGCGTTTGATGGCCACCAAAACACCGCGCCGCAAGATCGAAGTCCGTGACTCCGGCGTGCATGGGCGCGGCGTGTACGCGGTGGCGCCCATCGCGGCGGGCGCGCGCATCATCGAATACACCGGCGAGCGCATCAGCTGGGACGAGGCGGTGCGCCGCCACCCGCACGACCCCAGCCAGCCCAATCACACCTTTTATTTCCACATCGAAGGCGGCCAGGTCATCGACGCGCTGCACGACGGCAACGACGCCCGCTGGATCAACCACGCCTGCGAGCCCAACTGCGAGGCCGACGAGACCGATGGGCGCGTCTTCATCCTGGCGCTGCGCGACATCGAACCCGGCGAGGAGCTGTTCTACGACTACGGCCTCGTGCTCGACGAGCGCCACACAGCCAAGGTCAAGAAGCAGTTCGCCTGCTGGTGCGGGGCGCTCACCTGCCGCGGCACCATGCTCGCCCCCAAGACGCGCCGCTGACGCCATGGAGCGGCGCCACCTCGCCGAATGCGGCTCCACGAACACCGAGGCGCTCGCGCACCTGCGCGCGGGCGGCGGGCCGCTGCTGCTGTCGGCCGCACGCCAGACCGCCGGCAGGGGCCGCCTGGGCCGCGCCTGGCAAAGTGATGACGCAGCGCTGACCTTCTCGGTCGCCACCTCGCTGCCGGCCGCGCTGGATCTCTCCGGCCTGTCGCTGGCCGTGGGCTGCACGGTGGCTGACGTGCTGGACCCGGCCGGCGAACGGCTGCGCCTGAAGTGGCCCAACGACCTGTTCATGGACGGGGCCAAGCTGGGCGGCATCCTCATCGAGACCGTGTCTGTGCCGGGCGAACGCCGCGGCGTCGTCATCGGCATCGGCCTGAACCTGCAAGCGCTGCCGCCGGACGCCGACCGCAGCGCTTACGCCAGCGGCCACGCGGCGCTGCAGACGCTGGACCCCACCGCTACCGCATCGACCACGCTGGACCGGCTGGCCCCGGCCTTGCGTGCCCTGCTCGCCGACTTCGAGACGCTGGGCTTCGGCCCTTGGCAGCTCGCGTTCTCCCGGCGCGACCTGGCCGCCGGCCGGCCCGTGCGCGTCGGCGAGCGCACGGGCATCGCGCGCGGCGTCTCCACCAGCGGCGAGCTGCTGCTGGACACCGACACCGGCCTCAGCCTCATCAGCGCCGGTGAACTGAGCCTCAGACTGGAGAATCCGTCCCCATGATGCGCATCGTCGTCATCGTCCTGCTGGCAGCCAATGCGCTGTTCTTCATGTGGTCACAAGGCTGGCTGGACACCGTCACCGGCCTGCCCGCCCAGGCGGGGCGCGAGCCGCAGCGCCTGGCCGCGCAGCAGCACCCCGAGCGCATCCAGCCCCTGGCCGCCAGTGCCGTGGCCGCGCTGGCCCGCCGCAGCTGCCTGGAGCTGGGACCGCTGGACGGCGACGCCGCCCTGGCCGGCGCCCAGGCGGCGCTGCGCGGCCTGGGCATTGCCGAGCTGCAGACACGCAGCGCCCAGCAACCTGGCGAGTGGGCCGTGGCCACCATCCG
Organism: Pelomonas margarita; assembly: GCF_043555875.1. Taxonomy (NCBI): domain Bacteria; kingdom Pseudomonadati; phylum Pseudomonadota; class Betaproteobacteria; order Burkholderiales; family Sphaerotilaceae; genus Roseateles; species Pelomonas margarita. The sequence continues at coordinate 21,093 of NZ_JBIGHW010000013.1, read as the reverse complement.
GCTGGCCGACCCCGAGTTCCGCGCCCGCAAGGAAGCCACCTACAAGCAGCTGCGCCTGAACTACGACCTGCTGGAGGGCATGCCCGCCGAACAGCCCTCGTTCGTGTTCACCCGTCACGCCAGCAAGGACGCCGCCGAGGCGCAGATCGAGGCCTTCGGCAAGCGCGGCATGAAGGGCCTGCGCGTGCTGGCGCTGAAGCCGACCCAGGCCCGCCACACGCTGGTGTTCCAGGCCGACGGCCTGCAGACCGAGCGCCTGAAGGCCAGCAAAGACGCCGCGCTGGCAGCCGTGATCAAGGCCTGCGCTGCAGCGCCGGCCGCGTCGAGCGCTTCCGCAGGCTGAACGCCGCCAGCAGCAGCGACGCTAGCCAGGCCAGGCTGGCCGAACCGCCACCACCGCCGCCACTGCTGGTGGGCGTGGGGGTTGACGTGGGCGTCGGCGTAACGGCCGCTGCCGCGACGCTGACCGTGGCCGTCTGGCTGTAGACCAGGCCGAGGTTGTCGGTCACATCGGCCCGCACCGTGAAGCTGCCGGCGCCCATGGGCGTGACGGTGGCCGTCGCGGTGCTGGCGCCAGACGCAAAGGCGTTGACGATGCCGCCATTGTCGGTGATGACCCAGGCGGTGGACGCCACCGTGCGGCCGCTGGGCAGGCCAGCCGGCGTGGCGGTGAGCGTCAGCGTCTGGCCGGCGGTCAGGCCGCTGGCGGGGCTCTGCGCGATGGCAACCGTCGTGCCGTTCAAGGCCTTGGCCGCAGCGACCGCAGCGGCCGCGTCCACCATGCCGGCGCCGCAGGTGGCGGTGGTGCAGTAGCACTCCAGTTGCTCGGCCGAACCCGGCGCCACGCAGGCCAGCGTGCCGGCCGTGCCGCCGCTGGTGGGGAAGGCGCGCGCCGTGGCCTTGAGGATCTGCGTCGCCTCGGTGGACGTCAGCGACGGCCGCACCGCCGCCATCAGGCCCACGATGCCGCTGACCACCGGCGCCGAGAAGCTGGTGCCGACCGACGCGTTGCTGTTGGTGTAGCCCTCGTCATTGGCGATGGGCGAAGTCGTGCCCCGGTTGGTCGTGCTGACCATGGGGTAGAGGCAAGGCTGGCCCGAATTGATGTTGATGCAGTTGCCGCCCGGCGCCGCGATGGTCACCTCGGTGCCGACGCTGGAGAAACCCACCTTGGTGCCCACATGGCGCAGCGCCGCCACCGAGACGACGCCGGGGCAGTTGCCCGGAAGACCCACGGCCTGGCCCGCCGAGTTGCCGGCCGCCACGACGATGGTGGCGCCGGTGGCGTTGATGGCCGTGATGGCCTCGCGGTAGAGCGCGCCGGTGCCGGTGGTACCGCAACTGCCGCTGCCACCCAGGCTGAGGTTGAGCACCTTGGCGCGGTTGGTGTTGGCCGGTACGCCCGGCAGGCTCAGGCCGGCCGCCCAGCGCATGCCGGCGATGATGTCGCTGTCATAGCCGCCGCACTTGCCCAGCACACGCACGGGAAGCACCTTGAGCAGGCCGGTCTGGGCGCTGCCGCTCCAGCCCACGCCGGCCAGGCCCTGGCCGTTGTTGGCCTTGGCCGCCACGATGCCGGACACGCGGGTGCCATGCCACGAACTGTTGCCCACATCGCTGCTGTCGCAGCCGCTGCCCAGCGTGCCGCCGGCCACGTCGCTGCTGCTGACCCAGTCGCCCGGGTCGGACGGATCGCTGTCATGCCCGCCGCCGTCGTTGGCGATGGCCGTCGAGGTGTTGCCCGGGCTACCGTAGCCGATCATGTCGTAGCCGGCCACGAACTGACCCGCCAGGTCGGGGTGGTCCAGGCGCACACCGGTGTCCAACACGGCCACGACGGTGGTGCTGCTCAGGCCGGCTGTGTGCTCCCACGCGGCCGGCGCGTTGACGCTGGACACCACCTCACCCGGCGTGCTGCTGGGCGCCTTCAGATACCACTGGTCGATGGTGCGGCTGGGAATGCCGTTGGCCGTGCCCTCGGGGTTGACGGTGGCGCTGCCGAACAGCGGATCGTTGGGCACCGCCATGCGCTTGCGGCGGCCGTCGACGGCCACCAGCTCCACCTCGGCGTCGGCCACCAGCCGCTTGACGAGTTGCGCGGCGCTCAGGCCGCTGGCCGTGACCACGTGGGTGCGCTCGTCCAGGCTGAGCCCGGCGCGCAACGCGTGGCCGGTGCGCATCCCCAACGCGGTGGCGCGGGTCTGCGCGATCTCGCGCGCCTCCAGCCGCGTGGCGCGCAGGCTCAGCGCCTTGGCTCGCACGCTGTCGGCCTGCGGCTTGAAGCGGACGATGACGCGGGCCTCGGTTTCGGCCGGCGACTGGGCCGACACCGGCAGGGCCAGCACGGCGGCGGCAAGGGCAGACAGCAGGGACTTCATGGCGGGCAGCGGCCGCAAGGCGGCCGGGGCGGCTGGGGATCGTTTCAGTTTAGGCCGGGGCCCTGCCGGCCACCCGCCACAAATGCCACGCAACGGCCACTTCGCTGCGGGCGCCGCGTGGCCGTCAGCCCGCCGGGCGCGCGGCGGCGAGCAGGCGCTCCTGGTCGACCTTGCGGTCGGCCGCCACGCGCTGGGCGTGCGGGCGCTCGCCGATGAGCTTGGCGTAGGGCTTCCAGTCCACGCCGCCGGCGGCCAGCAGGTCCTCGCCGTAGATGGTCTTGGTGGCCAGCGCCACCAGCGGCAGGCTTACCCAGCCGGCGCAGTCCGCCAGCGTGAAGCGGTCACCGGCCAGGTAGGGTCCGAACTTGGCCAGCCGCTTGAAGGCGGCGATGTTCTCGGGCAGCACGCGGGCCACGCGCTGCTTGGTGCCGTCGCTGACCTTGCCGCCGAAGAAGGCCTCGGCGTACAACTCACGCGCCACCAGCTCCAGGTGCAGCTCGACGAAGGCAATCAGCTCGCGCACCTTGGCCGCCTCGAAGGGGTCGGCCGGCAGCAGGCGCGGCGTGTCGGGGTAGGCGGCCTCCAGGTAGTCGGCAATGACCTGGCTCTCGCACAGCGCGCCCTGAGGCGTGCGGATGAAGGGCACCTTGCCCAGCGGCGACGCGCTCAGCACGGCCTCGTCGTGGGAATGCGTCTTCACGTAGTCCTCGCTGAAGGGGATGCCCTTTTCCAACAGGGCCAGCTTGACCTTGTTGTAGTAATTGGACAGCGGGATGCCGCACAGCGTGATCATGGGGGTGTCTCCTGGGTGTGAGCCCGGCAGTCTAGGCAGCGCGGCCGGGGCCGCGTGCCGCCCGGGCGACATCAGCGATTGACGGCCGACCTGGAAGCCAACCAGGCCGATGAGCCGCAGCGGGACTGACGCACCCTACTTGCGCACGTAGCGCGTGGCGGTCAGCGTATCCGACACCGAACTGGTCTTGTTGTCCACATAGCCACGGCTGCGCAGTTCCATGCGGATCTCGCCGTCGGACGGGTAGGCGTCGCGGCCCTTCTGGTGCACCACCCAGACGGTCTTGCACAGCATGGTGGCGTGGAAGTCGGCCATGCGCTCCAGCTCGCCCGGCTTGCTGATGACGGCCACCAGCATGCGCGCCACTTTCACATTGCCGGTCAGGCCGTGGGACAGCGCCTCGGCCAAAGCCGGGTCCAGCGTGCCCACGGTGGGGCCGATCAGCAGCGCCGGGTTGTCGGCGCTGACGCCCAGCTTGGCGGCCAGCGTGGGCGGCGGCGCCTGCAGCTTGGCCAGCCACTTGCCGGCTTCCTTCTCGCCCAGCGCCAGCACGACGGCTTCGTCGCCAACGTCGAAACGTAGCTCTTCGCCTTCGACACGCAGGTTCTGAAGGGCGGCGATGGCCCACTTGCGTTTGAGCGCGCCGCGCAGCACGACGGTGGTGGATTCGAGCAGCGCGGTGGATTCGGCGGTCTCGCTGCCGACGCGGGCGGTACAGCTGGCTTCACGTCCCATGGGGAGTCCTCGGTGATTTCGGTCTGGCCCGCATTGTCAGTGCCCACGCGACGAGGCCGGCCACGGCGCCGCTCAGGTGGGCAAAGGGCGCGACGGCGAAGTCGAAGCCCGGCGTGTCGCGCAGCGCGGGGCCGAGAGGCTGTTCCAGCGCCAGCTTGGCGATGAGGCCCAGCAGCAGGGCCGCGCCGACAAGGCGATCGCGGCTGCGTCGCGCCAGCAGCGTCAGCGCGGCGATGGCCACCAGCGCATGCAGCTCGCCCGACAGGCCGGCATAGCGCTGCAGCTCGGGCTGGAATAGCAGGCCCAGCTGGGTCAGCGGCAGCGCGATGAGAGCGGCCACCGCTTCACGCAGGCCGAGCGCGCCGCGCTGGCCCAGCAGCGCGATGACGGAGCAGCCGGCGAGGTTGGCGCCGAGGTGCAGGGGCGTCCAGTGGACAAAGGCGGCGGTCATGGCACGCCAGGGCTGGGAGGCCAGGCGGCTGGGCTGCCAGTCCAGCATCTCGGGAGGGAAGGGCCAGGCGAGCAGCGACAGCGCAGCGAGCGCGGCACAGAGCAGGAGCCAGGCGCTGCGACGGGTCATCGCCCCGACACGGCCCTAGCCATCAACCAAAAACAGCGCGCCACAGCGCCTTCACAGCATCGCGATGCACGACCAGCGCAGCGGCCGCCTCCGCATCCAGCGCCGTCGCCTGCTCATCCAGCCGGGCCTTGTGCTGCACGCGGCGCAGCTCGCGGTAGGCCGTCGCGGCGGCCACGCCCACGCCGGCCGGCAGCAGCGCCAGCGTCTCGGCCAGCAGCAGCAGCGCGATGTTGCCCAGGTCGTCCTGCAGCTGCGGATGCGCCGCCGAATGCGCGAGCACCAGCACCTGCACGGCGAACTCGGCGTCCATCATGCCGCCCTCGCTGTGCTTCACATCGAACAGCCCCGCCCGCACCGGGCGCGCGCTGCGCACCTTCTCGCGCATGGCCTGCACCTCGCGCTTGAGCGCGTCGGCGTCACGCGGCGCCGTCAGCACCTGGCGGCGCACGCCCTCGCAGCGTGCGGCCAGGTCGGGATGGCCGGCACAGAAACGTGCCCGCGTGATGGCCTGGTGTTCCCAGGTCCACGCGGCGTTGCTGCCGCGGCCGGTCTGGTAGGCCTCGAAATGGTCCAGCGACGTGACCAGCAGCCCCGAGTTGCCGTTGGGCCGCAGCGCGGTGTCGATGTCGAACAACTCCCCCGCCGCCGTGCGCAGCGTCAGCCACGTGATGAGGCGGCGCACAAAGGCGCCGTAAATCTCGCTGGCGTTCTCGTCGTCGTCGTCGAAGACGAACACCACGTCCAGGTCGCCGCCGTAGCCCAGCTCCTTGCCGCCCAGCTTGCCGTAGGCGATGACGGCCAGGCGCGGGTCGGAGCGGTGGGCCTGCAGCCGGCCGCCGGGCCGCCCCAAGGCCGGCGACGCCCCCTCGGGGGGCAGCCCAGGCGCAGCCTGGGCGTGGGGGCGCTGGGGCATGCGGGCCCACGCCCACTCGATGGCGATCTGCAGCACAGCGTCAGCCAGCAGGCTGAGGTCATCAGCCACCTGCTCCACAGTGATGCGGCCCTCGACGTCGCGCACCAGCGTGCGGAACACCTCGGCATGGTGGGCACGGCGCAGCGTGTCCAGCAGCGCCTCCTCGTCGGCCTGGCCGCTGCGGGCCCAGCCCTGCTCGCGGTCGCGCAGGTCGGCGAGGAAGGCGTCGCGGTCGAAGCGGGCCGTCAGCAGCAGCGGGTCGGCCAGTTCATCGATGACGCCGGGATGCTGCATCAGGTAGCGCATGGGCCAGCGCGCCAGGCCCAACAGCCGCAGCAGCCGCTGCTGCACGGCGGGGCGCTCGACGAGCAGGGCCAGGTAGCTCTCGCGGCGCAGCAGCGGCTCCACCCAGTCGACGAAACGCACGGCGGCGTCCAGCGAGCATTCGTCGGCCTCGACGGCCTGCGCGGCGCGGTAGAACAGCTTGGCCAGGCGCTGGCGCGACTCCTCGCGCAGGCCCTGCACGCGCGGCGTCTCGGCCAGCGCGCGGACGGCCGTGGCCAGCGCATCGGGCAGGCGCTGCAGGAAGTCCTCGCCGTCCACGGTGGGCTTGGGGCCGCCGCAGTTGCCGCCGGTGCAGCCGCCGGACTGCTGCGGCGCGCCGTGCAGCAGCGCGTCGAACTCGGTGGCCACCAGCTCGCGTACCTCGCCCAGCGTCTCGAACAGCTCGCAGCAGGAGTCAGGCCCCCACGGGTCCGTCGCCGGACCCTGCCCCCCAGGGGGGCTCGCCGCGTCTTGGGAGCGGCCCGGCGACGCGTCGGCGCGCGAGCACTTGAGGCCCATGGACGCCGCGATCCAAGCCAGGTCGGCATCGGCCTGCGGCAGGCAGTGCGTCTGCTGGTCGTCCAGGAACTGGATGCGGTGCTCCACGCGGCGCAGGAAGACGTAGGCGTCGGCCAGCTTGGAGGCGGTCTCGGGCTTCATCAGCCCGCGCTCGGCCACGCGGCCCAGCGCCTTCACGGTGGAGCGGGTGCGGATCTCGGGGAACTGGCCGCCGCGCACCACTTGCAGCAGCTGCACGATGAACTCGATCTCGCGGATGCCGCCACGCGACAGCTTCACGTCGTTGGCGCGCTCGGGCCGACCGGCGGCGCGGGCCTTGGCCTCGCTGCGGATCTTGCCGTGCAGCTGGCGCAGGCCCTCGAAGACGCCGTAGTCCAGGTAGCGGCGGTAGACGAACGGCGTGACGAGGTCGCGCAGCGCCAGCGTGCGCGGGTCGGCCGGCGCGCCCAGGCCTGTCAGCGGCGCGACGACGCGGCTCTTCAGCCACGCGAAGCGCTCCCACTCGCGGCCCTGCACGAGGAAGTACTCCTCCAGCATGCCCAAGCTGACGACCGGCGGACCGCTCTTGCCGTTGGGGCGCAACGCCAGGTCGACGCGGAAGACCTGGCCGTCGTCGGTCACGTCGCCAATCAGCGCGTAGAGCTTCTTGGCGACGTTGGTGAAGTACTCGTGCGCCGAAATCGGGCCCCCACGCGTTCGCTGCGCGACCGCTGCCCCCCAAGGGGGCGCATCCGGCTCGGGGCGGCCCGTCGCCGGATCGGGCCGGGGGCCGTGCGTCTCGCCGTCGTCCTCGTAGGCGTAGATGAGGTCGATGTCGGACGACACGTTCAGCTCGCGCGCGCCCAGCTTGCCCATGCCGATGACCCAGAACGCGATGTCGCGGCCGTCGGCCGTGCGCGGTGCGCCGTGGACGGCGTCGAGCTCGGTGCGGGCGGCGGCCAGCGCCTTGTCCAGCGTGACTTCGGCCAGGTGCGTCATGACCAGCGTGACGTCGGCCACGCTGGCGCCTTGCTCGATGTCCAGCACCGCCAGCCGCTCCATCACCAGGTGGCGGGCCACGCGCAGCGCGCTGGCTAGCGGCCTGGCGGGCTGCAGTGTGTCGATCAACGCGGCGATGACCTCGCGGTCCGGCAGCCCCGGGGGCAGCAGCGCCAGGTCGGCCGCATAGCGGCGGCGCACCCGCTGCACATAGCGGCTGTGCTCAGCAAAAACGGGAAACAGTTCGCTCATGTCGCTGTGCTAGATTGCCTGCCGGCCGGTTACCACGTGCCTCCACGACAACGTGTCTGACTTCTTCTCGGCCGCCCTCCACCACTGCAACCGCGCCGCGCGCTGGCCGCTGCGCCTGTGCTGGCGCGTGCTGCGCGTGGCACTGGGGGTGCTGGCGCTGGTGTGGAGCCTCGCAGTGGTGGCTTGGGCGGTATTGCACTGGGGCATTCTCCCGCAGGCCAACGAGTGGCGGCCCTGGCTGGAACGGGAAGCCTCAAAGGCACTGGGGGTAGAGCTGCGCATCGGGCGCATCGCCGTCGAATCCGGCGGCTGGATGCCGCGTATGGAGCTGGGCGATGTGCGCGTGCTGGACGCCAGCGGCCGCCCGGCGCTGACGCTGCCGCGCGTGTCGGCGGTGCTGTCGGCCCAGTCGCTGGTGCTGCTCCAGCCGCGCTTCTCGCAGTTGCTGGTGGATGCGCCGGAGCTCGTCATCCGCCGCGACTCGGCGGGCCGGATCTTCATCGGCGGCCTTGGGCTGGACGACAGCCGCAGCGCCGACACCGGCACCACCGAGGCCGGCATGGACTGGCTGTTCAGCCAGCCCGAGTTGGCCATCATCGGCGGGCGGGTGCGCTGGATCGACGAGAAGCGCGCCGGCACGCAGCCGCTGGAGCTGTCGGACCTGAACTTCATCCTGCGCAACAGCCTGCGCCGCCACCAGCTGCGCCTGGACGCCACGCCGCCCGCCGACTGGGGCCAGCGCTTCACGCTACGCGGCCAGTTCACACAGAGCGTGCTGAAGCGCCCGGCTGAGTTCCAGCACTGGAGCGGCGAGCTGTTCGCCGAGCTGCCGCGTGCCGACCTGCGCCAGCTGCGCCGCCATGTGGACCTGCCCTTCCAGCTCAGCGAGGGCGACGGCGCCGTACGCGCCTGGGCCCAGATCAAGCAGGGCGAGCCCGTCGGCGCGACGCTGGACCTGGCGCTGCGCGCCGTGCGCATGCGCGTGCTGGAGAGCGCCCCGGAGCTGGACCTGGACCACATCGAGGGCCGGCTGGAGCTCGCGCGCGCCAAGGACAGGCTCAGCCTGCAGGCGCGCCAGCTGGGCTTCGTCAGCACTGCCCCAGACGGCAGCGGCGTGACATGGCCGCGCTCGGACTGGGGCGTCACGCTGCAGCTGGGCAAGGCCGACGAGGTGCTGGGTGGCGAGGTCAGCGCGCAGCGGCTGGACTTCGCACTGATGGCGCAGATCGCCCAGCGCCTGCCACTGGGCGAGCGGGCACACCGGCTGCTGGCCGAGCTGGCGCCGCAGGGCGTGCTGACCGCGCTGTCGGGCCAGTGGCAGGGCGCCGTGCACGCGCCGACCAGCTACCGCGTGAAGGCGCAGCTGGACGGGCTGGCCGCGGCCGCCGGCACGGCCGCCCCCGCCGACCGCCCCGCCCGCCCGGGCCTGCGCGGTGCCAGCCTGGCGCTGGAAGCCACCGAGCGCGGCGGCACGGCGCGGCTGTCCGTGCGCGACGGCGAGGTCGTGCTGCCCGGCCTGCTGGAAGACCCGCACCTGCCCATCACCCGGCTGGACACCCAGCTCAGCTGGAAGCTGCCCCAGCCCACGGCGCGCACGCCGGGCGAGGTGGAACTGCGCCTGCGCGACCTGAAGCTCAACACCCCCGACCTCAGCGGCGAGTTCGACGTCACCTGGCGGCGCCCGGCCGGCGCTACGACGGCCGGCTTCCTGGACCTGAGCGGCCGCGCCCAGCGCGCCGATGCCACCCGCGTGGCGCGCTACATCCCGCTGCGCCTGCCCGCCACGCGCAGCTACGTCAACCGCGCGCTGCTGGGCGGCGAGGCGCGCAACATCCAGGTGAGGCTGAAGGGCGAGCTGGCCGAGTTCCCGTTCGACACGCCCAAGGCCAGCGGCCAGTTCCGCGTGTCCATGCAGGCGCGCGGCGTCACGCTAGCCTATGTGCCGCACAGCGATGTCGGCGCCAATTGGCCGGTCATGGAGGGCGTGGACGCCGAGGTCGTCTTCGAGCGCGGCGGCCTGGCCATCAAGGACGGCCGCGCCAAGGTGCTGGGCTACGAGCTGACGGGCGTGAACGGCGGCATCAAGGACCTGCACCACGGCCGCGTGCTGCAACTGGACGGCAACGGCCGCGGCCAGGGCACCGACCTGCTGCGCTTCGTGCGGGCCTCGCCGCTGGACGAATGGCTGGGACATGCGCTGACCACCACCACCGCCCAGGGCCCCGCGGGCCTGAAGCTGGGCCTGAGCATCCCGCTGGACGACACGCCCCGCACCACCGTCAAGGGCCAGCTGCAGCTGGGCGGTGTGGACCTGAAGCTGCGACCCGACCTGCCGGCGCTGGGCAATGCGCGCGGCCGCATCGATTTCGACCAAAAAAGCCTGCAGCTCGCTGGCATGACGGCCCGCCTGCTGGGCGGTGACGCCGGGCTGGAGGGCGGATCGCTGCGCGAGGGGGGCCTGCGCTTTGCCGTTCAGGGCCAGGCCACGGCCGATGGCCTGCGGCGCACGCCCGAGCTGGGCGCAGTCGCGCGGCTGGCCCAGGCGGCCAGCGGCCAGGCGGCGTACCGCTTCCAGCTCGCTGTGCCCCGCGACGGCCAGCCCGAACTCAGCGTGGCAAGCAACCTGCAGGGCATGGCGCTGGACCTGCCCGCGCCCGGACGCAAGGCGGCCGAAGCGGCGCTGCCGCTGCGCCTGCTGATCACGCCCACCGGCGCCGGCCGCGACGAGATCCGGCTGGAGGTCGGCAGCGCCGGCGCGCCGCTGCTGCAGGCCCAGCTGCAGCGCGACGTGTCGGGCGGCAGCTCGCAGGTGCTGCGCGGCGCGCTGGCCGTGCAGGACAAGTTGCCCGCGCTGCCGGCGACCGGCGTGCTGCTGCAGGCCAACGTCGCCACGCTGGACCTTGACGCCTGGCAGCAGCGCTTCTCCGCGCTGGGCGGGGCCGCCACCGGCGGTAGCGGCGACGGCGCTGACGACGGCCTGCTGCCCAGCCAGATCGCGCTGCGCAGCCAGTCACTGAAGATAGGCGGCCGGCAGCTGGGCCGCGTGGCGGCCACCGTGTCACGCGACGGCGCCAACTGGCGGCTCAACGTGGACGCCGAGCAGCTCAACGGCCGCATCGAGCTGCGCGGCGTGCGCGGCGACCGCATCGACACCGTGCAGGCGCGGCTCACGCGGCTCTCGCTGCCGCGCTCGGAGGCGCAGTCGGTCAGCGAGCTGATGGAGCCCGGCCGCCCCGCCGCGTCGGCCCACCCGCTGCCATCGCTGGACATCGAGGTGGACGACTTCGAGCTGCGCGGCAAGCGCCTGGGCCGGCTGGAGGTGCGCGCGCAGGCGCCGGCCGCCGCACGGGATTGGCAGCTGCAGAAGCTGCAGATCAGCTCGCCCGATGCCACCCTCAACGCCAGCGGCCACTGGGGCGAGCGCGTCGGCGCCGCCCGCACGCAGCTGGACTGGACGCTGGACATCGCCGACGCCGGCCGCCTGCTGGCGAGGCTGGGCCAGGGCCAGGCCTTGCGCGGCGGCAAGGGGCAGTTGGCCGGCCAGGTGGGCTGGGACGGCTCGCCGCTGGACCCGCACTACCCCAGCATGGCCGGCGCGCTGAATGTGCAGCTGGACACCGGCACCTTCTTGAAGGCCGAGCCGGGCGTGGGCCGTCTGCTGGGCGTGCTGAGCCTGCAGTCGCTGCCGCGGCGCTTCCTGCTGGACTTCCGCGACGTGTTCGCCGAGGGCTTCACCTTCGACGGCGTGACGGGCGACGTGAAGATCGCCGCCGGCGTGGCGCGCAGCGACAACATCCGCATCCGCGGCCTGCAGGCCGCAGTGCTCGTGGAGGGCAGTACCGACCTGGCCGCCGAGACGCAGAAGCTGCGCGTCGTCGTCGTGCCGGAGGTGTCGGCGGGCGGCGCGTCGCTGGCCTACGCGGCCATCAACCCGGCCGTGGCGCTGGGCGCCTTCCTCGCGCAGATGCTGCTGAGCCGCCCGATGGCCGCGGCCAGCACGCGCGAGTTCCACATCACCGGCAGCTGGGACGAGCCCAAGGTCGAGAAGGTCGACGGCCCGGCCCGGGCGGCCAGCGGCCCCTAACATCCGCGTATGAAGATCGCCGCCCTCCAGATGGTCTCCGGCCCCGATGTGGCCGCCAACCTGAGCGCCGCCCGCCGGCTGCTCGAAGCCGCCGCCGCGCAGGGCGCGCAACTGGCCGCGCTGCCCGAGTACTTCTGCCTGATCGGCCAGCACGACGGCGACAAGCTCGCCATCGCCGAGCCGCTGGGCGAGGGCCCGATGCAGGCCATGCTGGCGCAGGCCGCGCGCGAGCTGGGCCTGTGGATCATCGGCGGCACGCTGCCCATCCGCGCCGCCACGCCGGACCGCGTGCGCAACACGACGCTGGTGTTCTCGCCCAGCGGCGAGCAGGTGGCGCGCTACGACAAGATGCACCTGTTCGCGTTCGACAACGGCCGCGAGAGCTATGACGAGGCCCGCGTGCTGGAGGCCGGCAGCGCGCCCACCGCCTTCGACGCGGGCGGGCTGCGCACGGGGCTGTCGGTCTGCTATGACCTGCGCTTCCCGGAGCTGTACCGCGCCTACGCGCCCTGCGAGCTGCTGGCCGTGCCGGCCGCCTTCACCTACACGACGGGCGAGAAGCACTGGGAGCTGCTGCTGCGCGCCCGCGCGGTGGAGAACCAGGCCTACGTCATCGCGCCGGCCCAGGGCGGCACCCACCCCAACGGCCGCCGCACCTGGGGCCACAGCATGGTGGTGGACCCCTGGGGCGAGGTGCTGGCCGTGGTGCCCGAGGGCGAAGGGCTGGCCGTGGCCGAGGTGGACCCCGCCCGGCTGGCCCAGGTGCGCCAGCAGCTGCCGGCGCTGGCGCATCGCCGGCTTTGAACGCGCCGGCTCTGCGTACGCTGTCTCAGGGCTGCAGCGTGACGAGGTCGCGCAGCAGCAGCGCGATGTTGGCGCGCAGCGCGCGCTCGTTGGCGATGCGCAGCCGCTCGGGCGGCGACAGCATGGCCTCGGTGAAGCCGGCGTCCTCGGTGTTGGCGATGCGGCGCTGGTAGAGCACGCGGCCGCCGGCCGTGTCGGTCAGCGTGTAGCGCACGGCCGTGCCGACGGTGACGCCGAGGGCGGGCACCAGCGGCTGGTCCAGCTGCACCAGCTCGGCCTTGAGCTCGAAGCGCGGTGCCGGCTCGGGCGCCAGCGCCCGCATGCCCACGCCCAGCAGCGACTCCTCCAGCGCCTGCTGCAGCGCGACCGCGCTGACCTTGGAGCCCCACCAGCGGCCGGTCTCCTGGCCGCCCTGCACGGCCGCCACGCCCACGCTGCCCCGCAGCGCCTGCGGCACCCAACCGCGGATCTGCAGCGCCTCGACCGGCGTGACGGTCATCGGCAGGTGCTGGCTGGGCGCGCCGCAGCCGGCCAGCAGCAGGGCCAGCAGCAGCGCGGGGCGAAAGGCGGGACGGTACATGAGACCCCATGCTAGGGCGGCCACGGCCGGCCCGGGCGCTGAATAGCGCAGCACGGACCCGCCAATTCAGGCCGCCGGCAGGCTGATGCGCGCGCGCAGGCCAGGGCCGCCGTGGGCGTCCAGCAGGTCCAGCCGGCCGCCGTGGCGAGCCACGATGTCGGCCGCAATCGCCAGGCCCAGGCCACTGCCGGTGCCGCTGGCCTGGCCGCCGCGCCGGAAGCGCTGCATGGCCGCCGGGCGCTCGGCGGGCGGGATGCCGGGGCCGTTGTCCTCGACCTCCAGCCAGGTCCTGCTGCCCGTGCTGCCGCAGCGCACGGTGATGCGCGCGCCGGCGCCGGCGTAGCTGACGGCGTTGTGGATGAGGTTCTCCAGCGCCTCGCGCAGCAGCAGGGCATGGCCCCGTGCCAGCGCGGGCGCGAGCTCGAAGCCCAGGTCCATGCCCGCCGGCAGCGCGCGGTGGGCCCAGTCCTGCCCGCTTTCGGTGGCCACGTCGCGCAGGTCCAGCGGCTGGCCGAGGTCCACGCTGCGGTCCTCGGTGCGCGCCAGCGACAGCAGCTGCTGCGCCAGCCGGGCACTGCGCACGACGCGCTGGCGCAGGCGCTCCAGCAGCGGGTCCATGCGGGCGTCGTGCGGCTCCAGCATGGCCAGCTCGATCTCGGTCTGCAGCGAGGTCAGCGGCGTGCGCAGCTGGTGGGCAGCGTCGGCCAGGAACTCGCGCTGCGTACCGGCCGCCAGCGACAGCCGCTCGAACAGCCGGTTGAACGCGGCCTGCAGCGGCACCAGCTCGCGCGGCAGCTTCGCCGTCAGCGGCGTCAGGCGGTGCAGGTCGCGGCGCTCCAGCTCGGCGCTCAGGCCGGTCAGCGGCGACAGGCCCTGGCGCACCGCCCACCAGCCCGCCGCCGCCAGCAGCAGCGCCAGCGCCAGGCCGTTCATCAGCACATGGGCGCCGATCTCGCGGCGCAGCGTGTCGCGCTTGTGCAGCGTCTCGGCCACCAGCACCTGGCAGGCGCCCTCGCCGCAGGCCCGCCCCAGCTGCACCAGGCGCAGCGCCCGTTCGCGCAGCCGCACATTGCTGTGCACGGTGCTGCCGGCCGGCAGCGGCCGGGGCCGCGGCTGCACGTCCACCAGGCCCGCATCGCCCTGCAGCACCTCGCCGGCCGGGCCGAGCACGACGTAGAACACATCGTCCTGGCGGTCGAAGCGCAGCACCCGGTCCATCGTCGCGCTGACGTCCACGCGCAGCGTGCCGCCCCGCCGGTCGATCTGGCCGGCCAGCGTCAGCGCGGTGTCTTCCAGGCCGTCGTCCAGCCAGCCCTGCGCGCTGAGCCACACCTGCTGGTACAGCGCCCAGCCCAGCAGCGGCAGCACCACCAGCAGCGGCAGCATCAGCCAGCCGAACAGCCGGCGCTGCAGGCTGGTTCGCGGCCGCCCCGTCACCATCAGGCGATTTCTTCGAGCAGGTATCCCAGCCCACGCACCGTGCGCAGCCGCACGCCGCCGGGCTCGATCTTGGCGCGCAGCCGCGACAGGCAGACCTCGATGGCGTTGTCACTGACGCCCTGCTCCCAGGCATTGCTGGCCATGGCGATGTGCTCCTTGGAGACCACCTTGCCGGCGCGCGCCATCAGGAAGCCCAGCACGTCCCACTCGCGCGCCGACAGCGGCAGCGGCTCACCGTCGATGAAGGCGCGGCGGGCTTCCAGGTCTGCGCGCAACCGTGCCAGCTGCAGCTGGTTGCTGGTGCGCGCCTGGCTGCGCCGCACCAGCGCGCGGGCGCGGGCGATGAGCTCGGTCAGCGCGAAGGGCTTGACGAGGTAGTCGTCCGCCCCGCCCTCCAGCCCGCGCACGCGGTCCTCCACGGCGTCGCGTGCGGTCAGGATGAGCACCGGCACGGGCAGGTTCTCGGCACGCACGCGGCGCAGCGTCTCGAAGCCGTCGATGCCGGCCAGGCCGATGTCCAGGATGAGCAGGTCGTAGGCGTCCTCGCGCAGCGAGCGCGGCACCGGCTCGCCACGGGCCGTGCAGTCCACCACCCAGCCCTGCGAGCGCAGCGCGCGGGCGGTGGTTTCAACGAGTTGGTCGTCGTCCTCGACGAGCAGGATGCGCATGGGCGGGCAGTATGGCGCCAAGCCCGCCACCGCGCTGACGCCGGGCTGTCCGCGCCCGCGCTGCCACAGCACCGCCCCCGGCGCTGAGCTGTGTTTCAGGGACTCGCCAACCCGGGGCCAGAGTGCATATCCCCCGTGCCGCAGGCGCCGCCGGGCCCTAACATTGCCGCCCTCGCGGGGGAGCGTCATGAAACTGCTGGTCAAGTTCAATCTGGTCTATCTGCTGGTGATGAGCCTGGGCATCGCCCTGAGCGGGTTCATCGCGCGTCAGCTGTTGCAGGACAACGCCAAGCAGGAGGTCGTCAACAGCGCGCAGATGCTGATGGAGAAGGCGCTGGCCGTGCGCAACTACACCAACACGCAGGTCAAGCCGCTGCTGACCGCGCAGATGGCGCACGAGTTCCTGCCGCAGACCGTGCCCAGCTACGCCGCCACCGAGGTGTTGAACACGCTGCTGGCCAAGCACCCCGAGTTCGCCTACAAGGAAGCCGCGCTCAACCCCACCAACCCGCGCGACCGCGCCACCAGCTGGGAGGCCGACATCGTGGCCCAGTTCCGCAGCGCGGCCGACCTGAAGGAAACCGTGGGCATGCGCGACACGCCCGCCGGCCCGGCGCTCTACATCGCCCGCCCGCTGCGCATCACCGACCCGGCCTGCCTGGCCTGCCACAGCAGCGTGGAAGCCGCGCCCGCCACCATGGTGGCCAAGTACGGCCCGGCCAACGGCTTCGGCTGGAACCTCAACGAAGTCATCGGCGCGCAGATCGTCTCCGTGCCGCTGGGCGTGCCGCTGCAGCGCGCGGACACCGTGTTCAAGGTCTTCATCACCGCGCTGGTGGGCGTGTTCGTCGTCGTCGGCGTCGTGCTCAACCTGATGGTGTGGCTGCTGGTGGTGCGCCCGGTCACGCGGCTGTCGGCACTGGCCGACCGCGTCAGCCAGGGCGACCTGGACGCGCCCGAGTTCAAGACCAGCAGCCGCGACGAGATCGCCACGCTGTCCGACTCGTTCTCCCGCATGCGCGCCTCCGTCGTGCAGGCCATGAAGCTGCTGGACGCCTGATGCCGTCGCCAACCCCACCCCTGCGGGCCGAGCGCCGGGCCGCTCCCAAGCCGGCCCGCGCCCCCCTGGGGGGCCGGACCGCGTACCCGCGGGCCGAGGGGCTGACATGACGCATCCCACGCAGCTGGGCAAGTACCGCATCACCGAGGTGCTCGGTGAAGGCGCGATGGGCGTCGTCTACAAGGGCTTCGACCCCGACATCCAGCGCACCGTTGCGCTCAAGACCATACGCACCGGCCTGGACGTCGAGGACGACAGCCCCGGCGCGCCGGCCTCGCGCTTTCGCAACGAGGCGCAGGCCGCCGGCCGGCTGGGCCACCCGGGCATCGTCGCCGTGTACGACTACGGCCACGACCAGCAGGTGGCCTACATCGCGATGGAGTTCGTCGAGGGCCGCTCGCTGGCGAGCTACCTGACGGCCAAGGTGCGCTTCACCGACACCGACATCGTCGGCATCATGAGCCAGCTGCTCGGCGCGCTGGGCCATGCGCACGACAAGGGCGTGTGGCACCGCGACATCAAGCCCGCCAACATCATCATGATGGGCAGCGGCCGGCTCAAGGTGGCCGACTTCGGCATCGCGCGCATCGAGACCCAGCACCTCACGCAAACCCACTACATGGTGGGCACGCCCAGCCACATGGCGCCCGAGCAGTTCCTGGGCAAGCCCATGGACCGGCGCGTGGACATCTACGGTGCCGGCGTCGTGCTCTACCAGCTGCTCACCGGCCGCGCGCCCTTCACGGGCACGACCGAGGCGCTGATGTACAAGGTCGTCAACGAGGCGCCCGAGCCGCCCTCCATCGTCGAGGGGGCCGACCGGCCGGGCTGGTTCGACGCCATCGTCGCCCGCGCGCTGGCCAAACGCCCCACCGACCGCTTCGCAACCACCTTCGAGTTCCGCCAGGCGCTGATCAGCGCCGTGGGCAGCAGCGTGGACGACTCCGCCTGGGAGCAGACGCTGCTGATGGCGCCGCCCCGCCCGGCGCGCTCGCCGCTGACGCCCACGCTGGCGCCGCCCTCGGTGTCCAGCGCGTCCAGCGGCGCGCCGCCGCCCTCGCACTGGGACAAGGCCGTCCTGCTGCAGGCCGAGCAGACGCTGGCCAAGCACGTCGGCCCGCTGGCCAGCGTGCTGGTGCGGCGCGCGGCCCGCGAGTGCCACGAGCTCGGCGAGCTGTACGCCCGGCTGGCCGAGCAGGTGGCCGACCCGCGCGCCCGCGACCTCTTCCTGGGCCAGGCCAGCCAGGTCACCGTCGGCGGCACGAGGACGGCCGGCGGCACCGCCGGCACGCCACCCACGGCTGGCTCGCGCGCCACCGGGGGCTCTGCCGGCGCCACCACGATAGGCGGCCCGCTGACCGATGCCGTGCTGGAAAAGGCCGTGCCCCTGCTGGCCCAGCACGTGGGGCCGATCGCCAAGGTGCTGGTCAAGCGCGCCGCCAGCGACACGGACAGCCGGGCGGTGTTCTTCAACCGGCTGGGCGAAGCGGTGAGCGACGCCAAGGGCCGCGAGAAGCTGCTGGCCGACCTGAGCAAGCTGGCCTGAGAGGGCCCGTCAGTCGTGGGCCTTGCCCAGCCGGCTGGCGCCCCGCGTCAGCCCCCCGGTATGCCCAGTGCGTCCAGCGGCGAGCGCACGGCGCCGCCGCCCAGCTTGAGCACGTGCGTGTAGATCATCGTGGTCGCCACGTCCGAATGGCCGAGCAGTTCCTGGACCGTGCGGATGTCGTACCCGCCTTGCAGCAAATGCGTGGCGAAGCAGTGGCGTAGCGTGTGGGGCGTGGCGGGCTTGGTGATGCCGGCGGCTGCGACGGCGCGCTTGAAGGCGCGCTGAAACGTCTGGTCGTAGAGGTGATGACGACGCACCACACCGCTGCGTGGGTCGGTGGAGTGATGGCCCTGAGGAAAGACCCAGAACCACGACCATGCATGCCCCGCGCGCGGGTATTTGCGCTCCAGGGCGTGGGGCAGTTCCACGCCGCCCTGGCCCGCTGCCGCATCCGCAGCCCAAACAGCATGCCCGTTCGCCAACTGCGCTCGCAGCCCGGCCTGAAGGGCGGCTGGCAGCATCACCACCCTGTCCTTGTCGCCCTTACCGCCGCGCACGATCAGGGCCTGGTGATCAAAGTCCACGTCCTTGACCCGAAGTTGCAACGCCTCCTGAAGTCGCAGGCCTGTGCCGTACAGCAGGCGGGCCAGGAGCCGGTGCTCGCCTTCCAAGCCGCTCAGCACTGCCGCCACCTCGTCGGGCGCCAGCACCACGGGCAAGCGCCGCCTGACGGTGGGCCGCCCGATGTTGACCAGCCAGGGCAAATCCAGTTCAAGCACCTTGATGTAGAGAAACAGGAGGGCCGATAGCGCCTGGTTGTGCGTTGAAGCCGCGACGTTGCGCTCGGCCGCGAGCCATTGCAAGAACGCCTCGACCTCGGCGGCACCCATGTCCGCCGGATGGCGCAGCCCGTGAAAGCGGATGAAGGCACGGCACCAATGCACGTAGGCCTGCTCGGTGCGCCGGCTGTAGTGCAGGTACCGTATGCGCTCACGCAATTGATCCAACAGCTTGGGGGCGCGCAGGGGCGGGAGGTTTGCCCCGGCTTCCGGACGCGGCGCCCGCCGTGCCATCATGGGCACGGTTTCGCCCTCTCGATGCGCTGTGATGCCCATGACAAGCCCTTCACCTGATTCACCACCCGCTGCGCCTGCCGCCGAGGTGCATTACGCAGACAGTGTGGAGCTGTATGAAAACACAGTCAATGGCTTTTTTGTTGAGGCGGACCAAGCGCTTAGACGCGTGAAGCGCGTCGGCAATACGCAGCAGTCGTCTGCATTACGCAGACTGGCGACAACACGTTAGGCAGCGCAAGCCACACCAAGCTCAACATGCTGTGCCGCTCCGTCCCCGCAGCTGAAATCGGCTCGTTTGGCCAAGTGACTTTGGCGCGCTGTAGCAAGCCTAGCCCCAGTCAGATCTCTCTTCCTGCGCAGCACACGCCAATGGTTTGGCATTCCGTAAGGCAACGCGCGGCCTCCGGGTCAGACAGGTTGACCAGTCAGCCTCTCAAGTATGTAGTGGTTGGCGCTTCGCGCCGGCGTGCTGCGCCGCGCAGTCAGTCAGTGGGTGTTGCCGCCAGGCAGGCGCAAGCTGACGCAGCCGAGGTTCATCGGCGGCAACGGCACGAGCAGTGGCTGCTTGCACGGTTGTCGCGGGCTGCAGCAGAATGCAGCAAATGCCCGGTTTTGTCAGCAGGTTCACAGCGCTGCCTAACCTGGCGTTCGAACGGACCCGCTACGGCAGGCCGCCCAAGGCCAGTACGCGGCCGCACCGCCGAGAAGACAGACCCCCCGGGGGGGGCGGCCCCCCCCGGGCCCCCCAAA
>NZ_JBIGHW010000013.1:0-1603 GCF_043555875.1 Pelomonas margarita | reverse complement strand
GGCGCGTCATCCGGGGGCTTACCCCGGCCCCGGGCCGGCCGGCCCCCCCCCGGCCTCCCCGCCACCTCTCGGCATTCTCGCGTACCGGCCTTGGGCGGCCTGCCGCAGCGGTCCGCTCAACTCAACGTTAGGCGCCGCAAAGTGGACCAACTCATCGCTTCGGTCAAGCCGCTCGACGAGCCGTGTTCTCAACCGCAGTCGCGCTTCGCTGGGCGCCCGTCAATGAGCTTGGCGTTTAGTGCCTCTTTGGCCCCCACCCGGCTCGCGGCTGTTGGGTGCATCGTGCCTGTTCCACGCCTGCTACAAAGACGACTCGGCTTCTACAAACGTCGCCTACCCGCCACGCTCCGTGCAGCATCAGCAAACCCACGTTTCTCGTCCGGCCTGGTTGTCAGCATTACCGCTGCAGCTTCAGGTTCGGCTGTGGCACAGTTCTGCCAAGCAGCAGCAGGCACTTATGGCGCCATTCAACCCGTTCCAGGCCCCAGCGGCGCCTAACATAGCGTTCGAGTGGACCCGCTACGGCAGGCAGCGTAAGGCCGAGCCAAGGCACTACGTTCTATTCTCTTGGCTCGGCCTTACGCCGCCTGCCTACGCGGTCCACTCAACTCAACGTTATGCCGCATAACGTGACATTGCCCACTCCGATCAAACTTGTGATGGCGGATTGCCTGCGCGACGGAGGGAGCTACATGTTGGTCTTCGACGTTGCCGAAGGGGGACAGCGCACGCTCCTCCTACCGGTCATCGTTGACGCTGAAATGAAAGCAATAGGCTACAAACAGCCAAAGCTACTTCTTGCTGATCTATCCAACTCGAGTGATTTGGATTGGGGTCAAGCTGGGCAGCTTGCAAATCAGATCAATGATTTGGCTCATGTGGTCTCGCGTGAGGTGGACTACAAACGACTTGCCGAGTGCGTCACGTTCATTCAGAACCACGGGCGAGTCAGCGATGCGGCATAACCTTTCATTGCAGCCGACCTGCGCCAGCTGCGCTGGCTGGTCGGCTGAATTCCAACGTTGAGCAGCATGAATAGAGAGCTCATTCACGATCAAATCGTTGCCGTCGCGGAGAGGTTCGGCTCTGGCAACACACAAGAATTCAAGCTGCTCGCCAAGCAGCTTGCGGCCTGCGATTCGGTGGAAGTAGTGGATGGGCTCTTGCTTGTGTTCTCACGTAGCAACGCCGGCGAGTCCAACTACCAGAAGCAACAGCTCGCGGGACGGCTGCTCGCAAAGCTCAAACCGAAAGCTCCTGTAGATCTTCAAGCCGCGCTTGAAGCGGTGCTGCCTGCGTACAACCCAAGCATCGAGGAACTTCCGTTTTTCTTGGCGGACCGATGCGGCGGAGAGGCCGTTCTTCAAGCACTCCGCCGGCTTGAAACGGGTGGCGAGGATCCTCGCCACCAAGCTGCGGCGAAGACGATGCGCTGGTGGTTGAAAGGTAGCAATGTCGAATAGAACGCTGCTGCCCAACGAGTAAGGATAGATCGCGCTTGCCGCGATCTGATCCGTTTGTTGGACAAGCCCGGGGCCAGGCGGCGCGTCGGGTGGCGGGCCACTGCAAATAGATTCGGGGGAGTCTGTCGCGGGAGCGGCGC
>NZ_JBIGHW010000012.1:0-148745 GCF_043555875.1 Pelomonas margarita | reverse complement strand
ACGAGGCTGTCGAGATGACCGCTTTCGAGGACTTCGTGCAGGAACAAGTCCTCGCCGGACGCAGCGTGCTGGGGCTGTACCCGCCCACCGACGCCGACGTCGCCGACCTGTTCGCCGCTTGGCGAGCCAGCAAGGGCCGCTGATGCTGGTGAACTCCGCCAGCGGTCAGGCCCAGCTCAAGCATGGCAACCGCATGGCCATCATTCGCCAGCTGCGGGTGCAACCCGGCCAGTCGCGCGTGGAGCTGACAGCCGCCCTGGGCCTGACCAAGTCCACCGTCAGCGCGCTGGTGCGCGAGCTCCTGGACGAGGGCTGGCTGCTGGAGCGCGAGGTGCTCGTCACCGGCGACATCGGGCGCCGCCCCACACCGCTGTTCATCGACCCCACACGGCTGCTGCTGCTGGGCACGCAGGTCGGCATCGGCCATGTGCGCGTGGTGCTGACCTCGCTGACCGGCGAGGTGCTGGCCGCGCAGAACGCTCAGTACGACACCGGCCAGGACGTCGACGCCTGCATCCAGGTGGTGACACGCACACTGCTGGCCACCACCCGCCTGTGCCAGGCGACGCAGCGCATCATCGGCATCGGCGTCGGCCTGCCCGGCGGCGTGGACCAGGCGCGCGACCAGCTCGTCTTCGCCCCGCATGTGAACTGGCATCACGTGCCCTTCGGGGCGCTGCTGCGGCAGGCGCTGCTCGGCACGCCGCTGGCCGGCGCGCCGGTCTTCCTGCAGAACGACGCCGACGTGGCCGCGCTCGGCGAGACCGAGTTCAACCCAACGCCGCAGGCCGACCCGCTGCTGCTGGTGCTGGTGGGCGAAGGCGTGGGTGCCGGCCTCGTCGTCGGCGGGCGCCTGCTGACTGGCGTGCGCGGCCTGGCCGGCGAGGTGGGCCACATGGTGCTGCAGGTGGACGGACCGCGCTGCTCCTGCGGCCGGCGCGGCTGCGCGGAGGCGCTGATCGGCAGCCGCGCGCTGCTACAGCCCGGCACGCCGCCCGAACCAGCGGCCGTGGCCCAGGCCGGCCAGTACCTCGGCGTGCTGCTGCAGAACCTCTCGGCCGCCTACGACCCAGGCTGCATCGTGCTCGGCGGACCGGCCATGGCGCTGGGTGAGGCCCTGCTGACACCGGTGCGCGACACGCTGGCCGAGTACGCGCAGGCCGCCGGCCTGCCCGAGCCCACGCTGCGCGTGGCCCGCTTCGGCGCGGACGCCATCGCCGCCGGCGCCGCCGCGCTGGCCGGCTACCGGCTCACGCAACCGACGCTGGCCTAGGCGGCTGCGCCGCCGGGCGTTGCTCCACCGCGCTGGCGGGTCCGGCGGCAGATGCACCCGGCTCGCGGGTGGCGCCCCCGGGCGGCAGTGCGAGCGGTCGACCAAGATCGACAGCGGAAAATACTGGATATAAATACAGTATTGTGGTCTTATCCAGGCTCCGATTTCGTCCCCTGTCGTCGCTGTTTTCGCTCGCCCGGCCATGCTGCCCGCCCCCACCCTCACCGCCGCCACCCCGCTCTCGCCAGCCCATCCCCGGCTGACGCGACCGCCGGGCCAGCCCCTGCTGGAAGCGCACCTGGCAGCCCGGCTGTGGCGCGGCAGCAGCCTGGGCACCACCGCCACGCCCACGCTGTCCAGCGGCTTTGCCGCGCTGGACGCCGAACTGCCCGGCAGCGGCTGGCCGCTGCGCGCCGTCACCGAATTGCTGACGCCGCAATTCGGCGTGCTGGAGTGGCGTCTGCTGGCGCCGGCGCTGCAGCGCTGGTGGAACACCCAGGCGCTGCCCGCCACCACAGGCCGCCGCCGGCACACGGCGGCCCCGGCGCTGCGCTCGCTGCTGCTCATCAACCCGCCACACGCGCCGCACCTGCCCGGCCTGCAGGCGCTGGGGCTGCCGCCGTCGGCGCTGATCTGGGTGGATGCCACCGCGCCGGCTGAAGCGCTGTGGGCCGCGGAGCAGGCCATCAAGTCGCGCGTGGCCGTGCTGGCCTGGCTGCCCGAGGCGCGGCCGGAGC
Source organism: Pelomonas margarita (assembly GCF_043555875.1). Lineage (NCBI taxonomy): Bacteria > Pseudomonadati > Pseudomonadota > Betaproteobacteria > Burkholderiales > Sphaerotilaceae > Roseateles > Pelomonas margarita. Next base: position 146,735 of record NZ_JBIGHW010000012.1, on the reverse strand, counting down.
AGATCCGGCGGCTGCAGATCAGCGCGCTGAGCTCCGACGCGCCCGCCTTCCTCGTGCGGCCGGAGCGTGCGGGCCAGCAGTCCTCGGCCGCACCGCTGCGCCTCGTCGTGCAACCAGGCGACGGCTGGGCGCTGGACGTGCACCTGCTCAAGCGCCGCGGGCCGGCGCACGAGGGCTGGCTGACGCTGCCCGCCGTGCCCGGCGCGGTGGAGCCGCTGCTGACGGCCGCCCGGCGCAAGCCTCAGCCAGCACCGGCACCTGCACCTTCGCCTGCCTCCGCGCCGGCGTCTCCGCCGCTGGAGCGCGCCGATGCGCTGGCTCGCGCTGTGCTGCACGCCTGATGCAACGGACACCGACGCCCTCGCCTGGCTAGCGCTGAGCTTCACGCCCCGCGTTGCCCAGCTGGAGGAGGCGGTGGTGGCCGAGGTGTCGGCCAGCCTGCGGCTGTTCCGCGGCGCCCGTGCGCTGCGGTTGCGGCTGCAGGCCGACGCCGCGCAGGCCGGCCTGGCGCTGGGCGCGATGGCCTGGGCGCCCACCGCGCTGGCAGCGTTGGCATTGGCACGCAGCCCCGGCGCCCCCCGCCAGGGCCGGCTCGCCGACCGGCTGGACGCCCTGCCGCTGGCCGCCCTCACGGCCGCGCACGCCCACCACGCGATGCTGACCCGGCTGGGCTGCACGCAGCTGGGCCAGCTGCGCCGGCTGCCGCGCCCGGCGCTGGCCAGGCGCTTCGGCCCCGCGTTACTGGTGGCGCTGGACCAGGCCTACGGCGACCTGCCCGAAGCACATGACTGGCTGGCGCTGCCCGACCGCTTCGCCGCGAGGCTGGAGCTGCCCTGGCGCGTGGAGCACGCGCCCGTGCTGCTGAGCTTTGCCGAGACGCTGCTGCGCCAGCTCTGCACCTTCCTGGCCGCTCACCATGCCGGCGTGCGCACGCTGCGACTGGCCTGGCAGCACGACGCGATGCGCGCCCGGGACGTGGCCGGCAGCGGCGAGCTGACCGTGGCCACCGCCGACACCACGCGCGACCTGGCGCGGCTGACCCGGCTGCTGGGCGAGCACCTGGCCCGCACGACGCTGGCCGCACCGGCCGGCGAGATCACGCTCAGCGCCGACACGCTGCTACCGCTGCAGGAAGGCAGCCACAGCCTGCTGCCCGGCCCGTCCGACCCGGCCGAGCGCGCGACGACGCACGCGCTGCTGGAGCGGCTGTCGGTGCGTCTGGGTGCCGGCCGTGTCTGCGAAGGCCGGCTGCACGAAGACCACCGGCTGGACCGCATGCAGCGCTGGCAGCCCTGGCCCGCGCCCGCGTCGCCGCCCGTGCGCCCGCCGCCCGGGCCGCAGCCCACCTGGCTGGTGGAGCCGCCGCTGCCGCTGCGCTGCGATGCGCGGGAGCAGCCCGTCTACGCCGGTGCGCTGGCACGCATCAGCGGGCCGCACCGCATCGAGGCCGGCTGGTGGGAAGGCCCGGGCCAGCTGCAGACGCGCGACTACTACGTCTACCGCAGCGCGGCGCGCGGGCTGCTGTGGGTCTATCACGAGCGGCTGTCGGCCACCGAGTCCGACGCGTCGGGCTGGTTCCTGCACGGGGTGTTTGCATGAGTCCGCCGCAGTCCGACCGCGACGAGCACTTGTACGAGCTGCGCCGGCTCGGCTTTGCGTCGGACGCCGACATGCGCCGCGTGGCCGACGCGCAGGCGTTCGACGCCTCGGCCGCGCCGCGCCCACCCGCCCGGCCCGGCGAGCCGCCTCCTCGCGAGCTGCCGCGCTACGCCGAGCTGCACTGCCTGACGGCGTTCAGCTTCCTGCGCGGCGCGTCCGAGCCGGCCGAGCTGGTGGAGCGCGCCGTCACGCAAGGCTACGAGGCGCTGGCCATCACCGACGAATGCTCGCTGGCCGGCGTCGTGCGCGCGCACAAGCAGCTGCGCGAAATGCGCGAGGCGGCGCACCACGCACTGAAAGAGACCGCCAACGAGGCCGGCGAACCGGTCGACACCATCGAGCAGCCGCAGCTCATGAAGCTGCTGATCGGCAGCGAGTTCCTCGTCCGCGACGACACCGGCACGCCGCGCTTCAAGCTCGTGCTGATCGCGCAGAACCTCAACGGCTACGGCAACCTCAGCCAGTTCATCACGCGGCTGCGGCGCGCCAGCCCGGTCAAGGGCGAGTACACGCTCTACTTTCGCCAGCTCGCGCCCGAGAAGCTGGCCGACTGCCTGGCCCTGCTCGTGCTGCCGCGCGAGGCCAGCGACGCCGAACTGATGACGCCGGCGCACTGGGTGCTGCGCCACTTTGCCGGCCGCGCGTGGCTGGCCGTGGAGCTGCTGCGCGAGGCCAGCGACGCCCTGTGGCTGCAGCGGCTGCAGGCGCTGTCCGACGCCACCGCGCTGCCGCTCGTCGCCGCCGGCGACGTGCACTTCCACGTGCGCTCGCGCAAGGCGCTGCAGGACGTGATGACCGCCACGCGGCTGGGCCGCACGGTGGCCGACTGCGGGTTCGACCTGCAGCCCAACGCCGAGCGGCATCTGCGCAGCCGCACCCGGCTGGCGCAGCTGTGCCCGTCGGCGCTGATGGCCGAGACGCTGCACGTCGCGGCGCGGTGCACGTTCAGCCTCAACCAGATCCGCTACCAGTACCCGAGCGAGGTGGTGCCTGCCGGCGTGACGCCGCGCCAGCACTTGCGCCACCTCACCGACGAGGGCGCCCGCAAACGCTGGCCTCAAGGCACGCCCGACAAATGGCGAGCCCGCATCGAGCATGAGCTGGCACTGATCGAAGACCTCGGCTACGAACACTACTTCCTGACCGTCGCCGACGTCGTCGCCTTCGCGCGCGGCATCGGGATCCTCTGCCAGGGGCGCGGCTCGGCCGCCAACAGCATCGTCTGCTACTGCCTGCACGTCACGTCGGTGGACCCGGATCGCTCGACGCTGCTGTTCGAGCGCTTCATCAGCCGCGAACGCAACGAGCCGCCGGACATCGACGTCGACTTCGAGCACGAGCGCCGCGAAGAGGTCATTCAGCACCTCTACGACAAGTACGGCCGCGACCGCGCCGCGCTGACCGCCGTCGTCATCTGCTACCGCCCCAAGAGCGCGATCCGCGACGTCGGCAAGGCACTGGGCTTCAGCGAAGCGCAGCTGGAGATCATGAGCAAGGACCACAGCGGCTGGCCCGGCCAGGTGCTGCCGGAGGACCACCGCGTCGCGCTGCTTCAGCAACTGGGGCTGCTGGGACTACATGAGGACGACCCGCGCCTGCAGCAGCTCATCACGCTGGCGCGCCAGCTCAACGGCCTGCCGCGCCACCTGAGCCAGCACGTCGGCGGCTTCGTGCTGACGGCAGGCGTGCTGGAGCGCCTCGTGCCCATCGAGAACGCGTCGATGAAGGACCGCAGCGTCATCGAGTGGGACAAGGACGACATCGACGAGCTGAAGCTGATGAAGGTCGACGTGCTGGCGCTGGGCATGCTCACTGCCATCAAGAAATGCTTCGACCTCGTCAACCCGCTGCGCGGCACGGCCATCGACCTGACCATCCCCGACAACGACACGGCCACCTACGACATGATCTGCAAGGCCGACACCGTCGGCGTGTTCCAGATCGAGAGCCGCGCGCAGATGTCCATGCTGCCGCGGCTGCAGCCGCGCACCTACTACGACCTGGTCGTCGAAGTCGCCATCGTGCGGCCCGGGCCTATCGAAGGCGGCATGGTGCATCCCTACCTGAAGAACCGGGCGCTGCCGGAGGACCAGGTGGAGTACCCCAGCGAAGCGCTGAAGGAAGCCCTCTGGCGCACTCGCGGCGTGCCCATCTTCCAGGAGCAGGTCATGCAGGTCGCCATGATCGCGGCGGGCTTCTCCGCCGGCGAGGCCGACGAACTGCGCCGCGCGATGGCTGCCTGGAAGCGCCCGGGTGTGCTGGAAAAGTACTACGACAAGGTCGTCGACGGCATGCGCGCGCGGGGCTACACCGACGACTTTGCCAAGCGCATCTTCGACCAGATCAAGGGCTTCTCCAGCTACGGCTTTCCCGAAAGCCATGCTGCCAGCTTCGCGCTGCTGACCTATGTCAGCTCCTGGCTCAAATGCCACGAGCCCGCGGCCTTCCTGTGCGCGCTGCTGAACTCCCAGCCGCTGGGCTTCTACACGCCCAGCCAGCTGGTGCAGGACGCACGCCGGCACCAGGTCGAGGTGCGGCCCATCGACGTGAACCACAGCCGTCACGACAGCACGCTGGAACTGCGCGACGGCGAGCACCAGCCCGCGGTGCGCCTGGGCCTGCGCCTCGTCAGCGGCCTGGGCAAGGAGGCGGCCCTGCGCATCGCAGCGGCTCATGTGCAAAGCCCCTTCATCCACCCACAAGACCTGGCTCACCGCGCCCACCTCACGCAGGCCGACATGCAGCACCTTGCCGCCGCCGACGCGCTCACCAGCCTGGCCGGCCACCGCCGCCAGCAGGTCTGGCAGGCCTCGGCGCTGCACTCGATGCCGGCGTTATTGCAAGGCAGCCTGCTGCCCGAGGACGAGCTCGCGCTGCCCGAGGCCGCCGAGGGCGAGGAGGTGCTGTGGGACTACGCCGCCACCGGCCTCACACTGCGCCGCCACCCGCTGGCGCTGCTGCGGCCGCGCCTGTCCAGGCAGGGCCTGCTGTCGGCGAAACAGCTCGACGCCATCAAGAGCGGCCGCCGCGCCAAGGCCTGCGGCATCGTCACCGGCCGCCAGAAACCGCAGACCGCCAAGGGCACGCTGTTCGTCACGCTGGAAGACGAGACCGGCAACGTGCAGGTCATCGTGTGGCCCCAGGTCTACGAGGAACACCGCAGCACCATCCTCGGCGCGCGGCTGCTGGCGGTGGAAGGCGTCTGGCAGCGTGGGGATGGCGACGTACGGCACCTGCTGGCGCAGGGGTTCAGGAACCTCAATCCGTGGCTGGGGAGGTTGCCGACGGAGAGCCGGGATTTCCGCTAACACAGGGAAAGCACTGACAAAAACTCCGGGGCTGGCTCTTCTGGTGAGCTACCACCCGCCTAAGCTGGCGACACAAAACCAACCAAGGTTCAGGGATGGAAATCGGTATCGGCACCCCGGGCTGCAAGCCTCCTTTCGTCGCTCATCACCGCGTCAATGACGACGCGTGGCAATCTTTGCCAGCGCACCTCACAGGCGTCGGCGCCATTGCAGCAATCTTGGCTGGCAAATTGGGCCTGCAGGACATGGGAGAGCTGCTGGGACTGCTGCACGACTTGGGCAAGTACAGCCAAGCCTTCCAGGTCTATCTGAAGTCAGCCATCGGCGCGCTGAACCAGGATGAAGACGAAGACTGGGTCGATGCCAAAAGCCTGAAAGGCAAGGTCGATCATTCAACGGCTGGCGCCCAGTTTGCATGGCATGCACTACGCCAGGGCTCACGACAGGAGCAGATCGCCGGCCAAATCCTCGCGCTGTGCATTGCATCCCACCACTCCGGTCTGATCGACTGCATAGGCGCCAAGCCAGATAGTTTTGGTGAAGACATCTTCAATCGCCGCATGCAGAAGGCTCATGCCAGCACCCATCTGGACGAAGTCCTGGAGGTGGCCGATACGAAGCTACTGGAGCGCTGTCAAACGCTCCTGGACGAACGGAAATTTGTCTCTCGGGTCAACGAGCTATGGACCGGAATTGTCAGCAGCAACAGCCACCAGCAAAGCGGAAGCCGTCAGGTCGCTCAGCAGCAGTTCGGCTTGCTGGTGCGCTTCATCTTCAGCTGCCTGATCGATGCAGACCGCATCGACACAGCCAACTTCGAGCATCCGAAGGTCGAGCGCTTTCGACCTCAAGGTCGCTATGCCGACTGGCTGACCCTGACCCGGCGCCTCGACGGCTATCTGGCAGCGCTGCCCCCCACCCGCGCCATCGACCACCTGCGGCAAGACATTTCCGCGCAATGCTTGCAAGCTGCGAATCGCCCCGCCGGCATCTACACGCTGACCGTGCCGACAGGCGGTGGCAAGACCCTGGCCAGCCTGCGCTTTGCACTTCACCATGCCCAGCAGCGCGACCTGGACCGCATCGTCTACGTCATCCCCTTCACGTCGATCATTGATCAGAACGCGGAGGTGGTTCGCAAAGTCCTGGAACCTGAGGATGCGCCCCAAGACCGGGGCCGCATCGTGCTGGAGCATCACGGCAGCCTGACGCCCGAGCAGCAGACCTGGCGCGAGAAGGTCTTGTCCGAGAACTGGGACGCGCCCGTGGTCTACACCACGATGGTTCAGTTTCTCGAAGCACTGTTCGGCGCGGGCACTCGCGGCGCCCGCCGCATGCACCAGCTCGCCCGCTCGGTACTGATCTTCGACGAGATCCAGACCGTGCCCATCCGGTGCGTTCACCTGTTCAACAACGCCATCAACTTCCTGGCTTCACACTGCAACGCCACGGTTGTCCTGTGCACGGCAACGCAACCCCTGCTGGACAGGGTGGACGCCACGAAGGGAGCCGTCCGTCTGCACGAGACGCCCGAGCTGATGCGGGATGTCAACCAGTTGTTCGAAGACCTCAAACGCGTTGACGTTCAAGACCGGCGAAAACCTGGTGGCTGGACCGATCAAGAAATCGCCGCTCTTGCCATCAACGAGATGGAGCGCAGTGGTAGCTGCCTGGTCGTCGTCAATACCAAGGCGTCGGCACGCCGCGTGTTCGAACTGTGCGCAGCAGACACGGCAGTTGGCATCACGGCCCACCTCAGCACCGACATGTGCCCGGCGCACCGCAAGCAGGAGCTTGGAAATCTGCGCGAACGCCTGGCTGCCAATCTGCCCACGCTCTGCGTGAGCACCCAGCTCATCGAGGCCGGTGTGGATGTGGACTTCGGCACCGTGATCCGCTTCCTGGCTGGCTTGGACTCCATCGCCCAAGCGGCCGGCCGATGCAACCGCAACGGGCGCCCCGAGCCCGGCATCGTTCATCTCGTCAACCCGCAGACGGAGAACCTGGACAAGCTGCCCGACATCCTCATCGGACGGGAGAAAACCTTGCGCGTGCTCGACGAGTTCAAGCACGACCCAACCCGGTTCAGCAACAACCTGATCGGCCCCCAGGCCTTGAGCTCCTACTACCGTTACTACTTCTTCGAGCGGGCAAAGGACATGGCCTACACGGTGCCCGCGGGCGAGATTGCCCAGACCGACACCATGCTCAATCTTCTGGCCGGCAATACTGGCGCCGTCGGCGAGTACCAGAAGAACCATGAAGCGGCACCGCCTATCTGCTTCCGGCAAGCCTTCATGACTGCCGCCAAGGCCTTCAAGGCCATCGACTCCCCCACACAGGCCGTCATCGTCCCCTTCGGCGAGGCCGGAAAGAAGTTGGTGAGCGACCTGCACGCCGCCTTCGACGTCGAGCTGGACATCGACTTGCTGCGAACCGCTCAACAGTACAGCGTCAACGTCTTTCCACATGTGCTGCGCAAGCTGCAGGACGCCCAGGCGTTGCACGAAGTCAAGCCGGACACCCGCATCCTCTGCCTTGATGGCCGCTACTACAGCGACCTTTTCGGCCTCGCGACAGAACCCGTTTCCCCGCTGGAGTTCATGAATGTCTAAACCCCGCAACAGCATCGAGTTCATGGTCCGAGGGCGCCACGCCCTGTTCACTGACCCGCTCACAAAGGTGGGTGGCGAGAAGTGCTCGTATCACGTCCCGACCTACGAAGCCCTGAAGGGTGTGGCCAAGTCCATCTACTGGAAGCCGACGCTGATCTGGGTGATCGACGAGGTGCGGGTGATGAAGCGCATTCGCACGCAGACCAAGGGTATGAAGCCGATCAACATGAGCGGGGTTTATCCAAGCGAGCGGGACGAAACGAAAAAGAAGCAAACACCCTGGAACGACCTTGCCACCTACACCTTCCTGGCCAACGTGGAGTACCAAGTGCGGGCGCATTTCGAGTGGAACGAGCACCGCCCTGAACTGCGAGAAGACCGCATCGAAGCCAAACACAGCGCGATTGCCCGCCGCATGGTTGAGCGAGGCGGTCGGCAAGACATCTTTTTGGGCACCCGCGACTGCCAGGGTTACGTGGAAGCGTGCGAGTTCGGATCTGGCAAGGGAGAACTTGACGACGCCGGAGAACTGGCTTTCGGCCTGATGTTCCACGGTTTTGACTACCCCGACGAAACCGGCGATGGCAAGCTGCACGCCCGCTTCTGGCGGCCGACCATGGTCAATGGCGTCATTCGCTTCCCTCGCCCCCAGGACTGCACTGAGCGTAAGTTTGTGCGGGCCATGACGGTCAAGCCCTTCCAGTTGCATCAAGACCTGCGACACGTTGACAAGGAGGCTGCGGCCATGGGGGTGAATGAATGAGCTGGATTGAAAAGCTTTATCTGACCTACGAAGCTTGCTCACCTTCTTCAAGCGCGCTGGCCGAGAGGCCATGGCCTCCGTCCCACATCAAGAAGCGGGCTCATGTTGAGGTGACGTTGGATCAGATCGGAAACTTCCTTCGTGCCAGGAATTTGGAACGAAGTGAATCTCTGACGTTGATTCCGGCGACAGAAAAGTCAGCTGGGCGCACTGCCGGTGACGCGCCACATCCGCTATGCGAAGAACTCGGCTATTGCGCAGCTGACTTGCCAGGTGCTGATCCGTTGAGGTTCTCTCAGTACACAGATTTTCTAGGTGAATGGGTCTCATCGACGCCATCCAGCATCAAGCTGAAGGCCATACACGCCTACGTCAAGCAGGGGCGGCTTTGGAACGACCTGTCGAAGAACCTGCACTTGCCAGCATTCACTGAGAACGGCAAAGGACAGAGAACAAAAGTACCCGACGAGAAGGTCTTTGTTCGCTGGAGCGTGGAGATTCCGGGAATCGAGTCGTCAGGAACTTGGGATGACGAGAGCCTGATCGACGCCTGGCAACGCTTCGATGCCTCGCAAAACATGCGCACTGGGTTCTGCATGGTCACCGGAAGGCCCCAGCGACTCAGCCAAAACCATCCCCGATTCATTCGCCATTCAAGCGACGGCGGGAAATTGATCTCCACCAATGATTTCAACGGCTACACATTTCGAGGACGGTTCACAGACACCGATTCCAGCTACGAGAAGCAGGTCTGCAGCGTTGGATTTGACGTAACCCAAAAAGCGCATAGCGCGCTACGTTGGCTGATCGAAAGACAGGGGCATCGCAATGGCGATCAGGTCTTTGTCGCTTGGGAGCCTGCAGGAAAGCCCATACCCGACCCGTTTCTATCAACCTTTGAGTCATTCAGCGGCGAGGCTGTTGACTGGACTTTTGACGGTGGCGACGGCAATACCGGCCAAGCTTTCGCACTACGCCTAAAAAGAGCAATCGCCGGCTACTGCGCCAAGCTCAATCCTAGAGATGAAGTCATCGTCATCGGGTTGGACTCGGCCACTTCGGGCCGCACGGCGATCACGTTCTACCGGGAGCTGAAGGGGTCAGAGTTCCTCGCACGCATTGAAGCCTGGCACCAACATTTCGCTTGGCGTCAGGACTACGCCGACGACTGCAAGTTCACCGGAGCGCCAGCGCCACGAGACATCGCAGAGGCAGCGCACGGGCGCTGGCAAACGGACAAGAAGCGCATGGTCGTGGATGAGAAGCTGCGCAACGCGACTGTCGAGCGCCTGCTGCCATGCATCGTTGACGGACGGCCGCTGCCGGCAGATCTGCTGCGGTCGACGGTGCGCCGTGCATCAAACCGTGCCGGGATAGATAGCCAAGCGTGGGAGAAGTGCCTGGGCATCGCCTGCGCACTGTTCAAGGGTTCATTCACCGAAGGGAGTTATCACATGGCATTGGAGCAAGAGCGAACCAGTCGCGACTACCTGTTTGGTCGCCTGCTGGCCATCGCGGAAGACATCGAGAGCTACGCGCTCTACGCCGCCGGCGAGAAGAGCCGAGACACGACCGCAGCCCGGCTGATGCAGCGCTTCGCCGACAGGCCCGCGTCGACCTGGCGAACCATCGAGCCCGCACTGCGCCCCTACATCGCCCGGCTGCGTGCGACGCGCCCTGGGCCACTGCACAAGAAAGAGACCTTGCTCGACGAAGTCACCTGCCTGTTCAAGCCAGAGGAATTTCTGAAGGACACGCCGCTCAGCGGCGAGTTCCTGCTCGGCTACCACTGCCAGCGCCAAGCCTTGCGCCCGCCTTCCGACCCAGCCTCGGATGCCGCCGCTGAAACCACCACCAACTGAGCCACCAGGGAGATTCAAATGAGCACTCTGCAACACAAGATCGACTTCGCCGTTGTCCTGCGCGTCAAGAACGCCAATCCGAACGGCGACCCGCTCAACGGCAACCGTCCGCGCACAGACTACGGTGGCCTCGGTGAGATCACCGACGTTTGCCTTAAACGCAAGCTGCGCGACCGCTTGCAGGAGGCGGGGAAAACCATCTTCGTGCAGTCCGACGACCGTAAGCTGGATGGCGAAACCAGCCTGCGCAATCGCGCCGAGTCAGCGACGAACGGGATTGGCAAAGACGCCTTCAAGAAGACCGCCAACAAGGACGCCACCGCCAAGTTGGCCTGCGCCAAGTGGTTTGACGTCCGTGCGTTCGGTCAGGTGTTCGCCTTCGCGAGCGGTGCCGATGCCGGCGGCGTGTCCATCCCGATTCGTGGCCCCGTGACCATCCAGTCCGCCTTCAGCAAAGAGGCCGTCTCCATCACCAGCACGCAAATCACCAAGAGCGTCAGCGGCGAGGGCGACGGCACCAAGCGTGGCGCCGACACCATGGGCATGAAGCACCGCGTTGACAGCGGGGTCTACGTCACCTACGGCAGCATCAACCCGCAGCTGGCCGAGCGCACCGGCTTCAACGATTACGACGCAACAGCGATCAAGGCTGTCCTGCCACGACTGTTCGAGAACGACGCCTCTTCAGCCCGCCCCGATGGCAGCATGGAAGTGCTGACCGTCGTCTGGTGGCAGCACAACTGCAAATCGGGGCAGTACTCGTCGGCCAAGGTTCACGGCTCGCTGAATGTCGCGGCTGACGGCACCATCAGCTTCACCGATCTCGACGGATTGGCACCAGAAGTCATCAACGGCTTCTGACAGCTACCGCCGCCCCACCCAATACCCCGCCCTGCGCCGCTGATGATGCAAAGCCAGCACCACGATGCGCTCGCCATCGGCTTCGATGCGGTAGACCACGGAGTACGGAAACCGGGGCAGCGGCAGCTTGCGGGCGCCGGACGCGTCGGCGGAGCCGATCTCGGGGTGCGTTCTCAGCAGCGTTGCCGCGCGATCAAACTGCAGCAGCAGGCGATCCGAAATCCTTCTGCCGAAACGCTCGCGGCACCAGGTCAAGGCCTCATCCAACTCCTGGCCTGCCGCTGGGTGGACGGTCAGCGACCGCATCGCGCCTTGCGCCCCAGCCCTCAGCCTTGGTGCTTGGCTCGCAGTTCGGTCATCACTTCGTCCCAGGGGCGGCAGTGCACAGCGCCGCTGTCGACCTCCTGCATGCGGCGCTTGATCTCGGCCTCCCAGGCAGGGTCCGGTGAATCACTGCCTTCCACACTGGCCCAGAGGCGTTCCGCCAGCTCGGCGCGCTCATCGGGGTTGAGCCGCAAGGCCTCAGCTTCGATGCGCTGCAGCGCAGCAACTTTGAGCGGTTGGACAGCGGTGGACATGGTGGCGGCCTCCTGGCTTGGTGCCCGATTTTATGGCGCGGCCCTAACCATGGATTGAGCGACATGACTGATGAAGAAGACCTCGCCGCCATCCCCCTCTCCGCCCTGCAGCACTGGGCCTACTGCCCGCGCCAGTGCGGGCTGATCCACATCGAGCAGGCCTTCGACGACAACCTGCACACGCTGCGCGGCAACGCGCTGCATGCGCGGGTAGACCAGCCCGGCCTGCAGACCGAGCGCGGCAGGCGCGTCGAGCGGGCGCTGCCACTGTGGCACGACGGGCTCGGGCTGATCGGCAAGGCCGATGCGGTGGAGTTCCTGCCCGACGGCAGCCCCTATCCCGTGGAATACAAACAGGGCTCGCGCCACAAGTCCGCCGGCATCGCCGCCTGCGACGACCTCCAGCTCGCCGCCCAGGCACTGTGCCTGGAAGCCATGACAGGCCGCACCGTGCCCGAGGGCGCCCTTTTCTACGCCAGCAGCAAGCGCCGGCGCGTGGTGCCCATCACTGAGGCACTGCGTGCACAAGTGGCCAGCACCCGCACCGCTGTAGCCGATCAGATCGCATCAGGTCAGCTGCCGCCGCCGCTGACGGGAGACCTCGCCGCCCAGCGCTGCAAATCTTGCTCGCTGCTGGATCGCTGCCAGCCCGAGGCCACGCAGTCCCAGGCGCTGGCCAAGGCACGTCAACAGCTCTTCGAGCCCGACGCCGACATCTGAGGGCTCATGAGTCTTTCACCCATGCTCGCCTTGCACGCCAAAGCACCTTTCGGCCACGGCCGAGAAACTCACAAGCTCTGAGGCCGGACATGCACCTGCTGAACACCCTGTACCTGACGACGCCCGAGACCTATCTGCGCCTGGAGAACCAGACACTGGCCATCGAGCAGAACCAGGAACTGAAGCTGCGCGTGCCGCTGCACCACCTGAACGCGGTGGTGTGCTTCGGCCACATCCAGCTCTCCACGCCGCTGATGCACACGCTGGCCCAGCAGGGCATCGCCCTGGTGCTGCTGGACGCGAACGGCCGCTTTCAGGCGAGGTTGGAAGGCCCCATGGCCGGCAACGTGCTGCTGCGACAGGCCCAGCATCGGGCTAGTTGCGACCGCGATCTGACGCTCGCCCTGGCACGCAGCTTCGTGGCGGGCAAGATCCGCAATGCCCGCAGCCTGCTGCAGCGCGGTGCCCGCGAGGCTCGCAACGACGCTGACGCCGATGCGCTCACGCGCCGGGCACAGAACCTGGCCGCCAGCCTGCGTGCCCTGCCCGGCTGCGGCACGCTGGATGAACTGCGAGGCATTGAGGGCGAAGCCGCGCGCGAGCACTTCGCGGGCCTGAGCCTGCTAGTGCGCCCGGACGCCCGAGAACACTTCAGCATGCAGGGCGGCCGCAGCCGCCGCCCACCTCGCGACCGGCTCAACGCCCTGCTGTCCTTTCTCTACAGCCTGTGGATGAACGACTGCCGCAGCGCCTTGGAGGCCGTCGGGCTGGATCCGCAAGTCGGCTTCCTGCATGCGCTGCGCCCGGGCCGGGCTGCGTTGGCGCTGGACTTGGTGGAGGAGTTCCGCCCACAGGCCGAACGGCTTGCGCTGACGCTCATCAACCGGCAGCAAATGCAGGCAGATGACTTCGCCGCGCGGGAGGGCGGCGCCATCAGCCTGCAACCTGATGCGCGCAAGGCCGTACTGGTGGCGTATCAGGAGCGCAAGCAAGACCCGCTGCAGCACCCTCTGCTCGCGCAGCCCGTGGCACTGGGACTGGTGCCACTGATTCAGGCTCGGCTGCTGGCTCGCGCCGTACGCGGCGAAGCCGACGCAGACGGCCAAGCCGCCGGCTATGTACCCTTCTTGATCAAGTGAGATTCGCGTGCTTGTGCTCGTCTGCTACGACGTCAACACCGAGACCAAGGAGGGCCGGCGCCGACTGCGACGCGTTGCCAAACTGTGCGAATCCACGGGACAACGCGTGCAGAAATCCGTCTTCGAGTGCCAGGTCGATCTGGCACAGATGGAAATGCTGGAGCGCAAGCTGCTGGCCGAGATCAATGACCTGCAGGACTGCCTTCGCATCTACCGAATTCCCGAGACCCGTGGTGCAGAGGTCAGGGAGTACGGGCAGTTCAAGGCCGCTGATTTCGATGGCCCGCTGATTCTGTGACCCCCGCTCGCCGCAGCGATCCCCCCTTGTCGCCGCGAACCTAGAGTGCTGCTGCGGCACGCTTAGGGTTCGCGCGATTCGCAAGCCACTGTCATCGTTAATTTTTGGCTACAGAAGATGAATCCACCACGCTCAACCAAGCCCATGCACCGGCGGGTTCGCGCAAGCACCGACAATTCGCGTGCGCCATCAAGCACCTGCGACGGTGGAGCACCGCCCGCCATCACTGGCGGGCGCGGATTGAAACCATGCGGTAGGCGAGCGGGTCGGCGACCTCGTACTGCACCGCCCGCCATCACTGGCGGGCGCGGATTGAAACATCGTGAACACGTCGGCCCGCTGGCGCAGCGCCGGCACCGCCCGCCATCACTGGCGGGCGCGGATTGAAACTACGCCACCACCGCGCAGCGCCTGGGCGTCACGCGCACCGCCCGCCATCACTGGCGGGCGCGGATTGAAACCAGTTGTACGCCAGCTCGTGCACCCGCATGCCTTGCACCGCCCGCCATCACTGGCGGGCGCGGATTGAAACGACGTTGGGCACGTTGCCGAACAGCACGTCGCGCGCACCGCCCGCCATCACTGGCGGGCGCGGATTGAAACTGCTCAAGTCGAGCGAGTCAACGATACGCGCCGCCGCACCGCCCGCCATCACTGGCGGGCGCGGATTGAAACATCAGCGCCGCCGCCCAGCAGTCCGCGCGCCCCACGCACCGCCCGCCATCACTGGCGGGCGCGGATTGAAACTGGCTGCGCGGGTCCACCAAGTACACGCTGTACGGCACCGCCCGCCATCACTGGCGGGCGCGGATTGAAACCGCGCTTGGGTGCTGTCGGTCTACCGCTCACTGGCACCGCCCGCCATCACTGGCGGGCGCGGATTGAAACTCCATCTCGGCGTAGTGCTTGCGCGCCTTGATGGGGCACCGCCCGCCATCACTGGCGGGCGCGGATTGAAACTTCTCCAGCAGATTGGGCGCGTCAGCCAGCACAGCACCGCCCGCCATCACTGGCGGGCGCGGATTGAAACAAGCGTGCAAAAACTTGCGCGCTCACAGGACGGCGCACCGCCCGCCATCACTGGCGGGCGCGGATTGAAACTCACCAACGAGGTTGAACGAGGTGTTGTTGGGCTGCACCGCCCGCCATCACTGGCGGGCGCGGATTGAAACCGCGTTCTCCGGCCTGGATGCGAAGCGGCCAACAGCACCGCCCGCCATCACTGGCGGGCGCGGATTGAAACCAGCGATCTGGCGAGCCGTTCGCCAATCAGTCGCGCACCGCCCGCCATCACTGGCGGGCGCGGATTGAAACCTGTGCAGGGCCTGGGGCGAGTCTGACTTCCCGGCACCGCCCGCCATCACTGGCGGGCGCGGATTGAAACGACGCCTTCGACAAGTGGCAAGACCACCGCAACGAGCACCGCCCGCCATCACTGGCGGGCGCGGATTGAAACTTGGACAGCTTAAGGGCGGCACCTGCGATGGCTTGCACCGCCCGCCATCACTGGCGGGCGCGGATTGAAACCCGGCCGCCGAGCTGGTGCCCGACTGGGCCGGCGGCACCGCCCGCCATCACTGGCGGGCGCGGATTGAAACGTTGTCGTGCTGTTCGCCAGTGAGTTCTTCCCCAGCACCGCCCGCCATCACTGGCGGGCGCGGATTGAAACAGGGGCCGGCGTGGGCGCGGGTGCCGGCGCTTGGGCACCGCCCGCCATCACTGGCGGGCGCGGATTGAAACGCGGCGACGGTGAGCACCTGCGCCTTACGCAGCATGCACCGCCCGCCATCACTGGCGGGCGCGGATTGAAACTGGCCGGACATGGCGCAGCCGCAGTAGCCGCAGGCACCGCCCGCCATCACTGGCGGGCGCGGATTGAAACAGGTCTTTGAGCTGGCCTTCGTCGAGCTTGCCCGGCACCGCCCGCCATCACTGGCGGGCGCGGATTGAAACCCAAGGCGGGGCGACCGCCGAGCACCAGCACGAGCGCACCGCCCGCCATCACTGGCGGGCGCGGATTGAAACTTCAAGTGAACTCGTCGGACTTCGTCAACAGCCTGCACCGCCCGCCATCACTGGCGGGCGCGGATTGAAACCGCGCAAGCCGCCACTCGGTCAGCGAGACTCTGGCACCGCCCGCCATCACTGGCGGGCGCGGATTGAAACTCTCTCCTTGAGTCAAGAGGCCCGGCCGTTTGCATGCACCGCCCGCCATCACTGGCGGGCGCGGATTGAAACAGCACGTTACTGCTGTGCATTGCTTCTCTCCCGGCACCGCCCGCCATCACTGGCGGGCGCGGATTGAAACCCGAGCCGCTTCACCAGCACGCCGGACAGCACGCGCACCGCCCGCCATCACTGGCGGGCGCGGATTGAAACCAGTTGACGGACGAACAGGAGCGTGAGCTCGCACGCACCGCCCGCCATCACTGGCGGGCGCGGATTGAAACACCGTCAGCGCCGACTTCCTGCTCGCCCTGGGCTTGCACCGCCCGCCATCACTGGCGGGCGCGGATTGAAACCAACTGCAGGCCACTCACGGCACCTACTCACCATGCACCGCCCGCCATCACTGGCGGGCGCGGATTGAAACCATGGTGTCGTGAAGCCAGCAGACGGCCATGAACGCACCGCCCGCCATCACTGGCGGGCGCGGATTGAAACCACTCGCGGTCTGCGCGGATGACCCAGCTGGCATGGCACCGCCCGCCATCACTGGCGGGCGCGGATTGAAACTTCTTCGCGTTCCTGCGCGAGCTCTTCGATCGGGCACCGCCCGCCATCACTGGCGGGCGCGGATTGAAACTTCAGCGTCTGAACGTTGTAGCCACGGTCCTTGGCACCGCCCGCCATCACTGGCGGGCGCGGATTGAAACAGGCCGGCTCTGCGCCATCTCGGCCAGCACTTCCGCACCGCCCGCCATCACTGGCGGGCGCGGATTGAAACTGCCCGGTCAGGGCCGGGTAGTCGATCACCATGGGCACCGCCCGCCATCACTGGCGGGCGCGGATTGAAACTTGCGGGTGTCGAGGGCGACGCGCGAAGACCAGAGCACCGCCCGCCATCACTGGCGGGCGCGGATTGAAACTGGTCGCTGATGCTGATCGTGGTCGCTGCGCCAGGCACCGCCCGCCATCACTGGCGGGCGCGGATTGAAACCAGTTGAGTGGTCGCTTCTTCTTCGGGGGCTTGTCGCACCGCCCGCCATCACTGGCGGGCGCGGATTGAAACCTCGGGCGTGTACTGCAGGCTGTCGTAGTAGTCCGCACCGCCCGCCATCACTGGCGGGCGCGGATTGAAACTTCGTCATCACAGTGCTCCTTGCGGCGCGAGGCCGGCACCGCCCGCCATCACTGGCGGGCGCGGATTGAAACGCTGACAAGCGGGCGTGCGATCCACACATCGTCTGCACCGCCCGCCATCACTGGCGGGCGCGGATTGAAACCGGCATCAATCAACTGGCCGACGCCGCCGGCCGCATGCACCGCCCGCCATCACTGGCGGGCGCGGATTGAAACCACGCGATCCAGTCCGATGCGAGCGACCAATCCGGCACCGCCCGCCATCACTGGCGGGCGCGGATTGAAACTGGAGCATCCTTAGCGACCTGTCCCGCCAGTGCAGCACCGCCCGCCATCACTGGCGGGCGCGGATTGAAACCAATTGTTGTCGTCCTCGGGGAACCATGCGAACGGCACCGCCCGCCATCACTGGCGGGCGCGGATTGAAACGCTCATGCGAAGGCCTCCTCAGGAACATCGCGGCCGCACCGCCCGCCATCACTGGCGGGCGCGGATTGAAACGGTCGCCAGCTTGATCCGGTGCGCCCTGCCCTGCGCACCGCCCGCCATCACTGGCGGGCGCGGATTGAAACATGAGGTCGCCGCAATAGTCCATCAGCGCCGCCTGCACCGCCCGCCATCACTGGCGGGCGCGGATTGAAACCGCTACTTGAAGCCTGAGGAACACATGGCCCGAGCACCGCCCGCCATCACTGGCGGGCGCGGATTGAAACGAGCTCAAATGCTTCGCCGGCCGCCGTGATGCGCGCACCGCCCGCCATCACTGGCGGGCGCGGATTGAAACGCGGCCATGCACAAATGCGCGCCGCACTGGCCCAGCACCGCCCGCCATCACTGGCGGGCGCGGATTGAAACCTCAGACCGTCCAGGCGCTTCCTTCTCTGGGGGCGCACCGCCCGCCATCACTGGCGGGCGCGGATTGAAACGCTGTAGCGTCGAGGCCCTGTGCGCAAGCCAAGGGCACCGCCCGCCATCACTGGCGGGCGCGGATTGAAACCGTACGTACGGCACCGTACGTCGGCGACGACACGCACCGCCCGCCATCACTGGCGGGCGCGGATTGAAACATTCGTCAGGTGGTGAATGACGGCCGCGCCTCGGGCACCGCCCGCCATCACTGGCGGGCGCGGATTGAAACCCACTGAGTCAAAACGCCCAATACCGCCGGCGCTTCATCGCGGTCAAGATACGCAGCTTCGAGAAACAGCCGGGAATGCTGCCGTGGATTGGGTTCTTATCGCCTTCGCTCTGTTCAAGGGTCTGGTGTTCGTTGCGGGCATGCATTTCGCCATCAAGTGGCATTACGACCAGGAGTGGAAGGGGACGGACCGACGCACGCTGGTCCGCATGGGCAGCAAGTTCGTCGCCATCTTTGTGCTGTTGCTCCTGCTGGTGCTGCTCTTCACGTTCGGGCTCGCCCGGATGCTCGGCATGGACTTGAGCCTGCCCTGAGCCACGGGCAGATCGCCGCCAACCGCACAGCCAACAACACGCGGACACACCCGGCCTGATACGCCCCCAGAGCCGCCCACCATATGCTTGCCCGCCTGTAAATTCGCAGGCATTGCTCACGCCTGCCTCACGATCTCATGCCCAAGAACACTCACAAACCTTTCGTCATCGGTGTCGCCGGGGGCAGCGGCAGCGGCAAGTCGACGGTGACGCGCCAGGTGTTGGCCGCCATCGGGCCGGAGAACGTGGCGGTGGTGATGCAGGACGACTACTACCGCGACCAGTCTCACATGCCACCGGAAGACCGACGCAAGCAGAACTACGACCACCCGGATGCGTTTGACTGGCCGTTGATGGCGCAGCACCTGGCCGCGCTGCGCAAGGGCGAGACGATCGAGATGCCGGTGTATGACTTCGCGGCCGACAACCGCTCCAGCCAGACCATCACCGTCAAGCCCGCGCCCGTGATCGTGGTCGAGGGTCTGTTTGCGCTGTACGACGCCAAGCTGCGCAACATGATGTCGCTGAAGATCTACGTGGACACGGCCTCGGACGTGCGCTTCATCCGCCGGCTGCAGCGCGACATCTCGGAGCGCGGCCGCAGCACCGAGTCGGTGGTGCAGCAGTACCTGGACACCGTGCGTCCCATGCACAAGCAGTTCATCGAGCCGACCAAGCGCAATGCCGACGTCATCCTGCCGCACGGCGCCAACGGCCCGGCGGTGGACATCATCACGACGAAGGTGCGCAGCTTGCTGGGCGATCGCGCAGCAAGCTGAGCACCACGACGGACGGCCTCACCCCTGGGCCGCGTGCGGCTGCTCGCCGGGAGCACCCGCAGGTGCTGGCACGGCGTGGATGCAGTGCCAGGCGAAGTAGGACACCTTCGCGCGCGGCCGGCAGTAGCGCTGCCGCTTGAACGTCAGGCGCACACGCCCGGCCCAGGCCGCCTCGATGTCGACGGACATGAGGTCATCCAGGCTGCAGGCAGGGTCGGGCAAGGTGCGCGCAGCCTGCGCCACGAACTGACTCGGCACGCGCGCCAGGATGCCGTTGTCGGCAACGCCCGACAGCTGAGGGGAGAGGTGTTGAGGAACTTGCATGAGCCCATGGTGCAGGCCGCCTGGCTCACGGCGTGAGCCCGCGACGAGCAGGTGTCGGGAGCCGCTGGCCTGGCGGGCGACGCTGCCCGCGTCGTTCACAGCCCGAGTTCGGTCAGTCCGGGATGGTCGTCCGGGCGGCGACCCAGCGGCCAATGGAACTTGCGGTCCTCGGCCTTGATCGGCCGGTCATTGATGCTCGCGTGGCGATGCGTCATCAGGCCCTGGTCGTCGAACTCCCAGTTCTCATTGCCATGGCTGCGGAACCAGTTGCCGGCGTCGTCGTGCCATTCGTAGACGAAGCGCACAGCGATGCGATGGCCCTCGAAGG
Organism: Pelomonas margarita; assembly: GCF_043555875.1. Classification (NCBI taxonomy): domain Bacteria; kingdom Pseudomonadati; phylum Pseudomonadota; class Betaproteobacteria; order Burkholderiales; family Sphaerotilaceae; genus Roseateles; species Pelomonas margarita. The sequence goes on along the minus strand of NZ_JBIGHW010000012.1, from coordinate 126,746 downwards.
CCCACAGCTCCTTGATCAGGCGGTAGTCCAGTTCGCGCGCCCACTTGCGCTCCAGCAGCGCCTGCGCCTCGGCGCGCCCGTGTGGGAACTCCGCCCGGTTGCGCCAGACGGTGTCCTGGCTGTAGGCCAGCACGATGCGTGCGGGGTCGCGGCTGTTCCAGCCGTCTTCGGCCAGGCGGATCTTCTGGATCGCGGTTTCTCGGCTGAAAGGGGGCAGCGGGGGGCGGGTGTCCATGGAGGAGGCTTTCAGGAGGAGGTCATGAAGGGCCGCAGACCGGCGGCACGTAGACAGATCTGTCTACTTGCTGGATTCTGACGCATGTAGACAGACCTGTCTATAGTCCCTACATGAGCACGCATACCGGCACCGGCGACCTCTCGGCCCGAGAACGCATCCTGCGCACGGCGCATGACCTCTTCTACGCGGAGGGCCTGCGGGCCACCGGGATCGACCGCGTCATCGCCGAGGCAGGCGTGACCAAGGTGACCTTCTACCGGCACTTCCCGAGCAAGAACGACCTCATCCTGGCGTACCTGAACCTGCGCCACGCGCAGTGGATGGCGTGGTTCAGCACGGCGCTGGCGCGTCACGGCGGCGCTGCTGCGGGCCCGCAGGCGCTTGTGCCGACGATGCAGGAATGGTTCAGCGGCCAGGCGCTGGGCGACTTCCGCGGCTGCGCCTTCCTCAACGGCGTCAGCGAGCTGGGGCCGGTGCTGCCGGCCGTCGTGGAGGTCACCCGCCAGCACAAGCAGGAGATGACCGATGCCCTGGCCGCCCTGCTGCCGCCGTCGGATCAGCGCCGGCAAACGGCCGAGGCCCTGTCCACCGCCGTCGACGGCGCCATCGTGCAGGCCCAGTACAGCAGCGATCCGGCCATCGCGTTAGGCGCGCTGGCGCTCATCACCGCCCGGCTGACCGCCGCCTGAACGCGGCCAGCACAACAGCGCTAGAACGCGCCGTCCGCCGCTCGACGCAAGTCCGCGGCCATGCTCGGCATGGACGACTCCAGCTCGTGGGCCAGCTGGCGCAAGGCCATCGCCTCGCGCGCCAGCCGGGTGCGCTCGGCGTGCAGCGCGTGAACCTGACGCAAGGTGCGCATCAGGTCGATGACATCGCCCAGCCAGGTTGCCAGGCGCGGGGTGAAGGGCTGCGCGGGGACCAGCACTTCGACATAGGTGGACATGAGGGTTCTCCTGTTTTTCCGCTGCGGGGCCTCTGGTGAAGGCCGTTTCAAGCAGCGACTCGAGTTTCAACCAAGGGTTAACCCTTGACCATGATGCAGATCAAGGGCGTGGCGTGCGCGGCTGGTCAACGGGCATGAAGCGTCAACCCACCCGGCCCTCGGCTTTACGCATGACCTCGGGCAGCCTGCACAGCGCCGGTGTAAGTTGCGCCGCTAGCCAGGCGACGCACAGCCACCACCTGCCGAGAGTTCCATGCTGATCAAGACCCCCTTCCCCCACGAGCCCCTGCCCAGCGAGATCACGCCCCAGCAGGTCTACCTGAACCGCCGTAGCGCCATCGCCGGCCTCGGCCTGGCGGCTGCGTCGCCACTGACGCTGGCCCAGGGCGCCGCGGGTGGCGGCAAGCTGCCCAAGCTGCCGGGCGCGCGCTCGGCCGTCGCCGGCGCGCTGGTGCTGGACAAACCCACCAGCTACGTCGACGCCACGTCCTACAACAACTTCTACGAGTTCGGCACCGACAAGTCCGACCCCGCCGAGCGCGCCCACACGCTGAAGACGCGGCCCTGGACGGTCAGCGTCGAGGGCGAGTGCGCCAAGCCCGGCCGCTACGGCATCGAGGACCTGCTCAAGCTAGCGCCCATGGAGGAGCGCATCTACCGGCTGCGCTGCGTGGAGGGCTGGAGCATGGTGATCCCGTGGGTTGGCTACTCGCTGGCCGAGCTGATCAAACGGGCCGAACCCACGGGCAAGGCCAAGTTCGTGGAGTTCACGACGCTGGCGGACCGCAGCCAGATGCCGGGCTTGCGCTCGGGCGTGTTGGACTGGCCCTACGTGGAGGCGCTGCGCATGGACGAGGCCTTGCACCCGCTCGCGCTGCTGGCCTTCGGCATGTACGGTGAGGTGCTGCCCAACCAGAACGGCGCGCCGCTGCGCCTCGTGCTGCCGTGGAAATACGGCTTCAAGTCGGCCAAGAGCATCGTCAAGATCCGCTTCGTCGAGAAGCAGCCTCGCTCCAGCTGGGAGCAGAGCGCGCCGCAGGAGTACGGCTTCTATTCCAACGTGAACCCGCTGGTGGCCCACCCGCGCTGGAGCCAGGCCACGGAGCGCCGCATCGGTGAGGACGGCCTGTTCGCCAAGAAACGCGCGACGCTGATGTTCAACGGCTACGAGGCCCAGGTGGGCCAGCTCTACGCCGGCATGGACCTGAAGAAGAACTACTGATGCGGGCCCGCCTGACCCGCACGCTGCTGCACCCGCTCACCAAGCCCGCGCTGTTCCTGCTGTGCCTGCTGCCGCTGGCTGGGCTCGTCGTCGGCGCGGCCACCGGCCAGCTGGGTGCCAACCCGGCCGAGAAGCTGATCCGCGAGCTGGGCGAGTGGTCGCTGCGACTGCTGTGCCTGACGCTGGCCATCACGCCGCTGCGTGAGCTGACGGGGCTGGCCACGCTGGTGCGGCTGCGGCGCATGCTGGGCGTGTTCAGCTGTGCCTATGCCAGCCTGCACCTGCTGGCCTATGGCTGGCTGGACATGGGGCTGGCGCTGGCCGACATCGCGACCGATATCGTCAAGCGTCCCTTCATCCTGATGGGCTTCACGGCCTGGCTGCTGATGCTGCCGCTGGCAGCCACGAGCTTCAACCGGGCCATCCGGCTGCTGGGCGCCAGGCGCTGGCAGTTGCTGCACAAGGCGGTATACGCCGTCGCGCTGGTGGGGCTGCTGCACTTCATTTGGATGCGCGCCGGCAAGAACAACTTCGCCGAGCCGGCCGTGTACGGCGTGATCCTTGCCGCGCTGCTGGGGTGGCGGGTCTACCGCCGCGCCACCCGCTAGCAGCCCCGGCTGGGATAATCCGGCGCTTTGCCCGGCCTCCCATGCCCGACACCACCTCCTTCGACGTTGCCATCCTCGGCGGCGGCCCCGCGGGCTGCAGCGCCGCGTCGTGGCTCGCGCAGCTGGGCCTGAGTGCGCTGCTGATCGAGCGTGAGCCCGAGCTGTGCGCCGGTCTGCGAGGCCTGCACTTCCGCCAGGACTGGGTGCTGGGACAGCCAGCAGCTGCGCTGGCCGACCTGGCACTGGCCTATGCCCGCCAGGTGGCGGCCATGCCGGGCATCACGCTGCGCCTGGGCAACACGGCCGAGTCAGCCCGGCATGCAGGTGGCGCCTGGACGCTGCAGCTGGCCACGGGCGAGCATGTGCAGGCCCGCGCGCTGCTGGTGGCCACCGGCCTGCGGCTGCTGCGGCCGGGGCGCTACTTCGCCGTGCCGCACGCGCGCGTGCTGGACGCCACCACGCTGACCCTGCAGCGCGACTCGCTGCCCGCCGGCCGCGCGCTGCTACTGGGCGCCGGCGACAACGCGGCCGAGAACGCGCTGCACCTGGCCGACCGCGGCTTCGACGTGACGCTGTGGGCTCGCGGCAACTGGCGCGCGCAGGCCCACCTGATCGCCCGCATTGAGGCTCACCCGCACATCCAGCTGCGCCTGGCAACGCCGCTGCCCGACGGCCTGCGGCCGGACGACAGCGGCGTGACCGTCACATCCGCCACCGGCACCGAGCGTTTCGACGTGGTGGCCGCACTGCTGGGCTTCGAGCCCGAGCCCTCGGCCTTTGCTCTGTTCAGCGAGCATGACCGGCCGCATGTCTTCGTCGCGGGTGACGCCAGCGCCCGCTGGCACCCCTGCGTGCAGACGGCACTGGCCGACGGCGTGCAGGCCGCCAAGCTCATCGAGCAGGCGCTGCGCCCAGAAGGGCCGGCCGCCGCACCACAGCGCTTCAACAACCGCCAGGTCATCCACCTGCAAGGCCTGCGCTTCAAGGCCAACCTGGGCATCCTCGACTTCGAGCGCACCGGGCCGCAACCTATCCAGGTGGACGCCGAGGTCAACCTCGGCGCGCTGCCCATCGTCGCCCGCGACGCCGACATCGGCCGCGTGCTGGACTACCGCCGCGTACGCGCCGCCATCATCGACGAGTGCACCGCCGAGCACACCGACCTCGTCGAAGCGCTGGTGGGCAAGCTCTGCAACCGGCTGATGAGCATGGCCGGCGTCGTCGGCGTGCGCGTGAAGCTGACCAAGCTCGAGATCTTCCCGGACTGCGAAGTCGCCGTCAGTGCCGAAACCGGGCAATGGTGACCACTCCCACGAACTCCCTGACCGCCATGAACACCGACGTCATCGAACACGACCAGGCTGCCGCCGAAGACCAGGCCGCCAAGAAGGCAGCGCACGAGATCAACAAGCTCTCCAAGCGACTGCACCGCCAGGTGGGCCAGGCCATCACCGACTTCAACATGATCGAGGACGGCGACAAGGTCATGGTCTGCCTGTCCGGCGGCAAGGACAGCTACGCGATGCTGGACATCCTGCTGAACCTGCAGCAGCGCGCGCCCATCAAGTTCAGCCTCATCGCCGTCAACCTCGACCAGAAGCAACCCGGTTTCCCGGAAGAAGTGCTGCCCGCGTATCTCAAGAGCCGCGGCGTCGACTTCCACATTGAGAACCAGGACACCTACAGCATCGTCAAGAAGCTGGTGCCCGAGGGCAAGACGACGTGCAGCCTGTGCTCGCGCCTGCGCCGCGGCATCCTGTACCGCGTGGCCGGCGACCTGGGCTGCACCAAGATCGCGCTGGGCCACCACCGCGACGACATCGTCACGACGCTGTTCCTGAACATGTTCTTCGGCAGCCGCATGAAGGGCATGCCGCCCAAGCTTGTCAGCGACGACGGCAAGAACGTCGTCATCCGCCCGCTGGCCTACGTGAAGGAGCCCGACCTCGTGCGCTGGGCCGAGCACCGCGAGTTCCCCATCATTCCCTGCAACCTGTGCGGCAGCCAGGAGAACCTGCAGCGCGTGCAGGTCAAGGCCATGATCAACGAGTGGGAGAAGCGCTACCCGGGCCGCATCGACAACATCTTCACCGCCATGACCAACATCGTGCCCTCGCACATGATGGACAAGAAGCTGTTCCCGTTCGAGACCATCAAGGCCACGGGCGTCGCCGATGCCGGCGGCGACATCGCGTTCGACGACGACGAGAGCTGCGCCACGCCGGCGCCGGCCTCGGTCATCCAGTTGACGCGCCACGAGGCCTGAGGCGCTGCCCGCCCAGCCCGTCCGACACGGCGCGCCATCCCCGGATGAGCGCGCCGTTGTCCTTGAGGGCCGTGAAAGCCCCTGGTGCGGCCTCAGCTGACATTCGACTGCGTTCGTACACAGTGCGGCAAACTCGCCGCCTGAAGATCATTCCCATCGTCCCGTCATGGAGGCACGCATGTCCCACCCCACCCGTCGGCTGGTGCTCACCGGCCTGAGCGCTGCAGCGGCCCTGGCCGTCACCGGTTGCGCCGGCCCCTACATGTTTTCCGCTGACGTTTCCAGTTATGGCAACTGGCCGGCGGACCGCAAGCCCGGCACCTACGCCTTCGACCGCCTGCCCTCGCAGCAGCAGAACGACGAGGCCGCCAAGCGCCAGACCGCGCTGGAAGACGCCGTGCGCCCGGCGCTGGAGAAAGCCGGCTTCTCGCCGGCCGCGGATGCCAAGACGGCTGATGTGCTGATCACGCTGGGCGCCCGCGTCACCGCCTACGACCCCGTGCCCTGGGACGACCCGCTGTGGTGGCGCTGGCGCGGCCGGCTGCTGTCGCCGCGCTACGGCTACGTGGGCCCGGGTCCCTGGGGCTGGCGCCAGGACCCCTTCTTCGACCGCCGCTACGACCGCGCCGTCGCCGTGCTGCTGCGTGACCGCGCCAGCGGCGAAGCGCTGTACGAAGCGCACGCCAGCAACGAGGGCATCAACGCCAGCGCCGACACGCTGCTGACGCCGCTGTTCGCGGCATCGCTGGCGGAATTCCCCAAAGTGACACCCAAGTCGCACCGCGTCTCCATCCAGGCCACGCGCTGACACCGGCCGGCGCTCGGCGCCTGCCCATAATCGCGGCTTCGCAAAAGAGAAGTCGCAAGGCAGGCATGGCGCTAAACATCGTGATCATGGCGGCGGGCAAGGGAACCCGCATGAAGTCGGCAACACCCAAGGTGTTGCACAAGCTCGCGGGGCGCTCGCTGCTCGCCCATGTACTCAAGAGCGGCGAGCCGCTGGACGCCGCTGCCCGCATCGTCATCACCGGCCACGGCGCCGAGGCCGTGGAGGCCGCGGCCGCCGCACCGGGCATTGCCTTCGTGCGCCAGATGCCGCAGCTGGGCACGGGCCACGCCATCCAGCAGGTCGTGCCGGCGCTGGTCGGCGAGGGCACCACGCTCATCCTCAACGGTGACGTGCCGCTGATCGAGACCAGCACCGCCAAGGCGCTCATCGAGACCTGCGCCGGCCACGCGCTGGTGCTGCTGACCGTGGACCTGGCCGACCCCACCGGCTACGGCCGCATCATCCGCAACGCCGACGACGGCGGCGTGCTGGCCATCGTGGAGCACAAGGACGCCACGCCCGAGCAGCGCCTCATCCACGAGGGCTACAGCGGCATGATGGCCGCGCCCACCGCCGCGCTGAAGCGCTGGGTGGGCCAGCTCACCAACAACAACGCCCAAGGCGAGTACTACCTGACCGACATCGTCGCGATGGCCGTCGCCGAGGGCCTGCCGGTGCTGGGCATCAAGGCCCACAGCGAGATCGAGGTGCTGGGCGTCAACGACCCCGTGCAGCTGGCCCAGCTGGAGCGCGCCTTCCAGGCTCGCCAGGCCGAGGCACTGATGCGCGCCGGCGTGCGCCTGGCCGACCCGTCCCGCATCGACCTGCGCGGCACGCTGGTACACGGCCAGGACTGCGAGATCGACGTGAACTGCGTGTTCGAGGGCGAGGTGACGCTGGGCGACAACGTGCGCATCGCCGCGAACTGCGTGATCCGCAACGCCCGCATCGCGTCCGGCGTGCGCATCCACGAATTCACCCACATCGACGGCGAGGCGCTGGGCGCCAGCGTCGGCGAAGGCGCGTTGATCGGCCCCTTCGCCCGCCTGCGCCCCGGCGCGCAGCTGGGCGCCGAGGTCCACATCGGCAACTTCGTCGAGGTGAAGAACTCGACGCTGGCCAAGGGCGCCAAGGCCAACCACCTGGCCTACCTGGGCGACGCCACCGTGGGCGAGCGCGTCAATTACGGCGCCGGCTCCATCACGGCCAACTACGACGGCGCCAACAAGCACCGCACCACCATCGCCGACGACGTCCATGTGGGCTCCAACTGCGTGCTGGTGGCTCCGGTGACGCTGGGCGCGGGTGCCACCATCGGCGGCGGCTCCACCATCACCAAGGACGTCGAGCCAGGCAGCCTGGCCGTGGCACGCGGCAAGCAGGTGGCGCTGTCCGGCTGGACACGCCCCACCAAGAAACGCTGAACAGGCGGGCCGCCGTGACTTTGTTCCGGCGATGGCGTCGCGCAGATGGCACGCAAGGTGTGGTGGGCCCGGCCCGGCGCAGCTAGCATCGGCCGACCCAGGACTCGGTAGTACCCATGGCCCACGAACTCGATTTCGCTGCGTTCTCGCTCGACGATGCCGTCCCGGCCGACCTGGGCGCTTTCGAGGCGCTGCAGTCGCAGCAGCAGGCTGCCGACGCCGAGGCACGTCACCGCGCGCTGGAGCTGAAGGCGCAGGCCTGCGACAACGCCGCCGAGGCCTGCTACTACCTGGCCCGCAGCCTTGGCGCTGCGCGCGACCTGCCGCAGGACGGCGAGGCAAGCCTGGAGCTGCTGTTCCAGCTCATCGGTGCGCTGGCCGATCTGCCCACCGACGTCGCCATGGCCCCGCTGCCCGAGGTGGTGGGCGGCCGCGACGACGGCATCACCGAGCTGTGCCTGCAGCTGGAAGCCGCCCGCGAGCTGACGCAGGAAGCGCTGATCGACGCCGAGCTGGCGCCGGCCCACAGCCAGTTCTGCCACTGACAGCCACGGCCCAGGACTGCCGCCAGGCAGGCTTCAGAGCTTGGGAGTTTTTCGGCCGTGCCCGAAAGGCACGTCAAAGCGCCTCCGATCTAGGCGCAAAGCACAGCCATAGCTCGGGCTATGGCGCGCATTTGCAACGAAGAGCGGGGGTGTTTTGGCGTGCAAGGCGGGCATGGGTGAAAGACTCTCAAGCTCTCAGACGGCGCTGGCCGTCGCCCAGACAAACTCCGCAATGCGCGTCGGGTCTGCCAAGGGCAGCACCGGCAACGCGCAGCTTGGCACGTCCACGTCACTGGCCACCGCGGCGATACCCGGCCACTGCGGCCACAGCGGCTCGCCGCCATGGCTGGCACGCCAGACCTCCAGCTTGGGAAAGTCTCCGCTCTTGAAGCCCTCCACCAGCACCAGGTCGCAGTGCTGGATGCGGCTGAGCAGGTAGGGCAGTTCGGGCTCGGGGTCGCCACGCAGCTCGTGCATCAGCGCCCAACGCGTGCGCCCCAGCAGCAACACCTCCTGGCAACCAGCCTCGCGCAGGCGCCAGCTGTCTTTGCCGGGGCGATCGACCTCGATGTCCTTGTGCGAATGCTTGATGAGCGACACGCGCAGGCCCTGCGCGGTGAAATGCGGCACCAGCCGCTCCAGCAACGTGGTCTTGCCCATGCCGGAGCGTCCGGCGATACCCATCACTTTCATGCCGCCATCTTCCCGCAAGCGGCACCCCGGCCGTTTGACGGCGCACAAGGCCCGGCGACGACGTGAGGCCCAGAATGCCGCCATGGTCGATACCCGACGCCGCTTCTTCCTGCGCGCCCAGCCTGCCCCGCGCGCTGCACAACGCCCGCCAGGGGCGCTGGCCGAGCCCGAGTTCCTGGCGGCCTGCACACGCTGCGGCGACTGCGCGAAGGCTTGCCCCACGCGGGTCATCGTGCCGGGCGATGGCGGCTTCCCGACGCTCGATTTCCGCCACGACGGCTGCGAGCTGTGCGGCGAGTGCCAACGCAGTTGCCGCACCGGCGCGCTGTCCGGCCCCCTGGCCTTCCCCGGCTGGCAGGCCGTGCTGCAGCCGGCAGCCTGCCTGGCCAGCCGCGGCGTGGAGTGCCGGTTGTGCGGCGACGCCTGCGAGCCGCGTGCGCTGCGCTTCAGCCCCGGGCCGCGCGGCGTCGGCGTGCCGCACCTCGATGCCGAGCGCTGCTCGGCCTGTGGGCACTGCGTCGGGGTGTGCCCGACGCAGGCGCTGTCAGTGCGAGGCGCCTGAGGCGGCGCCCGCCGGCGGCAGCTCGACCTGGCCGTCCTTGGCCTCGCCGATGGGCTGGGCGATGGGCGGCAGCGTGTGGGCGATGCCCTTGTGGCAGTCGATGCAGGTCTGCCCGGCAGTGAACGCCACCTGGTGACGCGTGGACGCGCGGACGTTCTGCTCCGCGTAGTCCATGTAGCTGAAGTTGTGGCAGTTGCGGCACTCCTGGCTGTCGTTGCGCTTCATGCGGTCCCACTCGTGCTGGGCCAGCACGGCGCGCTTGGCATTGAACTTCTCGGGCGTGTCGATGGTGCCGAGGATCTTGTGCAGCACCTCGTTGCTCGCCTGGATCTTGCGAATCATCTTGGGGCCCCACTCCTTGGGCACGTGGCAGTCGGGGCAGGTGGCGCGCACGCCGGTGCGGTTCTGGTAGTGGATGGTGTTGCGGTACTCCACGTAGACGTTCTTCTCCATCTCATGGCAGGAGATGCAGAAGGCCTCGCGGTTGGTCCACTCCATCGCCGTGTTGAAGCCCCCCCAGAAGAGGATGCCGCCAGTGAAGGCGATGAACAGGATCCAGAACTGGCGCGTGCGGGCGAAGGCCCAGGCGCGTGCAAACAGCTGCTTCATATGCCTTCCCCTCAGCGCAGGCCCTTGGCGCGCTCGTACTCGTTGGGCACCAGCGGCTTGGCGTCGCTTTGCGGCACGTGGCACTGGGTGCAGAAGTAGCGCCGTGGGCTGACCTTGTCGAGCTCCACGCCCTCACGCGTGCGGAAATGCGTGACGCTGATCTTGGTGGCGCCGCTCTCCTTGGTCTTTTGCCAGGCATGGCAGTCCATGCATTTGTTGAAATTCTTGGTGATCTGATAGCCGCTGATGCCGTGCGGGATCAGCGGCGGCATCTGCACGAAGTCGCGCTCGCCCACCGGGTGGTCGCGCTCCTGGCGGTAGTTGTTGGGCGGGTTGTCCTGGTTCAGCGGCGTGCCACCGCGCAACCCTTCGAGCTTGACGACGGGTTTGTCGACGGGATTGACAACGGCCAGGGCCGGCAAGCCGGCAAAGGCCAGCAGCACGGGCAGGCAGGCGAGCAATCGGCGGAGATTCATGGTGTCAGTCCCTCTGGCGGTCGAAACGATGGGTAAAGCGCAGCACGTCGGTGTGACAGACGTCGACGCAGCGGCCACAGGCGGTGCATTCGCGGGCCGTGATGACGGGGCCGGCCCCGTCCTTGCCTTTCAGCGGCGCAACGAGCACCTGTGGCTCGGGGCAGGCGGCATAGCAGTCGCCGCAGTCGTCGCAGCGGCTGGCATGGGTGGCGGCCACGCGCAGCAGCGGCTTGCTGCCGATCAGTGCGTAGGCGGCGCCCATGGGGCACAGGTGACCGCACCAGCCGCGCGGCGCGGCCAGCAGGTCGTAGGCGAACACGGCCGCCACGGCCGCCCAGGCCAGGCCGCCGCCGAAGATGAGCGCACGCTGCGTCAGCGTGACGGGGTTGACCGATTCCCACACCGCCTGGCCCGTGGCGGCACAGGCCAGCAGCACGGCGCCCAGCAGCCACCAGCGCAGACGGCGCGACGGGGCGCGGCCGCCGCTCAGGTGCAGCCGGCGGCGCGCCCAGGCCGCAGCATCAGTGACGATGTTGACCGGGCAGACCCAGGCGCAATAGGCGCGGCCGGCCAGCAGGCCATAGAAGGCCAGCACGAGGGCCACGCCGATCACAGCGCTGAGCTGCGGCCAGTGACCCGCAGCCAGCGACTGCGCCAGCACAAAGGGGTCGGTCAGCGGCAGCGTGCCCAGCGTCATGCTGCTGGTGAGGCTGCCCTTGACGATCCAGATGCCCGCCCAAGGACCGAGCAGGAACAGCGCCAGCACGCCGAGCTGGCTGGCGCGGCGCAGCAGCAGGAAGCGCTGGCGGCGCCACGCGCTGCGCTCGATGGGGGCTGCGGGCAGAACAGCGCTCATGGCCGGGCCTCAGACGCGGCGTCGCGCACATACGGGCTCTGGCCGCCCCGCAGCGGCGCCACATCGTCACCCGCATCCGGCAGGCGCTGGCGCGGCATCTCAAAACGCGGTTGCTGCGCGCGCGACTCGCCCTCCCAGCCCTTGCGGTAATGCTCGGCCGGACGGCCCTGGGCCAGCGCGTGCGGCAGCACCTTGATGGCCGCCACCGGCAGCACGCAGCTCTGCTCGCACTTGCCGCAGCCGGTGCAGGACTGGGCATGCACGGTGGGCAACAGCATGGCGTGGCGGTCGCTGCGCGGATTGCTGGTCTTCTCCAGCGTGATGGCCTGGTCAATGACGGGGCAGACCCGGTAGCAGACGTCGCAGCGCAGCCCCTGGAAGTTCAGGCAGCTCTCCTGGTCGATCAGCACGGCCAGGCCCATGCGCGCCTCCTCGATGCGAGCCAGGCCAGGATCCAGCGCGCCGGTGGGGCAGGCCTTCACGCAGGGCAGGTCCTCGCACATCTCGCAAGGCACCTCGCGGGCCACGAAGTACGGCGTACCCACGGCCACCTCGCGCGCCAGGCCATCGCCCAGGCGGGACAGTCGCAGGTTCTGCGGCGGGCAGTCGCGCACGCACAGGCCGCAGCGCACGCAGGCGGCCAGGAAGTCGGCCTCGGCCAGCGCGCCGGGCGGCCGCAAGGCCTGGGCCGGTCGTGCGGCCGCGCCGGGCGCGACCAGGGCCGCACCGCCGGCCAGCAGGCCCGCCGTGCAGGCGCTCGACGCCCCCTGCAACCAATCACGCCGGTTCATGTCAGCCCCTCGTCCGGCGGGTACGCCGGTCGATCCCCCCAGGGGATGGCTGCCGCCTTGGGGCGGCCCGGCGCCGGCAGCAGCCTGGCATCACGCCTTCACCACCTTCACGGCGCACTTCTTGAAGTCCGTCTCCTTGGAGATCGGGCAGGTGGCGTCCAGCGTCAGCTTGTTGACCAGCCGCCCCTCGTCGAAGAAGGGCACGAACACCAGGCCGCGCGGCACCTTGTTGCGGCCCTTGGTCTCGACCTGCACCTGGATCTCGCCACGGCGCGAGGCCACCTTGACCTTCATGCCGCGCTGCAGGCCGCGGTCGCGGGCGTCGTCCGGGTGCATGAACAGCAGCGCCTCGGGCACGGCACGGTGCAGCTCGGGCACGCGGCGTGTCATCGAGCCGGTGTGCCAGTGTTCCAGCACGCGGCCGGTGCACAGCCACAGGTCGTAGTCCTTGTCGGGCACCTCGGCGGCCGGCTGGTAGGGCAGCGCGAAGACGACGGCCTTGCCGTCCTTGTGGCCGTAGAACTTCACGCCCTCGCCCTTCTTCACGTACGGGTCGTAGCCCTCGCGGAAGCGCCACAGCGTCTCCTTGCCCTCCACGACGGGCCAGCGCAGGCCGCGCACCTCGTGGTAGGTGTCGAACGGTGCCAGGTCATGCCCATGGCCGCGACCGAACTCGGCGTACTCCTCGAACAAGCCCTTCTGCACGTAGAAGCCGAAAGCCTTGGACTCGTCGTTGCTGTAGTCCTTGATGTACTTGGCGTTGACCTTGGTGAGGTCGGCCAGTGGGAACTTGTTGACCTTGCCGTTCTTGTAGAGCACGTCAAACAGCGTCTTGCCCTTGAACTCGGGCTTCTTGGCGATCAGCTCGGCGGGCCAGACCTCCTCGATCTTGAAGCGCTTGCTGAACTCCATGAACTGCCACAGATCGCTGCGGGCTTGCCCCGGCGCGCTGACCTGCTGGCGCCACACCTGTGTGCGGCGCTCGGCGTTGCCGAAGGCACCTTCCTTCTCCACCCACATCGCGCTGGGCAGGATGAGGTCGGCCGCCATCGCGCTCGCGTTGGGGTAGACGTCACTGACGACGATGAAGGCCGCCGGGTTGCGCCAGCCGGGCAGGATCTCGTCGTTGATGTTCGGCCCCGCCTGCATGTTGTTGTTGGTGGTGTTCCAGTAGCACTTGAGCTTGCCGTCCTTCAGCGCGCGCGACATGGCCACGGCGTGCAGGCCGATCTTGTCGGGGATGGTGCCGTCGGGCAGACCCCAGATCTCCTCGGTGTGCTTGCGGTGCTCGGGGTTGGTCACCACCATGTCGGCCGGCAGGCGGTGGGCGAAGGTGCCCACCTCGCGGGCCGTGCCGCAGGCGCTGGGTTGGCCAGTCAGGCTGAACGGGCTGTTGCCCGGCTGGCTGATCTTGCCGGTCAGCAGGTGAATGTTGTAGACGAGGTTGTTGGCCCAGGTGCCGCGCGTGTGCTGGTTGAAGCCCATGGTCCACAGGCTCATGACCTTGACCTTGGGGTCGGCGTAGAGCTTGGCCAGGTCTTCCAACTGCTTGACAGGCACGCCCGACAGCGCGCTGACCTTCTCGGCGGTGTACTCCGACACGAACTTGGCGAACGCATCGAAATCGATGGGCTTGGCATCGTTGGGGCTGCCCTTGGGCTTGCCGTCCGCACCGGGGTAGCCGTTGGACTTGGCGTCCTTCTCCAGCGCGTGGCCGGGCCGCAGGCCATAGCCGATGTCGGTCTCGCCCTGCTTGAAGTTGACGTGCTTCTTGATGAACTCCTGGTTCACCTTGCCGTTCTTGATGATGTAGTTGGCGATGTAGTTCAGGATCGCCAGATCGGTCTGCGGCTGGAAGACCATGGGGATGTCGGCCAGGTCGAAGCTGCGGTGCTCGTAGGTCGACAGCACCGCCACCTTGGTCCCCGGATGGGACAGGCGGCGATCGGTGATGCGGCTCCACAGGATGGGGTGCATCTCGGCCATGTTGCTGCCCCACAGCACGAAGGCGTCGGCCTGCTCGATGTCGTCGTAGCAGCCCATGGGCTCGTCGATGCCGAAGGTGCGCATGAAGCCGGTCACGGCCGAGGCCATGCAGTGGCGGGCGTTCGGGTCGAGGTTGTTGGAGCGCAGGCCGGCCTTCCAGAGCTTGCTGGCGGCATAGCCCTCCCAGACCGTCCACTGGCCGGAGCCGAACATCGCCACGCTGGTGGGGCCAGCTTCCTTGAGCGCAGCCTTCCACTTGCTGGCCATGATGTCGAAGGCCTCGTCCCAGCTCACCGGCGTGAACTCGCCCTGCTTGTCGTAAACGCCGTTCTTCTTGCGCAGCAGCGGCGTCGTCAGCCGGTCGCTGCCATACATGATCTTGGACAGGAAGTAGCCCTTGATGCAGTTCAGCCCGCGGTTGACCGGCGCTTCCGGGTCGCCCTGCGTGGCCACCACCTTGTCGCCTTGCACGCCCACCACGACCGAGCAGCCGGTGCCGCAGAAGCGGCATGGTGCCTTGTCCCAGCGCACGGCAGTGTCGGCGGGCGCGGCCACCACGGGAATGCTCACCGGCAGGCCGGCCGCAGCAGCGGCAGCGGCGGCGGCCTGGGTCTTCAGGAACACGCGACGGCTTTCGTTCGTGTCGACGGTCATGGGGGCTCTCCTGGAACGGATGGGGTTGAAGCGGTCAGGCGGCCGCGGGGCGGTCGGCAGCGATGTCGCGCAGCGGGCTGCGCCAGTGCGTCACGGGCGCGTGCGCAGCCGGGGAATCGGGGCCGGAGTACTCGTACACCAGCGAGGTGGACAGCATGGGCGGCCATTCAGCCAGCTCGCCCAGCCGCGCGGCGGCCGTGCAGCCAGGGCTGTCCTCAATGACCAGCACCAGCCGCCCGTCACCGGGGTTGCCGGCCAGCTCGACACCGGGCGACCCGGCCAGCCGGTCAAGGATCTCCGGCAAGTCCTCGGGTCGAACCCGCGCCACCACTCCCAGTACCGACATGCCTTGCTCCGTGCGTCACCAATTTCCACTGCCTGCAGTGTGGCCACGCGGGCATGGCCCGTCCTTGTCACAGATCAAGGCCGCCCGGATTGCTGCAGTGCAAGGCCGCGCTCCGCCGCGGCACGCAGCGGGTCGTCGGCCGGTAACAGCTCACGCAGGTGGGTCCACAGCCGTGCAGCCTCGTCGCGTCGGCCGGCCTGCCAGGCCACGGCAGCGGCCAGCGCCAGCGCGCGCGGGTGCTCGGGCGCCAGTGCCAGGGCCTGGGCGATGAGTTGCGCCGGCTCGCCCTGCAGCGCGCCGCCACGGCCGGTGGCCAGCAGGTCGGCCAGGGCGGTCAGCGTGTCGGCATCGGGCTGCAGCGCCAGCGCACGGCGGTAGGCCTCAGCGGCCTCGGCATCGCGGCCCAGCACGGCCTGCGAGCGCCCCAGCATGGCCCAGTCAGCCGCGCTCGCCGCGCCAGGGTCGGCGGCCAGCCGGCCGGCCAGCCGCTGCACCATGGCCTCGCCGGCATCCACCGGCGGACGTGCCTGCCAGCCCTGCAGGCTGCCGGTAGCGGCATAGCCCGCCAGGCCCACGCACAGCACGAAGCCCGCCAGCGCCAGGCGCTGGCGCCAGGGCAGCGGCGGGTGTTCGGCCGGTCGCGTGGCCATCACGGCCGCCACCAGCGCCGCCGTGACCTCGGCGCGCTGCGGAGATTCGGTCGGCAACTGCTGCAGCTGCTCGCGCAGCCCGCGCAGCTGGGACAGGTGGCGCAGGGGGTCGTGGGTCATGTCGGCGGCTCGTCCGGGTCGGGGTCGAAATCCTGCGCGGGCACGGCCGCACGGCGCCGCAGCGCCAGCACCAGCCCGGCGAGCGCGGCGCCAAACAGCAGCACCGGGCCCAGCCACAGCAGCCAGGTGCTGGCCTTGAGCGGCGGCTTGTAGCGCACGAAGTCGCCGTAGCGCGCCGTCAGGTGCGCCAGCACCTCGTCGTCGCTGCGGCCGGCCTGCACCTGCTCGCGCACCTGAGCCTTCAGGTCCAGGGCCAGCGGCGCGTGGGAGTCGGCCAGCGTCTGGTTCTGGCAGACCAGGCAGCGCAGCTGCGTGGCCAGGTGCTGCACACGCGCATCGACCTCGGCCGGCGGCGGCGATCCCGCCACAGCCACGCCCGCCCCCAGCAGCCATGCCAGCGCGACGCGCCTCATGCGCCCTCCTTGAGCAGCGGCTCGATACGGCGCGCGATGACCTCGTCGGTCAGCGGGCCCACATGCTTGAAGAGAATGCGGCCCTGCGCATCGACGACAAAGGTCTCCGGCACGCCGTACACGCCCAGCTCGATGCCCGCGCGGCCATCCAGGTCGGCGCCAATCTCGGCGAACGGGTCGCCCAGCTGGGCCAGCCAGCGGCGCGCGGCCTGCGGCTCGTCCTTGTAGTTCAGCCCGGCCACGCGCACGCCAGGGTGGCGCCGCGCCAGCGCCAGCAGCTGCGGGTGTTCCTCGCGGCAGGGCCCGCACCAGGAGGCCCACACGTTCAGCAGCGTCACCCGCCCGCGCCAGCCATCAGTGCGCAGACCCGCCCCGCCATCGTGCAGCGCCGTCAGCGTCAGCGCCGGTACGGGCTTGCCCACCAGCGGCGACGGCAGCTCGTGCGGGTTAAGTTGCAGCCCGCGGGCCAGCAGCAGCGCCAGCAACGCGAAGGCAAGCAGCGGCAGCCAGATGCGCCAGCGGCTCATGCGGGCGCTCCCCGGTAGCGCCGGTCCGACGCCGCCAGCAGCCCGCCGAGCGCCATCAGCACGCAGCCGCCCCAGATCCAGTTCACGCAGGGCTTGATGGACACGCGCACGATCCAGGCCCTGCCACGCGGTGTGTCCAGCGGCTCGGCCAGCGAGGCGTAGAGATCGCGCCACCAGCCGCTGTCGATGCCAGCCTCAGTCATGGGCATCTCGCTGCTGTTGTAGACGCGCTTCTCGGGCCGCAGCACCGCGACGGTATGACCGTCACGGCTGAAGGCCAGCTGCGCCTGCGCAGCGCGGTAGTTCGGCC
Source organism: Pelomonas margarita (assembly GCF_043555875.1). NCBI lineage: Bacteria > Pseudomonadati > Pseudomonadota > Betaproteobacteria > Burkholderiales > Sphaerotilaceae > Roseateles > Pelomonas margarita. Next base: position 109,675 of record NZ_JBIGHW010000012.1, on the reverse strand, counting down.
CCTCCACCGTGCGCAGCGACTGCATCTGCACGCGGTAGCCGCCCACCTCGGCCACGTCACCCGGCGCCAGCTGCACGTCCTGCTCGACCTGCAGGCTGCCGACCAGCGTGACGCCGACGATGAACACGCCCACGCCCGCGTGGGCCAGCTGCATCGCCGCCACCGAGCGCGGCATGCCGGTGCGCCAGCGCGCGCCCACATCGGCCGCCACCGTAGCGAGTACCCACCACGCCAGCAGCAGGCCCAGCACACCCGGCAGCGACGTCAGCCCGCTGGCCCACGCCTGCACCCCGGCCGCCAGCGGCGCCAGCAGCAAGGGCAGGCGCAGCCGCTTCAGCAGCTCGGCCGTGTCGGCTTGCTTCCAGCGCAGCAGCGGCCCCAGGCCCATCAGCAGCACGACCGGCGCCATCAGCGGCACGAACACGGCCTCGAAGTACGGCGGCCCCACCGACAGCTTCTGCCCGGTCAGCGCATCCAAGAGCAGCGGGTACAGCGTACCCAGCAGCACGGCGCCGCAGGCGGCCACCAGCATCGCGTTGTTGGCCAGCAGCGCCGTCTCCCGGCTGCGCCAGTGGAAGCGCGCGCCCAGGCCCAGCCGGCCGGCGCGGGTGGCATACAGCGCGAGCGAACCGCCCACCACCACCACGAGGAAGGCGAGGATGAACAACCCGCGCCGCGGGTCGGTCGCGAACGCGTGCACCGAGCTCAGCACGCCGGAGCGCACGAGGAAAGTGCCAAGCAGCGCCAGCCCGAAGCACAGCACCGACAGCAGCACAGTCCAGGCCTTGAAGGCGCCACGCTTCTCCGTCACGGCCAGCGAGTGCAGCAGCGCCGTGCCAGCCAACCAGGGCATGAAGGATGCGTTCTCCACCGGGTCCCAGAACCACCAACCACCCCAGCCCAGTTCGCTGTACGCCCACCAGCTGCCCAGCGCGATGCCCAGCGTCAGGCTGCTCCAGGCCGCCAGCGTCCAGGCCCGCGCGCGGCGCGCCCAGGCCGGCGTGATCTCGCTGCCCAGCAGCGCCGCGACCGCGAACGCGAAGGCCACCGTGAAACCGACGTAGCCCATGTAGAGCATTGGCGGGTGCAGCACCATGCCGGGATCCTGCAGCAAGGGGTTGAGGTCGTTGCCGTCCGGCAGCGCCGGCAGCACGCGCTCGAACGGGTTGGACGCAGCCAGCAGGAACAACAGGAAGCCCGCCGCCAGCCCACCCATCACGCCCAGCACCCGAGCCCGCAGAGCATCGGGCCAGTCGCCGCTGGCGGCGCGCAGCGCCAGCATCCAGCCCGACAGCAGGGCCGCCCAAAGCAGCAGCGAGCCCTCATGCCCGCCCCACACCGCCGCCAGCCGGTAGGCCAGCGGCAGCTCCCGGTTGGCATGCCGTGCCACATAGGCCACCGAAAAATCGGCGCTCGCAAACGCCCAGCTCAGCGCGGCGTAGCCCGCGAGCACGAACACGCCCAGCCAGACCGTCAACGGCGCGGCCAGCCGCATGCCGCGCAGGTCGTCCCGCGCCGCCGCCCGCAGCGGCAGCACAGCCAGCAGCACCGCCACGGCCAGCGCCAACCACAACGCCAGATGCCCCAGCTCGACGATCAAGGCGCGTGCCCTCCCGCTTTCAGCGCGGCTGCTGCCTCGGGAGGCATGTAGTTCTCGTCATGCTTGGCCAGCACCTCGCGGGCCAGGAAGTCGACGCCGTCCAGCCGGCCCTGCACCACCACGCCTTTGCCTTCCTTGAACAGGTCGGGCAGCGCGCCCTGGTAGCGCACGGGCAGGCGCTGCGCGCCGTCGCTGACGACGAAGCGAACCGCCAGCCCCTCACGGCTCAGGCTGCCGGGCTCCACCAGCCCGCCGACGCGGAAGCTGCGCCCCTGCGGGGCCTCGTGCGCGACGACCTGGGTCGGCGTGTAGAAGAACACCAGGTTGGAGCGCATGGCATTGACCACCAGCGCCGCGATGACGCCCAACACGGCCAGCACACCCGCCGCCAGCGCGAGTCGACGATGACGCAGCTTCATGCCAGGTCCCGTTCGTCGACACCGGACTCGTCGTCCGCAGCCAGCGCACGGCGCGCCCGGGCCAGCCGGCGCGCAGCCAGCAGCGGCTCCAGCACAAAGACCAGCGCGCCCAGCAGGTAGCTGCCAAGCACAAAGGGCCAGGGGTTGGTACTCATGTGTCGACTCCCAGTTGGCGGGCCCAGCGCGTGCTGGCCTCGCGCTCCAGCACCAGCGCGCGGGCGCGCAGGAACACCACGGCAAAGGCATAGGCCCAGCAGGCCAGCGTCATCAGCAGCATGCCCAGCAGCATCGTGTGCGCCATCGTGGGCGCCGCCGTCAGGCTGACACTGGCGCCCTGGTGCAGCGTGTTCCACCAGCGCACCGAAAAATAGATGACCGGCACATTCACCACCCCCACCAGCGCCAGCAGCGCGCTGGCCGCATCGGCGCGGTGCGCGTCCTCGATGGCACCCGCCAGCGCCATGTAGCCGGCAAACAGGAACAGCAGGATCAGCTCCGATGTCAGCCGTGCATCCCACACCCACCAGGTGCCCCAGGTGGGCTGCCCCCACAGCGCGCCCGTCACCAGCGCGAGCAGCGTGAACAGCGCCCCCGTGGGGGCTATCGCGTGGGCCAGCAGCGACGCCATGCGCGCCTTGAACGCCCACCCCACAACAGCCCAGAACGCCATCGCCACGTACAGCACCATGGACAGCCAGGCCGTGGGCACGTGCAGGAAGATGATGCGGTACACCTCGCCCTGCGTGGCATCGGTGGGCGCCACCACGAAGCCCACCACCAGGCCCGCCACGCCCGCCAGCGCCGCCAGCGCCCACAGCCAGGGCAGCAGCGTGCCGGCCAGCGCGAAGAAGCGCTGCGGCGCAGCAAAGGTGTACAGGCGCAGCCGGTTCATGACAGCGAGATCCGCAATGCGGCCGCCGTGGCCCAGGGCACGCACAACAGCGCCGCCAGCAGCAGCGCGGCCAACAGCGACAGGTGACCGTCTACCGCCAAGCCGGCCTGGCGCGCCGCCAGCGCGCCGCTGCCGAAGATCAGCACCGGCACCGCCAGCGGCAGCACGATCAGCAAGTTCAGCAGCGCACCGTGGCGCAGGCCCAGCGTTAGCGCGGCAGCCAGCCCGCCCAGCAGGCTCAGCAGCGGCGTGCCCAGCAGCAGCGTCAGCGACAGCAGGCCCAGCTCCGACACCGGCAGACCGAACATCAGGCCCAGCAGCGGTGCCACCAGCAGCAGCGGCAGGCCATGGATCAACCAGTGGCTGGCCGCCTTCACCGCCGCCAGCCGCAGCGCGGAGTGCGGTGCCATCAACAGCTGATCCAGCGTGCCATCCTGGGCGTCGGCCTCGAACAGTGCATGCAGCGACAACAGCGCCGCCAGCAGCGCGCAGACCCAGATCACGCCGCCCGCCATCTCGCGCAGCCGCTGCGGTTCCGGGCCAACACCCAACGGGAACAGGCTGGCCGCGACGATGAAGAACACCAGCGGCAGCAGACCCTGCGTGGGGCGACGCAGCGCCAGGCGCAGCTCACGCCACAGCAGCAACCGGGCCGACACACCCGCGCTCATGCGGACAGCCTCAACTCGTCACCCCGGCATACGACCAGGGCCGCCGCTTCCTGGTGGCTGGTGAACAACACCGCGCCACCGCTGCGGGCGTGCGCGTCTAACAGGCCCTGCAGGCGACGCACGCCGTCATCGTCAAGCGCGTCAAAGGGTTCATCCAGCAGCCACACGGTGCCGGCAGGTTGTGGCAGGGCCAGCGCCGCCAGCGCCGCGCGGCGCCGCTGGCCCTGGCTGAGCTGGCGCACCGGCCGCGCGGCCTCGCGCAGCAGGCCCAGCCGCTCCAGCGCCGGCCGCAAGGGCTCGCTGGCCGACAGCCCCTGCAGGCTGGCAGAGAAGCGCAGCGATTCGCTGACGCTGAGTTCGGCGGACAGCGCCTGGGCATGCCCGAGGTAGCGTAGCGTGCCCCGCGTCACGCGGCCCGCCGACGGCGCGCGCAGCCCGGCCAGCGTGCGCAGCAGCGTGGTCTTGCCACAGCCGTTGGCGCCCCGCAGCCAGCGGCAGTCGCCGGCGTGCAGCTGCAGGTTCAGCCCGCGCCACAGACGCCGGCCACCGCGCTCGGCGCAGAGATCGGCGGCTTCCAGCAGGGCGGCTTCAGGGGCGGAGGGAGGCGTCGGGGACATGCCGGCGCAGTGTCATGCCCCGCCCCCTGCCCTGCTTTGAACTGGATCAAGCCAGCGACAAAAACCCGCTCACGACCGTGCCGGCGAGAGGCTCAGCCCCGCCAGCAGCGGCAGCGTCAGCCGGTTGTCCACCGCTCTCACGCCGGCCGCGCTGGCCGCCACGACCGCCGCATGCTCACGCGTGGTCGCATCAGGCGCCTGGCCGTCCAGCCGCACCACACCCTCGTGGGTGCTGACTGCAATCGGCAGCGGGGCCAGCGTGGCGTCCGCGGCGAGCGCACTGCGCACCTGCGCCGTGATGCCGCTGTCCTCGGCGATGGGCTGCGCCGCGGCATCGACCGGCGATGCCACCGCAACAGGGCCGGCGGCCGTCGGCGGCAGTTCCAGCGGCAACTCAGCGGCCGGCGGCGGCTGCAGCGCCGGCGTGCGCGGCGCGACCCGTGCCACCGGCTCGGCGCGCGGCGCTGCCGTGCGCAGGGTCGGCCGCTCAGCCGCAGGCTCGGCAGCCACGGCGGGCGGCACCGGCTCTGCAGCGGGCTCGGCCGAGGGCGCTGCTGCCGCCAGCACCGGGTCGGGCTGCACCGTGCCGCTGATCACCGCCGGCGACACGGGCGTCATGCCCGGGCGGCCCAGATACTGCAGATCCCACAAGGCCAGCCCGGCCACCGCCACGGCACCCGCGCCCACCGCCATCCACCAGGCCGTCGGCCGCGCCCATTGCGGTGCCGGCGCTGCGGCCATGGCGGACACCCGCTCGGGGTGCCCGGGCTCGCCAGCCCATGGCGCCCGCACATCCAGGCGCGCACCCGGCCGGGGCGCATGGCGCGCCGGCATTGCAGACGGTGTCGTGTCGATGTGTCGGGCCCAACCGTCGGCGTGCACAGATGTCGGGAACTTCATGTCAGCCTCCTGTCGTCGTCTGTCGACGTTTGCGATGGAGGCAACTGTGGGCGGCGGCCGGCGTCGGCCGTGCCGGCGTGGCGGCCCTCGGGCTGTAGGACGATGGGCAGCGCCCGTGAGCGGATGTGAGGCCTGTCAGAAACCTTGTACGGGCAACTGCGCGCCACGCTGCAACCAGTTGCGCGGCGAGTAGCGGCTGGCCGCGTCCGTTACATGCAGCGTGTAGGCATGGCGCGACTTCTCGGAGCGGTTGGCCGCCGAGTAATGTGGCAGCAGGCCGTGGAACACCACCAGCGACCCGGCTTCCACCTCCAGCGGCACGGCCTGCCGGGAATCGGCCGCCGGCCATGGCGTGGCGTCGACCTGTTCCATCCAGGCCTTGCGGCCCTCGCGCACGAAGCGCTCGCGCAGCACACCGCGCGGGCCCTGATGGCCGCCGGGCTCCGCCCACAGGCAGCCGTTCTGCAGCGTCGCGTCTTCCAGCGCGAACCAGAAGGTGGTCACCGTGATGGGGTCGCTTTCGAAGAAGCTGGCGTCCTGGTGCCAGCGCACCTCGCCGCCGATGCCGGGCTGCTTGAAGATGAACATGCTCTGCCAGACCTGCGGCCTCGTCAGGCCCAGGCCAGCAGCCACGCCGCGCAGCGCTTCGCCCTTGGAGAAGGCGCTGAAGACCGGATCGAGGTCGTGCATCGCGTGGCCGATCTTGTTGATGGCCAGCTCCTTGGGCACGCGCAGGCGGCCCTCCGCATCAAAGGCCTCTTCCTCGAAGAAGCAGCGCACCTGATCGCCGCTGTCCAGGAAGTAGTCGTCCACATGGCGCTGCTGCTCCTCGGTCGTGAACACCGGGCGCTGCTCGCCGGGATCGAATGCGTCGACGATCTGCAGCGCGCGCTCGCGCAGAGAGGCGATGTCGGCGGCGGACTTGAAGCCGGGGATGACGAGAAAGCCCTGGTCGGCATACATGGCGGCGAGGTCGGCAGCGGTGCTCATGGTGTCTCGGACAACTGGGTGCCTGATTGTGTGGCCTCCGCCGACCCAGCGCTTACGATGGCCGCCGACGGCTGGTCTGACGCCACCGTCGCACGGCGCGCGCCGGTCGTGGCGACGCTCGCAACGCCCACCCCGTTCGTTGGATTCCGCCATGAAGAAGATGCTGATCGCGCTGCTGCTCGTGCAACTGCTGGGCTGCGCCGCCGTGGCGCCGCTGCCGCCAGGCGCGACGCTGGACGCCGCGCAGCGGGCCGAGGCCTTCGACACCGTGCGGCATCGCGTGCGGGAGCAATACGTCGACCCGCAACTGCGCGGCGTGGACTGGGACGCCAGTGCCGCTCGCCTGCGCCCGCAGGCCCTGGCCGCCGCCACTGACGAGCAGTTCTGGGAGCTGCTGGATCGCCTCACCGCCGAGCTGGGCGATGCTCACACTCAGGTGCTGTCGCCACGCCGCCATGCATGGTGGAAGGCCAAGCAGTCGCTGACGCTGGGCCTGCGCGTCAACGAGATCGCTGGGGAGCTGGTGGTCACGGGCGTGGCGCCGGGCTCGGACGCCGAGCGCCAGGGCCTGAAGCCCGGTGACGCGGTACAGCGCATCGCTGGCCAGCCGGCACTGGACTGGTGGCACGCCACGCTGGCGGACGCACGCAAGAGCTCGACGCCACGGGCCCAGCTGCGCAGCGCCGCCCGGCGGCTGAATGCCGGCGATGCCGGCAGCACTGAACCCACGCTGGCTCTGGATCTGGAGGCTGGCGGTCAGCGCCGGCAGCACATGCTCACGCGCGCCCTGCTGCCGGACCGCCCGGTGATGAGCAGCCAGCTGCTGCCCTCGGGCCACGGCTATCTGCGCCTGTCAGCCTTCGACCCCGACCTCGCTAAGCGCACCCCGCTGGGGGTGGCCCTGTTCGACCTACGCCAGGCGCCCGGCCTGGTCATCGACCTGCGCCAGAACAGCGGCGGCTCTATGGCCATGGCCACCACGCTGCTGACAGAGTTGTTCCCGCGCAAGGTGGCCGTGGGCAAGCTGCTCACGCGCGACGGCAAGCCACTGACCCGCCTGTTCGGGCTGTTCAACGTCACCGGGACCGAGCTGATGACGCACGGCAACGCCGCGCCCTACGGCGGCGCCGTGGTCGTGCTGGTGGACGAGGGCAGCGCCAGCGCCAGCGAGCTGGTGGCGGCAGCGCTGCAGGGGCTGGGCCGCGCCCAGGTGGTGGGCCGCACCAGCTGCGGCTGCCTGCTGGGCGTGCAGGGCCTCATCGAGCTGCCCGGCGGCGGCGCACTGTCGTTCAGCCAGGTGGACTTCGCGCTGCAAGGCAGCCCGCGCATCGAAGGCCGGGGCGTGGTGCCGGACGTGGCCGTGCCGCTGGACCGCGCCGCACTGCAGGCAGGCCGCGACCCGGACCTGGAGGCCGCCGTGGCATTGCTGGGCCGCCTTGCCGCGCGCGGCCCGGTGGCTGCCAAGCCGCTCAGCGCTCCGACACCAGCAGCAGCGCCCATGCAGCCTCGGTGACGGCGCGGCCCAGCGGCGTGGCGGGGTCGGGCCGGCGCAGCCGCGGCGTGACCCCTGACAGGTCCAGGCTGCCCACCACAGTGCCCTGGTGCAGCATCTCGTAACCCACCGCCTGCGGCTGCGGTGGCGCGCCGCCCTCCCGCTGGTGCGCCGAGCGCAGGCCCACGGTCAGGTCGCCGCGCCGGTAGGCCCCCTCGCGCACGCGCTGGCCCTGACGCAGCGGCCCCTCGCCGATCTGCAGCATCGCTGCCGGGCCCCGGCCCCACTGGCAACTCAGCACCCAGGACGGCGGGGCCAGGCCGGCCGCTGACGACGGCGTCCAACCCTCGCAGACGATGACGGTCTCGCCCGCCTGAAAGCGCAGCGGCTCGCGCACACCGGCGGGCAGCGGCTCGAACAGCGACAGCCTCTCGGCCCCGCGCGTGTAGCGCACGCGCTGGCCGTCCAGCGTCAGCTCGCCCTGGCGGCCCCAGGGCAAGCGGCCCAGAGGCTCCTCGGCCACGCCGGCCACCGACGGCGCCTGCGCCATGCGGGCCTCGGTGGCCACCTCACGCGGCGCGGCACGGTCGCGCGCTTCTCGTCCCTCTCGCCCCTCACGCAGGGCAGCGCAGCCAGCCAGCAGCAGCAGGGCGACGAGGAGCAGGGAGCGCGGCATGGCGAACAACGGGCAGTGCAGAGGCCACCCACTCTAGGCCCGCAGCGGCCCCGCCATGAACTGTTACCCCGGTGAGGCCTGCTCACATCTCGGCAGGCCGACCACGCTCAGGGCGGCGCCGACGCGGGCGTGTCGGGCGGCGTGGCCTCGGCCGGCTGGTCGGCCACGCCGATGCGGGCAATGGCCAGGTCGCCCGCAAACTCGCTGTAGAACCACTGGCCGTCCTGCTCCAACAGGCCGCCGTCCTGTGGCGGTGCCAGCGGACTGCTGGGCTGGCCGCGCAGCGCCACGGCCATGGTCGAGGCCCACACCGGCAGCGCCAGGCCGCCGCCGCTCTCACGCTCGCCCAGGGACTTGGGCGTCGGATAGCCGATCCACACCGCGCCGGCGCGAGCCGCCTGGAAGCCGCAGAACCAGGCGTCCACCGCGTCATTGGTCGTACCTGTCTTGCCGTACAAGTCCCAGCGGCCCAGCAGGCTGCTGGCACGGGCGCCGGTGCCCTCTCTCGTGACTGCGGCGAGCAGCTGTGACGTCATGAAGGCATTGCGCGGACTGATGGCTGGCCGCAGCTTGGGCGGCTCGGCCTGGAACAGCAGCTCTCCCTGGGCATCCTGCACGCGCTGGATCAGCCAGCCGGTGGGCAACTGGCCGCCGTTGGCAAAGACGGCATAGGCCTGAGCCATCTGCAGCGGCGTGACAGCACCGGAGCCCAGCGCCAGCGTCAGGTTCAGCGGCTGGCGCTCCTCGTCCAGCCCGAACTTGCCGGCCCAGCCGCGCACGCGCTGCGGCCCCAGCGCCTGGGCGACGCGGATGGTCACCATGTTCTTGGAGCGCGCCAGGCCCTCGCGCAGCGTCAGCGCGGGCTCGTACTGGCCGTCGTAGTTGCGCGGCGCCCACTCGCCCTGAACGAAGGGCTCGTCGCTGACCAGGGTGCCGGCCCAGCCGCCCTGCTCGATCAAGGCCGAGTAGACGAAAGGCTTGAAAGCCGAGCCCGGCTGGCGCCAGGCCTGCGTGGCGTTGTTGACCTGATTGCGCGCGAAGTCGAAGCCACCCACCAGGGCACGGATGGCACCGGTCTGCGGATCCAGCGTGACGACAGCGCCCTCGGCCTGCGGCGTCTGGCTGAGCAGCCAGGTCTTGCCCGAGGCCAGAACGCGCACGACGGCGCCGCGCTTGGCCGACTGCAGCGGCCGCGCCGCGCCGCCCTTGAGCTGCAAACGCTCGCCATCGGCCAGCACGAGCTGGGCGCCGGCCTTGTCCTGCGCCAGCAGCACGGCGGTGCGCAGCTCACCCAGGTCGGGGTGGGCGTCGAAGGCGGCGTCCAGCGCGTCGTCGAAGCCCTCGTCCTGGTCGCTCGCGGGCAGCTTCGCCGTCGCCTCGGGGCCGCGGAAGGGCTGGCGGCGTTCCAGATCGAACAGCGCCTGGCGCAGCGCCTGCTGCGCGGCCGCCTGCTCGGCGTACAGCAGCGTCGTCGTCACCGTGATGCCACGTGTGTAGACATCCTCGCCAAAGCGCGTGAGCATCTCCTGGCGCACCTGTTCGGCGGCGTGGTCGGCCACGCCGGACAGCCGCTTCGGGCGCTGGATGACCAGCGGCTTGTCGCGGGCCGCCTGGGCCTGCACAGCCGTGATCTGGCCCACGCTGGCCAGGCGTTCCAGCACCACGGCCTGACGGCGCCGCGCGCGCTCGGGATAGAGAACGGGGTTCAGGCCGTTAGGGTTCTTAGGCAGGCCGATCAGCAGCGCCATCTCACCGGTGCTTAGGCGCTCCAGCGGCTTGCCGAAATAGCGCTCGGCCGCCGCGGCGAAGCCGTAGGCGCGGTTGCCCAGGTAGATCTGGTTCATGTAGATCTCCAGGATCTGCGCCTTGCTGAGCGCTCCTTCGATCTTCAGCGCCAGCAGCGCTTCCACGAACTTGCGGGTCCAGCGCTGCTGCTTGCTCAGGTAGGTGTCACGGGCGAGCTGCTGCGTGATGGTGGACGCGCCATGCAGCGGCCCGCTGTGCGTGAGGTTGCGCACGAAGGCGCGCAGGATGCCGCCGAAGTCGATGCCGCCATGGGTCCAGAAGTCGGCGTCTTCGACGGCCAGCAGCGCATCCTGCAGGGGCTTGGGGATGTCCTTCAGCGGCACGAAGCGGCGCCGCTCGGCCCCGAACTCGCCCAGCAACTGGCCGTCGGCGCTCATCACGCGCAGCGGCTGGTGAGGCTGGTAGTCGGTCAGCGTGTCCAGCGCGGGCAGCTGGGTCCAGACGATGGCCGCCGCGATGGCGGTGAGCAGCAGCGTCGCCAGCGGGATGCCAACCAGCGCGGCCAGCCAGGGACGTCGGGCAAGGAGCTTGAGCATGGCGCGCATCCTAGAGGCTGCACAGCGCCACGCCGGCGGGGCGCACGCTCAGGGGCTGCGCTCGGCCGCAGCGATCAGCCGGCTGATGCGCGACACCGACAACCCCAGCCGCTCAGCCAGCTCGGTCATGGACACCCCCCCTTCGGTGTGGGCCAGCCACAGCGCCTGCTCACGCCCACCTTCGGCGCGGCGCAGCCACTCGGCCCAGCCGGTGCGAGCCACGCGTCGCGGCGCCACGCCGGCCGCGCGCATGCGGCGAGCGAAGTCGGCGTCGCCCAGGAAGATCTGCTCGCGCAGCCGGCCCGGCCACAGCTGCAGCCCCGGCTCGGACGCCACCAGCCGCGCATAGCGCTCACCCGCCAGACGGCGCTGCGCGGCAGTGGCCGCGGGCTTGCCCAGCAGGTGGCCGTGCAGGCCATCCACATCCAGCCAGGCGGGCGCGGCCTCCATGCCGGCCAGCGCGCGGAAGCTGGAGCCTGCCCACTCGGCCGCGCCGCGCGCCAGTCCGGCGCGCACGGGGTTCAGGTCCACCCAGCGGCAGGCGTCCAGCAGATGCTGCTCGCGATCCACCAGCACGGCATGGAAGCGCCCCTGAAACAGCGACCCGGCAAAACCATGGCGCCGCTGCGCATGCTGGGTGTAGACGCCGTTGAGGTGGCGCATCAACGCCGACAGGTTGGCGCGCCGCGTGAACAGCAGCAGCTCGTAGTGCTCCGGCATCAGCGCATAGGCCAGCGCCTGCGCATCGAAGCGGTGCAGCGCCTGGGCCAGCAGCGCCCGCATCTCGGCGCGGTCAGCGTCGTCGGCAAAAGCCTGCAGCCCGCCATCGGCAGGACAGCGTGCGCTGATGAGGTAGACCGCGCCGGCGATCTCGAGTCGAGGGGGTCGCGCCATGCGGCGACCTTATGCCGACCGGCCCGGAATGGCAAGATAGCCGGATGAAGACGCATCAGATCGAGATCCAGAAGTTCAAGGCTGCGGCCAACAACGTCCATGGCCAGGTGCTGTTCAAGGTGGACGCGCTCGTGTCCCACCGCGAACCGCTGGAAGGGATGGAGCCCAGCAGCATGCTGATGCTGACCGAGCAGAATGCCCGCGTGCTGATGGCGCTGCTGAAGGCGCAGCTGGCCGAGTTCGACACCAAGAAACCCAAGAGCCGCCACGGCCGCCACGGCTGAGAACGACACCCATGAACTACCCCCACTACAACCCCGCCTCCGACAACCGCCCGCTGTCCGACGAGGAGCTGAACGACCTCGACGAGTTGCTGGCCGACCTGCCCGCCGACGCCGCCCTCAACATCGAGGCGCTGGACGGCTACCTGGCCGGCCTGCTGCTGACGCCCGGCCGCGCGCTGGCCGACCTGCCCGGTGCCGACTGGCTGCCGGTGATCTGGGGCGGCGACGGCGAGGACGACGACAACGCGCCGTTTGCCAGCGGCAAGCAGCGCAAGAAGGTGGTGATGCTGGTACTGCGCCACCTGCAGTCCATCGCGCTGGCCTGGGCCGAGCGTCCGCAGGCCTGGGAGCCGATCTTCAGCTTCGCCGACGGCGAGGACGAGGACGAGGACACCGAGTACGCCGACGCCGAGGACTGGGCCGCCGGCTTCCTGACCGCTGTGGACCTGGCGCCCGAGGCCTGGGCGCCGCTGTTCGAGGGCGGCGCCACGGCACCGCTGCTGGCGCCCATCGCGGCGCTGGGCAGCCCCGAAGGCGCGCTGGCCGAGGCCGGCGCCGAGGCGCGCGACGAAGCCAGCCGCGGCATTCCTGACGCCATGCTGGCGTTGTGGGCGATTCACCAGCAAGCGTGATCCACGGGCCGCATCCCTTCAACGCAGGTGGATGCCGCCCCGGCTTTGCTTCACACTCCCGCCATGCTCAACACCGTGCTCGCCGCCCTGGGCCTCGCCACCTGCATCGCGCTGGCCGTGCACATGGCCCTGCCCGACCGGCTGCGTCGTCGCGTGGACACGGTCTTCGCCCGGCTGGGTGACACGCTGCGGGCGCAGATCGACCGTGCGACCGGCTGGCGCCGACGCCAGCGCCAGACGCGCGCTGCCGCGCTGGAGGCCGAACGCGTGATCCGCCGCGCCCGCGAGTCCGCCCAGAGCGGCCGCGTGGAGGGCGAGTGGGACGGCAACGTCTACCGACCCAAGAGCTTCGAGAAGCCCAAGAAGCCACACTGACGGCGCGTCCGGGGGCTCACCGGAGCCTCAACCGGCGGACTGCTGCAGCCGCCACATTTCCGCATAGCGGCCGCTGCGGGCCAGCAACGCGTCATGCCGGCCTCGCTCGACGATGCGGCCCTGCTCCAGCACCAGGATTTCGTGCGCGTCCACCACCGTGGACAGGCGGTGCGCAATGACGAGCACGGTCTTGTCCTGGCCGGCGGCCTCCAGCTCGGCCTGGATGGCACGCTCGTTGGTGGAGTCCAGCGCCGAGGTGGCCTCGTCGAAGATCAGCAGCGGCGGGTTCTTCAGCAGCGTGCGGGCGATGGCCACGCGCTGCTTCTCGCCGCCCGACAGCTTCAGCCCGCGCTCGCCCACCATGGTGTCATAGCCCTTGGGCGTGGCGGCGATGAAGGCATGGATGTGGGCCGCCCGGGCGGCCGCCTCCACCTCGGACTGGCTGGCGCCAGGGCGGCCGTAGGCAATGTTGTAGGCCACGGTGTCGTTGAACAGCACGGTGTCCTGCGGCACGATGCCGATGGATTTGCGCAGACTGTGCTGGGTGACGGTACGGATGTCCTGTCCGTCGATGCTGATGCAGCCGGCGCCGACGTCGTAGAAGCGGTACAGCAGCCGCGCCAGCGTGCTCTTGCCGGAGCCGCTGGGGCCGACGACGGCCACCTTTTTGCCCGCCGGGATCTCGAAGCTGACACCATGCAGGATGGGGCGCTCAGGGTCGTAGGCGAAGTGCACGTCGTCAAAGCGTACGGCGGCGCTACTGACGGCGAGCTCGCGCGCATCCGCCGTGTCGGCCACCTCGCGCTGGCGGTCCAGCAGGACGAACATCTTCTCGATGTCGGCCAGGGCCTGCTTGATCTCGCGGTAGATGACGCCCAGGAAGTTCAGGGGGATGTAGAGCTGGATCATGAAGGCATTGACCATGACCAGGTCTCCCAGGCTCAAGCGCCCGTCCACCACGCCCTGCGTCGCCCGCCACAGCATCAGCACCAGCGCCATCGCGATGATGAGCTGCTGGCCGGTATTGAGCAGCGACAGCGTCGTCTGACTCTTGAGCTGCGCTCGGCGCAGCTTCTCCAGGCTCTCGTCGTAGCGGCCGGCCTCGAAGCCCTCGTTGTTGAAGTACTTGACCGTCTCGTAGTTCAGCAGCGAGTCGATCGCGCGGCTGTGGGCCACTGAGTCGAGCTCGTTGAGCTGGCGCCGGAACTTGGTGCGCCATTCGGTGACGACGACGGTGAACGCGATGTAGACGGCCAGCGCCGCCACCGTGATGCCGGCGAACCAGACGTCGAACTGCACGCCCAGCAGCGTCAGCACCAGCACCACCTCGATCAGCGTGGGCACGATGCTGTAGAGCGAGTAGCTGATCAGCGAGTGCACGGCGCGCGTGCCGCGCTCGATGTCGCGCGTCATGCCACCGGTCTGGCGCTCCAGGTGAAAACGCAGGGACAGGTCGTGCAGATGCCGGAACACCTGCAGCGAGATGCTGCGCGCCGTGCCCTCGGTGGCTTTGGCGAAGATCAGCTCACGCAATTCGGTGAATAGCGACGTGGACAGCCGCAGCGCGCCATAGGCCAGCAGCAGCCCCAGCGGCACAACCAGCAGGGCCTGAGGCTCACCGGGCTTGAGATCCAGGCTGTCGACGAGGTGCTTGAGCAGCACGGGCACGCCGACGTTGCTGAGCTTGGCGCCCACCATGAAGGCCAATGCGAGGCCGACGCGCCAGCGGTAGCGCCACAGGTAGGGCAGCAGTCGGGCGACGGTGCCCCAGTCGCCACGCGCGGCAGGGCCGCTCGGTGGCACGGATGATGCTGAAGGTGAGGATCTCAAGCGCAGGCCCGACAATATGAACGCCGGATTCTCCCCACTGAACGACATGCCTCAGGATTCCATCCCCGCCCAGCACAAAGCCGGCGACCGCGAGCTCGTGCTGCGCGTGATGCCCATGCCCGCCGACTCCAACGCCAATGGCGACATCTTCGGCGGCTGGATCATGGCGCAGGTGGACATTGCCGGTTCCATCCTGCCGGCCCGGCTGTCACGCGGCCGGATCACGACAGTGGCGGTCAACGAATTCACGTTCAAGCAGCCTGTCTCCATCGGCGACCTGCTGAGCTTCTACGCCACCATCACCCGCGTGGGCCGCACCTCCATCACGGTGCATGTGGAAGTGTTCGCCGAGCGCGACCCCGAGAACCTGCACATCGTCAAGGTCACCGAGGCCAACCTGACCTACGTGGCCATCGATCGCGAAGGCAAGCCTCGCCTGGTCAACCCGGCTCGCGACACACCGGCCTGACGCCACGCGCCACCGACCCACGTCGCGGCGCAGCACCAGAGCGCCGCCCCCGCGAGCAGAGCCGCAGGCGGCCGGGACCCGCCGAGCACCTCACCGGTTTTCAAGCCCGAGTTTCCCGATGTCAGCGGTTTTGCCACCTACGCGCAGGCACTTCGCTGCTGCCGCCGCAAGTCATTGACGGACAAAGAAAACCTGCTGCCGGCATGCTTTCTGCTCGCCCCTGGACACCGCCTTCCAGGGAGATTCGCATGCCCTTCCTCTCGCGTCCCCAACTCGGCCTGATCACAGCACTGCTGCTGGCCGGCGTCGCGGCCCAGGCAGCCCCGGTGCCCGCTGGCCTGAGCATCACCGGTCAGGTCAGCTTCGATCTGCCCAACTCCACCACACCCACCGGCGGCGCCGCGCAGACGGGGCAGCTCAGCTTGCTCAGTGGCGGCGGCAGCACGTCCAGCAGCTTCAACGGCAGCCCTGCGGGCGGCCCGCTGTCCGGCGCCTTCACCGCCACGGGCGACGGCATCGGCGCGGCCCTGTCTGGCAGCGGCAGCATGAGCAGCCCGACCGCCCCGGACATGACCGCCGGTTTCGTATTTGTCGACTACCGCATCGACCTGATCAACACCTCAGCCACCCAGACCTTCACCATCCTGTTCCAGGCTGCCTACGGGCAGGGCAACCTGGCTCAGGCCAGCGGTGACGATGCCTTCGCGGCGTCCTCGCTCAGCGTCTATGACGCGGTCTACACCGAGCTGATCTACACCGACTTCTTCACCGACACGCTCAACCCCGGCAACAACAAGGCCCTGGCCAGCGTCGCCGACACCTTCTCCATCACCCTGGCACCGGGTCAGTCGGGCTATTTCACTGCCCTGCAGACGATGCGAGGCGGAGTGTTTGAGCCAGGCAACTTCAACGCCGGGCTGGATGCCTTCCTCAGCCTGCAACGCATCGACGCCAGCGGCGACGACCCCGGCAGGCTGCCGCTGCCGGCCAGCCTGCCACTGGCCCTGACCGCGCTGGGCCTGCTGGGCCTGGTTCGCAAGGTTCGCAGCTGACCCACTCCCCCTGAGCGGGTCGGGTCGGCCCGCAAGTCTCGCAATCACTTCCATCACCCCGGAGGCCTGTCATGACCCTGCGCTACCTGATCCCGCTGTCTGCCGCCCTGCTCGCACCGGCCGCCCATGCCACCTGCTCCACCGAGCCCATCCTGGGCTCGATTTGCATGTTCGCGGGCAACTTCTGTCCACGCAGTTATGCCGAGGCCGCTGGCCAGACTCTGGCGATCAGCCAGAACACAGCACTGTTCTCCATCCTGGGAACGACCTACGGCGGCAATGGCCAGACCACCTTCGCCCTGCCCGATCTGCGCGGGCGCAGCGCCATCGGCGACGGACAGGGCCCCGGGCTTTCTCAGGTCGGACTGGGCGAGCGAGCCGGCACTGAAACCGTGACCCTCAACGTCAGCCAGATGCCGGTCCACAGCCACGCCGCAGTGGCGCGCGGCACGACAGGTGCCGGCACCACCGACAGCCCGGCCAGCGCGGTGCCGGCCAAGCTGGCACGCTCCAATATCTACAGCAGCGGTGCAGCAGACACAAATATGGGTACGAGCGCCATCACGGTGACGTCGGCGGGGGGCAGCCAGCCGGTGCCCATGCGCAACCCCTACCTCGGGCTCAAGATGTGCATCGCGCTGGAGGGCATCTTCCCCTCGCGCAACTGAGGCCAGGGCGGCCCGCAGGAAATCAACGGGCCACAGGCGGGGCCTCTTGACCCCGTCTCTGGCTCTCAGCTGAACTTCGAGAAGTCCGGCACGCGCTTCTGGAAGAAGGCCTGGAAGGCTTCCATGGCCTCCGGGCTGCGCAGCCGGGCACTGAACAGCTCGGCCTCGCGCGTGACAGCCGCCTTGATGGCCTCGCGCTGCGGGCCGCGGATCAGCTGCTTGCTGTCGCGCACGGCGCCCGGGGCCAGCGTGTTGAAGCGCTCGGCCACACGGCGCGCATGGTTGAGCACCTCGCTGCCGGGCAGTACGCGATTGGCAATGCCGCACTCCACGGCCTGCTCACCGGTGAAGGGGTCACCCAGCAGCAGCTTCTCAGCTGCACGCACATTACCCATCAACTGGGGCACGACCACGCTGGACGCGAACTCGGGCACAAGACCCAGCCCGACAAAGGGCATGGCCAGGCGCGCCTCATCTGAGACGAAGACGAGGTCGCAGTGCAGCAGCAACGTCGTGCCGATGCCGATCGCCGCGCCGGTCACGGCTGCCACGACGGGCTTGCCGCAGTCCAGCAAGGCATGCATGAACTGGAACACGGGCGCATCCTCGCCGCGCGGCGGCCGGCCCATGAAGTCTTCGAGATCATTGCCAGACGTGAAGATGCCGGGCTGGCCCGTGATCAGCACGGCCCGCACCTCGGCTGCCGCATCGGCGGCGCGCAGCGCGTCGGCCATCTGCTGGTACATGTCCTGCGTGATGGCGTTCTTTTTCTCGGGGCGGGCGATCTCGATCGTCGCCACGCCGTTGACGGTGTAAGTCTTGATGGTCATCGGGCTCTCCGGTTCAGGCCTGGGCCGTCCTGGCGTGGAACTGTGTCCAGTGATTGGCCAGGTGCATCAGGTGCGCACGTTCGTACTGCGCCTTGGTCAGTTCGCCATAGGCGAAATGGGGTCGCAGCGTACCGCTGAATTCAGCAAACGCGTCCATCGCCGCCAGCAAACGGTTCACCGCATCCTTCAGCGCCTGGGCTGCGTCCAGCGCGGGCGCCCCGGGGATGGGCTCGCTCAAGTCGTGGCTCATCTCGCCCCGGCCGCTGAAGACGGCGAAGGCCGCCGAGCCCACCGTGGAGCGGAACCAGGCCCCCTTGAGCATCGGAAAGCCCTGCATGGAGAACTCGATGCTCTGGGCCAGGTGCTGCAGGACCTGGCTCAGGTTCCAGGGGTTGCCCTGAACGAGCTTGTCCTGGAACAGCAGTTCCAGCACAGCCTGGCGGGCCTGTTGCCAGGCCGTGAAGGTCTTGAGCCGGCCCGAGCAGCCGGCCAGCGGCGCCGCTGCGAGCAACACCGTCGTGGTCTTCAGCGCGCAGCGGCGGTCCATGGATTACAGGCGCTCGAAGATGCCTGCAGCGCCCTGGCCGGCGCCGACGCACATCGTCACCATGCCGTACTTGCCGCCAGTGCGGCGCAGGCCGTGGATGACCGAGGCCGCGCGGATGGCACCGGTGGCGCCGAGCGGGTGACCCAGCGCGATGGCGCCGCCGTTGGGGTTGACCTTGGCGCGGTCCAGCTCGATGCCCTTGCTGTCCAGATCGTTCAGCACGGCCAATGACTGCGCGGCAAAGGCTTCGTTCAGCTCGATCCAGTCCAGCTGTGCGGCAGTGATGCCGGCGGCCTTCAACGCAGCCGGGATGGCCTCGATGGGGCCGATGCCCATGATCTCGGGCGGCACGCCGCGCACGGCGAACGACACGAAGCGGGCCAGCGGCGTCAGGTTGTAGCGCTTGAGCGCCGCTTCACTGACGATCAGCAGGCCGCCCGAGCCGTCGGACGTCTGCGAGCTGTTGCCGGCGGTGACGCTGCCCTTGGCAGCGAACACGGGCTTGAGCTTGGCCAGGCCCTCGATCGATGTATCGGGGCGCGCGCCTTCGTCGAGCTTGACGGTGCGGGTCTTCACGTTGACGGTGCCGTCGGCCAGGTTGGGCGTGCGCTCGACGACGTCGAACGGCGTCATCTCGGCGTCGAAGTAGCCGGCCTGCATGGCGGCCACGGCGCGGCGGTGAGACTCCACCGAGAACGCATCCTGTGCGTCGCGGCTGATCTTCCACTGCGCGGCGACCTTCTCGGCCGTCAGGCCCATGCCGTAGGCGATGCCGATGTTCTCGTCACGTTCGAAGATCAGCGGCGACAGGCTGGGCTTGTTGCCGCCCATGGGGATCATGGACATGCTCTCCACGCCGCCGGCGAACATCACGTCAGCCTCACCCACGCGGATGCGGTCAGCCGCCATCTGCACGGCGGTGATGCCCGACGCGCAATAGCGGTTCACGGTCACGCCGCCGATGGTGTTGCCCAGGCCGGCCAGCACCGAGGCCACACGGGCGATGTTCATGCCCTGCTCGCCTTCGGGGAAGGAACAGCCGACGATGGCGTCTTCAATGGCCGCGGGGTCCAGGCCCGGGGCCTGGGCCAGCGCGGCCTGCATCACCTTGACGAGCATTTCGTCAGGGCGGGTGTTCTTGAAGTAGCCGCGGCCGCTCTTGCCGATCGGCAGACGGGTGGCGGAGACGATGTAGGCGTCTTGGACTTGCTTGCTCATGGTGTTTCCTTGGTCAGTTGGGGACAGAGCTACGCGCGGGTACGCGCTTCGGTCTGTCCCGCAAGGTCTTGGGATTGGGGCTTCTCTTTGGGCACCCAGGCCCAGACAAATTCACACTCGATCGGCTCGATGCCGGCTTCATCGGTCACAGTGACGGCGACGCGCACTTCGCCCTTGGTCTCGCTCGCCATGCAGGCGCGCTGGGCCTCGGTCAGATGCGCACGAGCGACGAGGCCGCCGGTCGCGCGCTTCCTGAAGTTCACCTGCAGCGACTTGCACAGCGGCAGGCAGTCGTCGCGCACGTTCATGCCCACCACCATGCCGGTCGCCGTTTCGGCGAGCAACGACATGGCAGCCGCGTGCACGCCCTTGATGTGGTTCTGCACCGGGCGCTTGTTGGCGACGCGGATCTCGCTGCGCTCGGGCGTGAGCGCGACGAAATCGAGCGCCGCCGTGCCGGTGAAGGGCACCGCACGGCGCAGCGCGAAGTTGCGCGCGGCGCTTCGCAGCGGGCCGGGCAGGCCGTCCAGCTTGGCGAGGGTGCGTTGAAGCCGGTTCACGAACTGGGACCTTAGTTGCGCACCGGCTTGCCGGTCTGCAGCATGCCCATGATGCGTTCCTGCGTCTTGGGGTTGTCCAGCAGCGAGCAGAAGTGCTTGCGCTCCAGCGCCATCAGGTACTCCTCCGTCACCAGGGAGCCGGCCTCGACCTCGCCGCCACAGACCACGTCGGCGATCGCCGCAGCCAGGTGGTAGTCGTGCGCGCTGACGAAGCCGCCGTCACGCATGTTGGCGACCTGGCCCTTGATTGTTGCGATGCCGCTGCGGCCGGCCACTGGGAACAGCGCCTTGTGCGGCGGACGGTAGCCCGCCTCGGACATGCCGATGGCGGTGGCCGTGGCCACGTGCAGCAGTTCGTCCTTGTGAGGCACGATGATGTCGCTGTCCAGCAGGAAGCCGTTCTTCTTGGCCTCGTGGGCCGACGTCGCGACCTTGGCCGTGGCCGCGGTCAAGAAGCCGTCCTTCAGGAAGCTCAGGATGTCCGCACCGGCGTTGCCGGCGGCAGCCATCTCGGCGGCACGGCGGGCAATGTAGGTCAGGCCACCACCGCCGGGGATCAGGCCCACACCGACTTCGACCAGGCCGACATAGCTTTCCACGTGGGCAACACGGCGCGCGCAGTGGACGGCCAACTCGGCACCACCACCCAGCGCGAGGCCGCGCATCGCAGCGACGACCGGCACGGCGGCGTAGCGCAGGCGCAGCATCATGTCCTGCAGCTTCTTCTCTTCCGGCGCGATGCCCTTGCTGCCCATCTTCATGAAGACGGGCATCAGGCTCTCGAGATTGGCGCCGGCCGAGAACACGTCGTCCGGCGACCAGATCACCAGGCCTTGATAGTCGGCTTCAGCGATCTCGACGGCCTTCAACAGGCCCTCGGTGACGGCCGGGCTGATCAGGTGCAGCTTGGCGGTGATGGAAGCAATGACAACCTTGCCGTCCAGCGTCCAGACGCGCACTTCGTCGTTCTTGAACAGCTCGGTACCGGACTTCAGCGGGTCGGCAGCGCCGGTGCCCAGCAGCGATTCACGGAAGGCCTGGCGGCTGTAGACCGGCAGCTCGCTGCGCGGCTTGAACTTGCCCTCCGCGGCGCTCCACGAGCCCGCAGGCGTGTGCACGCCACCCGCTTCGGCGACGGGGCCGGACGTGACCCAGGCCGGCAACGGCTCGGTGCTGAGCGCCTTGCCCGCGGCGATGTCTTCGGCGATCCAGCCGGCCACCTGGTTCCAGCCGGCGGCTTGCCACAGCTCGAACGGGCCTTGGCTGCTGCCGAAGCCCCAGCGCATCGCGAAGTCGATCTCGCGCGCGGTGTCGGCCACGGTGTTCAGGTGCACGGCAGCGTAGTGGAAGCTGTCGCGCAGGATGGCCCACAGGAACTGGGCCTGCGGGTTGGTGGACTCACGCAGCAGCTTCAGGCGGTCGGCCGGGGCTTTCTTGAGCATGCGGGCGACGATCTCGTCGGCCTTCTTGCCGCCGGCAACGTACTCACCGGTCGCGAAGTCCAGACGCTGGATGTCCTTGCCGACTTTCTTGTAGAAGCCGGCGCCGGTCTTCTGGCCCAGCGCGCCCTTGGCAATCAGGCCGGCCAGCACGGCGGGCGTGGCGTAGGTGCTGTAGAACGGGTCGTCCTTCAGGTTGTCCTGCATCGTCTTGACGACGTGGGCCATGGTGTCCAGGCCGACGACGTCCGCGGTGCGGAAAGTGCCCGACGACGCGCGGCCCAGCTTTTTGCCGGTCAGGTCGTCGACCACGTCCACGCTCAGGCCGAACTTCTCGGCCTCGATCATCGTGGCCATCATGCCGGCGATGCCGACGCGGTTGGCGACGAAGTTGGGCGTGTCGTGGGCGCGCACCACGCTCTTGCCCAGCGACGTCGTGACGAAGGCTTCGAGCTGGTCGAGGATTTCTGGCTGCGTGGTCGGCGTGTTGATCAGCTCGACCAGCGCCATGTAGCGCGGGGGGTTGAAGAAGTGGATACCGCAGAAGCGCGGCTTGATCTCCTCGGGCAGCACTTCGCTGAGCTTGGTGATGCTCAGGCCCGAGGTGTTGGACGCGACGATGGCATGTGAGGCGACGAACGGCGCGATCTTGGTGTACAGGTCGAGCTTCCAGTCCATGCGCTCGGCGATGGCCTCAATGATGAGGTCGCAGCCCTTCAGCACGTCCAGGTGCTCTTCGTAGTTGGCCTGCTGGATCAGCGCGGCCTCGGCGCTGTCACCCAGCGGCGCGGGCTTGAGCTTTTTGAGGCCGTCGACTGCCTTGGTGACGATGCCGTTCTTGGCACCTTCCTTGGCGGGCAGGTCGAACAGCACGACCGGCACCTTGCAGTTGACGAGGTGGGCGGCGATCTGCGCACCCATCACGCCGGCGCCGAGCACGGCGACCTTGCGGACTTGGAATCGACTCATGGGATCTATCTCCTAAAGGTTCAGTTCACTCGACGCGGATCCACGTCTGCGTGCGGTAGAAGGGGCCGATGTAGCCGCGCATCTCCAGTTTCTTGCCACCGTCCACGGGCTTCAAGCGCGTGCGGTAGGTCTTGCCGTTGTTGGGGTCGAGGATCTCGCCGCCCCCCCAGATGCCGTCACCCTCGCCCTTGACGCCGCGGATGATCTGCAGCCCCACCACGGGCTGGTTCTTGCGGTCGTCCGCGCACTTGTCGCACTTGGCGTCCGGCTGCGCGGCGGGATCCAGCAGCTTGTCGATACTGCCGACCAGGGTGCCCGCCTGTTCGCTGATGCGGACAAGCGACTTCGCGGTTTTGCCGTCGTCGTCGATGGTCTTCCAGAGGCCCACGGGGGTGGCCTGCGCGAAGGCAAGCGTGGGCAGCAGCAGTGCAGCAGCGAACAGGGATTTCATCGGGCGTTGTCCTTGTCGTCCAGTGAATCGTTCAGCGGTGAGGCCGGGGTCAGAACAGAGCTTCGTCCATCGCCATCAGCGGCGACAGGCCGGCGCGGCAGGTGCGGATCAGCGAGGCCGTCTCGGGCAGCAGCTTGGCGAAGTAGAAGCGCGCCGTGTGCAGCTTGGCCGTGTAGAACGGGTCGCCGCTGCCTTGCTTGGCCAGCGCGATCTTGGCGGCTTGAGCGAAGAAGTAGGCAAATGTCATGTGGCCCACCACGCGCAGGTAGTCCACCGCGGCGGCGCCGACTTCGTCGGGGTTGCCGAAGGCCTTCATGCCGATTTCCTGCGTCAGCTTGTTGACCTTGTCGCCCAGGTCGGCGAGCGGGTTCACGAATTCCTGCATGGCTTCGTTGGTGCCCTCTTCCTCGATGAAGGCGGCGATCTTCTTGCCGAACTTCTTCAGCGTGGCGCCGTTGTTGCCCAGCACCTTGCGGCCCAGCAGGTCCAGCGACTGGATGGTGTTGGTGCCTTCATAGATCATGTTGATGCGCGCGTCGCGCACGAACTGCTCCATGCCCCACTCGTGGATGAAGCCGTGGCCGCCGAACACCTGCAGGCAGTGCGATGTAGCCAGCCAGCCGTTGTCCGTGATGAAGGCCTTGATGATGGGCGTCAGCAGCGCGACTTCGGCATCGGCCTCCTTGCGCTCGTCCTCGTCGTCGCTCTTCAGCGCCTTGTCGAGTTGCAGCACCGTGTAGGCCTGCAGCATGCGGCCGCCTTCGGCGAAGGCGCGCGCGGTCAGCAGCATCTTGCGCACATCGGGGTGCACGATGATGGGGTCGGCGGCCTTGTCCGGCGCCTTGGGGCCGCTCAGGGCGCGCATTTGGATGCGGTCCTTGGCGTAGGCCACGGCGTTCTGGTAAGCCACCTCGGTCAGGCCCAGCGACTGGTTGCCCACACCCAGGCGGGCGGCGTTCATCATCACAAACATCGCGGCCAGGCCCTTGTTGGGCTGGCCAACCAGCGTGCCGGTCGCACCTTCCAGCACGATCTGCGCGGTGGCATTGCCGTGGATGCCCATCTTGTGCTCCAGGCCGGCGCAGAAGACGGGGTTGCGACTGCCCAGCGAGCCGTCAGCGTTCAGGTTGAACTTGGGCACGACGAAGAGCGAGATGCCCTTGGAGCCGGCCGGTGCGTCCGGCAGGCGGGCCAGCACCAGATGGACGATGTTCTCGGCCAGGTCATGCTCGCCGGCCGAGATGAAGATCTTGGCGCCGGTGATCTTGTAGGTGCCATCGGCCTGCGGTTCGGCCTTGGTGCGCAGCAGGCCCAGGTCCGTGCCGCAGTGCGGCTCGGTCAGGCACATCGTGCCCGTCCACTCACCGCTGGTGAGCTTGGGCAGATAAGTGGCCTTCTGCTCGGGCGTGCCGTGCGCATGCAAGGCCTCGTAGGCACCGTGGCTCAGGCCGGGATACATCGTCCAGGCCTGATTGGCCGAGTTCAGCATCTCGTAGAAGAACTGATTCACCGTGTGCGGCAGGCCCTGGCCGCCGTAGTCAGGGTCGCAAGACAGCGCCGGCCAGCCGCCGTCGACGTACTGCTTGTAGGCCTCCTTGAAGCCCTTGGGCGCGGTCACCTCGTGCGTGGCCTTGTCGAGCGTGCAGCCCTCGGCATCGCCGCTGAGGTTGATGGGGGCGATGACTTCGGCGGCGAACTTGCCACCTTCTTCAAGCACCGCATTGATCGTGTCGGCGTCGATGTCCTCGTGGCCGGGCAGCATCTTCAGCTCGTCGACGACATTCAGCAGCTCGTGCATGACGAACTGCATGTCACGCAGGGGCGGGTTGTACTGGGGCATCGGGAACTCCTGGAGCAGTCGGTGGATAGGAAGGGGTCAGCGCTTGACGGCGCTGGTCTTGGAACTCTTGAGCGAGGCCTCGATGTCGAGGCCCGCAGGTGTGGCGTAGTACTGCATCGTTCGCTCGAAGCCCACCCCTGCGCGCGCCAGCGCGCCAGGGATGCGCATGAAGCGCGCGTCATGGTGCAGCGACAGGATCAGGCCGTGCAGCTCGAAGCAGACCTGCTCCACATCCGCATCAGCCTGCAGATGGCCCTCGACGATGGCCAACTGCGTGGCCTTCTGCAGCGCCGCGTGCCAGGCCTTGACCATGGCCACCAGCGCATCGCGCACCGGGCCCGGCCTGTCATCGAACTCCACGGCACCGCTGATGTAGATGCAGCCGGAATCGACTTCGACAGACACGCGACGCACCCAGCGCTCGAACATGGCACGCAGGCGCGGCAAGCCACGTGGCTCGCGGATCGCGGTGAAGAAGACTTCCTCTTCGAACTTGGCGTGGTACTCCGTGACCACGGCGATCTGTAGCTCTTCGCGGGATCCGAAGTGCGCGAAGACGCCCGACTTGCTCATGCCCGTCTGATCAGCCAGCGCGCCGATGGACAGGCCTTCCAGGCCCATGTGCGACGCCAGGCCCAGCGCGGCCTCGAGGATGGCCGCGCGGGTCTGCTGGCCTTTCTGCAGGGAACGCGCCACACGCACCGGCTTGGCGGCGCGCAGCGGGGCGGCTTTCTTGGCGGGGACGGGAGGCGTGGACACAGGGCAAGAATAAAACGAACGATCGTTCTATTTTGCAGGTCGCTCGTGTGACAACGCCAGCTTGCCCCCATGAAATCCTAGGGTGATGTGCCTAATACGCACGCCACCCTAGGGATCACCCTGAGATTCCCGCATGTCACGGAACCACGCTTGAGCGCTGGCCTGGTTCTCGCTAGGCTCCGGGCAGGAGGTGTGACTCTGTGGACGTGCTCCAACTTGATGTCTCCGGCCGGCCCCAGGCCTGGATCACCACGCGCGAGGCGGCGGTGATCTACGCCAGCGACGGCGTTGCCTGGACACTGGGCGACCCCTGCCAGGTACTGCGAGGCGGCCTGCAGCGCATCACCGGGCGGCAGTCGCGCATCGAGGTGCACCCCATCATTGCCGTGCGTGGCGCCGTGCCCAGCCGGGCCTGGCGGCAGGCGCCGGCGCTGAGCAACAGCAAGCTGTTCGTGCGCGACCGCTTCGTCTGCGCCTACTGCGGCCACCGCTGCCTGCCGGAAGACCTGACGCGGGAGCACATCCAGCCCACCTCGCGCGGCGGCGCCGACACCTGGATGAACTGCATCACCGCCTGCCGCCCATGCAACGGCCGCAAGGGCAGCCGCCTGCCTGAGGAGGCGCGCATGAGCCTGCTCTACCTGCCCTACGTGCCCAGCCTGCACGAGGACATGATCCTGCGCGGCCGCCGCATCCTGGTCGATCAGATGGAGTTCCTGCTCGCCAGCGTGCCGCGCTCCAGCCGGCTGCACGGCTGAGCGCACGCAGCGCGTAAAGAGTTGTAGCCGGACGCCTCCCCACGTCAACGGCCTGACAATTCGGTGCGTTGGGCAGATGTCGTGCCCAAGGAGACCCGAATCATG
Organism: Pelomonas margarita; assembly: GCF_043555875.1. Taxonomy (NCBI): domain Bacteria; kingdom Pseudomonadati; phylum Pseudomonadota; class Betaproteobacteria; order Burkholderiales; family Sphaerotilaceae; genus Roseateles; species Pelomonas margarita. The sequence goes on along the minus strand of NZ_JBIGHW010000012.1, from coordinate 83,396 downwards.
TCCAAGCTCTTCACCACCCTCACCCTCGTCGCTGCCGTGGCACTGTCGGCCTGCTCGACGACCAACCCCGACGTGGTCAAGCGCGGCGACGCGCAGCGCATGTCGCAACTGCAGGACGCCACTGTGCTGTCCTCGCGGCCCGTCACTGTGGACGGCTCGCAGAGCGGCGTAGGCGCCGTGGCCGGCGGCGTGACCGGGGCCATTGCCGGCAGCACCGTGGGCGGCCGGCGCGAAGGTCAGATCGTCGGCGTGCTCGGCGCCGTGGCCGGCGCCGTCATCGGCAATGCCATCGAGCGCGCCTCCACCCAGGAAGACGCGCTGGAAATCATCGTCCAGCTGCGCAACGGCGAACGCCGCTCCATCGTGCAGGCCAAGGGCAACGAGACCTTCAACAGCGGCGACCCAGTCGTGCTGGTCACCACCGGCAGCAAGACCCGCGTGACGCGCGCCCCGACCGTGGCGCCCGCGCCTGCCGCAACCGGCAAGAGCTGACACCACCAGCAGGCCCGATGGCCATCGACAATGGCGGGCTTCGGCCCGCCATTTCCATTTCTGCCGCCCTTCCTGACGCCATGTCCGACGCCCCTGACACCGACGAACCTCTGCACGAACCCCGCCTGTGGCGCGACAACGGCTGGACCGCCCAGGTCATCAAGAACGAGGACGACGAGGGCTGGGCCGTGGCCATGTTCAAGGCCGGCGAAAGCGAACCCGCCCTGGTCGGCCCCTGGACGATGGGCCGCGACAAGAAGAACCCCAAGCCGCTGGACAGCGCCGCGTTCAATACGCTGGTGAAGACGGCCTCTGAGGTCATCCGCCGCCATGAACAACAACTGCACGCGCAGCTGAACAAGGCACTGCATGTCGCCCGCGACGGCACGTGGATCAAGGTGACGCTGGAGATCGTGCCGGCCGAGGACGAGCCCTACGCCTGGCTGCGCGCCCTCGACACCGCCGGCGAGCCTCTGGCCCAGGTCAAGGTCGGCGCCAACTTCCGCTTCACGCAATCGGCCGCCGAGGCCTGGGTGGACGCCGGTTTCGAACGCCCGGCCGGGCGCGATTGAAGGTCCGATAGCGGCCAGACACGCCGCAGCCACCCGAGAAGAATGGTGCGCACCCCCTCAACGGAGCACACCATGTCCTTTCGCATCACCGGGCTGCCGGCCCAGCCCTTCGCTCATCTCTTCGGCCTCAGCGAAGCAGCGCTTGCCCACCATCGCGCCCTGCGTTTGACCACGAACGAGGGCGACCGCTACCCTGACCGCGTCACGCTGCGACTGGCTCGCGCTGGCGAGACGGTGCTACTTGTCAACCACGAGCACCAGGGCGCCGAAACCCCCTATCGCTCGCGCCACGCCATCTTCGTGCGCGAGCACGCCGAGGCGACGTTCGATGCCGTCGGCACCGTACCGCTCGTGCTGCGCAGCCTGATGTCGCTGCGCGCCTTTGATGCGAACGACATGATGGTCGACGCCGATGTGGCCGAAGGCGAGGCGGTTCAGGGCCTGATCGAGCGCCTGCTGGCTCAGCCCGAGGTGGCGTACATCCACGCCCACTACGCCCGCCGCGGCTGCTACGCCGCGCTGATCCGGCGCGCCTGAGCCAGGCCTACGGCGCGTTTCAGCTCTCTGAGCCGGGCGCGCAGGGCCCGCCCGCCAAGCACCGCCGCTGCATCAACCCGCGCCCAGCGCCACCACCATCAGCGCCGCCGCATCGACCGGCAACGTGCGGACAAGGCGACCGTCCGGCGCGATGACGACACCCCCACCGAAGCCACGCGCGCAGGGTTCGTTCAACGATTCGGCCCAGTTGCTGTTCAGCACCCATGCTCCCAGCGCGCGCGCCATGGCCGAAGCGCCATCACGGTAGGCTTGGCCGAGTTCCGCGTCGGCCTCTGAGATGTAGCTGGGCCAGAAGATCACGCGCGGCCGCACATCGCCGGTGGGCAGTGCCGCGTGCAGCAGCGGCAGCAGTTCGTCGCCATCCAGCATCTCGCGGCACAGCACCGACACGGCGAGCACGCTGCCCAGTCCAGTCCAGCACCGCTCCTGGCCGGTTGTGAAGAACGTGGCCTCGCTGGGCGTCAGGCCGCGCTTGTGTGTACGGCACAGCTCACGCCCATCGGCTGCGATGGCAATGTGGCTGTTGAAAACCTCGCCCGCCGCGCCTAACGTTGGCATGCCTACGACCGCCGCGATGCCGAGCAGAGCGCAGGCCGCGCGAATACGCTGCTGTGCATCCGCCAGCGCCACGGCGTCGAGCAGTTCCGGCACGCGGCGATGAAAGCCCGTGACAGCCAGCTCCGTGCAGACGCAGCCCTCGGCGCCCGCAGCCGCCGCCTCCTCCAGCGCAGCCAGCACCTCACCGACGTTGCCGTCCAGCGTCCAGTGCATGCGTGGCTGGGCAATGGCCCACAACGCTGACGTCAAGGCGCGATCTCGAAGCTCAACCCGGCGCGCGCCTGCAGCCGTCGTGCGAGCGCGAGGCCCATCGCCGCACCCGGCGTCCACACGCCACCAGGTGTGACGTCGCGGCCCACATCCTGGACCAGGCACAGCGCGGTCTCGCTGATGAGCTTGCAGGTGGAGCCGTAGCCCGGGTCGCGGTCGCCCTTGACGATGGCCCGCAGCAGCTTGCCGCCGCTGGAGCGGCCGGTGAACCAGACCTCGTAGCGGCCTGCCTCGCGCGCTGCGCGGTCGGGGCCGTCGCCAGGCTGCGTCAGCACGAACCGGCGCAGCAGTGCCCGCGTCGGGCCGATGCCCAGCAACAGATTCTGGGCTTGCGTGATGCACTTCAGCACCGTGGCCCGGCGGCGCCCCTTGTCGCCATAGCCGGGGCGGCCGGTCAGCAGCTTCTCGCTGTAGACGAAATCCTCGCCCCAGGGGTGGCCGCGCAGCGCGTTGCTGCGGTGGACATTCTTGGTGTTGATGGTGGCCATCACGAACGGGCCAGCCCAGGCGTCGGCCCAATCGTCGAAGGCCACGCGCTGGTCATCGGGCTGGCGCGGCCCCTTGAAGCCGGGCGTCAGCGCAAAAGGGTTGGCCAGCAGCTTCATGAGGCTGGGCTCACGCCGCACGGCCTCGATGGTCTCCATCATGCTGGCCAGCGTGCCACCGGAGGCGCCGCCCTTCAGGCGCGCGACACGCCCGCGCACCTCGTGCAGCGCGCCGCCAAAGCGCGACTGCGCCTCGGCCTGCAGGTAAACCACGCCGAGGTCGAAGGGGATGGAATCGAAGCCACAGGAAAACACGATGCGTGCGCCGCTCTGCCGGGCCAGGGGCGTCAGCTTGTCGATCATTCGCGCCATCCACAGCGGCTCACCGCAGAGGTCCACGTAGTCCGTGCCGCCCTCGGCGCAGGCCGTGGCCAGCGGCTCGCCATGTAGCTGGTAAGGACCGACGGTCGTGATGACGCAGCGCGTACGCGCCACTAAGGCCTTCAGCACGGCCGCATCGCCAGCATCCGCCTTCAGCAGCGCGACGGACGGCGGCAGGTGCAACTCATCGCGCACCCGGGCGAGCTTGTCGAGGCTGCGCCCGGCGATGGCCCAGCGCGCGCCAGCCGCGCCGCTGAGGTGCAGGTACTCGGCCACCAGCCGGCCGGTGAAGCCGGTGGCGCCAAAGACGACGAGGTCAAACTCGCGGGCTGGCGCGGTCATCAGGCCATCGCCTTCATGGCCAGCCAGTCGCTGCGCAGCAGGCTCAGCGCATAGCAGTCCACATACTCGCCGGCCACGAACACGATGCCGCGCTGGATGCCCTCGTGCTGGAAACCGCACTTCTCGGCCACGCGCCGCGACGCGTGGTTGTGCACGGACATGCCGCAGGACAGCCGGTTGACCGGCCAGTTCTCGAACAGGTAATCCACCAGCAGGCCGGCGGCCTCGGTGGTCAGGCCCTGGCCGCGCATGGAGATGTCCGCCATCGTCCAGCCGATCTCGCGTGCCGTCGGGTAACGGGCCGCCGCAAAGTGAACCACGTCGCCGATGACGCTGCCGTCGATGAGGTGGCAGATCAGCAGGCGCTCGGCGTCATCGCTGGAGAAGCCGTTGTCCTTCCAGCGCTGCTCCACCGTGTGCGGCGTCATCATGCGCGTGCCCATGAAGGGGCCGCGGATCTGCGGGTCGCTGGATGTGCGCTTGAGCCAGGGCAGGTCTTCTTCGGTGACGTGGCGCAGGCCGACGCGTTGTCCTCTGAGCATGTTGCAGATCCCTGAACGAAAAAGCCCGGCCGAAGCCGGGCCGTGATGCGAGTGTGCCTCGTCAGAAGTGGATGCCGCGCATCATCTGCTGCAGCGCAATGGCCTCGGGCGACAAGCCGCCCTTGCCGCCCTTCTCGCCCTTGGCTGCATCGCTATCCGGGAACATGCGGAAGCTGGTGTTCATGACGATCTGCGCGATGCGCGGTGCGGCGGCGTGCAGCAGTTCGCCCGAGATGCCCAACCGCGTCGCGATGCGCACAGGCTTGTTGATGCAGGCCTCGGCAATCATGTCGGCGGCCTCTTCCGGCGACAGCGTCGGCACGTTGTTGTAGATCTTGGTGGGCGCGATCATGGGCGTGCGCACCAGCGGCATGTTGATGGTCGTGAATGTGATGCCGGTGTCGGCGAACTCGCTGGACGCGCAGCGCGTCCACGCATCCAGCGCGGCCTTGCTGGCCACGTAGGCGCTGAAGCGCGGCGCGTTCGTCAGCACGCCGATGGAGCTGATGTTCACCACATGGCCGCGCCGCTTGGCCGCCATGCCGGGCAGCAGGCCCATGGTCACGCGCAGGCAGCCGAAATAGTTCAGCTGCATGGTGCGCTCGAAGTCGTGGAAGCGGTCGTAGCTGCTCTCTACCGCGCGGCGGATGGAACGGCCCGCGTTGTTGATGAGGAAGTCCACGCCGCCAAAGTTCTCGGTGCACCACTGGATGAGATTGGCCGCACCGGCCTCGTCGGCGATGTCGCAGGCAAAGGCATGCACCTGGGCGCTCTTGCCAGCCTTGTCCTTGATCTCCTTGACGGCCTCGTCCAGTTTGATCTGGTCACGCGCACAGATCAGCGTGATGGCGCCGGCCTCGGCGAATTTGATGGCCGCCGCCAGGCCGATTCCCGAGGAGCCTCCCGTGACCAGCACTACCTTGCCACCGGTCGCGCCCTTGAGCGAGCGGTCGATGAACAGCGCCGGGTCCAGGTGGCGCTCCCAGTAGTCCCACAACCGCCAAGCGTAGTCTTTCAGGTCGGGGCAGGCGATGCCGCTGCCCTTGAGCGCGGCCTCGGTGTCGCGGCAGTCGAAGCGCGTCGGGTAGTTGATGAAGGTGAACATGTCCTCGGGCAGGCCGAGATCCTTCATCACCGCGTTGCGGATGCGGCGCACCGGCGCCAGCGCCATCAGGCCCTTCTTGACGCTCTTGGGGATGAAGCCCATCAGCGCCGCGTTGATGAAGAGGTTCATCTTGGGCGCATGCGCGGCCTTGCTGAAGATGTCCAGCACATCGCCGACGCGGTAGCCCTTGGGATCCACGAGGTGGTAGCAGCCCTGGCCCTTGGTGACCTTGTGGGAGATGTGATCCAGCGCCTCGACGACAAAGTCCACAGGCACGATGTTGATGCGCCCGCCCTCCAGGCCCACGCTTGGCATCCACGGCGGCAGGATCTGGCGCATGCGCTGGATCAGCTTGAAGAAGTAGTACGGCCCGTCGACCTTGTCCATCTCGCCGGTCGTGGAGTCACCCACCACCAGCGCGGGGCGGTACACCGTCCACGGCCGCTTGCACTCCTTTCGCACGATCTTCTCGCTCTCGTGCTTGGTCATGAAGTACGGGTGGTCGAGGTTTTCGGCCTCGTCGAACATGTCCTCGCGGAACACGCCCTCGTACAGGCCGGCCGCGGCGATGGACGACACGTGGTGCACATGGCCGGCATCGATGGCCTGCGCAAACTCCACCATCGAGCGGGTTCCCTCGATGTTCACGGCCACCTGCGACTCCTCGTCGGCGCCCAGATCGTAGACCGCAGCAAGGTGGTAGAGGTGGTCGATCTGGCCCTTCAGGCTCTTGATGACGTCGGCCGCCACACCCAGCTTCTTGCTGGTGAGATCGCCGTAGACGGGGATCGCGCGGGTCTTGCTGACGCCCCAGTACGCGAGCAGGTCAGGCAGCTTGGCCGCACTCTCCTCGCGCATCAGGAAGTGGACCGTGCTGCCCCGGCGCGCCAGCAGCTTCTTGACGAGGCGCTTGCCGATGAAGCCGGTGGCACCGGTGACGAAATACTGCATGCGGGTCTCCTGATCTTGGGGGCGGTCGCCTGATTCTTCACCACGCTCCGCAGCCGGCCGGTGCGCACTTTCCCGGGGCCCGGCATAGAGCCCAACCACTAGGAATCGCCGCGCCAGCATGGCGGGTCGCGGCTACAGTGGCTTCGCGAACCCGCACATTCGAAAGGACACCCATGGTCAAGAAGCTCCAGAAGATGGCTGACAAGAAGAAGGCGGCAGCCGCCACCGGCTTCCCGGCCGGCCTGCTCGACAGCGCGATGGCTCAGAACGTCAAGGACAGCGCCCAGCAGATCTGGGCCGCCGGTCTCGCCTCCTTCGCCAAGGCCCAGGGCGAAGGCTCCAAGGTCTTCGAGGCCCTCGTCTCCGAAGGACTGAAATTGCAGAAGAAGACCCAATCCGCCGCTGAAGAAAAGCTCAGCGCCGTGGCCAGCAAGGTCAGCGGTGTCGCCAGCGACGTCGGCGCCAAGGCCGGCCAGCAATGGGACAAGCTGGAAACCATCTTCGAAGCCCGCGTCGCCAAGGCGCTGCAGGGCCTGGGCGTGCCCACCAAGGGCGACATCGACGCGCTGATCAAGCGCATCGACGCCCTGGCCGTGGCCACCGGCGTGGAGCCGGCCAAGAAGTCCGCCAAGAAGCCGGCGGCCAAGCCCGCCGCCAAGGCAGCTGCCGCCAAGCCGGCCCCGGCCGCCAAGAAGGCTGTTGCCGCGCCGGCCAAGAAGGTCGCTGCCGCCAAGCCGGTGGCCCCTGCCAAGAAGGCTGCCCCGGCCAAGAAAGCCCCGGCCGCCAAGAAGGCCGCTGCCCCCAAGGCCGCCGCCCCGGCCCCCAAGGCCGAGCCCACTGCTCAGGCCTGAGCACGGGCTGACGCATCCCGCCCATGAGCCAGCCACGCATCGGCCTGGCCCTGGCGGGCGGTGGCCCGCTCGGAGCCATCTACGAAGTGGGCGCGCTGTGCGCCCTTGAAGAGGCCATTGACGGCCTGGACTTCACCGCCTGCGACGGCTACATCGGCGTCAGCGCAGGCGGCTTCATCGCGGCCGGCTTGGCCAATGGCATGACGCCGCGCCAGCTCTGTGCCGCCTTCATCGAAAACACCGCCGAGGCGCCCGACCGCTTCGACCCCGCCGAGCTGCTGCAGCCGGCCTGGTCTGAACTGGGCCAACGCCTGCGCCTGCTGCCGGGCCTGATGGCCGACGCGGCGCGAGAGGTGCTGCTGGAAGGCCGCTCGCGGCTCGGGGCACTGGAGCGGCTGGGCCGCGTGCTGCCCACCGGCCTGCTCAGCAGCGAGCGCTTTGGCGAGGCGCTGACCCGCGTGCTGACCCAGCCCGGCCGCAGCAACGACTTCCGCCGCCTGCGCCGCCCGCTGGTGCTGGTGGCCACCGACCTGGACAGCGGCGAGGCCGTGCCCTTCGGCGCGCCGGGCTGGGACCATGTGCCCATCTCGCGCGCCGTGCAGGCCAGCGCCGCGCTGCCGGGGCTGTTCCCGCCGGTGCAGATCGGCGGCCGGCATTACGTGGATGGCGCACTGAAGAAGACGCTGCACGCCTCCGTACTGCTGGACCGCGGGCTTGACCTGCTGATCTGCCTGAACCCGCTGGTGCCTTATGCCAGCGACCGCCGCTCCACCGCACGCGAAGACCGCTCCCGCCGCGCCCGCGGCCTGGCGCGCAAGCTGGGCCGCCCGGCTGGCCGCGCGTTGCAACCGCACATCCACCGGCTGGTGGACGGGGGGCTGCCGCTGGTGCTGTCGCAGACCTTCCGCTCGCTGATCCACTCACGGCTGGAGCTGGGCCTGCGCGGCTACGAGCTGAGCCACCCGCAGACCGACATCGTGCTCGTGGAACCCAACCCGCGCGACGCCGAGTTCTTCCTCGCCAACACCTTCAGCTACCGCCAGCGCCGCCACCTCGCCGAACACGCCTACCAAGCCACGCGCGAGCTGCTGCGCCAGCGCGCGGCGCTGCTGGCACCTCGCCTGGCCCGCGCCGGGCTGACGCTGCGCGAAGACCTGCTGGCAGACCACGAAGCCCGCCTGCTGCCCGCACCGCACGAGACCCGCACCGAGCAGGCCCTGCGCAGCCTGCGCGGCAGCCTCAGCGTGCTGGAAGCCCGCGCCCGCTAAGACCTCAGGCGTCCACCAGCCGCCGCGTGATCGCTGTGCGCAGCGGCGGCACGTGTCGGGCCAGGTCGATGACCGCCCGCCGCAGCGCCAGCACCGGCGCGCGGTCGTCCGTGAAGAAGCGCACCAGCGCGTTCGTGCCCGCGTACAGCGGCCCGGCCGCGCGGCGGTGCTCAGCCTCGTAGGCCTGCAGCGGGCCGGGCGCGCCCGCATCACCCGCCGCATCCAGCCGGCGTGACAGCGCCTCGATGCCGTACAGCCCGAGGTTGTAGCCATGCGCCGTCACCGGGTGCATGCCCACGGCCGCATCGCCGATCAGCGCGAACCGTGGCGCGACGAAGCGCTCCGCCCACACCGCCACCAGCGGGTAGACGTGGCGCGCACCCGCCACCCGCATCGCGCCCAGGCGGCCGTCGGCGGCGTGGGTGATGGCAGCGGCCAGCGCGGCATCGTCCATCGCGGCCAGGCGCGGCAGCTCGGCGTTCGCCACGGTCCACACGGCAGAGCTACGCTGGCCGTTCATCGGCAGCAACGCCAGCGTGTGGCCCTGCAGAAAGCACTCCTGCGCCAGGCCGCCGTGGTCCACCTCGTGCGCCAGCGGCACCAGCAGCGCGCTCCGACCGAAGTCGCGGTGGCGCGCTCCGAGGCCAGCCAGCCGGCGCAGCGTGGAGAAGCGGCTGTCCGCCGCGACGACCAGCGGCGCCGCATGCACCTCGCCACAGCGGGTGCGCACGCGCGCCCGTTGCGCGTCGGCCTCGAAGCCCGTGACCGTGCGGCCGCACAACACCGGCACGCCGCGCTCGCGCGCACCGGCCCAGGCCGCCGCGCGCAGCAGGTGGTTGGACACCAGCCAGCCCAGGTCCTGCCCCGGAGCCTCGAACGGCAGCGCCGTGGACGAGCCGCTGGAGCGCACGCTGGCGCGGCGCAGTGGCGCGATGTCGGGCAGGCGCTGCCACAGGCCCAGGCCTTCCAGCACGCGGCGCGAGCGGTGCGTCAGCGCAATCTCGCGGCCGTCATTGGCCGGCGCGGCGAGGGTCGACTCGTCGGCCTGCTCAAGCACTTGGACAGCCAGGCCGCGGTCATGCAGCGCGCAGGCCAGCGCAAGGCCAGCCGGGCCGGCTCCGCAGATAACAACTTGGGGCTCAGGGCGTACGAGGTCGTTCATGGCCGCGCAGCCTAGGGGCGGAGCGCGGGCACAGCCTTGATGCAGGTCAGCACGGCCCGGATTCCCGAGCTCGCCATGGGGTTCCCCGTCTGCAGGCAGCATCCCGGGCCATGACATCGCCCTCGACCACCGACAAGCCCACCGTCTACTTTGACGGGGCCTGCCCCGTGTGCAGGCGCGAGATCGCCGTCTACCAGCGCGGCGCTGGCGCTGACGCCCTGTGCTGGGTGGACGCCAGTGACTGCCCGGACGACGCATTCGGCCCCGAGCTGGCCCGCGATGCGGCGCTGGCACGGCTGCACCTGCGCCAGCCGGATGGGCGCCTCGTTCACGGCGCGGCCGCTTTCCTGGCGATGTGGACCGCCCTACCCCAGCACCCCGGGCTCGCCGGCCTGGCCCGGCTGCTGGACCGCCCGCCGCTCGTGCGCCTGCTGGACCTCGCCTACGGCGCCTTCCTGCGGCTGCGCCGGCTGTGGCGCCCGGCAGTATGAGCGCCGTCTGGACGCCGGCCGCCATGCCCACCGCGCTGGTAGCCGACCTGCGCAGCGACCAGGCCGGCGAGACCGGCGCGGTGTGGATCTACCGCGGCGTGCTGGCCGTGAGCCGCGACCCGGGCCTGCGCGCCTTCGCACAGCGCCACCTGGCCACCGAACGCCGCCACCTCGGCCTCATCGAGGCCTGCCTGCCCACAGCGGAACACAGCCGGCTGTTGCTGCTGTGGCGCGCGGCCGGCTGGCTGACCGGCGCCCTGCCCGCGCTGGCCGGGCCGCGTGCGGTGTACGGCACCGTCGCGGCGGTGGAAAGCTTTGTCGACCAGCATTACCAAGCCCAGGTCGACCACCTGACCGGCCTGCCCGCTTGGGCGCCGCTGCGCGAGCTGCTGGACGGCTGCCGACGCGACGAGGTCAACCACCGCGATGAAGCCGCCGCGCTCGCCGGGCCGCCCAGCCTGCTGATGCGGGCCTGGTGCCGCCTCGTGGGCGCGGGCTCGGCCGTCGCCGTTGCCGTGTGCCGCCATGTCTGACACACCGTCCGTGAGCACCGTTCGCCCGGACGAGGTCGCCCGCTACGACGCCTGGAGCGCCACCTGGTGGGATGCCCGCGGCCCGATGCGGCCGCTGCACGTCACGCAGGCCCTGCGCGGGCGCTGGGTGCGCGAGGCCGCCGAGCGCCACTTCGGCCGGCCACTGGCCGGACTGCGCGTGCTGGACGTGGGCTGCGGCGGCGGGCTGATGAGCGAGGCGCTGGCCCGCGAGGGCGCGAGCGTCGTTGGCATCGATGCCTCAGCCGGCAACATCGGCGCTGCGCGACGCCATGCGGATCTTGACCCCGCGGTGGCCACCCGGCTGGACTACCGCCATGGCGATCCGGCTGCGGCGCTGGCGCACGACGAACGCTTCGACCTCGTGCTGGCACTGGAGGTGGTGGAGCATGTGGACGACGTGCCCGCCTTCCTCGCGCAGGTCGCCGCCGCCGTCGCGCCGGGCGGGCTGCTGGTCGCCTCCACGATCAACCGCACCGCGCGCAGCTGGCTGCTGGCCATCGTGGCGGCCGAGTACCTGCTGCGCGTGCTGCCCATCGGCACGCACCGCTGGCGCCAGTTCGTCACGCCCCACGAGCTGGAGGCCGCCGCCGCCCAAGCCGGCCTGCGGCCGCTGCAGCGCCTGGGCATGCGCTACCTGCCGGTGCTGCATCGCGCGCGCTGGACGCGCGACACCTCGGTCAACTACCTGGCGAGCTTTGCCCGCCCATCACCGGAGACCCGCCCATGACTTCCATCGCTCTCGTCACCGGCGCCCGCGGCGGCATCGGCCGCGCGCTGTGCGTTCAGCTGCAGGCCCAGGGCTGGCAAGTGGCCGCTGTCGGCCGCGACGCCGCCACGCTGGCCGATGTGCCAGCCCAGCTGCACATCGCCGCCGACACCACCACGCCCGAAGGCGCCTCTGCAGCCATCGCGGCCTGCCGCGATGCGCTGGGCACGCCCACGCGGCTGGCCCACTGCGTGGGCAGCACGCTGATCGCACCACTGCACCGCAGCAAGCCCGAGCAAGTGCGCGAGGTGCTGCGCGTCAACCTCGACAGCGCGCTCTACATGCTGGGCGCCTGGGTGGAGGCGCTGCGCGAGCCGCCGCAGCCGGGCGCGGCGGTGCTGGTGAGCTCGGTGGTGGCCAGCATCGGCGTGGCCAACCACGAGGCCATCGCGGCGGCCAAGGGCGGCATCGAGGCGCTGGTGCGCAGCGCGGCGGCCAGCTGCGCGGCTCAGGGGCTGCGTATCAACGCCGTGGCGCCCGGCATGACCGACACGCCCATGACCGCCGCCATGCTCAAGCAGCCCGCCATGCGCGAGGGCGCGGCCAAGCAATACCCGCTGGGCGGCGTGCAGACCGCCGACGAGGTGGCCAACGTGATGGCCTGGCTACTGTCCGACGCCGCCGCGCGCCTCACCGGCCAGGTGCTGCCGGTGGACGGTGGCTTCACGAAGATCCGGCCTCTGGTTCGCTAGGCGCTTCTTCCAGCGTCTGCAGCTCCACCAACCGGCGATACAGGCCGCCATCCAGCGCCATCAGCGCCTCGTGCGGGCCGCGCTCCTGCAGCCGGCCGTGGTTGAGCACCAGGATCTGGTCGGCTGCGCGGATGGTGGACAGCCGGTGCGCGACGGCGATGACGGTCACGCGGCCATGCAGCGCGGCCAGCGCCTCGCCCAGACGGGCCTCGGTCTCGCTGTCGACGTTGCTGGTGGCCTCGTCCAGAAACAGCAGGCGCGGCGCGCCGGCCAACGCGCGGGCCATGGCCAACAGCTGCTTCTGGCCGCTGGAGACGCGCGCGCCGCCTTCGCCCAGCCGGGTGTCGTAGCCCTGCGGCAGGGCCAGGATGAAGTCATGCGCGCGGGCCGCCTTTGCCGCGTCCTCGACGGCCGCATCGCTGATGCCGGGCCGGCCCATCGCGATGTTCTCGCGCACGCTGGCCGCCATCAGCGTCGCCTCCTGCGGCACCAGGCCCAATGCGTCGCGAAACGCCGCGTCGGGCACCGCATGCAGCGGCTGGCCGTCGATGGTGATGCGACCCTGCTGCGCGGTGTAGAAGCGCAGCAGCAGCGACAGCAGCGTGCTCTTGCCGCTGCCAGTGTGGCCCACGATGCCGGTGAAGCTGCCGGCCGGGATGTCCACGTCCAGCCCGTGCAGCACCGGCCGCGCGGGGTCGTAGCCAAAGCTCAGGGCCTCGACGCGGATCTCGCCGCGCGTGATGGGCGCACCGTTCTGCCTGATCGGGTCCATGCCCCGGTGCTCATCCTCCTCCAGCAACGCCCGCACGCGCGACGCGGCCACCATGGCCTGCTGCAGCTGGCCGAACTGCATGGTGATCTGGATCAGCGGCTCGACGACGCGGGCGATGTAGGACAGGAAGGCGTAGAGCAGCCCCACTTCCAGCCCCGACAGCTCGCGCCGGCCGAAGCCGTAGATGACGGTGACGAGCAGCAGCACGTTCAGCAGGTCCAGCGCCGGGCGCAGCAGCCACGCGTTGGCGCGCAGCTCGGCGATGCGCGACAGCCGGTGCTCGGCGTTCACCGCCTCGAAGCGCTCGCCGAAGCGCCCGGCAGCACCGGCTGCCTGCAGCACCGCCATGCCGGCCATGCTCTCGGCCATCTGCGCGTTGATGTCGCTGCGCAGCTGGCGCGTGCGCGCCACGGCCGGCGCGGAGAGCTTTTGGTAGCCCAGGATGATGCCGACCATGGCCGGCACCAGCGTCGCGACGATGAGCATCAGCCGCCAGTCCAAGAAGGCCATCGCCACCAGAGAACCGGCGACGACGATGCTTGAATCCAGCATCACGTACAGCACCTGCCGGTAGAGCTGGTTCACCGCCTCGGTGTCGTTGGTGACGCGGCTGACGAGCTGGCCGGTGATGGCCTTGTCGAAGAAGGCCATGGGCAGCGCCAGCACATGCGCGTAGACCCGCTCGCGCAGCCGCAGCACCGAGCGCCGAGCCACGCCGGCCATGCGCGACAGCTGCGCGTAGCGGATCCAGCTCGCCGCCCAGCCGGTCAGCAGCACCGACGCCAGCAGCGCGGCCATGGCGCCGAGGTCGTAGTGGGCGGGCAGCAGGTGGTGGTCGATATAGCGCTTGCCGAGGATGGGGCCCAGCGCCTCCAGCGCGGCCGCCAGCAGCAGCCACAGGCCGCCGCGGATCAGCTGCGGGCGCTCGGGCGCCGCCGAGTCCATCAGCAGGCCGATGCTTTGCCAGGGCTTCTCGGTCGGCTTACTCGGCTTCAAGGCTGGCCTCGATCTGTTGATAGCGCCACTGCGACGCGTACCAGCCACCCAGCTCCAGCAGCTGCGCATGCGTGCCGCGCTCGATGATGTGGCCCTGCTTCAGCACGATGACCTCGTCGGCGTCCATCACCGCTGACAGCCGGTGCGCGATGACGATGACGCTGCGGTCGGGCCGCGCAGCACGCAGCTCGCGCAGGTGATCGAGGATGGCCGTCTCGGTGCCGGTGTCGACAGCCGACAGCGCGTCGTCCAGCACCAGCAAGGGTGAATCGCTCAACAACGCTCGGGCAATCGCCACGCGCTGGCGCTGGCCGCCGGACAGCGTCACGCCGCGCTCGCCCACCTCCGTCGCGTAGCCGTGGGGCAGCCGGGCGATGTCGTCGTGCACGGCGGCCAAGCGGGCGGCGGCCTCGATGTCGGCCGGCGTGGCGCCAGGTCTTGCCAGCGCGATGTTGTCGGCCACCGACGCAGAGAACAGGAAGGGCTCCTGCGGCACCCAGGCAATGTGACGGCGCAGCGTGGCCAGCGGCAGGTCCGGCAATGGCACGTCGGCGAGCAGCAGCCGGCCTGCGTCGGGCTCCGCCTGGCGCAGCAGCAGCCGCACGAACGTGGACTTGCCGGCGCCGGTGGCGCCGACGATGCCCAGCGTGCGGCCGGGCGCGAGCGTCAGGTCCACGCCGTCCAGCGCTGGCCGCTTCGCGCCCGGGAACCGGAAGCTCAGCCCCTCGGCCTTCAGCGTCGCGCCGGCCGGCAGCGCGGCCCGGCCCGCATCGGCCAGCGTCAGCGGCGCATCCAGCACCGGCGCCAGCCGCGCCCAGGCGGCGCGGCCGCGCTCCAGCAGCGACAACACCCAGCCCGCCGCGAACATGGGCCAGATCAGCTGGCCCAGGTACATCGTGAACGCGGTCAGCTGGCCGATGGTGATCTCGCCCTGCGCCACCAGCCAGCCGCCCATGGCCAGCGCGATGGCGTAGGCCGCCGCCAGCGTCATGCCCACCGCCGGCTCGTAGGCGGCCTCCCAGCGCTGCGAGCGGAAGGCCGCCTCGGCGGCGCTGTCGGCCAGCACGCCGAAGCGCTGGCGGCTGCGGTCCACCAGGCCCAGCGCCCGCAACGTGCGCACGCCGGCCAGGCTCTCCTGCACCTGCTGGTTGAGGTCACCAAAGCGGGTCAGCGAGTCCTGCGCGGCCTCGTGCAGATGCTTGCTGATCCACCAGAACGCCAGCCCCATCAGCGGGAACGGCAGCAGCGCGGCCAGGCCGAGCCGCCAGTCGATGGACAGCGTCATCATCGCCAGCACCAGCAGCAGCGTCTGCGTGCCGTCGAAGCCCGCCAACATCGCCTCGCCGGCGGCCATCTCGACGGTGTCGATGTCGTTGGTGGCCAGCGCCATCAGGTCACCGGTGCGCTGCTGCTGGAAATAGGCCGGCCCCTGCAGCGCCAGCCGCCCGAACAGCCGCGTGCGCAGCCGCGCGCCGAGCCGGTAGGCCGCCTTGAACAGCGTGAGCCGCCAGCCCACGCGCAGCAGGTAGATGACGAGACCCGCGGCGATAAGCAGGCCCAGTTGTTCGATCAGCGCCGCGCCGTGCAGCCCACCGGCCACGAGGTCGTCGACGACATGGCCCACCTGGCGCGGAATCCAGACCGTCAGCGAGGCGATGCACGTGAGCATCGCGCCGGCCGAGGCATAGGCGCGCCAGTGCTCGCGCACGAAGGCGGTGAGCAGGCGAAAAAGGGATTGCTGCAGGAGCGGCGGCGCAACGGGCATGGCGCTGTCAGTGTCGCCGCTGGGCAAGCGTCCACAGACCCGCCCATGTCAGCAGCCCGTTGAGCAGCAACAGCTCCAACCCAATCTGCCACCCACCCCAAGGCTGCCCGAAGTCCACCACCGCGCACAGCAGCGGCGCCGCCACGCACACCGCCACCAGCGCACGACCTGACACCGGCCGCGGCGTGAACAGCGCGAACGCGAACAGCCCCAGCAGCGGGCCGTAGGTGTAGCCCGCGAGCTTGAGGATCAGGAACACCATGCTCGCGTTGTCCAGCGCCTTGAAGCCCAGCACGAGCAACAGGAACAGCACCGCGAAGCCCAGGTGCACGCGGCGCCGGGTGCGGGTGTCGTCCTGGCTCACGCGCAGCAGGTCCAGACAGGTGCTGGCTGTCAGCGCGGTCAGCGCGCCGTCGGCGCTGGGCAGCAGGGCCGACACCAGCGCCAGCACGAACACCACCTGCACCCAGGCCGGCAGGTGCTGCATGACGACGGCGGGGAACAGCGCGTCGCCGGTGGCCGCCAGCCCGTGCTCGCGGGCGAACAGCGTGAGCAGCCCTCCCAGCAGCAGGAAGGCGCCGATGACGACGACCAGCAGCACGGCCAGCAGCAGCAGGTTCTTCTGCGCGTCGCGCAGCTTCGCGACGGACAGGCTCTTCTGCATCATTTCCTGGTCCAGCCCCGTCATCGCGATGGCGATGAACATGCCGGCCAGCAGCGCCTTCACGGAGAAGTCGCGGGACAGCGGGTCGCCCACCCACACACGGCTCAGGCCGGCGGCGTCCAGCTGCGCCAGCGCATCGGGCCGCCATAGCAGCGCGATGCAGACGACCAAGCCCGTCAGCATGCCGGCGGTCTGCAGCGTGTCCGTCCACACCAGCGCCTTCACGCCGCCGTCCACGGTGTAGAGCAGGATCATCGCCAGCACCACGGCCGCACCCGCGGCGAAGGGCACGCCCAGCGGCTGCAGCATCAGCAGGTACAGCACCTGCACGACGAGGTAGAGCCGTGCTGTCGCGCCCACCGTGCGGCTGAGGATGAAATAGGCCGCGCCCAGCCGCCGTGCGCCCGGCCCCAAACGCTCACCAAGCAGCTCATAGATGGAGGTGACGCGCAGCCGGTGGTAGGCCGGCAGCAGCACGAAGGCGATGGCCACGTAGCCGGCCACATAGCCCAGCGTGACCTGCAGGTAGCTGAAGCCGCTGGCCGCCACCGAGCCGGGCACGCTGATGAAGGTGACGCCGGACAGCGAGGTCCCGACCATCCCGAACGCGACGACCGGCCAGGGACTTTCCCTAGCCCCCACGTAGAAACCCGCAGCACCAGCACCGTGCGCGACGCACCGCGCCAGCACCAGCAGCCCGGCAAAGTAGGCAATAACCCCGAGCAAAAGCAGTGCAGGCGACATCGGTGGGGATCATGCCCGATGACACCCCCGTGAACACGGTGGATCAAATCGTCATCAAGCATCCCTACCATCCGCCCCGTTTCGGCCAATTCTTACTAACCCGTCATGCAACTCCGACCCCTGGTAGCCCTTCTTGCTGCGGCCTTTGCGGCGCCCTCCGTGTTCGCGGCCGACGGCCCGCTCATCAGCCAGATCTACGGTGGCGGCGGTCGTGCCAGCGCGGTTTACAAGAATGATTTCGTCGAGATCCGCAATGCCGGCGCATCGGCGGTCGACATGAGCACCTGGTCGCTGCAGTACTCGTCCGCTGCGGGCACCAGCTGGGCCAACCAGAAATTCAACCTCACCGGCACGCTGCAGCCTGGTCAATACCTGCTGGTGAAGTTCGGCAACGGGCTCAGTGCCAGCACCACGCCTGCGGGCGTCGACCTGCCCGCGCCCGATCTCACGTTCGGCTTCGACATGAGCGGCAGCGCCGCCAAGCTGGCCCTGGTCAACAGCACGACGGCGTTGGCCGCTGTCACCTGCCCGTCTGACGCCAGCATCAAGGACCTCGTCGGCTTCGGCACGACGGCCAACTGCTCCGAGATCTCGCCCGCACCGGCGCCGACCAACAACGGCTTCGCCTTGCTGCGTGCCGACGCAGGTTGCACCGACAACGGCAACAACAGCACTGACTTCGCCAACGGCGTGCCGACCCCGCGCAACAGCAGCAGCGCCTACGCCGTCTGCACCGCGGCGGCCCCCGGCCCGGCGCCCGCGCCCGCCCCCGGCCCAGCCCCCGCGCCCGGCGCCTTCAAGCCGATCTACGAGATCCAGGGCAGCGGCGCCACCAGCCCGCTGAGCGGCGCGGCCATCACGACCGAAGGCGTCGTGACCCGCCTGACCAACACCGGCTTCTACATGCAGGCCGCCGTGGGCGATGGCAACCCGGCCACGTCGGATGGCATCTTCGTGTTCACAAGCACAGCGCCCACCGTCGCCCTGAACCAGCTGGTGCGTGTGGCCGGCACGGTCACCGAGTTCTCGACCGGTGGCGGCACCGTGACGCAGATCGGCACCGTCACCGGCATCACGCTGGTGAACCCTGGCCAGAGCATCGCCCCCACGCCGATCAGCCTGCCCGTCACCGGCGGCCTGGAGCGTTATGAGGGCATGCTGGTCACGCTGGCCGGCCCGCTGACCGTCGGCCAGAACTCCTTCCAGGCCCGCTATGGCCAGCTGACGCTGTCGGCCGGTGGCCGGCTGGAAACGCCCACCAACAAGTACCGCCCGGGCAGCGAGGCCGCCAAGGCCCTGGCCGCCGACAACGCAGCCCGCCTGATCGTGCTGGAAGACGGCAGCACGCTTCAGAACGTGAGCCCGACGCCCTTCACCGGCCCCACCGGCGCGCTGCGCGGCGGCGACACGATCGGCACCATCACCGGCGTGATCGACTTCGGCCCCACGACCACCAGCACCGGCGCGCCGGGCGCCTACCGCATCGTGCCGCAGCTCAACACCTCGCTGCAGTACGCACAGACCAACCCGCGCACCACCACGCCGCCGGCCGTGGGCGGCAACGTGAAGCTGGCCAGCTTCAACGTGCTGAACTACTTCACGACCTTCACCAACGGCCAGACGGCTGACGGTGCGGGCGCCAGTGCCCAGCCCTGCGCTGGCGAATGCCGTGGCGCCAACAACCTGGCGGAGTTCAACCGCCAGCAGGCCAAGATCGTCGCCGCGCTCAGCGCCATCGACGCCGACGCCGTGGGCCTGATGGAAATCCAGAACAACGCCATCGCGCCGCTGAACTTGGTGGCCGCGCTGAACGCCAAGGTGGGCGCTGGCACCTATGCCGTCGTGTCGGGCTCCGCCGCCGGTGCGGTGGGCACGGATGCCATCAAGAACATGATCATCTACAAGCCCGCCAAGCTCACGCCGGCTGGCGTCTCGGTGATCGACACGGACTCGGTCAACAACCGCCCGACCGTGGCCCAGAGCTTCACGCTGGCCAACGGCCAGAAGTTCACGCTGGTGGTCAACCACCTGAAGTCCAAGGGCTGCGGCAGCGCCACCGGTCTGGACCTGGACCAGGGTGACGGCCAGAGCTGCTACACCGCCACGCGCGTGAAGCAGGCCTCCCGCCTGCAAAGCTTCGTCGCCTCGCTGCAGACCAGCAGCGGCAGCAACGACGTGGTGCTGGTGGGCGACTTCAATGCCTATGGCATGGAAGACCCCATCACCCGCCTGACCGACAACGGCTTCGTGGACCAGATCGGCCGCTTCAACACGCTGGGCTACTCCTACGTGTTCGATGGCGCCGCCGGTCGCCTGGACCACGCCATCACGACCTCGTCGCTGTCGCCCAAGGTCAGCAGCGCGACCGAGTGGCACATCAATGCCGACGAGTCGGTTGCCCACGACTACAACCTGGAGTTCAAGCAGCCCGCCTGCGCCACCTGCGCCCCGGACCCGTATGAGGCCAGCGTGTACCGCTCGTCCGACCACGACCCGGTGGTAATGGGCCTGAACCTCTACAACGCCTACATCACGGCCGCCAGCACGACGGTGGCGGGCACGGCGGGGGATGACCTGATCACGGTGGGGGCACTGCGCCCGACGCTGACCGGTGGCGCAGGTCGCGACCAGTTCGCGTTCAGCGCCAGCTTCTCCGGTGGCGCCACGATCACGGACTTCACGCCCGGCACGGACCTCATCAACCTGCGCGCGGTGATGAGCACCGCCGGCATCACGGCCGCCAACCCGCTGGCCACCGGCCAGGTCACCTGCCTGCGAAGCGGTGTCGGCGATGCACTGATCTCCATGGACGCCGACACGACCGGCCCGCTGCCGCGCCGCCCCCTGCTGCTGCTGAAGAACGTGGGCTGCGCATCGCTGAACGCCAGCAGCTTCCAGTTCTGAGCCGCCCTCCCCTCTTCGAACCGAAGCTTGTCATGAACCACCTCCACACCCTTCGCAAGCCCCTGGCTGCCGCCGTCCTCACGCTGGCCTGCGCCGCCGCCTCCGCCGCAGACTTCCGCGTCGACGGCAGCATCACGTTCTCCGACATCGTTGGCCTGAGCGGTCAAACCTTCTCGGGCCAGTTCTCGCTGGACCTGCCGACCGCCAGTTTCACGGGCGACGTGCCACTGACCGCCTTCCGCCTCACCGTCGGCGCCCAGACCTACACGCTGGCGGGTACCGCGCCGTCGGTCTACTTCGACAACGGCCAGTTCACCGGTTTGCAGTACCTGTGGACCGGCAGCGACGGCGCGTCCTTGAACGTGACCACGGGCTTCATTGGCGCGTTCGAAGGCACGCTGGACTACACCGCAGCTGACCAGAAGTTCGCCACCGGCAGCTTCACGATCTCCGCCGTCCCCGAGCCCGAGTCCTACGCGCTGATGCTGGGCGGCCTGGGTCTCGTCGGCTGGATGGCCCGCCGCCGCAAGGCCTGATCCGTTTTCGACACGCACTTCAACCTGGGAGATTTCATTGATGACCAAGTCCCTGACCGCCCTCGCACTGGCCGCCCTGGCTGCGCTGCCGGCGCATGCCGCGCTCACTGCGGGCGACATCGCCTTCACATCGTTCAATGCCGACGAGAAAGGCTGGTCCTTCGTGACCTTCGTCGACATCGCGGCGAACACCACCATCTACTTCTCCGACAACGAGTGGCAAGGCAGCGCCTTCAACACCGGCGAGGGCTACCAGAGCTGGAACAGCGGCACCGGCACGATCGCGGCGGGCACGGTCATCCGTTTCTCAAGCATTCAGAACAGCTCACGGGCCGCGTCCCTGGGCACCTTGAGCGCAGTGACCGGCATCCCGAACGCGGGCAGCCTCGACCTCAGCGCCAGCCCTGACAGCCTCTTCGCCTACATCGGCTCCGCCACCAGCCCGACCACCTTTCTGGCGGCCATCGCCAGCTCGTCGTTTGGTGCAGCGGCAACCGGCGTGCTGACAGGCACCAGCCTGACGACGAGCGCCTTCGAGCTCGGTGTGTCGTCGGGCTCGGACTGGGCTCAGTACACGGGCGCACGCGCGGGCCAAACCACCGTTGCCGGCTACAAGGCCCTGGTGGCCGACAAGGCCAACTGGACCATCAACGGTGACGGCGTCTTTACCACCGCAGTCCCCAACACGACCGCCTTCGTCGCCACACCCGTCCCCGAACCCCAGACCTACGCCCTGATGCTGGGCGGCCTGGGTCTGGTGGGCTGGATGGCTCGCCGCCGCAAGGCCGCCTGAGCGCCACGCACGCCGCGTCAAAACGGCCCGCTGCTGCGGGCCGTTTTTCATTCAGTACGTCCGACTGCCCTTGAACTGCGCATGCTGGCGCCGCTGCAGCGTCGTGCTGCGGCTCATGGCGTTGAACGTCACGCTTGCATGGGCGTGCATGATGGCCAGGCCCAGCGCGTCGGCAGCGTCCTTGCCGGGCACGCCGGGCAGGTTCAGCAGCCGCTGCACCATGGCCTGGATCTGCTCCTTTTTTGCGTGGCCGTTGCCGGCGATGGCCTTCTTCATCTGCAGCGCGGTGTACTCGCTGACCGGCAGTTCCGCCGACACCAGCGCCGTGATCGCCGCGCCACGGGCCTGGCCCAGCAGCAGCGTGGACTGAGGGTTCACGTTGACGAACACGATCTCCACTGCGGCGCACTGCGGCTGGTAGCGGGCGCTGACCTCACGGATGCCGTCGAACAGGATCTTGAGCCGCGCCGGCAGGTCGCCCACGGCGACGCCGCTGGTCTTGATGGTGCCGCTGGCCACGTAGGCCAGCCGCGGGCCGTCGGCGTCGATGACGCCGAAGCCGGTGGTCTGCAGGCCCGGGTCGATGCCGAGAATCCTCATGCCAAGCCTGTAGGGCGGGTCACGACCCGCCATGCGTTGGTGTGTGCGAAGGCACCGTCCGGCAAGGAGGGTGGGACGAAACGGCGGGTCTCGACCCGCCCTACGGTGCTGTGATTGCCAGCGGTCTTCATTCAGCGGTACCCCAGCGGCAGCTGGAAATACCAGCGCACCGAATGGAAGAACACCGGCGCTGCAAAGCACAGCACGGCAATGCGGTCCAGCAGGCCCACGGCGCCGGTGATGGAGCTGCTGTTGCCCCAGTAGCGCACGCCGGCGTCCTTCTTCAGCGCCTTCATCACGAGCCCGCCGAAGCCCGCCGCGGCAGCGGCCAGAAAGGCCATCACCAGCGCCTGGCCGGCCTTGAACGGCGTGATCCAGTACAGCAGCGCGCCGGCCAGCGAGCCGGTCAGCGTGCCTATCCACCAGGCTCGCATCGAGAAGCTGCGGCTGATGCGCCGCGCCACAGGCCGGCGGCGCAACGTGCGCGTGGCGATCTCCTGCGCGATCTGCGAGGCAGCCACCACCATGACAAGGAAGAACAGCAGGAAGGCGCCGCGCCCGGTGAAGCCGGGGAAGTCCAGCAGTAGCAGCGCCGGTGCGTGCGACAGGCCGTAGACGCAGACCATCACACCCCACTGGATCTTGGCGTTGCGCTCCAGGAAGCGCATCGGGTCATCAGCCAACGCGCTGACGATGGGCAGCGCCAGGAAGCCGTAGACGGGCAGAAACACCGTGAACAGGTCGAAGAAGCGCGTGCCGCACAGCATGTACTGCACCGGTACCAGCACGAAGAACGCGACGATGAGCGTGCGGTGGTCGCTGCGCTGCGTGTGCACGAGGGTGATGAACTCGCGCAGCGCCAGGAACGAGAACAGCGCGAACAGCAGCGTGGCGCCCAGCGGGCCGGAGATCCAGGCCACCCAGAACATGCAGCCGCCTATCCACGCGGCGCGCAGGTCGCGGCGCACGCGGGCCCAGGTCAGCTCAGATTGGCGGCGCGCGTCCTCGTTGGCTCGCTCGCGCAGCGAGTTCAGGAACAGACCCACCGTGAGCAGCAGCAGGAAGCCGAACAGCACGACGAACAACAGCGCCACCTGCTCGCTGGCATTGAGGGACTTGAGCCAGCGCATCAGTCTTCTCCCTCGACGGGCACGACCCAGTCGGGGTCGGGCCGCTGCTCCATGACGGCCTCGCGGGCGCGGCACAGAAAGTCGGCCTTGCTCTCGCCATCCTGCAACTGGATGGGCGCACCGAAGGTGACGGTGCACAGGATGGGCACAGGCACGACCTCGCCCTTGGGCATCACGCGCTGCACGTTGTCGATCCAGGTGGGAATCAGCTGCACATGCGGGAATTGCTGGGCCAGGTGGTAGATGCCGCTCTTGAACGGCTGCGGGTTGCCCTTGCTGGAGCGCGTGCCCTCCGGAAAGATCACCAGCGAGTCGCCATGGGTCAGCGCCTCGACCAGCGGCTCCAGCGGGTCTTCATCGGGGTTGGCGCGCGTGCGGCTGACGTAGATGGCGTTGAACACCTCGGTGGTCAGCCAGCGCCGGAAGGCGCTTTTCGTCCAGTAGTCGCGCGCGGCGATGGCGCGGGTCTGGGCCCGCAGCTCGTGGGGGAAGGCGGCCCAGATGAGCACCAGGTCGAAGTGACTCTGGTGGTTGGCGATGTAGATGCGCTGCTCGGCTTTTGGCGGGCAGCCCTTCCAGTGGCCCTGCGCGCCGGTGATGAGACGGGCGATGAAGGCGAGCAACTGGCCGGTCAGGGCGGCGGGCGTCATGGGACGGGATTATCGGTGTCACCCTCACCGTCGGTTTTGGGGGACGACCTGAAGCGGCCTGCTGGAGGAGGCGCCGCCTAAAACCAATAGTCCTTCACGCAGCGCCCGTCACGCGGCAGGTCGTCGAAGGTGTCGAAACCGTCGAAGTGGTCAATGGGGATGTCGGCCACGGCAGCCGGCTCGGCCAGCCGCAGGTTGACGGCAATGCGCCGGCGGCCCTGCTCATCCAGCCGCAGGCCGCGCCAGTGCGTCACGCAGCCGCAGCTGGGGCAGAAGTGAAACTCCAGCGCCGTGCCGCGCACATAGGCCTGCGTGGGGCCGGTCACGTGGATGCCTTCGTCGACGTAGTCGTAGGCCCACAGCGTGCCGTAGCGGCGGCAGGCAGTGCAGTTGCAGGCCGTGGCGCCGTCGGGCTGACCGTCGAAACGCCAGTGGACGCCGCCACACAAGCAGGAACCTTGGATCATGGAATCTCCATGACCGGCGTGGCATAGATGGGATCGGTGTAAGGGCGCCCGCCGAACAGGAATTCGTCGGTGCCCACCTGCGCGAAGCCGAAGCGCCGGTAGAACTCGACGGCCCGCACGTTGCGATCGTAGACACCCAGCCACAGCGTGCGCGCGCCGCGCTGGCGCGCCCGGGCCTGCACCTCGCCCATCAGCTGCGCGCCCAGGCCCTGGCCGATGAAGCCCTGGCCCAGGTACAGCCGCCACAGCTGCAGCGGCGACGGCCCGGCCACGCAGGCTGGCGCCGGCTTGTCGCGCAGCACGGCGTAGCCGGCCAGCTGGCCGTCGATGCGGGCCAGCCACGTCGTGCAGGCCGGGTCCAGGATGACGCCGGCCATCACGTCGGGCGTGAAGTGCTCGGCGACGTAGTCGGCAATCTCCTGCGCGTCGTCCAGTCCGCGGTAGGTGTCGGTGAACGCCTGAGCGGCGAAGGCGGCGAGCACGCCGGCATCGGCCGCGGTGGCCAGGGTGATGACAGGTGGCAGGGGCATGCGGACGATTCTCGTCCGCCGCGGGGGCGAGGCGCTCAGCGGGCCTTCTTGACCAGCTCGACGAACACCTTCGAATACAGCGCGTCGGGCGCCGCCACGCAGGCTGCCGCGATGCCGGCGGCTGCCGCATTGAGCTGCTTCGCCTGCGCCACCAGCGCCTCGCCGCTCTGGCGCGGCATGCCGGCCAGCAGCAGCATGCCCGTCGTCATGCGCACCACCGGCATGTGCGACGGGTCGGTCTCGGGGAAGGTGGCCTTGAAGTAGGCCGTGTCGGTATTGAACTCGGCGCAGGTCTTGGCCGCCAGCCCTTCCACCGTGTCGCGCATGAACTCCACCGGCACGATGACGTCGGGCAGCGGCGCGCCGCTGCCGCCCGACTTGGCGCCGAAGCGCAGGCTGCGCACGAAGGTCAGCGCCAGCTCATCCAGCGCCGCGGAGCGCGACGACGCGTGCAGCCTGACCTCGGCCGGCGTGCCGTCGGGCGCAATCTTCACGAAGACATCGGCCGTGCCCTGCACGCCCTGCCCGGCCAGCTCGACGGGGTAGGCCGTGCCGCCGGGGCGCAGCGACTGGGCCCGCAGCCGGGCAACACGAGCTGCGGCGGGCGCAGACGCGGCGGACGCCGCGGGCTCGGCAGCGGTCGGCGGCTGGGCGTGGGAGAACGGGGCAACGGCGGCCAGCAGGACCGGCGCCAGGCGGGAAAGCTGCAGAGGCATCAGGCCAGTATCACGGTCTTGGCGCCCAGCCGCTGCAACAGCCCGTGCGTCAGCCGTGTCGCCAGGCCGTAGACCGTCAGCTGAGGGTTGGCGCCCAGACTGGTGGGGAACAGCGAGCCGTCGTGCACCGACAGGTTGGCGAGCTGCCAGTGCTGGCCGTCCGGCCGCACGACGCCACGGGCCGCGTCGGCGGCCATCGTGCAGCCGCCCATCACGTGCGCGCTGCCGACGGTGGCGAGGAAGGGCTTCATCGCCAGCCCCGCGATGCCGGCCTTGGCCTCGGCCAGCGTCGCGTAGTTGGCGGCCAGCTCGTGCACGGGGCGCACGGCCTGGGCGCCAGCCGCGAACTGGATCTCGGCCATCGTCAGGTAGGCGCGGCGCACGCCGTCGAGCAGGTAGTCGGTGACCGCGTAGTCCAGCACCGGCGAGCCGTCGCTGCGCAGCTTGACGGCGCCGCCGGCGGCGTCGGCATGGAAGCCGTCGCGCAGCAGCGCGATCATCAGTTGCGTGCGCGGCATGTCCTTCGCGCGCTGAGCCAGCTCGGCGCCGATGCCGCCGCCATTGCCCATCGCGAACGTCGGGTGCACGGGCGCCACCTCCAGCTTGTAGCCCACCGGGCCGTCGACCGGACCGGTGTGCAGGAAGTGGTCGCAGAACACCGACAGCGGCGCACCGGCCCAGCCGGCGACGTCGTGGTCGAACAGCGCCGAGCCGCCGGCCGTCGGGTGCAGGAAGGTGCGCTTGCCCAGCAGGCCGTGCGGGTCCGGTGCGTTGGAGCGCAGCAGCAGCCCGGGCGAGTTGATGGCGCCACCGGCCACGACGTAGTGCTTGGCGGTGATGCGCACCGGTGCGCCTGTCACGGCGCCGTCCAGCGCGACCGGCTCGGCCACCAGCGCGCTGACGCGGTCGCCCTGCAGCTCGACCCTTGCGGCGCGCGTCTGCACCAGCAGCGTGGCGCCATGGTCCAGCGCCACCGGCAGAGTGCTCACCAGCATGGACTGCTTGGCGTTGGTGGGGCAGCCCATGCCGCAGGAACCGAGGTTCCAGCAGCCCTTGACGTTGCGGCGCACGACCTTCGTCGGGATGCCCAGCTTCTCCGCGCCGCGGCGCAGCACGTCGTTGTTCTCGTTGGGCGCGGTCTGCCAGTCGGCGATGTTCAGGCGCCGCTCAGCCTGCTCGAACCACGGCGCCATCGCCGCCTCGTTGAAGTCCGTGAGGCCGAACTTGTCGCCCCAGTAGGCAAGCGCATCGGGTGGCGTGCGGAACGAGCCGGTCCAGTTGACGGTGGTGGAGCCGCCCACGCAGCGGCCCTGCAGGATGTTGACGACCTGGTCCTGGGTCTTGCGGCCACCGCCCTCCTGGTAGAGCTGGCCGTAGGCGTCGGTCTCGCGCTGCTTGAACTGGCGGCTGGAGCGCAGCGGGCCTTCCTCGACGATGACGATCTTCAGCCCGGCACGCGCCAGCATCTCGGCCGTGATGCCGGCGCCGGCGCCGCTGCCGATGATGGCGACGTCACAGTCCAGCGTGGCGGGCAGCGCAGCGTGCGGGCCGCCATGCACCTTCCAGCCACGCTGCAGGCCGTCGACGATGGGGTCGGGAATCGAGCTCATGGGATTTGCACCGGGCCGGGATAGCCCACGCTGCGCCAGTTGTCCGGCGCGTTGAAGAAGGCGACCGCGTTCAGGTCGCGCAGCGCGTGATAAATCTGCTGCTTGGTGTCGGACGTGGAGACGCGCATGGCGTTGAGCGCCTCGTGGACCTCGTACAAGGTGGCCGTGGCCCAGGGGCTGGACAGCCCCACCAGCGCATACCGGCCCGCCGCCGTGGCCAGCAGGCCCAGCGCGTCGGACAGCTCCTTGCGCGTGGGCGCGGGCAGGCCGGCGATGAAGGCGTCCAGCCGGTCCAGCTGCAGCGCCAGTGCCGCGTCGCGCGCGGCGCCCGGCGGCGGCAGCAGGTCGGACAGCACGGCCTGCGCGGCGGCGCGCATCACGTTGCGCGCGCCGGGGCCCAGCTTGCCGTCCACCAGGCCCGGCTTGATGAGGGCCACGCCCGCCCCGGCCACGCCGATGACGACGGCGGCGCCCACGCCCAACTTCAAAAATCCGCGGCGCTTCATCACACGATCTTCTTCAACAGGCCGAGCAGGCGCTCGAAGGTGGGGCCATACGGCGGCTGGAACAGCCGGGTGCCGGCGAAGCGCGACTGGATGAACAGCGGCTTCTCCTTGCTGAAGGTGCGGAAGCCCCACTCGCCGTGGTACGAGCCCATGCCGCTGGCGCCGACGCCACCGAAGGGCTGGTCTTCTTGGCCCAGATGCCACAGGCAGTCGTTGATGGTCACGCCGCCGGCATGGGTCTGGGCCATCACATGGTCGCGCGCGGCACCGTCCTGGCCGAACCAGTACAGCGCCAGCGGGCGGTCGCCGGCGTTGATGTGGGCCAATGCCTCGTCCACCTTGTCGTAGCTGACGATGGGCAGCAGCGGGCCGAAGATCTCCTCCTGCATGACGGTGGCCTCAAGCGGCACGTCCAGCAACAGTGCCGGCACGAGGCGGCGGTCATCGGGCTCCTCGTCGTGCGTGCGCAGCACGCGCGCGCCGCGCTGGGCTGCGTCGACGATCAGTCCTTGCAGCCGCGCGTGATGGCGCGGCGTGGCGATACTGGTGTAGTCGGCATTGCCGGCGATGCGCGGGTACATTCGGCGCATCTCGGCCAGGATCTGCTGACTCAACGGCTCGATGAGTTCGCGCGGCACCAGCAGGTAGTCAGGCGCCACGCAGGTCTGGCCGGCGTTGAAGAGCTTGCCAAAGGCCAGCCGCGACGCGGTCAGCGCCAGGTCGGCGCTGCGGTCGACGATGGCGGGCGACTTGCCGCCCAGCTCCAGCGTCACCGGCGTCAGGTTCTTCGCCGCGGCCTGCGCGACATGGCGGCCCACGGCGGTGGAGCCGGTGAAGAAGAGATGGTCGAACGGCAGCGTCGTGAACGCCTTGCCGACCTCCGCGTCGCCGGTGATGACCAGCATCTCCTCGGGCTTGAAGTGCTCGGCGACGAGGCGGGCCATCAACTCGCTGGTGGCCGGTGTCAGCTCCGACGGCTTGATCAGCACGCGGTTGCCGGCCGCCAGCGCGGCGACGGCCGGCTCCATGGCCAAGTAGTACGGGTAGTTCCAGGGCGCGACAACGCCGACGACGCCCAGCGGCTGGCGCATGAGCACATTGCGGCCGGGCAGGAAGTGCAGCGGCGTCGCCACGCGGCGCGGCTTCATCCACGCGCGCAGGTGCTTGAGCGCGTGGCGGGCGCCGGCCTCGACGGTGAAGATGTCGGCCAGCAGCGATTCCTGGCGGGCGCGGTGGCCGAAGTCCTGCGCCATCGCTGCGGCCAGTGCTTCGCCGTGCTGGCGCGTCATGTTGAGCAGCCGCTCCAGGCGGTCTCGGCGCACGGCGTAGGACGGCATGCGCTCGGCGTCGAACGCGCGGCGCTGCGCCGTCAGCGCCAGGTGCAGGCGTTCCTGCAGCGCGGTGTCCATGGCCTTGTCTCCGGTTCTTGATCGAATCCGGGGAGGCTAACCGCAAGTGGTGGACGCCCCAACAGGGGCGGCCCTGGACTAGAGGGCTGCGTCTAGTCCCGAAGGTGACAACAAGCCCTTCGCCCGATCTCGCACCGCTGAACGCGGGCGAGCCCGGTCGGTCCCCCGAGGGGACGGCGATGCCCGCGGCATTGAGCCGCGGGCACATCGCCAGCGCGGGCCGGCTTGGGAGCGGCCCGGCGCTCGGCCCGCAAATCCGGCACCGATCCGAATCAGTGTCGGAAGTGGCGAACGCCGGTGAGGACCATCGCAATGCCGCGCTCGTTGGCGGCTGCAATCACTTCGTCGTCGCGCATCGAGCCGCCCGGCTGGATGACGCAGGTGGCACCGGCATCGGCCAGCACGTCCAGGCCGTCGCGGAACGGGAAGAAAGCGTCGCTGGCGACGGCAGAACCCGCCAGCGTCAGGCCGGCGTGGCCGGCCTTGATGGACGCGATGCGGGCCGAGTCCAGGCGGCTCATCTGGCCGGCACCAACGCCCAGAGTCATACCACCGCCGCAGAAGACGATGGCATTGCTCTTGACGTACTGGGCCACGGTCCACGCGAACATCAGGTCGTCGAGCTGCTGTTCGGTCGGCTTCAGTGCGGTGACGACCTTGAGGTCTTCACGCTTCAGGAAGTGGTTGTCGGCGGTCTGCACCAGCAGGCCCGAGCCGACGCGCTTGACGTCCTGCGCGTTGCGGCCCTGATCCCAGGGGCGCGAGCCTCCCGCCGGCAAAGCGATCTGCAGCAGGCGCACGTTGACCTTGCCCTTGAAAACTTCCAGCGCCTCGGCGCTGAAGCTCGGGGCCATCAGCACTTCGACGAACTGCTTGACCACCAGCTGTGCAGCGGCGCCATCCAGCTCACGGTTGAACGCGATGATGCCGCCGAAGGCGCTGGTGGGGTCGGTCTTGAAGGCCTTGCTGTAGGCCTCCGCCGGGTTCACGCCCACGGCCACGCCGCAGGGGTTGGCATGCTTGACGATGACGCAGGCCGGCGTGTCGAAGCTCTTCACGCATTCCCACGCGGCGTCGGCGTCGGCGATGTTGTTGTACGAGAGCTCCTTGCCCTGCAACTGTTTGCCGGTGACCAGCGAGCCGGGCGCGGGGAACAGATCGCGGTAGAGCGCCGCGGTCTGGTGCGAGTTCTCGCCGTAGCGCAGGTCCTGCACCTTCACGAACGTCGAGTTCATCTGTGCCGGGTACTCGGCCAGGCTGCCGTCGTCCTGGCGGGCCGACAGGTAGTTGCTGATGGCGGCGTCGTACTGCGCGATGCGGTTGAACGAGGCCACGCTGCAGGCGAAGCGGGTCTTGTCGCTGGTCTTGCCATGGGCCTTCAGCTCTTCCAGCACGGCGGCGTACTGGGCGGCGTCGGTGAGCACCGTCACGTCTTTCCAGTTCTTGGCCGCGCTGCGCACCATGGCCGGGCCGCCGATGTCGATGTTCTCGATGGCGTCTTCCAGCGTGCAGCCGGGCTTGGCCACCGTGGCCTCGAACGGGTAGAGGTTGACGGCCAGGATGTCGATGCGCGTGATGCCATGCTGGGCCATCGCGGCCACATGCTCGGGCAGGTCAGAGCGGGCCAGCAGGCCGCCGTGGATCTTGGGGTGCAGCGTCTTCACGCGGCCGTCCATCATTTCGGGAAAGCCGGTGTGCTCGGCCACTTCCGTGACGGGCAGGCCAGCGTCAGCCAGCAGCTTGGCGGTGCCACCGGTGGACAGCAGCTTCGTGCCCAGAGCGTGCAGCTCCTTGGCGAATTCGAGGATGCCGGTCTTGTCGGAAACCGAGAGGAGTGCAGTGAGGGCCATGGAGGTCTCGCAGTTCAGAAGCTGTGAAGGGATTCCGCGCGGCCGAGCAGACCGTCGCGGTGGCGCCAATCAAGGCGCAAGGCGGAGCCGTAGCGCGTGCTACGGCGAGCGATTGCAACGCCGCATGACGGCGTTGCAGCGGGATGAGCGGGCGTGCGGAGTTCGTTCACAGCTTCTCAGAGGTTGTGGTCGGTCAGCTTGCGCCGCAGCGTGTTGCGGTTCATGCCCAGCCATTGCGCGGCCTTGCTCTGGTTGCCACCGGCCTCACGCATGACGATCTCGAACAGCGGCTTCTCCACCAGCTTGACCAGCATGTCGTGCATGGAATGCGGCTCCTGCCCGTCGAGGTCGCGGAAGAAGGCTTCGAGGTTTTCGCGCACACAGGCGTCAATGGGGTTGGGCGGGGCGTTCTTCTGGGCACTCATGGCAGGGTCAGGCAGGTTCAGGCGGCGCAGGCTTCGTCGGCTTGCGCGTCTTCGTCGATGGCCACCTCGGTGGGAGGCAGGCGGTAGTGGGTCTGGCCGAGGTCGTCGAACCAGTCGCGGAGCGCCTGCAACTGCTCTTCGCAGCGCTCCAGAGTGTTCATGTGCTGGCGGAAGACCTCGCCGCCAGGCAGGCCGCGCACGGCCCAGCCGATGTGCTTGCGGGCGCTGCGCACGCCGCTGAGTTCGCCGTACAGGCCGTAGTGGTCGTGCAGGTGCTCGGTCAACACGTCGCGCGCCTCGGCGACGGTGGGCGCGGCCAGGTGTTCGCCCGTCGCCAGGAAATGCGACACCTCGCGGAAGATCCACGGCCGGCCCTGCGCGGCGCGGCCGATCATGACCGCGTCAGCCCGTGTGTAGGCCAGCACGTCGCGGGCCTTCTCGGGCGAGTCGACATCGCCGTTGGCCACGACGGGAATGGCCAGCGCGGCCTTCACGGCGGCGATGGTGTCGTACTCGGCCAGGCCCTTGTAGCCCTGCTCGCGCGTGCGGCCGTGGATGGTCAGCATCGCGATGCCGGCAGCCTCGAACAGCCGCGCCAGGCGCAGCGCGTTGCGTTCGTCGGCGCTCCAGCCGGTGCGCATCTTCAGCGTAACCGGCACGCCACGCGGCGCGCACACGGCCACGACAGCTTCCACGATCTCCAGCGCCAGTGCCTCGTTGCGCATCAGTGCCGAGCCGGCCCACTTGTTGCAGACCTTCTTGGCCGGGCAGCCCATGTTGATGTCGATGATCTGCGCGCCGCGGTCGATGTTGTAGGCAGCGGCCTCGGCCATCATGGCGGCGTCGGTGCCGGCGATCTGCACGGCAATCGGCCCGGGTTCGCCACTATGGTCGGCGCGGCGCGAGGTCTTCAGGCTGCCCCACAGCTCCTTGCGCGAGGTGACCATCTCGCTGACCGCATAGCCCGCGCCAAGGCGGCGGCAGAGCTGACGAAAGGGCCGGTCCGTCACCCCCGCCATCGGCGCCACGAAGAGCCGGTTGGGTAAGGAGTGGGGGCCAATTTGCACGAAGGTCTGCTCAAAAAAGAGGCGAGATTGTAGCCATCGGGGTGGACGGCAGCCGTCGACAATGCCGGCATGGAAGCTTGGCTCAGCCAATTCGTCAGCGCGCTGCTCGGCGCGCTGGCCCTGCCGCAGGTGGGGCTGGTGGCGGTGTTCATCGTCGCCTTCATCTCGGCCACGCTGCTGCCGCTGGGCTCGGAGCCGGCGGTGTTCCTCGTCGTCAAAGCCGACCCCGGCATGTTCTGGCCCGCCATCGCCGTGGCCACGGTCGGCAACACGCTGGGCGGCGTCGTGTCATGGTGGATGGGCTATGGCGCGGAGCGCGCCGTCGAGGCGGTCAAGCAACAAGCGCCAGCCCACTCGCGCGCGATGCGCTGGCTGCAGCGCTTCGGCCCCAAAGCCTGTCTGCTGAGCTGGCTGCCCGTCGTGGGCGACCCGCTGTGCGTCGTGGCGGGCTGGCTCAAACTGCCGTTCTGGCCCTGCGTCGGCTACATGGCCGTGGGCAAGTTCCTGCGCTTCCTCTTCTACACCGCCGCCTTGTTGTGGCTTGTTCCCGAAAGCTGGCTCTCATGACCTCTGCCTACCAAGACCTGGCCGCGCGACAGCAACGCCTGCACCGCCTGACCCACCTGCAGTCCATCGCCCAGTGGGACCAGGCCGCCAACATGCCCGCCAAGGGCAACGAGGCGCGCAGCCTGGCGCTGGCCGAGATGGATGGCCTGCTGCACCAGCTGGCCACCGAACCGGCGCTGGCCGACCTGCTGGACGCCGCCGCCGCTGAGCCGCTGGACGACACGCAGCGCGCCAACCTGCGTGAGATCCGCCGCGCCTGGCGCGCCGCCAACGCGCTGCCGCAGGCGCTGGTGGAAGCCAAGAGCCTGGCGAACAACCGCTGCGAGCACGCCTGGCGCGCGCAGCGCCCCGCCAACGACTGGGCCGGCTTTGCGCCCAATCTGCGCGAGGTGCTGGCCCTCGCGCGCCAGGAGGCCGAGTACCTGTCGCAGAGCACCGGCCTCGCCAGGTACGACGCGCTGCTGGACCAGTACGAGCCGGGCATGCGCAGCGCCGAAGTCGAGCAGGCCTTTGCGCCGCTGCGGCAGTGGCTGCCGGGGCTGATCCGCGACGTCACAGCCCAGCAGTCGCGCCAGACCGTCATCCAGCCCGTGGGCCCCTTCCCCACCGCCGCACAGAAGGCACTGGGCCTGGACGCGATGCGGCTGATGGGCTTCGACTTCGACGCTGGCCGGCTGGACGAGAGCACGCACCCCTTCTGCGGCGGCGTGCCCGAGGACGTGCGCATGACGACGCGCTACCGCGAGGATGACTTCCTGCCCGCGCTGATGGGCGTCATCCACGAGACCGGCCACGGCCGCTACGAGCAGGGCCTGCCGCGCGCGCTGCTGGGCCAGCCCATCGCCCGCGCGCGCTCCATGGGCATCCACGAGAGCCAGAGCCTGTCCTTCGAGATGCAGCTAGGTAGCCACCCGGCCTTCGCCGGCTTGCTGGCGCCGCTGCTGGTGAAGCGCTTCGGCGACCAGCCCGCCTTCGAGCCCGGCAACCTGCACAAGCTGCTGACGCGCGTGGCGCCGGGCTTCATCCGCGTGGACGCCGACGAGGTGACCTACCCCGCCCACATCCTGCTGCGCTTCGACATCGAACGCGCACTCATCGAGGGCGACGCCGAAGTGGAAGACATCCCGGCGCTGTGGGACGCCAAGATGGCCGAGCTGCTGGGCCTGGACACGCGCGGCAACTTCAAGGACGGCCCCATGCAGGACGTGCACTGGCCCGCCGGCCTG
This sequence comes from Pelomonas margarita, assembly GCF_043555875.1. Classification (NCBI taxonomy): domain Bacteria; kingdom Pseudomonadati; phylum Pseudomonadota; class Betaproteobacteria; order Burkholderiales; family Sphaerotilaceae; genus Roseateles; species Pelomonas margarita. The sequence continues at coordinate 49,429 of NZ_JBIGHW010000012.1, read as the reverse complement.
TTCGGTTACTTCCCCTGCTACACACTAGGCGCGATGTACGCCGCGCAGTGGTTCGCGACGATGCGCGCGCAGCAGCCCGACCTGGATGCGCGCATCGCCCGCGGTGAACTGGGCGGCGTGTTCGACTGGCTGCAGACGCATGTGTGGCAAGCCGCTAGCCGCTGGGAGACGCCCGAGCTGGTGAAGCGCGCCAGCGGCGAAGCGCTGAACCCCACGCATTTCGAGGCCCACCTGCGCAGCCGCTACCTCGCCGGCTGAACGCCTTCGCGCGAAAAAAAAGGGCCGCCCTGCGGGGCGGCCCAAGTTCGGTTCGAACGTTCTCTCTGTCGTGCCGACCACTGCGCTTCCCCGGCCCCCCGGCCTTCTCCGCGCATGGCGCCCGGTCACATGTGGTCTACCGGGCTGGGCCGCCGCATCGCTACGACAGGCTTGGCGTCATTCTGGGCAGGTCCGCGTCGACTGGCATCCCCGCAAGCCCAGAGGGCGCACGAGCGCCGCGTGACGGGCGTCACAGCATCAGCACCAGCCGCTCCAGGAACAGCACGCCGAAGAAGCCCAGGCCAGCCACCAACGTCCACTTGACGATGACGACACCCAGCTGCCGCCAGCGCGGCTGACGCGTGGCGATGGACAGCGCAAAACAAAGGATGGCCGCGAACAGCAGCAGGCCGATGACGAGGCGGGCGATCAGCATGGCGCTGCCCCGCTCACCACGCCGGCGCCAGTTCGGCGAAGCCCTTGGGCGCGGCCTTGGCGTCTTCGAAGGTGACGATCTCGTACGCCTCCTCGTCGGCCAGCAGCGCGCGCAGCAACTTGTTGTTCAGCGCATGGCCTCCCTTGAAGGACGTGTACGCCGCCAGCAGCGGCATGCCGGCCACGTGCATATCGCCGATGGCGTCCAGGATCTTGTGCTTCACGAACTCGTCGTCGTAGCGAAGGCCGTCGGCGTTCAGCACCTTGTAGTCGTCTACGACGATGGCGTTGTCCATGGAGCCACCCAGCGTCAGGCCACGGGAGCGCATCAGGTCGATGTCGGCCGTCATGCCGAACGTGCGCGCGCGGGCGATGTCCTTCTTGTAGGCGCCCGAACCCATGTCGAATACGTACTGGCTGCCGGTGGCCGCCACGGCCGGGTTGTCGAACTCGATCTCGAAGCTCAGCGTGTAGCCGTGGTGCGGCACCAGCCGGGCCCACATCAGCTTCTTGCCCTCGCCCTGGCGCACCTCGACGGGCTTCTTCACCTTCAGGAAGCGCTTGGCGCCGTCCTGCATCGCGATGCCGGCGGACTGCAGCAGGAACACGAAGCTGGCGGCCGAGCCGTCCAGCACGGGCACCTCGTCGGCGTTGATGTCGACGTAGAGGTTGTCCAGCCCCAGGCCGGCGCAGGCCGACAGCAGGTGCTCGATGGTCTGCACCTTGGGGCCGCCGGGGTCGCCGCCGGGGCTGATGGTGGTCGCCATGCGCGTGTCGCTGACCGAGTGGACGCCGACCGGGATGTCAACGGGCGGGCACAGGTCCACGCGGCGGAACACGATGCCCGTGTCCATGGGCGCCGGGCGCAGCGTCAGCTCGACCTTCTGGCCGCTGTGGATGCCCACGCCGACGGCGCGCGTGATGGACTTCAGGGTGCGTTGCTTGACCATGTCAGTGGCGCCCGGCCGCCCGAAGGCACTGACGCACCCCCTCGGGGGGCAGTGAGCGAAGCGAGCGTGGGGGCTGGTTCATACCCAGGGATTGTCCCAGCATCAGGCGCTGCCCTTGCGCTCCACGGGCAATCGCAGCGATAGCCGGGTGCCATGGCCTGGCGAGGAATCGACGCGCAGCTTGCCGCCCAGGGCCTGTGCGCGTTTGATCTGGCTTTTCAGCCCGCGGCCGTGCTGGATGGTCTGCAGGTCGAAGCCGGCGCCATCGTCCTCCACACGGATCTCGACGTAGCTGCCGTGGTGGCGCGTGACCATGCGCACGCGGCTGGCTCGGGCATGCTTGAGCACGTTGTTCAGCGCCTCCTGCATCAGCCGCAGCACATGCAGCGCATCAGGCGGCTCCAGCCAGGCCAGCGGCGGCAGGTCCTGCACGTCCCAGTCCAGCTTCAAGCCGCCGATCTGCAGGCGCTTGCCCAGGCGGTAGCGCATGGTGGCCAGCAACGACACCAGGTCGTGACCCACGGGCTCCAGCGAATCGATGACCAGCCGCAGGTCGTCCACGCATTCGCGCAGCACTTCGACGACCTTCTCGTGCGACATGCTGCCCTGCTCCACGGCCACCAGCGCCGACAGCAGCGACGAGCCCAGGCCGTCGTGCATGTCGGCCATGATGCGTTGGCGCTCCAGCAGCAGCGCCTGCTGGCGCTCGACCTCGCGCAGCTGCGCATTCTGCGCCTGCAGCACGGAGACCTGCTCGTCCAGGTCCTCCTGCAACTGGCTGTTCTCGGCCTGCACCTGCTCGACCGTGCCCACGTAGCGGCGCTGCACGGCATGCAGAAAGCTGAGCATGACCGCTAGCGTCGCAAACGGCAGCCCGAAGAAATGCTCGGGCCAGGCCCAGCCGGCCAGCACGGCCAGGTCGTGCCCGCCCACCGCCACCGCGCCGACCATGGCCAGCACCATCACGCGCAGCTCCGTGCAGCGCTCGCGCCAGGCAAGCACGGCCAGCCAGCCCGTGCCGATGGCAGCCACGGCTGCCGTCACGCCGTACTGCAACACCACCATGTCGACCTGACGCAGCCACAGCGGCATGCTGACCACGCTGACGAGCACAACCGCCGTCACCAGCCCGCGCTCCAGCAGCCGCGCACGCCGGCACGCAAAGCGCAGCGCGAACAGCAGGGCGGTCAGCATGACCCAGGCCAGGGAGGCGTGCGTGGCCCACCAGAACCAGTCCTGCCCCGTTGTCGATGCCGGCTGGCTGACGTAGTAGTGCAGGTTGCGCACCATCCACGACAGCGCCACAAGCGCGAACAGCCCGTAGATGGCCTCGTCGCGGCGGCGCAGCCACAGCGTCAGCGCGAACGCCCCCAGCACCACCAGCGTCAGGCTCACGGCCTGCGGCAGGCCGGTCTGCATGCGCACCCGCCACTGCCAGCGCTTCTCCAGCACCTCGCGCGGCCCCACCCACAGGCGCGACACAGCGTGGTATCTGCCCGCGGGCACGGGCAATGCGACGACGATGTCCAGCCCCTGCTCTCCCGGGCCGGGCAGCGGCAGCCACAAGGGCTGCACCCATTGCTCGCGCTCTGCATGCTGGTTGTCCAGCAGCAGCCGCCAGCCGCCGTCGGGCGAGCGCGCCAGCACGGCGGCCGACAGCGTCACCAGCCGTGGCACGTACAGCGCCTGCGGCTCGTCCACGCCGGCCGGCACATGCACGCGATACCAGCGCATCTCGTAGCCGCGGCCGTCCTGCACGACGGCCGCGCCGGGGCGGGCGCGCACGTCGGGCATGGCGACTGGCTGCCAGGCCGCAGCGGCCTCGGGCGGCAACAGGTCAGCGGGCAGCGACAGCCGGTCGCTCGCCAGCAGGGCCTGGCGACGCAGCGCGCTCCACCAGGCGTCCAGTTGGTCGCGCCGCCATGCGGTGGTGGCGAGCTCGGCGGGCGCGGCGTCGTCGCCGGCATGGCGCGGCGCGGGCTGGGGCAGACGCTGGGCCTGCGCCAGCATGCAGCTCCCCAGCAGCACCAGCATCAGCCAGCGGCGCAGAAGCAGGCCCAGCTCAGGCATGCCGGCAAAAACTTCTAGGCGTTGACATGGGGCGCCAGCATGCCACAGGGGTAGCGCCCGCTTGCACCGCCCGGCCCGGCAGGGCGACCGTTCAGCCGCCGACAGGCAGTTGGTGGCGAGCCGCCTCGCGCAGCTCGCGCGACAGCCCAGCGTCGCCCACGGCGCGCGACAGCAGCAGCGCGCCCACAAGCGTGGACAGCATGGCCAGCGCCTGCTCACGTCGCTCGGCGTCATCTCCCCCTGGCATCTGGCCTTGCAGCGTCGCGGCCAGGCTCTCCACGCCCTCGGCAAACACGGTCTTCACCGCCGCACCGCCCCGAGCAGCATCGGCCGCTAATGCCGCCAAACCACATCCGGCACCGGGGTGGTCACGGTGTGCGTCCGACAGGTAGGTCTGCACCCACGCCGACAGGTGGTGTTCGGCCTGTTGCTGCCACTGGACGCGGTTGGCTTGCAGCGCGCGCTTCGTGGCCTGGGCCGCCAGGTCGTCCTTGGACTCGAAGTGGCCATAGAAGCCCCCACGCGTCAGCCCGGCCGCTTGCATCAGGTCGTTCAGGCCGATGCCATCGAAGCCGCGCTCGCGGAACAACTGGGCGGCGTTGTCGAGGATGCGTTCGCGGTTCTCTTCGGCCTGGGCGCGCGTGACCTTCATGTCGGCTTCCTGTGGTTTTTCGGACGGTACTTGACCGATTTTACATGTTGACCGACATTTATCTCAATCATGTCAGTCGACATGAATATTCAACCGAGAAGGAATCGCCATGCAGCTCAAGAACGCCATCGTCTTCGTCACCGGTGCCAACCGCGGCTTGGGCCGCGCCTTTGCAGAAGCGGCGCTGGCCGCCGGCGCGGCCAAGGTCTACGCCGCTGTGCGCGACCCGGCGGCTATGGCCCTGCCCGGGGTCGTGCCCGTCCGGCTGGACGTGACCGACCCCACCCAGGTCGCCGCCGCCGCCGCGCAATGCGCCGACGTGACACTGCTCATCAACAACGCCGGCGTGTCGCTAGGCGCCGGCGTACTGGCCACCGACGCCATCGCCACCGCACGCCATCACTTCGAGACCAACGTGTTCGGCGTCTGGTCGTTGGCACAGGCTTTCGCGCCGGTGCTGCAGGCCAATGGCGGCGGCGCGGTGCTGAATGTGCTGTCGGTGCTGAGCTGGCTGACGCTGCCGGGCCTGGCGCCCTACAGCGCCAGCAAGGCCGCCGCCTGGGCGCTGAGCAACGGCCTGCGCGCCGAGCTGAAGGCCCAGGGCACGCAGGTCACCAGCCTGCACGTGGGCTACATGGACACCGACATGACGCGCGGCCTGGACGCGCCCAAGTCCGCTCCCGCCGACATTGCACGCCTCGCGCTGCAGGGCGTGGAGGCCGGCGCCATCGAAGTGCTGGCCGACGACATCAGCCGCCAGGTCAAGCACAGCCTGTCCACGGCCACGCCGGCCTACGCCTGAGCGCGGGAGATCCCATGCCTGCGTCACACGCCATCGCCACGCCAGTCACGCCCCAGACCAATGGCCACCTGGCCGCCGCCCGTCACGCGTTCTCCACGCCCGAGCGTGTCGGGCTCACCGCCGACGAGCGCAGCGCGCTGGCCGGCGCCGCGCAACCACCGCTTCACCATGAAGGCCTCAAGCTCGCGCGCTGGACTCTGGGCAGCGGCCCGCGTGTGCTGCTTGTACACGGCTGGAACAGCCGCGGCTCGCACCTGCTGGGGTTGGCGACATCGTTGGTAGACGCCGGCTTCTCGGTCACGCTATTTGACCTGCCGGGCCATGGCGACTCCGGCGGCCAAGCGGCGAGCGTCGTGCATGCCGGCCGGGCACTGCGCGCAGTGATGGCGGACCTCGGCGAGATCCACGGCGTCATCGCCCATTCCATGGGCTCGGCCGCATCGCTGCATGCCTTCGCGCACGGAGCGGCGGTGCAGCGCAGCGTGCATCTGGCCGGCCCCTCGTCGCTGACGCACATGGTGCAGGGGCTGGCTCGCGCCCACGGCCTGCAAGCCGCCGACGCGGCCACCTTCGCCGCCTGGGTGGAACGCTTCATCGGCACACCCATCGCCCACGTCGATCTGGAGCGGCTGCGGCACGGCCTGCGCCACCCCGGCCTCATCGTGCACGACCGCGAGGACCGCACGGTGCCGTTCGCCGAGTCCGAGGCGTTGCACCAGGCCTGGGTCGGCTCGCGCTTCGAGCCGGTCTCGGGCCTGGGGCATCGCCGGCTGCTGGCGGACGCCACGGTCATCGCGCGCAGCGTGGCCTTCATCGCCGGGGTCGATGCATGAGCACCGCGCCACACGCCTGGCTGCTGACGCTATCGGCGCTGTCGGCGCTGGCGACACTGTCCACCAACATCCTGCTGCCGGCGCTGCCCGTCATCGCGCGGTCACTGGCCATCGACGAGGTGCGGCTGACGGCGGCGGCGCTGGGCCTGTTTCTCGCAGTGTTCGCGCTGGCACAGCTCGTCGTCGGGCCGCTGTCGGACCGCCTGGGCCGTCGCCCCGTTGTGCTGGCAGGCCTGGCCGTGTTCAGCATCGGCAGCGCCGTCGGCGCGTTCGCGATGACGCTACCTTTGCTGCTTACCGGCCGCGTGCTGCAGGCCTTGGGCGCCGCCGCAGCCTCGGTGTTGGCGCGGGCAGCCGCGCGGGACCGCTTCGAGGGGCCGCAACTCGCAGCGCTGCTGGGCCGCATCATGGTCGTCATGGCCGCAGCGCCAGGCTTCTCCCCGCTGCTGGGCGGGCTGGTGGAGGCTGCGGCTGGATGGCGGGCGTTGTTCGCCACGCTGGTGCTGGCGGGGCTGGCACTGGCGCTCGCCTATGTGCGCATCGTCGGCGAAACACTGCCCGCCGAGCGCCGCCGCCAGCAGTCGGCCGGTGCGCTGGCACGTGCTTACTTCGTGCTGCTGGGCGACGCCCGCTTCATGCGGCCCGCGCTGGCCACGGCCGCTGTCCTCGGCGCGCTGTTCGCGTTCTTCGGCACGGCGCCGCTGGTGCTGTCGCACCGCTTCGGTTTCACGGCGCTGCACGTGGGGCTGTTCTTCGCCGCAACGGTGTTCATCGTCTTCGCCGCAGGCCAGGCAGCGCCGCGCTGGACGGCCCGCTGGGGTGCCCCCACCGTGCTGCGACTTGGTGCCACGCTGGCCATCGCCGGCGGGCTCGCCCTGCTGGCAAGCCCCGGCGCGGGCCTTGCCGGATTCGCCACGGCGGGCGGTATCTTTCTGTTCGGCATGGGCCTGGTGTCGCCCACCGGCACGGCGCTGGCGCTGACGCCGTTCGGCACACAGGCCGGCCAGGCCTCAGCCTTGCTGGGCTTCCTGCAGATGGCTGCTGCGGCGCTGCTGACCACCGCGGCCACCACGCTGCCAGGCGCTCGGCTGGACGCGCTGGCCGCCGTGCTCACCGCGGGCGGCCTGTTGGCGCTGCTGTCGGGCCCCGCCAGGCTGGTTGCACCGCCGACTCGCACGCCCTGAAAGCAAAAAGCGAGCCTCGCGGCTCGCCCTTGCTGGCTGGTTGGCGACGAGTTCAGTCAGCCTGCTTGCGCAGGAATGCCGGGATCTCGATCTCGTCCATGCCGTTGGACGACAGCGCCTCCACCTTGGCAGCGGCGCTGCCCGAGCGGCCGTGGCGCCACACGCTGGGCACGTTGGCATTGGCGAAGTCACCCAGGCCCAGGCCCACATTGGCCTGCGCTGCCGTCGGCGTGACGGACTGGCCCATCGCGACTGCCTGCGTCAGCACGGGCATGGCCATGCCGTCGGTGCCGTTGCGCACCACCTGCTGGGTCTGCACCACTTGCAGCGGCGCCGCCTGGCGGGCGCGGTTGGTCAGACCGGTGGCGATGACCGTGACGCGCAGCGCATCGCCCAGACTTTCGTCGTAGGCCGTGCCGTAGATGATGTGTGCATCCTCAGACGCATAACGCTTGATCGCGTTCATCGCGTTCTTGGACTCGCTCAGCTTGAAGTTGCTGCGACCGGCGGCGATCAGCACCAACACACCCCGCGCGCCGGACAGGTCGATGCCCTCCAGCAGCGGACAGGCCACCGCAGCTTCCGCGGCCTTGGCGGCGCGGTCCGGGCCGGTAGCCTGGGCCGTGCCCATCATGGCTTTGCCGGGTTCGCTCATCACCGTCTTCACGTCCTCGAAGTCGACGTTGACCAGGCCAGGGATGTGAATGATGTCGGAAATGCCGCCAACAGCGTTCTTCAGCACGTCATTGGCATGCGCAAAGGCCTGATCCTGCGTGACGTCGTCACCCAGCACGTCCAGCAGTTTGTCGTTCAGCACGACGATCAGAGAGTCGACATTGGCCTCCAGTTCGGCCAGGCCAGCGTCGGCAGCCTTCAGACGGCGACCGCCTTCGAACTCGAACGGCTTGGTGACCACGCCCACGGTCAGGATGCCCATTTCCTTGGCCACGCGTGCAATCACCGGCGCAGCGCCCGTGCCAGTGCCGCCGCCCATGCCGGCGGTGATGAACAACATATTGGCGCCGGCGATGGATTCGCGAATGCGGGATTCGGCTTCTTCAGCCGCCGACTTGCCCATTTCGGGTTTCGCACCGGCACCCAGGCCCGTGGAGCCGAGTTGCAGCAATTGGTCGGCCTTGGAGCGGTTCAGTGCCTGCGCATCGGTATTCGCACAGATGAATTCAACCCCCTGCACGCCCTGGGCGATCATGTGGTCCACGGCGTTGCCGCCGCCACCACCAACACCGATCACCTTGATTTGGGTGCCTTGGTCAAATTCTTCGATCATCTCGATGGGCATATGAAACCTCCTAACTGATGCAATTGTGCCGTGGCACTCAATGAATGACTAGTTGCTGAAACAACTTTTTCGTGGTGGGGCGTGGTTTTTTGGGGGTCAAAAATTCCCCATGAACCAATCCTTGACGCGCCCCAGCAGGGTTTGCACGGAGCCAGCCTGCTGCGCGGCCTTGAAACCCCGATTGCGCGACAGCCGGGCTTCTTCCAGCAATCCCATGACGGTGGCCGACCGCGGATTCGCCACCATGTCGTAAAGCGCGCCGGAATACGTCGGCAGACCGCGACGAACAGGTTTCAGGAAAATGTCCTCGGCGAGTTCCACCATGCCTGGCATGACCGCCGAGCCGCCGGTCAGCACGATGCCGCTGGACAGCAATTCCTCATACCCGCTTTCGCGGATGACCTGGTGCACGAGCGAGAAAATCTCCTCCACACGCGGTTCGATGACGCCGGCCAGCGCCTGCTTGGACAGCATGCGCGGGCTGCGATCGCCCAGGCCGGGCACTTCGACTTGGTCGGCCGGGTCGGCAAGCAGTTGCTTGGCAACGCCATATTCGACCTTGATTTCCTCGGCATCCTTGGTCGGCGTGCGCAGCGCCATCGCGATATCGGAGGTGATCAGGTCGCCCGCGATGGGGATGACGGCGGTATGGCGGATGGAGCCACCGGTGAATATGGCGACGTCCGTCGTGCCGGCACCAATATCCACCAACGCCACGCCCAGGTCACGTTCGTCGGCAGTCAGCGCGGCATGGCTGGAGGCGCTCGGGTTCAAAACCAGCTGATCCACCTCCAAACCGCAGCGGCGCACGCACTTGACAATGTTTTCCGCGGCACTCTGGGCGCCGGTCACGATATGAACCTTGACCTCCAGCCGGCCGCCGCTCATGCCGATGGGCTCCTTGACCTCATGGCCGTCGATGACGAATTCCTGCGGCTCGACCAGCAGCAGGCGCTGGTCGTTGGGAATATTGATGGCCTTGGCGGTTTCCACTACGCGGGTCACGTCCACCGGCGTGACCTCCTTGTCGCGCACGATGACCATGCCGGTGGAGTTCTGGCCGCGGATATGGCTGCCAGTGATCCCCGTGTAAACCCGCGATATTTTGCAGTCGGCCATCATTTCAGCCTCTTTCAAGGCCTGCTGGATGGACTGCACGGTCGCGTCAATATTGACGACGACGCCGCGCTTGAGCCCGTGCGACGGCGCCACACCGAGGCCGGCAATGCGCAATTCACCCGTCGGCAATACCTCGGCCACCACCGCCATGATCTTGGCGGTACCGATATCCAGTCCAACGACCAAATCCTTGTATTCCTTGGCCATGTCCGTCCTCAGCGCTTTCTAGTTACGGGTTTACCCGTGGTTTCTGTCGTCGTCACGCCGCGCAGCCTGACCGCGTAGCCGTCGGCGTGGCGCAGATCGGCGGCCTGCAGCGGGCTGCGGTAGGTGCCGGTGACCTGCGTGATGGTGTGGGCGAAGCGACCGAAGCGCTGCACCACGTCGGCATCAGCGCCCCGCCCCAGTTCGATGACGGCACCGCTGCCCAGCGTGGCGCGCCAGGAGCCGCGCCCGGAGAGGTCCAGCCGCTCGACGCTGTCGCCCAACTGGCGGGCGGCCGGCGTCAGCGCGCGCCACATCGCCAGCATGCTGCCCGCCGCGTGGGCCGGGCCGGCCAACAGCGGCAGGGACTCGTCTTCTACGTCGCCGAGGTTGGCGTGAAAGACTTCGCCGAAGCTGTTCACAAGCGCCCGTTCGGTGCTGGCCTCGGTGGCGGCATCCGCGCCGTCGGCTCGGGCCTCCCAGTAGGCGGCCGCGCGGTGTTCCTCCAGCGTGACCTTGAGCCGCATAGGCCAGACACGGGTCAGTTTCGCCTGTCGCACCCAGGGCACGGCCTCGAAAGCGCGGCGCCCCTCGGCCAGGTTCATGCTGAGGAAGGATCCCTGCAGCCGCGGCAGCGCATTGGCGCGCAGCGAGGCCACGCTGTTGCGGCTCACGTCGCCCTCCACCTGCACGGCACGCAGGTTGAACGCCGGCAGCCGCACCACCCAGCGCAGCGCCGCCCAGGCGGCCGTCGCCAGCAACGCCGCGACCAGCAGCGCCGACACCGCATTCATCAGGCGGACGTCGGGCGGAAGGGCAGCAGCAGTGGCGACAGCGTTGCGCATGCGGCAGATCAGCGGCGGTCGAGCCGCGCCTGGGCCAGCAGCCACAGGCACAGTTGCGGATAAGCGATGCCCACGGCCTGGGCGGCCTTGGGCACCAGCGAGTGCGAGGTCATGCCCGGGCTGGTGTTCATCTCCAACAGGAAGGGCTTCATGTCCGCCTTGCGCAGCATCAGGTCGGCGCGGCCCCAGCCGCGGCAGCCCAGCAGACGGTAGGCCTTGAGCACCAGTTGCTGGATCTCGGCCTCCAGCGCAGCGGGCAGCGTGCCAAACAGGTACTGGGTGTCGTTGGACACGTACTTGTTCTCGTAGCTGTAGTCGCCACCCGCAGCGCGGATCTCGACCACCGGCAGCGCCACGGCCGACTCGCCCTGGCCCAACACGGCGCAGGTAACCTCGGGGCCGTCGATGCATTGCTCGAACAGCAGTTCGTCGTCGAAGCCCAGCGCCAGGTCGACGGCGCCCTGCATGTCGGAGTAGCCGACGGCCTTGGTGATGCCGATGCTGCTGCCCTCGTGCGGCGGCTTGACGATGACGGGCAGGCCCAGCTCGTCCGGAATCTGGCGGATGCGCTCGCGCGTCAGCTCAGCGCGGGCCAGGGCGAGGTAGGGCGGCGTCGGCAGGCCTTCAGTGCCCCAGACGCGCTTGGTCATGGTCTTGTCCATGGCGACACCCGAGGCCGTCACGCCGGAACCGGTGTACGGGATGCCTAGCCATTCCAGCGCGCCCTGCAGCGTGCCGTCCTCGCCGCCACGGCCGTGCAGCGCAATGAAGGCACGGTCGAAGCCATCGGCCTGCAGCGCCTGCAGCGGGCGCTCGGCGGGGTCGAACGCATGGGCATCGACGCCGACAGCGCGCAGCGCGGCGAGCACGCCGTTGCCGCTCATCAGCGACACCGGACGCTCGGCGCTGCCGCCGCCCAGCAGCACGGCGACCTTGCCCAGCGCGGCGGCGTCGATGTTCAGGTCAATCGGCGGGGTGGTCATGCCGAAGCTCCTTGGTGGAAATGCGCCGCCACCAGACGAGGCAGCGCGCTCATCGAACCCGCACCCATGCCGATGACGACATCGCCGCCACGGGCTAGCGCAGCCAGCGCGGCCGGCATGTCGGCGACCGTCGGGACGAAGTACGGCGTGCCGACCGCCTGCGCCAGCGCCGCGCCGGTTGCCCCGGCAATGGGCGCCTCGCCGGCCGAATACACCTCGGTCAGCAGCACCACGTCAGCGCCCTGCATCACACGCACGAAGTCGTTGAAGCAATCGCGCGTGCGGGTGTAGCGGTGCGGCTGGAAGGCCAGCACCAGGCGGCGGCCGGGATAGGCGCCGCGCGCGGCCGACAGCACGGCGGCCATCTCGACCGGATGGTGTCCGTAGTCGTCGATCAGCTCGAAGCAGCCGCCATCGGCAGCGGGCCACTCGCCGTGTTTCTCGAAGCGGCGGCCCACGCCGGAGAAGCCGGCCAGGCCGCGCCGGATGGCCGCGTTATCGCAGCCCAGCTCCGTCGCGATCGCAATGGCGGCCAGCGCATTGCGTACGTTGTGCTCGCCGGCCAGGTTCAGCAGCACGTCCAGGTCTGCTTCGCCTTCGCGGCGGCAGCAAAAACGCATCTGCGCACCAGCCAGCGCCTGCACGTCAATGGCTCGCACGCTGACTCCCTCGGACAGGCCGTAGCTGACCACCGGCCGCTCGATGCGGCCGAGGATGGCGCGCACGCCCGGATCGTCGGCGCAGACCACGGCGGCGCCGTAGAACGGCATGCGGTGCAGGAACTCCACGAAGGCGTCGTGCAGCTTCTGGACCGAGTGGCCATAGGTGTCCATGTGGTCTTCGTCGATGTTGGTGACGACGGCCAGCACGGGGCTGAGCTTCAGGAAGGAGGCATCGCTCTCGTCCGCCTCGACGACGATGAACTCGCCCTGCCCCAGCCGCGAGTTGGCACCGGCCGCATTGAGCTTGCCGCCGATGACGAAGGTCGGGTCCAGGCCCGCCTCGACGAGGATGGCCGTGACCAGCGAGGTCGTCGTCGTCTTGCCATGCGTGCCGGCGATGGCAATGCCGCGGCGCAGCCGCATCAGCTCGGCCAGCATGACAGCGCGCGGCACGACCGGCACCTGACGGCCACGGGCAGCCTGCACCTCGGGGTTGTCCGCCGCCACGGCGGTGCTCGTCACCAGCGCCTGCGCGTCACCGATGTGCGGCGCCGCATGGCCGATCTCCACGCGCAGGCCCAGCGAGCGCAGCCGCTCGGTCGTCGCGCTCTCGGCCGCGTCCGAGCCGCTGACCGTGAAGCCCAGGTTGTGCAGGATCTCGGCAATGCCGCTCATGCCGGCGCCGCCGATACCCACAAAGTGCAAACGCTGTACGGCGTGCTTCACTTCAACATTCCCTCAATTTCATCCGCCACGCGCGCGGCGGCGCGGGGCCTCGCCAGCGAGCGGGCCTTCTCAGCCATGGCCAGCAGGGCCGGGCGGTCCAGGCCGCTGAGCAGCTCATGCAGCTTCTGCGGCGTCAGGTCTTGCTGCGGCAGGTGGATGGCCGCGCCGTGCTGGGTCATGAAAATGGCGTTGTCGCGCTGGTGCGAGGTGGTGCTCACCACCAGCGGCACCAGCACCGCCGCACAGCCGGCGGCGCACAACTCGCTGACCGTGATGGCGCCCGCGCGGCAGACGACGACATCGGCCCAAGCCAGCGCAGCAGCCATGTCGTCGATGAAGGGCCGCACCTCGGCCGACAGGCTGGCGTCGCTGTAGGCCTGCCAGACGGCGCCCAGATGATCCTGCCCCGCCTGATGCAGCACCTGCGGGCGCTGCTCGGCCGGCCACAACGCCAGCGCCTGCGGCACGGCCTGATTGATGGCGCGCGCGCCCAGCGAACCGCCCAGCACCAGCAGGCGTAGCGGGCCCTGCGTGCGGGCCGGGTCGGCCATGCGCTCGGCCGGCAGCGGCAGCGCCTCGATCTCGGCGCGCACCGGGTTGCCGCTGACGATGGCGCCCGGCGTGGACGCCGCGGCAACCCCATCAAAGCCGAAGGCCAGGCGACGCGCGAACGGCTTGAGCACCGCGTTGCTCTTCAGCATGGCCGCATCGGCGTTCACCAGCATCAGCGGCCGCCCGCTGAACGCCGCAGCCAGGCCGGCCGGCACGCAGACGTAGCCACCCATGCCTAGCACGGCCGTCGCGCGGCGCTGCTCGTACACGCGGCGCGCCGCGCCCAGCGACTTGAAGAAGCCGACGAGGCCGCGCAGCGTGTGCTTCAAGCCCTTGCCGCGCAGACCGGCGAACGGCAGTGCGTCGATCTCCAGGCCACGTGCCGGCACCAGCCGGTTCTCCATGCCCTGCGGCGTGCCGATCCAGGACACGGTCCAGCCGCGGCGCTGCATCTCCTCGGCCACGGCCAGGCCGGGGATGACGTGGCCGCCCGTGCCGGCCGCCATCACCACCAAGTGCTTGTCGCTCATGCGCGCCCTCCCCGCATCATTTGCCTGTTCTGGTGCCTGCCGGTCGCTTGCGCTCCCTTCACATGGCAACGCCATGTGAGCAGTCCCCGAACAGGCCAACCACCCGCTGCGCGGGCAGCGGTCATCGTCAAGACGATGCCCGTCATGCGCGGCCTCCGCGCATCATTTGCCTGTTCTCCAGGTCGATGCGCAGCACGACGGCGAGCGCCACACAGTTCATCAGGATGGCCGAGCCGCCGAAGCTCAGCAGCGGCAGCGTCAGGCCCTTGGTGGGCAAGGCACCCAGGTTCACGCCCATGTTGATGAAGGCCTGGCCGCCCAGCCAGATGCCGATGCCCTGCGCATACAGGCCTGCGAACACGCGGTCCAGCGCGATGGCCTGGCGGCCGATTAGGAAGCATCGCCGCGTGAGCCAGAAGAAGGCCACGATGACGATGGCCACGCCGACGAAGCCCAGCTCCTCACCGATGACGGCGAGCAGGAAGTCGGTGTGCGCCTCAGGCAGGTAGTGCAGCTTCTCGACGCTGCTGCCCAGCCCCTGGCCGAACCACTCGCCACGCCCGAAAGCGATGAGGCTGTGCGTCAGCTGGTAGGCCTTGCCCTGCGCGTACTTCTCGTCCCAGGGGTTGAGGTAGGCAAAGATGCGCTCACGGCGGAAGTCGCTGAGCGTGATCATCAGCACGAAGGCGCCCACCAGCACCAGCGTGATGAGCAGGAACATACGGCCGTTGACGCCGCCCAGGAACAGCACGCTCATCGCGATAGCCGCGATGACGAGGAAGGCGCCCATGTCCGGCTCGGCCAGCAGCAGCACGCCGACAAAGGCCAGCGAGATGGCCATGGGCGTGACTGCCTGGAAGAAGTTCTCCCGCGCGTCCATCTTGCGCATCATGTAGTTGGCCGCGTACAGCGCGATGCCGAACTTGGCCAGCTCCGAGGGCTGGAAGTTCATGACCCCCAGCGGGATCCAGCGTCGTGCGCCGTAGACCACCTTGCCGACGCCCGGGATCAGCACCGCCACCAGCAGCACCAGCGACACGACGAACACCCACGGCGCCCAGCGCTCCCACACCGCGACCGGGATCTGCACGGTAATGAGCGCCGCGATCAGCGCGAAGCTGATGGCCACCAGATGGCGGGTCAGGAAGTGAGTGGGTAAGTACTTGGCGAAGCGCGGGTTGTCCGGCAGCGCGATGGAGGCCGAATAGACCATGAGCAGGCCGAAGGCCATCAGCGCGATGACCACCCACACCAGCGTGATGTCGAAGCCCTGCAGCTGCGTAGGCCGGCCGGCGGACGTGGACACCCAGTCGCGAACCGGCACGCTGGCGTTGTCGCCCTCGCGCTTGCGCAAGGACTGCAGCCGCGCGAGGACGCTGCCCAGCGCGGCTTTCACCGAAGTCCCGGCCTGCCGCATGCTCACAGCGCGACACCCCGCTCGTCGGCCATCTGCTGCACCGTGGCCACGAAGACCTCGGCGCGGTGCGCGTAGTTGCGGAACATGTCCAGGCTGGCGCAGGCCGGGCTCAGCAGCACGCTGTCGCCCCCTTGCGCCTGCGCCAGGCACCAGGCGGTGGCGGCTTCCAGCGTGTCGTGGCGCTGCAGGGGTACGCCGGTCTGGGCCAGCGCGGCCGCGATCTGCGGCGCATCCCGTCCGATCAGCGCGACGGCGCGGGCATGGCGGGCCACGCCGTCGGCCAGCGGCGCGAAGTCCTGGCCCTTGCCGTCACCGCCGAGGATGAGCACCAGCTTGGCCGGCGCGCGGTCGGCGCCCAGACCGGAGATGGCGGCCACGGTGGCGCCGACGTTGGTGCCCTTGCTGTCATCAAAGAACTCGACGCCGTCGATGCTGCCCACCGGCTCCACGCGGTGCGGTTCGCCGCGGTACTCGCGCAGGCCGTGCAGCATGGGCGCCAGCTCGCAGCCGGCGGCGGTGGCCAGCGCCAGCGCGGCCAGCGCGTTGGCTGCGTTGTGGCGGCCGCGCACACGCAGCGCGTCGGCAGGCATCAGGCGCTGGATGACCAGCGGCTCGGCCTCCTCGCCACGCTTGCGCTTGACGGTGGGGTCCAGCTCGCGGGCGCGCACCAGCCAAGCCAGGCCACCCTCCTCCACCAAGCCAAAGTCGCCGGGTGCTGTCGGCGCATTGAGGCCGAAGCGCACCACGCGGCGCGACACTGTCCGGCCGGGCTTGCCGCGCGTGCCCTTCACGAACACAGGCTGCGGCACCAGGCCTTCGACCTCGGCGTCGTCGCGGTTGGCGACGATGACCGTGGGGCAGTCCATGCCCGCACCAAAGACGCGTGCCTTCGCGCGGCCATAGGCGGCCATGTCGCCATGCCAGTCGAGGTGGTCCTGCGTCAGGTTCAGCACGGCGCCTGCGGTGGGCGCGAAGTGGTTCACGCCGTCCAGCTGGAAGCTCGACAACTCCAGCACCCAGACCTCGGGCAGCGTCTCGAACACCGGGCCGCGCGGTGGCGGCAGGGCGATAGGCAGGGGCGTGTCCTCGTCGGGCAGCACAGCGGCCGCTGCGTCTTCCGCGGCGGCTTCTTCATCGACGGGCAGGTCTTCGATCTCGGCGGCCACGACCTCGTCGGGCGTCAGCACCGGCGCGGGGTCAGGCTCCTGCGCCAACGCCTCGGTCAGCGTGTCCATCAGCGTCGGGCCGATGTTGCCGGCGATGGCCACACGCTTGCCGGCACGCTCGACGAGCAGGCCGGTCATGCAGGTCGTCGTGGTCTTGCCGTTGGTGCCGGTGATGGCCAGTACGGCGGGCGCATAGCCATGCTGGGCCTTGAGCGCGGCGAGCGCGTCGGCGAACAGGTCCAACTCGCCGCGCACCGCGGGGCCGTGCTCGTAGACAGCCTTGAGGCGTTCATCCAGCGGCGACAGGCCGGGACTCTTCAGCACCGCGTTGAAACCGGCGGCCGTCTCGGCCGTCAGCTCGCCGGTGATGAAGACTGCCGTGTCGCCCAGGGCGCCGAGCTGCGGTGGCTGGGCGCGCGAATCCCACACGGTGACCTGCGCCCCAAAGCACGCGCACCAGCGGGCCATCGCGAGACCGGAGTCCCCGAGGCCCAGCACGAGCACGCGCTGATCCAGGAGTGGCGGCAGGTCCAGCTTCATGGCTTACCGGAGCTTCAGGCTCGCGAGACCCACGAGGCACAGCAGCATCGTGATGATCCAGAAACGGATGACGACCTGCGTCTCGTTCCAGCCGCTCTTCTCGAAGTGGTGATGCAGCGGCGCCATCTTGAAGATGCGCCGCCCCTCGCCGTAGCGCTTCTTCGTGAACTTGAACCAGCTGACCTGGATCATCACGCTCAGCACTTCGGCCACGAAGATGCCGCCCATGATGCCCAGCACGATCTCCTGCCGCGTGATGACGGCCAGCGTGCCCAGCCCGCCGCCCAGCGCCAGTGCGCCGACGTCGCCCATGAAGACCTGCGCCGGGTGCGCGTTGAACCACAGGAAGGCCAGGCCCGCGCCGGCCATCGCGGCGCAGAAGATCAGCAGCTCGCCCGCGCCCGGGATGTAGGGCAGCAGCAGGTACTTGGCAAACACCGACGAGCCCGTCAGGTAGGCAAACAAGCCCAGTGCCGAGCCCACCAGCACAACCGGCATGATGGCCAGGCCGTCCAGCCCGTCGGTGAAGTTCACTGCATTGCTGGTGCCGACGATGACGAAAAAGGACAGCGCGACGAAGCCCCACACGCCCAGGGGCATGGAGATGGTCTTGAAGAACGGGATCAGCAGGTCGGCCTTGGGCGGCAGCTCGGTCGAGAACCCGCTGCTCACCCAGCGGAAGAACAGCTCCACGACACCGAGGAAGGAGGTCTCCGACACGCTGAACGCGAGGTATAGCGACGCAACCAGGCCGATGAGGCTCTGCCAGAAGAACTTCTCGCGGCTACGCATGCCCTCGGGGTTCTTGTCGACGACCTTGCGCCAGTCGTCCACCCAGCCCACGGCGCCGAAGCCCATCGTGACGAGCATGACAACCCAGACGAAGCGGTTGCTCCAGTCGAACCACAGCAGCGTGGACACGCCGATGCCGATCAGGATGAGCACGCCGCCCATGGTGGGCGTACCGCTCTTGGCCAGGTGGGCCTGCACGCCGTAGCTGCGCACGGGCTGGCCGATCTTCATCGCGGTGAGGCTGCGGATGACCCACGGGCCGAAGGCCAGGCCGATCAGCAGCGCCGTCATCGCGGCCATGACGGCGCGGAAGGTGATGTAGTTGAACAGGCGCAGGAAGCCCAGGTCGGGGTAGAGGCCCTGCAGCCATTGGGCGAGGCTAAGCAGCATGCGGGCCTCCGTCTTGTGCGGTTTGCAGTGCGGCGACCACGTGTTCCATCTTCATGAAGCGCGATCCCTTGACCAGGGTTTGGGCCGCGTCGGGTTGTTCGTTCAGGGCTGCGATGAGCGCGCCGGTGTCGTCGAAGGCGCGGGCCGCCGGGCCGTAGGCCGCCGCAGCGTCGCGGGCAGCGGCGCCAGCCGTCCACAGGTGGGCGATGCCGCGCTCGGCCGCGTAGGCGCCCACCTCGCGATGGAAGGCCGGGCCGTCATTGCCGACCTCGCCCATGTCGCCCAGCACCAGCCAGCTGTCGCCGGCCAAACCAGCCAGCACGTCGATGGCGGCGCGCACACTGTCGGGGTTGGCGTTGTAGCTGTCGTCGATGAGCGTGTGGCCACGCGCGTCGCGCTTGAGCTCGCTGCGGCCCTTGACGGCGCGAAAGCCCTCCAGCCCCTGCTGGATGGCCGGCAGCGGCGCGCCGGCCGCCAGCGCGCAGGCGGCCGCGGCCAGCGCATTTCGCACGTTGTGCTCGCCGGCCATGTGCAGCGCCACCGGCGCCGTGCCGGCCGGCGTGTGCAACTCCAGCGCCCAGTGCGTGCCCTGCCACTGCGCGTCCCCGGTCACATCGGCCGCACCGCGCAGCGCGAAGGTCAGGTGCGGCCGGCTGCCGGCCAGCTCGTACCAGATCGGCGCGCAGACGTCCTCAGCCGGGAACACGGCGCAGCCCGTCGGCGACAGCGCGTCCAGCACGGCGCCGTTCTCCCGCGCAACAGCCTCGACGGTGGCCATGAACTCCTGATGCTCGCGCTGCGCGTTGTTGACCAGCGCCACCGTGGGCGCCGTCATCGCGGCCAGCGGCGCGATCTCGCCGGGATGGTTCATGCCCAGCTCGATCACGGCGGCACGGTGGCTGCGTTCGTCGTCATGGCGCAGGCGCATCAGCGTCAACGGCACGCCGATATCGTTGTTGTAGTTGCCCTGGGTGGCCAGTGCGGCGGAGGGGCGAGCGCCGGGCCGCTCCCAAGCTCGCCCAGCGTCCCCGAGGGGGACAGGGCTGGCGAAGGCAGCCCCAGGGGCGCCATCGAGCCAGGCACGCAGGATGCTTGCGATCATCTGCGTCGTCGTCGTCTTGCCGTTGGAGCCGGTGACGGCAATGACGGGAATCGGGTGCTGGCGGCGCCAGGCCGCCGCGAGCTGGCCCAGCGCGAGCTTGGCGTCGGGCACCAGCAGGCCCGGCAGACCAGCTTCGGCCAGGCCGCGCTCGGCAAGCGCGGCGACGGCACCCGACGTCCGGGCCTGCACCAGGAAGTCGTTCGCATCGAAGCGCTCGCCGCGCAGCGCGACGAACAGGTCGCCGGCCTGCAGCGTGCGCGTGTCGCTGTGCACGCGGGTGAAGGCGGTCGCGCCGTCACCCACCAGCGCCGAGCCGGGCAGCAGCGCCTGCGCTTCAGCGAGCGTGAGGAAGAAGCTCACAGGCCCGCCCTTTCCAGCAGCGCCGCGCGCGCCTCAGCCACGTCGGAGAAGGGCCGGCGCACGCCGTGCACCTCCTGGTAGTCCTCATGGCCCTTGCCAGCGATGAGCACGATGTCGCGCGCGCCGGCCTCGGTGATGGCCACACGGATGGCTTCCTCGCGCGCCTCGATGACGGTGGCTGCCGGGGCGCTGCCCGTGATGTCAGCCAGGATGCGCACCGGATCCTCGGTGCGCGGGTTGTCGGTCGTCACGACGACGCGGCCCGCCAGCCGGGCAGCGATGGCGCCCATCAGCGGGCGCTTGGCGCCATCACGGTCACCGCCGCAGCCGAACACGCAGATGAGCTCGCCGCCACGCGCCTGGGCCATGCCCTGCAGCGCCGACAGCGCCTTGTCGAGCGCGTCGGGCGTGTGCGCGTAGTCGACGACGACCTGCGGCAACTCGCGGCCATTGCCCACGCGCTGCATGCGACCGGGCACCGGCGTCACGCGGGTCAGGGCGCGCGCCACGTCGGCCAGCGTGTGGCCTCGGGCGCGCAGTGCGCCGGCCACACCCAGCAGGTTGGCGGCGTTGTAGTCGCCAATCAGCGTGGTCTGCACCGGCAGCGAGTCGCCGCCTTCATGCAGCTGGAAAGCCAGGCCCTCACCTGTGTAGTGCAGCCCGCGCGCAGTCAGGCGCGCGTCCTGGCGCTCGAAGCCGGTCGTCCACACGTCCAGCGCCGACAGCTCGGCCGCCAGCGCGTCGCCCTTGGCGTCGTCCAGGTTGACGACCGCCGCGCGCAGGCCCGGGAAGCTGAACAGCGCCCGCTTGGCCGCCCAGTAGGCATCCATGTCGCCGTGATAGTCCAGGTGGTCCTGCGTGAAGTTCGTGAACACGGCGACACGGATCGCGCTGCCGGACATCCGCCCCTCGACGATGCCGATGCTCGACGCCTCGATGGCGCAAGCGGCGAAGTCGTCGTCGCGCATGCGGGCGAACGCGGCCTGCAGCAGCACCGGGTCGGGTGTTGTCAGGCCGTTGTAGTCCAGCTTGGGCGGCTCACCGATGCCGAGCGTGCCCACCACGCCGCAGCGCTTGCCGAGCTGAGCCGAGGCCTGCGCGATCCACCAGGCGGACGAGGTCTTGCCGTTGGTGCCGGTGACGGCGATGACATCCAGCGTGTCGGCCGGCGCGCCGAAGAACGCAGCGGCGACCTCGCCGGTGCGCGCCTTCAGCCCCGGCAGCGAGGCGACGCGCGCATCGGTGAAGCCGAAGCGCTCGACATCAGCCTCCTCGACGAGACAGGTGGCCGCGCCCGCGGCCAGCGCCGCCGCCACATACTCGCGGCCGTCGCGCGCATAGCCAGGCCAGGCGATGAAGGCATCGCCCGCCTGCACCTGGCGGCTGTCGGTGCGCAGCGTGCCGGTGCACCATTCGGCCAGCCAGCGGGCCGCTGCCTCAGGGCTCTTCAGGCGCGTCAACATCAGAAACTCTCCTCGACCGGCACGGCCTTCTGGTTGGCGACGATCTGGCTCTTCACGTCCAGGTCGGGCTGCACGCCCAGCAGACGCAGCGTCTGCGCAGTGACCTGGCTGAACACCGGGCCGGCCACGGCGCCGCCGTAATAGACGCCGGCCGTGGGCTCGTCCACCATGACGGCAACGACGATGCGCGGCTTGTTGATGGGCGCCAGGCCCACGAACCACGAGCGGTACTTGTTGACGTAGCCGCGGCCCTCCTGCTTGTGGGCCGTGCCGCTCTTGCCGCCCACGCTGTAGCCGGGCACCTGCGCCAGACGCGCGGTGCCGCCGGGGCCGGCGGCGTCCTGCAGCATGCTGCGCAGCTCGCGAGTGACCTCGGGGCTGAACACGCGGATGCCGGGCACCGGATGCTCACGCGGCTGGCGCAGCATGCTGACGGGGATGATCTCGCCGTCACGCGCAAACACCGTGTAGGCGCGCGCCAGCTGGAACAGCGAGGCCGACAGGCCGTAGCCGTAGCTCATCGTGGCCTGCTCGATGGGGCGCCAGGTCTTGTAGGGGCGCAGCTTGCCGCTCACTGCCCCGGGGAAGCTGATCTGCGGCCGCTGGCCCAGGCCGATGGCCGTGAACATCTCGTGCATCTCGCGCGCCGGCATCTGCATGGCGAGCTTGGTCGTGCCGATGTTGCTGGACATCTGGATGACCTCATGCACGGTGATGAGGCCATGCGGCTTGGTGTCGCTGATGACGGCGCCCTGAAAGGGGTAGCGGCCGTTGCCGGTGTCCACCAGCGTGCGCGACGTGACGCGGCCGGTCTCCATCGCCAGACCGGCGATGAAGGGCTTCATCGTCGAGCCGGGCTCGAACACGTCGGTCAGCGCGCGATTGCGCAATTGGTCGCCGGTGAGGTTCTGACGGTTGCCGGGGTCGTAGCTCGGGAAGTTGGCCAGCGCCAGCACCTCGCCGGTCTGCACGTCCAGCACGACGACGGAGCCGGCCTTGGCCTTGTTGGCCGCCACCGCGTCGCGGATGCGCTGGTAGGCGAAGAACTGCACCTTGGAATCGACGGCTAGGTCGATGTCGGCACCGTTGCTGGCGGGCACGATGTCGCCAATGTCTTCGACGACACGGCCCAGCCGGTCGCGCACGACGGAGCGCGAGCCGTCACGGCCCTGCAGCTCTTTCTGGAATGCGAGCTCGATGCCTTCCTGGCCCTTGTCCTCGACATTGGTGAAGCCGACGACATGCGCCGCCGCCTCGCCCTCGGGGTATTTGCGGCGGTACTCGCG
This sequence comes from Pelomonas margarita, assembly GCF_043555875.1. NCBI lineage: Bacteria > Pseudomonadati > Pseudomonadota > Betaproteobacteria > Burkholderiales > Sphaerotilaceae > Roseateles > Pelomonas margarita. Next base: position 26,808 of record NZ_JBIGHW010000012.1, on the reverse strand, counting down.
GTCCTGGAAGATGCCCTTCAGGCCGATGGCCTTGACCTTGGCGGCCGTCTCGTCGTCGGCCAGGCGCTTGAGCCACACGAAGCGCGCCTCGGGGTTGAGCTTGGCCTGCAGTTCCCTGGGCGTGATGCCAAGCACCTTGGCCAGCTCGCGGCGCTTGCCCTCGTCGGCGTCCACTTCCTTCGGGATGGCCCAGATGGAAGGCACGGCCACGCTGGCGGCCAGCACCTGGCCGCTGCGGTCGTTGATGCGGCCACGGCTGGCCGGCAGCTCCAGCGTGTGCGCGTAGCGCGCCTCGCCCTGCTTCTGGAAGAACTCGGTGTGCAGCACCTGCACATAGATGGCACGCCCCAGCAGGCCCGCGAACGCAAGGCCGACCAGGCCAACCAGGAAACGCGAGCGCCACGGCGGCGTCTTGGACGCCAGCAGCGGGCTGGTGGAGTAGTTCACCGCCCGGCCCGAGCCCAGGGCGCGCGCGCCGGCCTTGTTCGCCTTGCCGCCGCCGATCACTGCGCCACCCCCGACGCGACGACGGCCGGCGAGATCAGACGCATGCCCAGGCGCTCGCGCGCGACCTGCTCCACACGCAGGTTGGTGGCCTGCGCATGGCGCTCGGCCTTCAGCCGCTCGGCGTCGGCGGCCAGGCGCTGGCCCTCTGCCTTGGCGCGCTCGCGTTCAGTGAACAGCCGGCGCGACTCGTAGGCGGTGTGCACCAGGACGAGGCCGCTGGCCAGCACGGCGAGGATCAGCAGGAGGTTGATCTTGGCCATGTCAGCGCCACCCGCCCGCACCAAGGCACTGACGCACAGCCTCTGGGGGCCACGAGCAAAGCAAGCGAAGGGGCTGACGTGTCATGTCAGTCCTTCAACGGGGCATCGGTGCGTTCGGCGATGCGCAGCACAGCGGAGCGCGAACGCGGGTTGGCCGCCACCTCGGAGTCGCTGGGCTTGATGCGGCCCAGCGCGTTCAGGATCAGCGGCGCGGGTTCCGCGAACGGTGCACGGCGGTCGAACACATGCTTGCTGTATTCGGCGATGAATTGCTTCACCCGGCGGTCTTCCAGCGAGTGAAAGCTGATGACGGAAAGCCGGCCACCCGGCGCCAGCAAGCGCAGCGCAGCTTTCAGCCCCTGGTCAAGCTGCTCCAGCTCGCCGTTGACATGAATCCGAAGAGCTTGAAAGGTGCGCGTGGCCGGGTCCTGGCCGGGCTCGCGGGTCTTGACCGTGCGAGCCACGAGTTCGCGCAGTTCGTCGGTGCGCGTGAGCGGCGCACCGGCTTCTCGGCGAGCAACAACCGCCTTTGCAATCTGGCCAGCAAACCGTTCTTCGCCATAGTCCCGAATCACCTGTGCGATGGCGCGCTCGTCGGCGCGCGCCAGAAAGTCCGCCGCGCTCTCGCCACGCGTGGTATCCATGCGCATGTCCAGCGGCCCGTCAAAACGGAAGCTGAAGCCCCGCTCAGGGTTGTCGATCTGCGGGCTGGACACGCCCAGGTCCAGCAGCACGCCGTCCACCTGATGCACCCCGATGGCCGCCAGCTCCTCGGCCATGTCGGCAAAGCCGGCATGGACGATGGCGAAGCGCGGGTCGGTGATGGCCGCAGCGGCCGCGATAGCCTCCGGGTCGCGGTCGATGCCGATCAGGCGACCCTGAGGCCCCAACTTGCTCAGCAGCAGACGCGAATGACCGCCCCGGCCAAAGGTGCCATCCACGTAGACACCGTCGGGGCGCGCCAGCACGCCATCCACCGCCTCGTCCAGCAGCACGGTCGTGTGACGGAACGTGGCGTTCTCGTTCATCCTGGCGCTCATCAGAAACTGAAGTCCTTGAGCGCGTCAGGCATGGGCCCGGCCAGGACCTCGGCCTCCTGGGCAGCGTGGGCCTTCTTGTCCCAGATCTCGAAGTGGCTGCCCATGCCCAGCAGCACGACGTCCTTGTCCAGCCCGGCGCTTTCGCGCAGCTCGGGCGAGATCAGCACGCGCGCCGCCGAGTCGATCTCGACATCCATCGCATTGCCCAGGAACACGCGCTTCCAGCCCGCTGCGGACATCGGCAGGCCGGCGACCTTGTCGCGGAACGTCTCCCACGTGGGGCGCGGGAACAGCATCAGGCAGCCGTCGGGATGCTTGGTGATGGTCAGGCGCCCGCCGCACAACAGCTGCAGCACCTCACGGTGGCGCGTCGGCACGCCCAGGCGCCCCTTGGCGTCCAGCGCCAAGTTTGAAGCTCCTTGAAAGACGATTTCCGACACTTTTCACCACGAAACGACACTTCTCCCCACTTTAAGCGCTGCCAACACCAGGGTCAAGAATTCGCACAAGTTTTTTCAATGAAATCAAGCACTTAGCGCGACACTGTCAAAAACAACAGCCGCTCGGAAAATCTCTTTCATAAATAAGGACTTGCCGAGATATTGCGAAGTTCCGCTTGAGGTTCGGCACGCAGCCTTCGGGCCGAATGGCCAGTCCGATCGCGCTTGATCAACAGATCGCAGGCAGGTCTTGAATCGCCACATCCCGTCCCTATAATCCTCGCTGCTAGCACTCTCCAAACTCGAGTGCTAACGAAATCGGGCCTTGTGTCGGCCCCATTTTTTCGGCGCGCCGCGACCCCCGGGTTGCGGCAGCCGCGGTTCAAACTCTCTGAAGGAGACCTCATGAAGCTGCGCCCCCTGCACGATCGCGTGATCGTTCGCCGCCTGGAACAGGAAACCAAGACCGCCTCGGGCATCTTCATCCCCGACAACGCCGCCGAGAAGCCCGACCAGGGTGAAGTGCTTGCCGTGGGCCCCGGCAAGCGCAACGACAAGGGTGAGTTCGTCGCCCTGAACGTCGTCGTCGGCGACCGCGTGCTGTTCGGCAAGTACTCTGGCCAGACCGTCAAGGTCGACGGCGAAGAACTGCTGGTCATGCGCGAGGAAGACCTCTTCGCCGTCGTCCAGAAGTAATTGCCTTCCGGGGCGACGCGCAAGCGGCCCCATCGACTCAGAGAAATTGTCTCTGACCCCAATTTAAGTATTCGGAGAATCAAATGGCAGCAAAAGACGTGATCTTTGGCGGCGAAGCCCGCGCCCGCATGGTTGAAGGCGTGAACATCCTGGCCAACGCGGTCAAGGTGACCCTGGGCCCCAAGGGCCGCAACGTGGTGCTGGAGCGCTCCTTCGGCGCCCCCACCGTGACCAAGGACGGCGTGTCCGTGGCCAAGGAAATCGAGCTCAAGGACAAGCTCCAGAACATGGGCGCCCAGATGGTCAAGGAAGTCGCTTCCAAGACGTCCGACAACGCCGGTGACGGCACCACCACCGCCACCGTGCTGGCCCAAGCCATCGTCCGCGAAGGCATGAAGTACGTGGCCGCCGGCATGAACCCGATGGACCTGAAGCGCGGCATCGACAAGGCGGTCACCGCCCTGGTCGCCCAGCTGAAGGCCGCCTCCAAGGCCACCACGACCTCCAAGGAAATCGCTCAAGTCGGCACGATCTCGGCCAACAGCGATGCCGACGTCGGCCAGATCATCGCCAACGCGATGGACAAGGTCGGCAAGGAAGGCGTCATCACCGTTGAAGACGGCAAGAGCCTGAACAACGAGCTGGACGTCGTCGAAGGCATGCAGTTCGACCGCGGCTACCTGTCGCCCTACTTCATCAACAACCCCGAGAAGCAAGCCGCGATCCTGGACAACCCGTTTGTCCTGCTGTTCGACAAGAAGATCTCGAACATCCGCGACCTGCTGCCCACGCTGGAGCAAGTGGCCAAGGCCGGCCGCCCGCTGCTGATCATTGCTGAAGAAGTCGACGGCGAAGCGCTGGCGACGCTGGTGGTCAACACCATCCGCGGCATCCTGAAGGTCGTGGCCGTCAAGGCGCCTGGCTTCGGCGACCGCCGCAAGGCCATGCTGGAAGACATCGCCATCCTGACGGGCGGCAAGGTCATCGCCGAAGAAGTCGGCCTGACGCTCGAGAAGGTCACGCTGGCCGACCTGGGCCAGGCCAAGCGCGTCGAAGTGGGCAAGGAAAACACCACCATCATCGATGGCGCTGGCGCTGCTGCCGACATCGAAGCCCGCGTCAAGCAAGTGCGCATCCAGATCGAGGAAGCCACCAGCGACTACGACCGCGAGAAGCTGCAAGAGCGCGTGGCCAAGCTGGCCGGCGGCGTGGCCGTCATCAAGGTCGGTGCCGCCACCGAAGTCGAGATGAAGGAAAAGAAGGCCCGCGTGGAAGACGCGCTGCACGCCACGCGTGCCGCCGTTGAAGAAGGCATCGTCGCCGGTGGCGGCGTGGCCCTGCTGCGCGCCAAGCAAGCCGCTGGCGAGATCAAGGGCGACAACGCCGACCAGGACGCCGGCATCAAGCTGATCCTGAAGGCCATCGAAGCCCCGCTGCGCGAGATCGTCTACAACGCCGGTGAAGAGTCGTCCGTCGTCGTCAACGCCGTGCTGCAAGGCAAGGGCAACTACGGCTATAACGCCGCCAACGGCACCTATGGCGACATGATCGAAATGGGCATCCTGGACCCGACGAAGGTCACGCGCACCGCGCTGCAGAACGCCGCGTCCGTCGCGTCGCTGATGCTGACGACCGAGTGCATGGTTGCCGAGTCGCCGAAGGAAGAAGCTGCCGGCGGCGGCATGCCTGGTGGCATGGGCGGCATGGGTGGCATGGGCGGCATGGACATGTAAGTCCACGCCGGCGACACACCCGTCGCTGACAAACAAAAGGGGCTCCCGCGAGGGAGCCCCTTTTTTTCATGCCTGCGACGACCTCAGTCGCTGGCGCTGGCGGCCGAGCGCATCAGCGTGTAGCTCAGGCCGATGCCGTACGTGAAGCCCGTCGTCTGCCGCACCAGCGCGCTGTCGCGGTTGGCCGCGCCGGCCAGGCTGTCCAGGCGGCCGAAGGCGTACAGGCGCAGGTCCGGCGTCAGGTTCTTCGCGACGCTGCCACCCAGCCGCCAGGCAATCAAGCCCGCCTTCGCGTCGAACGCCGGGCGGTCCGGCCGCGCCTCGCCGGCGGTCACGCCGTAGAAGGTCGAGCCCAGCCGGCGGTCGCCCACCACGGCACCGACGCTGGCTCCGTAGGCCCAGCCGTTCGCCTGGGGGCGGTGCTGCCACGCCAGGCGCGGCTCGAAGGTCATGCCGCGGTGGCGGCTCAAGTGACTCAGCTCGAACACGCCGCGCACCGGCAGTTCCAGCACCAGGCGCTCGGCAGCACCGCGCCCGTTGACGAACCAGCGCGCCACCGGCCCGGCCTCCACCAGCGTGCCCAGCCGCGGCATGCCCTCCCGCGCCCGCAGCGTCTCGGAGCCCGAGCTCAGCGTGCCGGCGAACGACACGTCCAGCTCAAAAGCGTCGGTGCGCACCGCACGCAGGCCGGCGCCGTCGCCGTCGGCGCGCAGCACCTTGCCGCGGTAGATCAGGTAGGGCAGCACCAGCGCGCGGCGGGCCTGCTGGTCGGAACCCGGATAGGCCTGCTGCGAAACACCCGCCGCACCGAGGCCCAGCTCCCACAACGGCGGCGCCTCACGGCGCGTGGAAGGTTCCGAGGCCCAGACGCTCGACGCCGCCAGGCACATCAACAGGGCAGGAGTTCTCATGGGACGCACGGCAGTGAAGCTGGCGCGCATCATGCCGTCGCGCGGCGGGTTCGTGCGATCAACGCATGCGAGAACGCCGGCCCAACGCACCACTGAGGACAGGTCACCGCACGCTGCGGCCTGCGCCGGATGAAGGCGGGGGAATCGTGAAAAGCTGCCGCCGCACTGCGGCAAACCTTGGGATCAGGGGGGCGCGAATGAAGGGCCGACGCCAGGGCGCGCCAATCGCGTGCTCCGATAATCCGACATCCTTGTCCTACCGCTCCATGTCGTCCAGCCTGCATCCCCAAGCCCTGCTCGACCACGCCCTGACCGAGGCGGGCCCGCTGGCCCGCGAGTTGCTCAATCTCGTGCAGGACGAGCTCGACGCACAGCCCCAGCACTTCCCGCTGCGCGAGGGCTGGCGCAAGGTGCGTGCGCGCTTTGCTGCCGATTTCGAAGGCCGCCTCATCGAGCTGCTGCAGGCGGGCCGGCGCGGCGAAGACCCCTTGCAGCGCACGCTACCGCCGTTGGGCGGCCTGGAGGCGCTCAGCCTGGTCGACGAGCACCAGGCGCTGCAGGACGTGGCCATCGCCCACATCGCCCGCACGGCCGAGGAGCTGAGCCGCGCCGAGCTGCACCAGATCGGCAACTTCTACGCTGCCTTGCGCGGCATCGCCCGTGCCCGCGAGCGCGACAACCCGCTGCGCCCGGCGCTCTACGCGCACGCCCTGCATCACGCCCTGGCGGCCAGCGCGCTGAGCCCGCAGGCGCAGTACGAGCTGATGCGCGTGGCGGCCGCACCGCTAGCGAACGCCTTGCACCGGCAGTACAGCCACGCTGTGGCTGTACTGCAGGCAGCCGACATCAGCGACATGGTCGCCTCGCATGGCCAGGGCATCAGCGATCCGCTGGCCCACCAGCGCCTGGCTGCGGCCCATGGCGTGGCGGCCCGCACACCGACGCACGGCACGCTGGACGGCCTGTCCCGCCGCGTCGACGCTTTCAACTCCAGACCCCAAGGCCTCGGCAACCTCGCGGCACGCGACCCGCAGGCGCCGGCACCGTTCGTACGCACCACCGGGCCCGACATGCTCAGCCGGCTGTACGACCAGATCCTCGCCGACCCACGCCTGCTGCCGCCGCTGAAGGCGCTGCTGGCCCGGCTGCAGATCGCCGTCGTGCGGCTCGCGCGCACCGACGCCTCGCTGCTGCGCCGCCAGGACCACCCCACTTGGTCACTGCTGAACCGCGTCGCGGCGCACGGCATGGCCTTCGACCGCCCCGACGACGCCCGCTTCACGAGCTTTCTACGCTTCATGGAAGCCGAGGCCCAGCTGCTGGTGGACACGCCCACCCCCACGGCCATGCTGTTCCAGCAGGTACTGAGCCGCGTGGACACCCACATCGACCAGCAGGCCCGCCAGAGCAGCGAGCGCAACGCCGACGCCCTAGCGCTGCTGGAGCGGGAGCAGCTGCGCAGCCAGTGGCGCGACCTCGTGCGCGAGCAGATCGACCACCAGATCAACGACGCCCCGCTGGGCCCGCGCATGCACCGCCTGCTGCAGACGGCCTGGGTGGACGCCATCGTCACGGCCATGGTGCGCCACGGCCGTGACTCGCAGGAAGCCCTGGCGGCTATGGAATTGGTGGACGCGCTTATCGACAGCCTCGTCACGCCGCGCGACCTGGCTGACCGCGAGGCGCTGCGCATGCGGCTGCCGGTGCTCATCGAGCGGCTGGTGGCCGGCTGCGACAGCATCCAGCTCGCGCCCGCCCAGCGCGAACCCGCCTTCGCCGAACTGATGGCCCAGCACGCCCGGCTGCTGCGCGGGCTGCCGGCGCTGGAACACGGCACGCCCCGCCCAGCCCCGCCGCGTCCGGCTGCACCAAGCGCCGCGCCGTCCTCGGCCGACGAGATCGTGCAACGGCTGATGGAGGAGCGCGACTCGCAGGTGCCTTCGCACTGGCTCAGCGCCGATGTGGACCGCGGCGAACTGCCCACGGTGCCAGTGCAGCTCTACAACGACGCCCCCGACGCACGCCAGGCCGTGGCGCGCTGGATGGACGAGCTGCAGATCGGCCGCTGGTTCCACCTGTTTATTCAGGGCAACTGGCACACGGCCCAGCTGGCCTGGTTCAGCGAGGGGCGACAGCTGACGCTGTTCGTGGGCCGCGAGGCCGACGAGCGCCTGCCGCTGACGCGCCGCGCCCTCGAGGCGCTGCTGGCCAACGGCCTCATCACGGCGCTGGACGAGGACAACATCGTCCAGCGCGCCGTGGACACGCTAATCAGCGACCTGGACGGCGGCTGACGCCGCCGCCACGGGCGCCGGCATCAAGGCGTGCGTCCACTCGTGCAGCGCCAGGGCCACATCGCCCACGCCGCTCTTCTTGAGCGCCGAGAACAGCGTGACGGCCACGTCAGAGTTCTCGGTGGTCATGCCGGCCAAGAACTCGCTGGTGGCCCGCAGCGCGGCGTCGGCCTCCTTGCGGTTGAGCTTGTCGGACTTGGTCAGCAGCACCAGCAAGCGAATCTCGCCGGTGGCCACGCGCGCCGCAACGAACTCCAGCAGCTGCTTATCCAGATCCGTCAGCCCCAGGCGGGAATCCACCATCAGCACGACGCCGGACAGGCTGCGCCGCACGGCCAGGTAGTCGGCCATCACCTTCTGCCAGCGGAGCTTGGCAGACTTGTTGACGGCCGCGTAGCCGTAGCCCGGCAGGTCGGCGAACAGCGCGTCTGCCGCGTCTTTCGGACCCAGCTCGAACAGGTTGATGTGCTGGGTGCGCCCCGGCGTCTTGGACGCAAAAGCCAGGCGTTTCTGCTGCGCCAGCGTGTTGATCGCAGTGGATTTGCCGGCGTTGGAGCGGCCCACGAAGGCAATCTCGGGCAGCTCGGTGGCAGGCAGGTGAACCAGCTGGCTGGCGGTGGTCAGGAAGCGCGCAGTGTGCGTCCAGGCCAGGGCCAGCTTCTCGGTCACGGGTTCCGAGGTTTTGGCATCAGGGATTTCGTTGGTCATGGGCAGCTCAAGCGCAGTGATCCAGCATTGTAAAATTTCAAGGTTGCGCCCTTAGAGATCCAACAAATCCATGAAGACTGCCGCCATCGTCCTGTCGAGTCTGTTGCTGGCCACCACGGCCTTCGCCAGCGGTGCGCCTGCCGCGCCGGCCAAGCCCGACCTCGCCAAGGGTGGCGCCATCGCCAGCCAGGTCTGCGCCGCCTGCCACACCGCAGACGGCTCGCGCGGCTCGCCGGCCAACCCCATTCTTGCGGGCCAGCACCCCGAGTACCTAGCCAAGCAGCTGGCCGAGTTCAAGAGCGGCAAGCGCAAGAACGCCATCATGCAGGGCATGGCCACGCCGCTGTCTGAGGATGACATGCGCAACGTCGCCGCGTTCTACGCCAGCAAGACGGCCAAGCCGGGCTTCGCGAAGAACAAGGACACCGTCGTGCTGGGCGAAAAGATCTGGCGCGGCGGCATCGCCGACCGCAGCATCCCCGCCTGCGCAGGCTGCCATGGCCCCACGGGCTCTGGCATGCCGGTTCAGTACCCGCGCCTGGGTGGCCAGCATGGCGACTACGTCGAAGCCCAGATGGTGGCGTTCCGCAGCGGCGCCCGCGCCAACAACGCCGTCATGACCGGTGTGGCCGCCAAGATGAACGACAAGGAAATCAAGGCCGTGTCCGACTACATTGCTGGCTTGCGCTGAACCCGAACCAAGCCTCTGGAAGAAGGCCGGTGAACCTCACCGGCCTTTTTTTCGCCCTCTCCACCTGATGTCGTCAGCCTCCTCCTCCCGCCCCTCGCTGGCCCGCGAACTGCTGGACCTGCTCGCCTCCATGCGCTTCGCGATCGCGCTGCTCAGCGTGATCTGCATCGCCTCGGTCATCGGCACCGTGCTGCGCCAGAGCGAGCCCATGGGCAACTACATCAATCAGTTCGGCCCGTTCTGGGCCGAAGTGTTCGGCAAGCTGGGCCTGTACACGGTCTACAGCGCGCCGTGGTTCCTGGTGATCCTGGCCTTCCTGGTGATCTCCACCAGCCTGTGCGTGCTGCGCAACACGCCCAAGATCCTGGCCGATCTGAAGAACTACAAGGAAGGCGTGCGCGAGCAGTCGCTGCAGGCCCACCACCACAAGGCCATTGCCGAGCTGCCCAGCAACCCGCAGATGGCGCTGGCCGAGATCGGCAGCACGCTGACCGCGCTGGGCTGGAAAGCGCGGGTGCAACAGCGCGAGCACGGCACGATGATCGCGGCCCGCCGCGGCGCGTCCAACAAGCTGGGCTACATCGCCGCCCACTCGGCCATCGTGCTCATCCTCATCGGCGGCGTGCTGGACGGCAACGCCATGGTGCGGCTGGCCATGTGGCTGCAGGGCAAGGAGATCTTCGATGGCGCCGGCTTCATCGCCGACATCAAGCCCGAGCATCGGCTGTCGGCAGCCAACCCGAGCTTCCGCGGCAACGTGTCGGTGCCGGAGAAGCAGCGACAGGGCATCGCCGTGCTCAGCCTGCCCAACGGCGTCGTGCTGCAGGACCTGCCGTTTGACATCGAGCTGAAGAAGTTCAGCGTCGAGTACTACGACACCGGCATGCCCAAGAGCTTCGCTAGCGACATCGTCATCCACGATGGCGGCACGCGCCGCGAGGCCACCGTTAAGGTCAACGAGCCGGTGATCCACAACGGCCTGGCCATCTACCAGAGCAGCTTTGAGGACGGCGGCAGCCAGCTGCAGCTGCAGTTGCTGCCGCTGACGGGCGGCAAACCCGTGCCTCTGGCCGGCCGCGTGGGCACCAAGACCGGCGTGGGCGAGCTGACGCTGGAGCTGGATGGCCTGCGCGTCATCAACGTCGAGAACATGGCCGACAACGGTGCCGGCAACACCAGTGGCGCCGATGTGCGCAAGGTGGATCTGGGCGAGCGCCTGAGCAAGCACCTGGGCAGCGGCGCCAAGGGCGACAAGGCCAAGTCGCTGCAGAACGTCGGCCCCAGCTTCAGCTACAAGCTGCGCGACGCGGCCGGCCAGGCACGTGAGTTCAACAACTACATGGTGCCGGTGGCGCTGGACGGGCAACGCCTGTTCCTGGCGGGCGTACGCGAGTCGGCGTCGGAGAACTTCCGCTACCTGCGCATGCCGGTGGACGAGAACGACCGCCTGGACGGCTGGCTGCGCCTGCGCCACGCCCTGGGCGACGCGGGCCTGCGCGAGGCGGCAGCGCGGGCCTACGCCCGCTCGGCCACACCACCCACGCAGCCCAAGATGCAGGAACAGCTGCAGACCACGGCGCTGCGCGCGCTGACGCTGTTCTCCGGCGCCGCCACGACTGCATCCAACGGCGACGACACCAAGGGCGGCCTGCCCGCGCTGTCGCAGTTCATTGAGCGCGACGTGCCCGAGACTGAGCACGCGCGCGTGTCGGAAGTGCTGCTGCGCATCCTCAACGGCAGCCTGTTCGAGCTGCACCAGTTGGCCCGGGCGCGCGACGGCCTGGCGCCCGCCGTGGTGAACGAGGCCACGCAGGCCTTCATGACGCAGGCGGTGCTGTCGCTGTCCGACAGCCTCTACTACCCAGCGCCCATGCTGGTGCAGATGGACAGCTTCGAGCAGGTGCAGGCCAGCGTGTTCCAGGTGGCGCGAGCCCCCGGGCAGAAACTGGTCTATCTGGGCGCCGTTTTGCTGATCATCGGCGTCTTCGCCATGCTCTATGTGAAGGAGCGCCGGCTGTGGGTGTGGATCGCGCCCAGCGCCGACACGGCGAGCTCGCAGGTGCGCATGGCCATGTCCAGCACCCGCGAATCCCCCGACAACGCCACCCTCTTCGCGCAGCTGAAAGCTGTCCTGCTCAAGGAGATGCAATGAACACCACCACCTTCGACCTGCCGCGCCGCCATGCGCTGCAGCGCCGTGACGCGCTGGACTGGGTCTTCGCCGCCCTCGTGCTGCTGGGCGGCGGCTACGCCTTTCAGCGCTACCACGCCAGCATGGACGTCTACGAGCAGGCCATCCTCGCCTGCTCCCTGCCCTCGCTGATCGCGCTGGGCTGGTTCTGGAAGCCGCTGCGCGTGTTGAGCCTGGCGACCGGCGCGGCCACGCTGCTGGCCATAGCCCTGTATGCACGCCAGCCGGATGCCTTCGGCGCCGACCTGGCTGCCGCCGAGCAGGTCTTCCTGCTGAAGTACATGCTGTCCAGCCAGAGCGCCATCCTGTGGATGAGCCTGCTGTTCGTCATGAGCATGCTGTTCTATTGGGGCGGCTTCTTCACCGGCGCCGGCCGTGACAGCGTGGCCGAAGTCGTGGGCTCCAAGCTGGCCTGGGGCGGCGTGTTCATGGCGCTGGTGGGCACGCTGGTGCGCTGGTTCGAAAGCCACCAGATCGCGCCCGACATCGGCCACATCCCGGTCAGCAACCTCTACGAAGTGTTCGTGCTGTTCTGTTGGATGACGGCGCTGTTCCACCTGTACTACGAGCAGCGCTTCGCGACGCGCTCGCTGGGTGCGTATGTGATGCTGGTGGTAAGCGCGGCGGTGGCCTTCCTGCTCTGGTACACGGTGGCACGCGGCGCGCAGGAGATCCAGCCGCTGGTGCCGGCGCTGCAGAGCTGGTGGATGAAGATCCACGTGCCTGCCAACTTCGTCGGATATGGCGCCTTCGCGCTGGCCGCCATGGTGGCGCTGGCCTACCTGCTGAAGACGGCCAGCACCTACTCACTGCTGGTGGGCCTGATCGGCGTGCCGGGGCTGATCCTGGCGCTGATCGGCGCGGTCTGGGCGTTCGGCAGCGTGTCGGCCGAGACGGCTGCAGGCCTGGTCAGCTGGGCCGGCAAGATCGCCAGCGTGATGGTTTTCCTGGGCCTGTGCGTCGCGGCGCGCCGGCCGCTGAGCGCCCGTCTGCCCGACCTGCCCCAGCTCGACGACCTGATGTACAAGGCCATCGCGCTGGGCTTCGCGTTCTTCACCATCGCCACCATCCTGGGCGCCTTCTGGGCCGCCGAGGCCTGGGGCGGCTACTGGAGCTGGGACCCGAAGGAGACCTGGGCGCTCATCGTCTGGCTGAACTACGCCGCCTGGCTGCACATGCGGCTGATGAAAGGGCTGCGCGGCGCCGTGTCGGCCTGGTGGTCACTGGTGGGCCTGCTGGTGACGACCTTCGCCTTCCTGGGCGTCAACATGTTCCTGTCCGGCCTGCACAGCTACGGCGAGCTGTGAGCGGGCGCGCCTCAGTGCGGCACTGACTGGCGGCGCTGCAGCTTGACGCGATACATGGCCGCGTCCGATTCGCGCAGCACCTCGTCGGCGCCCACCCGCTGCGGGTCCACGCAGGCCACGCCCACGCTGGCACCGGCGTAGTCGATGCGAGCCGCGCCGGCCGGGTAGACGGCGGCCGTAGCGCTGGCCAGGCGCTGTCGCATCAACCGGGCTGCGGCGGCGCCGTCTTCCACCAGCCTGGGCCCCAGGCCCAGCACGACGAACTCGTCGCCGCCCATGCGGGCCAACACGTCACCACCGCGCAAGGCCGCCTGCAACCGCACAGCCACGCCACACAGGAACTCGTCGCCGGCATCGTGGCCGTGCGTGTCGTTGACCTGTTTGAAGCCGTCCAGGTCGATGGCGCCAGCCAGCAGCCAACAGCCGGTGCGCTGGGCCAGCGAGATGAGCCTCGCCAGCTCCTGCTGCAGCGCCCGACGGTTCAACAGGCCGGTCAGCGCATCCGTCAAGGCCTGCGTCTGCAGCTCCGCATTGGCCTGCTGCAACTGCTCCACCAAACGCTCGCGGCTGACATGCTGCTCAATGAGGCTGGCAAACAGGCGCAGCACGTTTGCGGCATCTTCGGTCAACGGCCGCCGCCGTGAGCTGGCGCCGCAGAGCGTGCCGTACAAGGCACCATCGTCAGTGTGCACCGGCGTGCTGACATAGGTCTGGATGCCCAGTTGCTGCGCGGCCTGCGAGTCGGCCCACACGGCGCCCACCTCGTCGGTGAACGGCCGTCCTTCGTCCAGCGCACGCTTGCACAGCGTGTCGCCCCAGGGCACCACCAAACCTTCCGGGATCTGCAGGTCGCGGGAGTTGCGCGCGTACAAGACATGCTGCAGGCCGGCCGCGAGGTCCACCGTGGTCAGGTAGGTGGATTCCAGCCCGCTGACGGCCTCCAGCATCTCCAGCAAGGGGCGGGTCAGCTCCTCCAGCGTGCGGGCACCGTGGATGGAACTGGCGAGTTGGGCGAAGACGGAGTCCATGAGTGGCAGCTTGTGAGGACCGGCCTACTGTATGCAGCCAGCGGCCGATCGGGAACACCGCATGCACGACATCCTCATCACCCCACCGGCAAAGCCGTCTCGTACTTGACCTCACGCAGCACCACGTTGCTGCGCACGCTGGCCACGCCGGGCAGCTTGAAGATGTGCTGCTGCAGGAACTGGTCGTAGGCCTTCATGTCGGCGGCGACGACCTTGATGACGTAGTCCGAATCGCCCGTGATGGCGTGGCATTCGATGATCTCGCGGCGCGTGCCGACCAGCTGCTCGAACTGCTCCACCGCGCCCTCGCTGTGTCGCACCAGGCTGACCTGGGCCAGCACGAGGATGGACAGGCCCAGCTTCTCGCGGTCCACCAGCACGACCTGACCCCGGATCACGCCGCGCTCCTCCAGCTCCCTCACGCGCCGCCACACCGGCGTGGCAGACAGCCCCACCGCCTCGGCCAGCGCCTGCGTCGACTGTCGAGCGTCCACCTGCAGGGCCTCGAGGATCTGTCGACTGGCACGATCAAAGTCATTCATTTCTTGATTTTCCTCCTTTAGAGAAAAATCATCTCACCGCTACGCGCGATCTGCGGCAATGAGGCAAGTTATTCCGGCCGTCGAGGGAAAGAATCTCCCGCCCATCCAGGAACTTCCGATGACCGACACCCTGCGCCCCTACCAGCTCAGCGACAACCTTGCGGCTGACGGCGGCGCCGTCTTCCTGACCGGTACCCAGGCGCTGGTGCGGCTGCTGCTAGCGCAGAAGAAGCAGGACGAGCGCGCGGGGCTGAAGACGGCCGGCTTCGTGTCCGGCTACCGCGGCTCGCCGCTGGGCATGGTGGACCAGCAGTTGTGGAAGGCCAAGAAGTTCCTCGACAAGGCCCACATCGAGTTCCTGCCCGCCATCAACGAAGACCTGGCCGCCACCGCCTGCCTGGGCGTGCAGCGCGTGGCGCTGGACCCGCAGCGCACCGTCGATGGCGTGTTTGCAATGTGGTACGGCAAGGGGCCAGGTGTTGACCGCTCGGGCGACGCACTCAAGCACGGCAATGTCTACGGCACCAGCACGCAGGGCGGCGTGCTGGTGGTGTGCGGCGACGATCACGGCTGCGTCTCCAGCAGCACGCCGCACCAGAGCGACCAGGCGCTGCAGGCCTGGAGCATGCCGCTGGTGCACCCGGCCAATGTGGCTGAGTACCTGGAGTTCGGCCTGTACGGCTGGGCGCTGTCGCGCTTCAGCGGCGCATGGGTCGGCTTCAAGGCGATCTCGGAAGTGGTCGAAAGCGGCATGACCGTCGATCTCGACACCGTGCCCCTCGACTTCGAGCATGCCGTCGACTACACGGCCCCGACCAACCTGCACATCCGCGCGGTCGACCTGCCGTCGCTGGAGCTGGAGTCACGCCTCGCGCACAAGCTGGACGCCGTGCGCGCCTTCGCCAAGGTCAACAGCATCGACAAGCACATCGTCACCAGCCCTGCGGCCACGCTGGGCATCGTGACGGTCGGCAAGGCGCACTACGACTTCATGGAAGTGCTGCGCCGGCTGGACCTGGACCCCAACGCACTGGCCGCCGCCGGCGTGCGCGTCTACAAGGTGGGCCTGGTGTTCCCGCTGGAGCCCACGCGCATCGTCGAGTTCTGCAGCAACCTCACCGATGTGCTCGTCATCGAGGAGAAGGGCCCGGTCGTCGAGCGCCAGATCAAGGAGCTGCTGTACCACCTGCCCGAGTTCCAGCGCCCGCGCGTCGTCGGCAAGACCGACGAGCACGGCGCGCCGGTGCTGTCGGCACTCGGTGAGCTGCGCCCCAGCCGCATCATGGGCACCGTGGCCGATTGGCTGGCACGGCTGAACCCCGCGCTGGACCGCCGCCACCTCGTGGTGGACTTCCTCACGCCCTGCCTGCTGAGCAACGCCGCCGATGGCGTGCGCCGCCAGCCTTACTTCTGCTCGGGCTGCCCGCACAACACGTCCACCAAGTTGCCCGAAGGCTCGCGCGCGCTGGCCGGCATCGGCTGCCACTTCATGGCCAGCTGGATGGAGCGCGGCACCTCCGGCCTCATCCAGATGGGCGCCGAGGGCGTGGACTGGGCCGCGCACTCGCGCTTCACGAAGGAGAAGCACGTCTTCCAGAACCTGGGCGACGGCACCTACTACCACTCGGGCTATCTCGCCATCCGCCAGGCCATCGCGGCCAGGGCCAACATCACCTACAAGATCCTCTACAACGACGCCGTCGCGATGACCGGCGGCCAGCCGGTGGACGGCAGCACCAGCGTGCCGCAGATCGCGCGGCAGGTGGAGGCCGAGGGCGTAAAGAAGCTGGTCGTCGTGTCCGACGACATCGACAAGTACAACGGCCATCACGGACTGTTCCCCGCCGGCACCACCTTCCACGACCGCAGCGCGATGGACGGCGTGCAGCGCGAGCTGCGCGAGATCGAAGGCGTCACGGTGCTGATCTACGACCAGACCTGTGCCGCCGAGAAGCGCCGCCGCCGCAAGAAGGGAGAGGCCGAGCGCCGGGCCGCCCCAAGCTCGGACGGCGCCCCCCTCGGGGGGGCAGTCGCCGCAGGCGACGTGGGGGGCTCCGTCATTGCCGACCCGCCGAAGCGCATCTTCATCAACGAGGCCGTCTGCGAAGGCTGTGGCGACTGCGGCGTGGCATCGAACTGCCTGTCCGTCGTGCCCGTCGAGACCGACTGGGGCCGCAAGCGCGCCATCGAGCAGAGCAGCTGCAACAAGGACTTCTCCTGCGTGAACGGCTTCTGCCCCAGCTTCGTGTCCGTGCATGACCCGGTGCTGAAGAAAAAGGCCGGCGCCCGCTACACCGCGCAAGACCTGGCGCGCGAGATCGCCGCCATCCAGCCGCCCGCCGCGTGGCGCTGGACCGGGCCGTTCGACATGCTGGTCACCGGCGTCGGCGGCACCGGTGTCGTCACGGTCGGCGCGCTGGTGACGATGGCCGCCCACCTCGAAGCCAAGCAGGCCTCGGTGCTGGACTTCATGGGCTTTGCGCAGAAGGGCGGTGCGGTGCTGTCCTTCGTGCGCGTGGCGCCGACGCTGGACCTGCTGAACCAGGTGCGCATCGACACCCAGCAGGCCGACGTGCTGCTGGCCTGCGACATGGTGGTGGGCGCATCGCCCGACGCACTGGGCACCGTGAAGGCCGGCCGCACCGTCATCCTCGCCAACACCCATGAACTGCCCACCGCCGGCTTCGTGCGCAACCCGGATGCGTCGCTGCAGGCGCCGTCGCTGCTGGAGAAGATGAAGTTCGCTGTCGGCGAGAGCGGCGCACTCGAGACCATCGACGCGCAGGACATCGCGCAGCGCCTGATGGGCGACACGCTGCCCAGCAACATCGTCATGCTGGGCGCCTGCTGGCAGCGCGGGCTCATCCCCGTCGGCGAGGCGGCGCTGATGCGCGCCATCGAGCTCAACGGCGTGGCCGTGGAGGCCAACAAGACCGCGTTCGCGCTGGGCCGCCTGGCCATCGCCGCACCGGATGCGCTGCAGCGCCTGGCCGGCGATGTCAACGTCGTCAAGCTCTTCAACTTCGACCAGCTCGACGGCGCTGACGGGCTGATCGAGCGGCGCGTGCAGTTCCTCACCGACTACCAGGACGCCGCCTACGCGCAGCGCTACCGCGCGCTGGTCGAGCGTGTGCGCGCCGCCGAGGCGACGCTCGGCAAGGGCCAGCGCCTGACGCAGGCCGTGGCCCGCCACTACGCCAAGCTGCTGGCCATCAAGGACGAGTACGAGGTGGCGCGCCTCTACACCGACGGCCGCTTCGAGGCAGCGATG
This sequence comes from Pelomonas margarita, assembly GCF_043555875.1. Classification (NCBI taxonomy): domain Bacteria; kingdom Pseudomonadati; phylum Pseudomonadota; class Betaproteobacteria; order Burkholderiales; family Sphaerotilaceae; genus Roseateles; species Pelomonas margarita. Next base: position 9,189 of record NZ_JBIGHW010000012.1, on the reverse strand, counting down.
AAGGATCAGTTCGAGAACTGGAAGTGCCTGTCCTTCCACCTTGCCCCGCCGCTGATCAGCAAGCCCGGCGCTGACGGCTGCGCGAAGAAGATCGAGCTGGGCTCGTGGACCTTCACCGCCTTCAAGTGGCTGGCGAAGTTGAAGGGCTTGCGCGGCACGGCGCTAGACATCTTCGGCAAGACTGCAGAGCGCCGCATGGAGCGGCAGTTGATCGCCGACTACGAGGCACTGGTGGCCGACATCCTCGCGTCACTGACGGCCGACAACCTGAGCACCGCCGTCGACCTGGCCCGCCTGCCCGAGAAGATCCGCGGCTACGGCCACGTGAAGCATGCCAACGTCGTGGCGGTGAAGCAGCAGTGGCAGGCGCTGCTGGACCGCTTCCATGGCCGCATGGCCGAAGTGGCGCCGCAGCCGGTGGCACTGCCGGTGCGGGTCAAGGGCGTGGCGGAGCTCTGACGGGCCGCCTCAGAGGGTGAGAGTTTTTCGGCCATGCCAGAAAGGCGCGTCAAAGCGCCCTCGAACTAGGCGCAAAGCGCAGCCATAGCTCGGGCTATGGCGAGCATTTGCAACGACGGGCGAGGGCGTTTTGGCGGGCAAGGCGGGCATGGGTGAAAGACTCTCAACCTCTCAGACCGGCTCGGCCCAGCCCAGCGCCGCCATGTCCGCCTCACGGTGGACGCAGTCACCCAGCAGGATGAAGTCATCCAGCTGCGGCGGCTCCACCGCCGTGCCGGCCAGCATCGCATGCGCCTGGCCGCGGTGGTGGGTCTGGTGCATGAACAGGTGAGCCAGCACCCTGCCCAGCGGCTCGCGCGGGCCGGCCTCGATGCCGGCGCCACGGTCGAAGGCGACGATGCGCTCCTCGTCGCCCGCCTTCAGGCAGGCGCAGAAATCGATCAGCCGCCGGTCGCTGTCGTCCTGCCGCGCCGCCAGCTCGGTCACCGTCGCTGCCGGCACATAACTTGCCCAGACGTGGCACATCGCCGCGTCGCCATACAGCGCGGCGAGATAGTAGTGATCGACGTTGAGGAGGTGATTCAGCGTCAGCGCCAGGCTCGGGAAGAAGCTGGTGCGCGGCGCATGGAATTCGGCGTCGGGCAGCGTCGCCACGGCCGCGAGCAGCCGATAGTTGGCAAGGCGGTTGGCGCGGGCCAGGGTCAGCAGCAAGCTCATGGCCAGGATTGTGCGGGGCTGGCGGCATGTTCGGGGCTGACTCTGCGGCCCGGACATGCTTCAATCCTTCCAGCCACCTCATCAGTGAGATTCGCTTGCGCATTGGAGACGGCTACACCGGGCCTGAGATGAACAGCCCCACCGCCTGGGTGGCGGCCGCCGTGGTGCTGGCCCTCGGGCTGACGCTGACGGCCGCCGCCGCCATCTGGCAGCAGCGCCAGGCCAGCGCCGAGGTGCGCAGCCTGCAGGAGCGCCAGACGGAGCGCCTGCAGGCCGATGTCGTCAAGCGGCTGACCACGCCCGTCTACGGCCTCAAGGGCGCGCGCGGCGTGCTGGCCGCGATGGAAGGGCACTTCAACCGGAGAGCCTTCGACGCCTACGTCGAATCGCGCGACCTGCCACGTGAGTTTCCCGGCGTGCCCGGCTTCGGCTTCATCGAGCGCGTGCAGCGCACCGACCTCCCTGCCTTCGTGGCGCGGCACCAGCGCGAGCGATCGGTCGAGTTCCGCGTGCACGGCTCGGGTACCGACCCCACGCTGTACGTCATCACGCAGATCTCGCCGTTCCCGCCCAACTTCGCAGCCTGGGGGCTGGACGAAGGCGCCGACCCGGTGCGCCGCCAGGCCATCGAGCAGGCCATCGACACCGGCGAGCCCACGCTGTCCAGCCCGGTGCACCTGGTGCAGGACCCGGCCCAGGGCCCGGGCTTCCTGCTGTTGGTGCCGGTCTACCGGCAAGGGCACGACCCCGACACGCCGGCGCGTCGGCGCGCTTCGCTGCAGGGGCTGCTGCTGGCGCCGCTGGTGGCCAGCGAGTTGCTGCGCGGTGTGGCCGAGCCCGCCGCGTCGCTGCTGGACGTGAAGCTGGCCGCGCGCATGCCCGGCGGCGACTTCGCGCCGCTGCTGGCATCGCATAACGGCGTGCTGCTGTCGCCAGCCGGCGCGCAGGACTACGCGCTGGCCGACGCGCCGACGGCCGAAACCACCCGCTTCACGGTCAATGGCCGCGAGTTCCAGTTGGAGACGGCGCTGACGCGTGCCGCCGTCGTGCGGCTGCTGGGCCTGTCGGGCATCGGGCTGGGGCTGGGCGGTGCGCTGCTGAGCCTGCTGCTGGCCGCGACGGTCTACCTGCTGGCCGCAGGCCGCGCGCGCGCCGAGCAGATGGCCCGCGACATGACGGCCGACCTGACCCGGCTGGCCACGGTGGCCAGCCACACGACCAACGCGGTCATGATCACCGACCCCGCGCACCGCATCGTCTGGGTCAACGCCGGCTTCACGCGCATGACGGGCTACACGCCGGCCGAAGCGCAACAACGGCTGCCCGGCGAGCTGCTGCACTCCGAACTGACCGACGCCAACACCGTGCACGGCATGCGCGAGGCCATGGCCGTGGGCCTGGGCTGCGACGTGGAACTGGTGCAGCGCGCCAAGGATGGCCACGACTACTGGGCCGACATCGAGATCCAGCCGCTGCATGCCCCCGACGGCGAGCTCAGCGGTTTCGTCGTCATCGAGTCCGACATCTCCACGCGCAAGCAGCTGCAAGCGCTGGCCGACGAGGCCCGCGAGAGCCTGCAGGACCTCTACGACAACGCCCCCTGCGCCTATTACGCGCTGGACGGCGACGGCTGCTTCCTGCAGATCAATGCGCTGGGGCTGCGGTGGCTGGGTTGCAAGGCCGACGAGCTCATCGGCCGCGCCAGCCCGCGCGACTTCTTCAGCGCCGAGGGCCGCGCGCTGTTCGACGAGGCCTTCCCCCGCTTCAAGCGCGAGGGCCGCGTCAAGGGGCTGGAGTTCGACCTCACCGGCCGCGACGGCCGCACCCGCCGCGTCAGCCTGTCGGCCACCGCCATCTACGACGCCGACGGCCACTACCTGCGCAGCCGCTCCGTGATGTTCGACATCACCGAGACCCACCGCATCCGCCAGCAGTTGCAGCAGCTGACGCTGGACCAGGAGGCCATGCTGGAGAGCGACCTCGTGGGCATCGCCAAGATGCGCGACCTCCACATCACCTGGCGCAACCAGGCGCTGGAGCGCATGTTCGGCTACGCCGAGGGCGAGTTGCTGGGCCAGACGGCGCTGCAACTGCACGTGGACGCCGCCACCTACGAGGCGCTGGGTGCCGCCGCCCTGCCGCAGATGCATGCCGGCGGGCGCTTCCGCACGCAGCTGCAGATGCGCCGCAAGGACGGTGCACTGATCTGGGTGGACCTGGCCGGCGTGGAGCTGACCGCCGCGACCCAGGAGCGCGGCGGCGAGTCGATGTGGATGATGGTGGACATCACGCAGAGCAAGGCCCACGAGGCGCGGCTGGAGCAGGCCGCACTGCACGATGCGCTGACCGGCCTGCCCAACCGCCTGCTGCTGGCCGACCGGCTGCGCCAGGCCATCGCCGGCGCGGAGCGCAGCGGCCACGTCTTCGCGCTGGCCTACCTGGACCTGAACGGCTTCAAACAGGTCAACGACCACCACGGCCACGATGCCGGCGACGAGGTGCTGCAGGCCGTGGCCACGCGCCTGCAGGCCGGCCTGCGCGCCTCCGACACCGTGGCCCGGCTGGGCGGCGACGAATTCGTCGTGCTGCTGACACCCGCCCAGGGCCCGGCCGACGCCGAACCGGTACTGAGCCGGCTGCTGGACGCGCTGACCCAGCCCATCACGCTGAGCAGCGGCATTGACGTGGCCGTGGGCAGCAGCCTGGGGCTGGCTCACTATCCACCCGACGGCCGCTCGCCCGACGCGTTGATGCGCCATGCCGACGAAGCGATGTACGCGAACAAGCGCGCCGGCCGCTCGCGGGCGCTGCAGCGATAGCGACGGGGGTCGCGCGGCGGTCATGTGTCCGCCACGACACAGACCGTACGCAAGCCGGATACGGGACGGCCCGAGCATCGCGGCAGTCCACCCTGGAGCCCGCCCGTGCGCCTGCCCCCACCCCGCCTCTGTCTGCCCCTGCTGCTCGTGCTGATAGCCGCCATCGCCCTGCTGGCGCTGGTGCTGGCCGCCCTGCCCGCCCATGCGGCCTCGGCCGGCGCCGACGGCGCGCGCGTCATCGTCAAGTTCAAGGCCCTGGGCCCGCTGATGCGCGAGGCCCGCGCCCGCGGCGATCGCGGTCCGCAGCAGGCCGCCACGCTGGCCGGCCGGCAAGGCCTGACCCTGCGCGACGGCCGCATGATCGACGCGCGCAGCCAGGTCGTGTGGGGCGACAGCACACTCACTTCCGCCGCGCTGGCCGCGCGCCTGGCGCAGGACGTCGACGTCGAGTACGCCGTGCCCGACGAGCGCCGCTACCCGCTGGCCCTGCCCAACGACCCGCTGCTGCCCGCCAGCAGCAGCGCCGCACTGGCGGCCGGGCAGTGGACCCTGCAGGCGCCGGACAGCACGCTGGTGTCCGCCATCAATGCGGTCGGCGCCTGGGCGCTGACCACCGGCTCGGCCAGCATCGTCGTCGCCGACGTGGACACCGGCGTGCTGCTGACCCACCCCGACCTGTCGGCCAAGCTGGTGGCCGGCTACGACTTCGTCAGCTCGACCACCACGGCCGGTGACGGCGGCGGCCGCGACAGCGATGCCACCGACCCCGGCGACTGGACCACCGCCAACCAATGCGGCAGCGGCCAGGCCGCCACCAGCAGCAGCTGGCACGGCACCAAGACGTCCAGCATCATCGGCGCGCACACCAACAACGGCGTGGGCATGGCAGGCGTGGGGCATGACGTGAAGATCCTGCCCGTGCGCGTGCTGGGCAAATGCGGCGGCAGCGACTCCGACATCATTGCCGGCATGCTGTGGGCCGCCGGGCTGACCAGCGTGCCGACCGCCAACCCCAACCCGGCCAAGGTCATCAACCTCAGCCTGGGCGGCAGCGGCAGCTGCGGTGCGGCCTACCAGGACGCCATCAACCAGCTCGTCGCAGCCGGCGTCACGGTCGTGGCCGCCGCCGGCAACGAGGAAGGGCTGGCCGTCAGCGTGCCCGCCAACTGCACGGGCGTCGTCGCCGTGGCCGGCGTGCGCCACAGCGGCACCAAGGTCGGCTTCTCCAGCCTGGGCCCGGAGGTCGCTCTCGCTGCGCCCGGCGGCAATTGCATCAACAGCAGCGGCGCCTGCCTCTACCCCATCCTCACCGCCACCAACAGCGGCACAACGACCGCCGGCACGCACGGCTACAGCAACAGCAGCAACTACTCAGTGGGCACCAGCTTTGCAGCGCCCATGGTGTCGGGCGCCGCGGCGCTGATGCTGTCGGTCAACCCGTCTCTGAAACCGGCGCAGATCAAGTCGCTGTTGCAGAGCACGGCACGCAGCTTCCCCACCCAACCCGCGGGCAGCAGCGTGCCCGCCTGCCGCGCACCGACAAGCACCGTGCAGGACGAGTGCTACTGCACCACCTCCACCTGCGGCGCCGGCCTGCTGGACGTGGGCGCGGCCGTGACGGCCGCCGCCAGCGCGGCTGCACCGACCGCCAGCATCACCGCCAGCGCGTCCACCGTGACCGCCGGCAGCACCGTGACGCTGGACGCTGCCGGCTCCACCGCGCCCGGTACGCGCGGCATCACCGGATGGGCCTGGCGCATCACGGCCGGCTCGGGCCTGGCCAGCTTCAGCGGCGCCACCAATGCTGCCACCGCCAGCCTGGTGAGCACCGGCATCGGCAGTGTGACCGTGCAGCTCACCGTGACCGACAGCGCCGGCCAGCAGGCGGCCGCCACACGCACGCTGACGCTCACCGCCCCGGCCGCCCCCACCGTGGGCATCGTCGCCTCAGCCAGCGCCGTGGCGGCCGGCACACCGGTCAGTTTCGACGGCAGCAGCGCCAAGGCGGCCACGGGCTTCTCCATCGCCAGCTACCAGTGGAGCGTCAGCGCCACGCCCACCGGCCTGGCCACGTTCACCACGGCCACCAACGCCGCCACGGCCAGCGTCGGCACGCTGGGCAGCAGCAGCGGCAGCTTCACCGTGACGCTGACCGTCATCGACACGCTGGGCCAGACCGGCAGCGCCAGCACCACGGTGACCGTGACGCCGCTGGGCCCGACGGCCAGCATCAACGCCTCGGCCACGACCGTGACCGCCGGCAACAGCGTGACGCTGGACAGCGCCGGCTCCAGCGCCCCGGCCGGGCGCACGCTGACCGGCTATGCGTGGAGCATCACCAGCGGCAGCGCCATCGCGGCGTTCAGCGGCAGCACGACGGGCACCACCGCGACAGTCGCCACCAGCGCGGCGGGCACGTTCACGGTGCAGCTGACGCTGACCGACAGCGCGGGCGCGCAGTCGGTCAAGACGCAGACGCTCACGGTATCAGCGGCCAGCACGGCGACAAGTGGGGCGAGCAGCGGCTCGGGCGGCGGGGGTGGCGGCGGGATGTCGGCGTGGTGGCTGCTGGGTTTGCTGAACGCAGCACTGATGCTCGGTCACTGCACGCGCCGGCTCTCAGGCACGTGAGCCCGGGCTGAGAGCCGGCGTCGGCTGGGCTGTGACCCCAAGCCCGACAGATGCCCAGAGCAAGCACAAGCGGTTAGCCACACAACATCGTCAATGCGAACCAATCTCATTCGCAAGCTAAACTGACGGGCTTCCCTGAGTGAGCGGGTGTGGCGGTGCTGTCGCCGCCCGGCTCGCACGACCCATCGCCCGCAACAACCATGCCCCGCAAGACCGTTTCCGCCGACTCGCAAGTGCCTCGGCGCGCCCCAGCCCTTCGCCCGCTCGCGTTGGCCCTGGCAGCCGCCATGCTCAGCCCCGCCGCACGCGCCGCTGACGACGCCCCCACCCAGCAGCTGGAGGCCGTTCTCGTCACCGCCACGCGTGGCAGCAAGGCGCTGGACCGCATACCCGGTGCCGTGGGCGTCATCTCCCGGGCGGACATCGAGGCCCTGACCCTGGTCAGCGAGGATCCCAGCGCCCTGCTCGCCCAGCAGGTGCCGGGCTACGCGCCATCACGCCAGAAGCTCAGCAACTTCGGCGAAGGCCTGCGCGGCCGCAACGCGCTGCTGCTGCTGGACGGCATCCCACAAACCAACCCGCTGCGCTTCGGCGGCCGCGAGGGCTACTTCGCCGATCCGATGATCGTGGAGCGCATCGAGGTGGTCAGCGGCGCCTCGGCGGCCCAGGGCATGGGTGCGACCGGCGGCATCATCAACACCATCACGCGCCGCCCGGTAAAAGCCGGCACGCAACAGTCGGTCGAGCTCAAGCTCGGCAGCCAGTTCCACGGCGATAGCAGCAGCTGGAAGACCGGCTACCTGCTGCAGCACCGTAGCGAATCCAGCGCCACGAGCCAGCCGTGGGACGTGATCTTCTATGCCGGCGCGCTGTCGCAGGACACCGGCGTCGATGGCGCCGGCCGGTCGCTGGCCACCGAGTCGCTGCATCGCTCGGCCGACCTCTTCCTCAAGGCCGGCACGGAGTTCGGCGCCCAGCGCCTGCAGCTCATGCTCAACGGCTTCAATGCCCAGGGCTTCGACGACCGGGTCGACGTTCCCGGCAACCGCGCCACGGGCCAACCCACCACGTCGACCGACGGCACGCCCGCCTGGGACGCACCGCAAAACCGCGTGCGCTCGGTCAGCCTGGACTGGACACACGACGACCTCGCCGGCGGCCGCGCCAGCGTGCAGCTGTTCAAGCAGGACTTTCATGCCCGTTACAGCGGCGGTTTGATCACGACCTTCCAGGACACCAGCATCGCACCGGCAGGCACGCTGGTGGATCAAAGTGAGATCGTCGCCCGCAAATGGGGCCTGCGCAGCAGCTGGGTACGGCCGGATCTGGGCCTCACGGGTCTGGAGCTCACGACCGGCATCGACCTGCTGGACGACACCTCCTCGCAGCGTCTCACGCAGACCGGCCGGACCTGGGTGCCACCGCTGCACTACCGCAGCCTCGCCCCTTTTGTGCAGCTGGAGTACGAGGCTGGCCCGCTGACGGTGCGCGGCGGCCTGCGCGACGAGCACACAAAGCTGCAGGTGGACAGCTACCGCACGCTGGCCTTCTACAACAACACCCTGGTGACCGGTGGCGAACGGCGCGCCAACCAGCTCGTCAAGAGCCTGGGCAGCGTGTGGCGCTTCGGGCGCAGCGGCTGGTCGGCCTTCGCTGCCTACAACGAGGGCTTCGGCCCGCCTGACGCTGGCCTGATCCTGCGCGCCGTAAGGACTGCCAACCAGTCCGTGACCCAGCTGGTGGACCTGCAGCCCATCGTGGTGAAGAACCACGAGATCGGCGTGAACTGGCGCGGCGGCGCCTCCACGCTGTCGGCCTCGGTCTACCGCTCGCGCTCCGAACTGGGCAGCCAGATCATCGTCTCCAACGGCATTGGCACGGTGCAACGCGTGCCCATCCAGGTGAAGGGTGTGGAGGTGATGGCGGAGCACCGCGTCGACACACATCTCAAGCTCAACGCCACCTACGCCCGCACGCTGGGCCGCACCGCCAGCGCCGCCGGCCAGCCGCTGACCCTGATGCTGGGCGCCCGCTCGCAGGGGCCGGACAAGCTGCTGATCGGCGCGCAGTGGATGCCGCGCAACGACTGGCAAACCCAGCTCAATGCCACGCACTACCGACCACGCGAGGCCAACCTCGGCCGGGTCTCGGGCACCACGTCGCTGGCGGAGCGCTTCTCGGGCTACACGGTGCTGGACCTGTCCACCCGCTGGCAGACCGCCTCCGGCCAGTGGGGCCTGGGCATCGAGAACCTGCTCGACCGCCGCTACTTCACCTACTACGGTGAGGCCCACTACGCGGGTACGAACGACGACTACTACGCCGGCCGCGGCCGCAACGTCACGCTGAGCTGGCGCCGCGACTTCTGAGCATGCGCAAGCTCCTGACCTGGCTACACCGCTGGGTCGGCCTGATCGCTGGCCTCGCGCTGGTGCTTGCGTATTTCAGCCCATCGTGGACGGCGTTTCAGACTGATGGTGGACGGGATTTCAGCGTGATCGTGGACGGCGTTTCAGTCTGATCGTGGACGCTGTTTCAGCGTCATCGTGGACGCTGGGGGTGG
>NZ_JBIGHW010000011.1:0-151062 GCF_043555875.1 Pelomonas margarita | reverse complement strand
GGGCGCAGCAGCCGGGCGGGCTGGCTGCGCAGCGCGCTGGCTCGCGCCTGCGCCGCCGCAGCGGCTGCTTGTTCGGCTTGTTCATTCAGTGGCGCCAGGTCTTCGAACAGCCCCGCGCTCGCGCTGTCTTGGTGCTTGGTCTGACTCATGCCACTTGGCTAGCCAGAGGCATGCCAAGTGCGGCGGCGGGGAAAACTCTCAGCCTCTCAGCCCTCGATCTGCGGCAGCCCACCACCGGCCAGCAGGCCGGTGCTGGTGTAGATGCCCAGCTTGCCGCGCGTGTCGGTGATGTCGAGGTTGCGCATGGTCAGCTGGCCGATGCGGTCGGCCGGGCTGAAGGGCGCGTCCTCGACCTTTTCCATCGACAGGCGCTCGGGCGCGTAGGTCAGGTTGGGGCTCTTGGTGTCCAGCAGCGAGTAGTCGTTGCCGCGGCGCAGTTCGAGGGCCACCTCGCCGGTCACGGCGCGGGCGATCCAGCGCTGGGCGGCTTCGCGCAGCATGATGGCCTGCGGGTCGAACCAGCGGCCCTGGTACAGCAGGCGGCCCAGCTTGCGGCCGTTGTCGCGGTACTGCTCGATGGTGTCTTCGTTGTGGATGCCGGTGACGAGGCGCTCGTAGGCGATGTGCAGCAGCGCCAGGCCCGGGGCCTCGTAGATGCCGCGGCTCTTGGCCTCGATGATGCGGTTCTCGATCTGGTCGCTCATGCCCAGGCCGTGGCGGCCGCCGATCTTGTTGGCCTCGGCCAGCAGCGCGACGGGATCGCGGTACTCGACGCCGTTCAGCGCGACAGGCACGCCTTCCTCGAAGCGCACCGACACCTCTTCGGCCTTGACGACCACGTCGTCACGCCAGAACGCCACGCCCATGATGGGGTTGACGATGCGGATGCCGCTGTTCAGGTGCTCCAGGTCCTTCGCCTCGTGCGTGGCGCCCAGCATGTTGGAGTCGGTCGAGTACGCCTTCTCGGCGCTCATCTTGTAGGCGAAGCCCTTCTCCGTCATGAAGGCCGACATCTCGCTGCGGCCGCCCAGCTCGTCGATGAAGGTCTGGTCCAGCCAGGGCTTGTAGATCTTCAGCGACGGGTTGGTCAGCAGGCCGTAGCGGTAGAAGCGCTCGATGTCGTTGCCCTTGAAGGTCGAGCCGTCGCCCCAGATGTTGACGCCGTCGGCCTTCATCGCGGCCACCAGCATCGTGCCGGTCACGGCGCGGCCGATGGGCGTGGTGTTGAAGTAGGTGACGCCCGCAGTGCTGATGTGGAAGGCGCCGGCCTGCAGCGCGGCCAGCCCTTCAGCGACCAGCTGCGCGCGGCAGTCCACCAGCACGGCCTTCTCGGCGCCGTACAGCATGGCCTTGCGCGGGATCTCGTCGTAGTCGGGCTCGTCGGGCTGGCCCAGGTTGGCCGTGTAGGCGTAGGGCAGGGCGCCCTTGAGCTTCATCCAGTGCAGCGCGGCGGACGTGTCGAGGCCGCCGGAGAAGGCGATGCCGACCTTCTGGCCGACGGGAACGGATTGCAGGATGGTGGACATGATGTCGGTCTTCTTCGTGTAGGCGGTTATTCGGTGGGCGTCTTCAGCGCGACGGGATGGATCTCGACCGACGCGTCGGTCGTGGACACGTAGACGCTGCCGTCCTGGATACTGATCTGCAGCTGCATGCTGCGCGCGGCCAGCTTGGCCAGCGCCTGCGACTGCTCGGCCGGCACCTGCCAGACGGCCAGCCTGGGCGTGCGCGTCAGCTTGTTCTCGAGGTTGCGCCACCACACCTCAGTACTGGACGCGAAGCTGTAGACCGACACCCGCTCGCTGCGGCCATGGGCCTTCATCAGCCGGCGGTCGTCGGGCTGGCCCAGGTCGATCCAGTGCACGACGTCACCGGTCAGGTCCAGCTGCCAGAGGTCGGGTTCGTCCACGTCGGACAGGCCCTTGGTGAACTCCAGCCGGCCGCGCAGGTCGTCGGCCGGCACGTTCAGCGCGAAGGCCAGCACGCGGATCATCAGCCGCTCCTCGGTCTCGCTGGGGTGGCAGGCGAGGGTGAGGTTGTGGTCGCCGTAGACATGGCGGTCCATGTCGGCGATCTGCAGCTGGGCTTTGTAGATGGTGGCTTTGAGCGCCATGCGGGGCGGCGGCGGCAGGCGCCGTGTACAAGGTGGTAACGAAAGGGCAGCCGGGCATTATCGCGGCGAAGCCTCATGGCATCATTGCCGCTTCCCGTTTGGAACCTTCGCAACCCGGTTGCGCCCTCTTCATGAAACGCATTCTTCTTCCGTTGGCCCTGGTCCTGGCTGTCTCTGCCCAGGCGCAGATCACCAACAACCCCAAGGCCAAGGTCGACCCGAAGAACAACAAGGTCAGCAACCCGGTGGTCGAAAAGCCGAAGGTCAAGCTGATGTCGCGCGACGAGCTGCGCGCCTGCATCAACCAGCAGGACGACAACAATAAGGAAGCCGAGGCCATCAAGGTCGAGCAGGCGTCCTACAAGTCCAACGCCGAGAAGCTCAAGGCCGAGAAGCTGACGGTGGAAGCCGGTGAGGCGGAGCTCGGCAAGCTGATCGAAGGCGTCAAGACGGAGAAGCAGGGCATCCTGGACATGCACGCCGCGCTGACCGCCGAGGCTTCCAAGCTGTCCAAGGACGAGCTCAAGGCCCGCAACGAGGCCTACCAGACGCGTGTGAACGCCTTCAACGGCATGTTCGAGAAGATCAAGGCGGCCGATGGCGAGCAGGGCGCACGCCGCAAGGACTTCGCCGCCAAGGTGGACGGTCTGGACGCGCAGTTCAAGGCCATGGAAGAGCGCACGGAGAAGCACTTCGACGCGCTGGACAAGTGGAAGGCCGAATGCCAGAACAAGCCTTACGACGAAGCCGACGAGAAGGCCATCCGCAAGGAGAAAGCCGCCGCTGCGGGCAAGTGATTCCCGCCTCGCGCTGACATCTTGCACAGGCCGCCTCCCGACCCGGGAGCGGCCTGTTTTGCTTTTCAGACCCGGGAGATCCCCGCATGAGCACCGCCAACCCCTTGCTGCAGCCCTGGCACGCGCCGCATGGCATGCCGCCTTTCGCCGACATCCGGCCCGAGCATTTCCAGCCTGCGTTCGACGTCGCCCTGGCCGCGCACCGCGCCGAGATCGATGCGATCGCCGCCTGTCCGCAGCCGCCCGACTTCGCCAACACGCTGGCCGCGTTCGACGCCAGCGGCCGCCAACTGGCCAGCCTGCAGGCGCTGTTCTACACGCTGGCCGCATCGGCCACCTCGCCGGAGCTGCAGGCCGCGCAGCGCGCCATGGCGGCGCCGCTGGCGCAGCACCACAGTGCCACCTACATGCACCAGGGCCTGTTCCGGCGTGTGGATGCGCTGTTCCAGCAGCGTGACCGCCTGGGCCTGACGCCCGAGCAGCGCCGCCTGCTGGAGCGCGTGCACCTGGACTTCACGCGGGCCGGGGCCTGCCTGGCGCCCGACGCACGGGCGCGCTATGCCGCCGTGATGGCGCGGCTGGCCGAGCTCAACACGCGTTTCGCGCAGAACGTGCTGGCGGACGAAAGCGGCTACCAGCTGCGCCTGAGCAGCGAGGCCGAGCTAGCCGGGCTGCCGGCCTTCGTGCGGGCAGCAGCGCGTCAGGCGGCGCAGGACCGCGGGCTGGGCGAGGGCGTGCATGTGATCACGCTGTCGCGCTCGCTCATTCTTCCCTTCCTGAGCTTCAGCGCTCGGCGTGACCTGCGCGAGCGGGCCTGGCGCGCCTGGGTGGGCCGCGGTGACGACACGGGTGCGACCGACAACCGCGCCATCTGCCAGGAGATCCTCGCGCTGCGCGCCGAGCAGGCACGGCTGCATGGCAACGCTTGCTACGCCGACTTCGCGCTAGAGGACACCATGGCCCGCAGCCAGGCCGCCGTGATGGACCTGCTGCAGCGCGTCTGGCAGCCGGCCCTTGCCGCGCAGGCACGGGAGCGCGAGGCCGTGCTGGGCGCGATGACGGCTGCCGGCGCCACGCATGCGTTAGAGCCGTGGGACTGGCGCTTCTATGCCGAGCAGGCCAGGCGCGCCCGCTTCGAGCTGGACGAGGCCGAGGTCAAGCCCTACTTCTCGCTGGATCGCATGGTGGCCGCGATGTTTGACTGCGCGAGCCGCCTGTTTGGCCTGCAGTTCAAGCCCCGGCCGGACATCGCCGGCTACCACGTCGATGTGCGCGCCTACGAGGTGCTGAACGCCGACGGCACGCTGCGCGGTCTGTTCCTGCAGGACAACTACGCCCGGCCGCCCAAGCGCAGTGGCGCCTGGATGAACGCGCTGCGCAACCAGAGCCGGGCGCTGGGCCACACGCCCATCATCCTGAACAACAACAACTTCGCGCGTGGTGCGGTGGGGGAGCCCACGCTGCTCAGCTTCGACGACGTGCGCACGCTATTCCACGAGTTCGGGCATGGCCTGCACGGGCTGCTGAGTGACGTCCAGCACGAGCGCCTGGCCGGCACGCAGGTGCTGCGCGACTTCGTCGAGCTGCCGTCGCAGCTGTACGAGCACTGGATGGCCGAGCCGCAGGTGCTGAAGAAGTTCGCGCGCCACTGGCAGACCGACGAACCGCTGCCTGATGCGCTGCTGGCCAAGCTGCAGGCTGCGCGGCAGTTCGGCCAGGGCTACGAGACCCTGCGCTACACAGCCAGCGCCATCGTCGACATGGCCGCCCACGCGCTGCCCGAACCTCCAGCCGATGTCGTCGCCTTTGAGCGCGACACGCTGGCCCGCTGGGGTCTGCCGGCCGAGGTGGGCATGAACCACCGGCTCACGCACTTCCAGCACCTGTTCAGCAGCGCCGGCTATGCGGCCGGCTACTACGTCTACCTGTGGGCCGAGGTGCTGGACTGCGACGCCTTCGACGCCTTCGTCGAGGCGGGTGATGTGTTCGACCCCGCCGTGGCGGCGCGGCTGCGCGAGTGCATCCTGTCTGCCGGCAACAGCGTCGAGCCCGGCGCGGCCTTCCGCGCCTTCCGCGGGCGCGACCCGATCGTCGAGCCCATGCTGAAGGATCGCGGCCTGCTGGAGTCGGTCGCATGAGCGTGCGCCCTTGGGTGACTGCTGTCGGGCTGGTGCTGCTGGCCACCGCGGCCATTGCCGAGCCGTTGGTCAAGCCGGCCCGCGTCGACGAGGCCCTTCGCGGCCTCGTGCAGCGGGGCGAGCTGGTGGGCGTCGCGGCGCTGGTCTACGAGAGGGGCCGCGAGGCCTACTTCGGCGCCTTTGGCCAGTCGGACCGCGAGGCCGGCCGCGCGATGTCGCGCGACGCGTTGATGCAGATCTACTCGATGACCAAGCCTGTCACCGGCGTGGCGCTGATGCAGCTGTACGAGCAGGGCCGCTTCCAGCTCGATGATCCGGTGGCGAAGTACCTGCCCGAGTTCGCGAACCCGCGCGTCTGGGTGGGAGAGGGCGTCGACGGCCAGCCGCTGACCGAAGCGGCGGCGCGCGCCATCACCATCCGCGACCTGGGTCGCAACACTGCCGGCTTTGCGCCCAGCTTTGGCCTGCCGCCCGCGATGGCACGTTTCTATGAGCAGCACTACGCTGGCACCGGGTTCCAGTCGACCCTGGCGGAGCTGGTGGCCCGCATCGCGTCGGCGCCGCTGGTGGACCACCCCGGCCGGCGCTGGACTTACGACCGCGCGATGAATGTGCAGGCCCGTCTCGTCGAGACCTTGTCCGGCCAGCGCTTCGAGGACTATCTGCGCGAGCATCTGTTCAAGCCCATGGGGATGGCCAGCACGCGCTTCCACGTGGCGCCTGATGCGGCCGACCGGCCGCGTTTCGCGGCCACGTATTCGCGCCAGCCCGATGGCAGCCTCAGGCGCATCCCGGACGCCGAGGCGCATGCCTACAACGACACCGACTGGGCGCTCAAGACGGGCACCTTCGGCCTCGTGTCGACGCTGGACGACTACATGCGTTTCGCCCGCATGCTGCTGGATGGCGGCGTGGCGCCCAATGGCGCGCGCGTGCTGAAAGCGCAGACGGTTCAGCTGATGGCGACCGACGTGCTGCCAGCCGAGCTGAGCGACCGCTCCTGGCTGCCCAGCAAGGGCAACGTCGGCTTCGGCATCAACGTCGGCGTGCGCGTCGGGCCACCGCGCCACGCGGGCGATGTGTCCGGCGCGCAGGGCGAGTTTTTCTGGGACGGTGCGGCCAACACGCTGTTCTGGGTCGACCCCCGGCATGACATCGCAGCGGTGCTGTTCACGCAGTTTTTTCCGCCGGGCGACGCTAGGCTGAACCAGATCTTTCGCGAGTCAGTCTATGCGGACGACCCGCAGGCTTCGGCTGGCAGCAAACCACGCCCCTGACGGTGCCGGCCGTCACCGCACGGCAAGCACCTTCTCAGTGCTCGGGCCGGCGCCACAGCCAGATCGCCACGGCCGCCATCACGGCGGGCGTGCCGAGCTTGACGGCGAGTGGAGCGGCCGACAGCGCCAGTAGCGAGGCGCTGAGCGTCATCATGCCGGTCGCCGCCCACTTAGCACGGCGCGGCACCGCGCCACGCTCGCGCCAGCGGCGGATGGCCGGGCCATGGCGCGGATGGTTCAGCAGCCAGGTTTCCAGCGCCGGCCAGCCCTTGCCGCCGGCCCAGGCCGCCAGCAGCAGGAAGGGCACGGTGGGCAGCCCCGGCAGCACGATGCCGATCAGCCCCAGCAGCACGCTCAGCAGCGCCAGCGCCCGCCACAGCAGCCGCGCCAGGCCGCGATGCATGCTTACTTCAGCCCGCCGCTGAGGAACTGCTGCAGTCGCTCCGACTGCGGGCGCAGCAGCATCTCCTTGGGGTTTCCGGCTTCCTCGACCTTGCCCTGGTGCAGGAACAGGCAGTGGTTGGACACCTCGCGCGCAAAGCCCATCTCGTGCGTCACGACGATCATCGTGCGACCCTCGGCGGCGAGGTCGCGCATCACCTTCAGCACCTCGCCCACCAGCTCCGGGTCCAGCGCCGAGGTGGGTTCGTCGAACAGCATGACCTCCGGGTCCACGGCCAGCGCGCGGGCAATGGCTACGCGCTGCTGCTCACCGCCGGACAGCTGGGCCGGGTAGACGTTGGCACGGTGCGCAACGCCCACGCGCGTCAGCAGCGCCTGCGCGCGCTCGACAGCCTCCGCCTTGGGTTTGCCCAGCACATGGATGGGTGCCTCGATGACGTTCTCCAGCACTGTCATGTGGGCCCAGAGGTTGAAGTTCTGGAACACCATCGCCAGGCGCGCGCGCCAGCGCTGCAACTGTGTCGCGTCGGCGGCCTTCAGACTGCCGTCGCGGTCGCGCACCAGCTTCAGCGCCTCGCCGCCCAGAGCCAGCTCGCCCTCGTGTGGTTGCTCCAGCAGGTTCAGGCAGCGCAGGAAGGTGCTCTTTCCCGAGCCCGACGAGCCGATTAGCGTTACGACGTCGCCGCGGGCGGCGCTCAGCGAGATGCCCTTGAGCACCTCGCGCTCGCCGAAGCGCTTGTGGATATTGGTGGCCTGGAGTTGCATGCTCATGTCAGGCCCCCAGCAGCTTGCCGGTGCGCAGCGCTTCTTTGCCGGCCACCTTGGCCACGCGCATGCCGGCGTTGGCGAAGCGCAGGAAGTCGCGCGCGAAGAACAGGCCGTTGACGGGGCTGGTCAGCTCGGTCACCTGGGCCGTAATGGGGTCGATGACATGGGCCAGCACGTCACCGGCCTTCACCTCCGCGCCCACCGGCTGCAAGAAGGTCAGCACGCCTGCGACGGGCGATTTGATGGGCATGCTGCCGGCCAGCGGGCGGGCGTCGCCTTGCGGCGCGGGCAGCGCTGGCTTGTCGCCGGCGATCAGGCCACGCCAACGCAGGAAGTCGACGATGTTCTTCGCGTCGGCGGCGGCCAGCTCGTGCGTCACATCGCAGGCGCCGCGCAGCTCCACGGTGACGGACAGGCAGGCCTGCGGGATGGGGAAGCGATCGCCGAAATGCGCCTTCCACTTCCACCAGACCTGCGAGCAGGCCTCGTCGAACGGGTTGTCACCGGAGTCTTGCGCCAGCAGCGCGAGCCGCGAGCCGAGGAAGCGCGCCAGCGGCTCGCAGTCGGGCCAGCAGGGCGTCTCGGTGTAGAGGTGCATGACGGCCTGCGCGTCGCAATGCAGGTCCAGCACGATGTCGGCGTCGCAGGACAGGCCCATCAGCGTGCGGCGCAGCGACTGCAGCTCGGTGTCCACCGGCGAGGCCAGCACGGCCGCCTTCAGCGCACGGCGCAGCAGTGCGACGTTGACGGCGGGGTCGGGGCCCAGCTGCGGCTCGACGGTGGCTGCCACGGCGGCGATCTGGTCGGGGTAGTGGCGGTTGAAGTTCTCGCCCGACATCAGCTCGAAGCGGCCCAGGTGCGCATGCAGCAGGAACTGGGAGAGGCCGATGGGGTTGGCCATCGGTACGAGGACGACTTCGCCGGTGATCTGGCCGGCGGCCTCCAGCGCGTCCAGCTGCAGGCGCAGGTGATGGGCCACCAGCATGCCGGGAAGCTCGTCGCCGTGCAGCGAGGCCTGGATGTAGGCCTTCTGGCCGCCGCTGGCATGGGCATCGGTGCCGTAGTGCAGCGAGACCAGCTCGCGCTGGGTGCCGGGGGCGGGGGAGAGGAGAGGGTGGCGAACGAGTTGCATGGTCAGCGGCGCACGGCCGCCCGAAGGCGCTGACGCGCCCCCTCGGGGGGCAGTGACTGGAAGGAACGTGGGGGCTTCATGGCCTAGCGGCTCATCATGGGTTTGAGCCAGCGGTTTTCGGCCCAGCGGAACAGCCCGACCAGGCTGAGCGTCAGCACGAAATAGAAGACGCCGGCGGTGATGAAGGCCTCAAAGGGCAGGTAGTACTTGGCGTTCACGGCGCGGGCAGCGCCAGTGAGGTCCAGCAGCGTGACGACGCTGGCCAGCGAGGTGCCGTGGAGCATGAAGATGGCCTCGTTGCCGTACGCCGGCAGCGCCCGGCGCAGCGCAGCGGGCAGCACGATGCGGCGCAGCATCAGACTGCGGCCCATGCCCAGCGCCTTGGCGGCCTCGATCTCGCCGGCCGGCAGCGCGCGGATGCTGCCGGCGATGATCTCGGTCGTGTACGCGGCCGTGTTCAGCGTGAAGGTCAGCCAGGCGCAGAAGGTGGCCGAGGACAGCCACGGCCACAGGGCGCTGTCGCGCACGGCGTCGAACTGCGCCAGGCCGTAGTAGCACAGGAACAACTGCACCAGCATGGGCGTGCCGCGGAACACGTAGGTGTAGGCCCAGACCAGGCGCGACGCCAGTCCCTTGGACACGGTGCGTACCAGCGCCAGCGGCACGGCGATCAGCAGGCCGCAGGCCAGGGACAGAAGCAGCAGCTTCAGCGTGATGCCGAGGCCGTCGACATACATCGGCAGGTTCTCGACGATGGCGTCGAAGTTCACAGCTCACCCTTTCGCGCGCCGATGGCCAGGCGCTTGTTGGCCCAGGCAAAGACCAGCTCCGACACGCTGGTGAAGGCAAGGTAGATGACGGCCACAGCGAGGTAGAAGCTGAACGGCTCGCGCGTGGTGCCGGCGGCCTGCTGGCCGCGCGTCATCAGGTCCGACAGGCCGATGACGGACACGATGGCCGTGCTCTTGATGAGCACCAGCCAGTTGTTGGACAGCGCCGGCAGCGCATGGCGCAGCATCTGCGGCAGCGTGATGCGCAGCAGCACCTGGCGCGGGCTCATGCCATAAGCCAGGCCGGCCTCGCGCTGGCCCGGCGGCACAGCCAGAAAGGCGCCGCGGAAGACCTCGGTCAGGTAGGCACCGAAGATGAAGCCGATGGTCAGCACGCCGGCCACGAAGGGGTCGATGTCGATGTAGTCCTCATGGCCCAGCATCGGCGCCAGCGTGTTGATGCCCAGCTGGCCACCGTAGAACACCAGCAGCATCAGCACCAGGTCGGGCACGCCGCGGATCAGCGTGGTGTAGACGCCGGCCACGCCGCGGGCCACCCGCGAGTGCGACAGCTTGGCCAGCGAGCCGGCCAGGCCCAGCAGTGCGGCCACGGCCAACGAGGCCAGCGCCACCGACAGCGTGACCGTCGCACCCTCCAGCAGGCTGGGGAGGAAGCCGTGCAGCATCACTTGCGGGCGGGGGCGATGTCGTAATCGAAGTACTTGTCGGCCAGCTTCTTGAAGGTGCCGTTAGCCTGCAGCGCGTCGATGGCGGCGTTGAATTTCTTGCCCAGCGTGGCCTCGTCGGCGCGACGCATGCCCACACCCGTGCCCTGGCCAAAGATCTGGTCGTCCGTGATGGGGCCGCCGACGAAGGCGAAGCCCTTGCCCTCCGGCTTCTTCAGGAAGCCGAAATCGGCCGCAGGGGAGTCCATCAGCGTGGCGTCGATGCGGCCGCTCTTGAGGTCCAGGAACACCTGGTCTTGCGTCGCGTAGCGCACGATCTCGCTCTGCTTGAAGGTGGCTGCTGCGTAGGTCTCATGCGTGGTGCCGCGCTGCACGCCGATCTTCTTGCCCTTCAGGCCGGCGGCCGTAGGCTCCAGCTTGGCGCCCGCCTTGGCCACCAGGCGGGCCGGCGTGTTGTAGTAGGGCTTGGAGAAGGCGATGACCTTCTGGCGCTCCGCCGTGATGGAGACGCTGGCGAAGATGGCGTCCACCTTGCGCGACTGCAGCGCCGGGATCAGGCCGTCGAACTCCTGCTGTACCAGCGTGCACTGGGCCTTCATCTCCGCGCAGTAGGCCTGGACCAGCTCGATCTCGAAGCCCTTGAGCTTGCCGTCGGCGCCGATCTCTGAGAACGGCGGGTAGGCGCCCTCGACGCCGATACGCAGCTTCTTCCATTCCGGCGCCTGGGCGGTGGCGAGGCTGCTGGCGGCCAGCAGCGTGAGGGCGATCAAGGAGGGCTTCTTCATGTCTGACCTTTTGGGTGGGACGGTGTTCAGTGGGCGACGCTGGGTAGCCAGTCGCGCAAGGCCGCAAGCGTAGCAGCCGGGTTTTCTTCCTGCGGCACATGGCCCAGGTCGGGGAAGCTGACGAGCCGGCTGCCGGGAATGGCCTGCTGGAAGGCCTGGCCCCAGCGCGGCGGGATCAGGCGGTCGCGCTCGCCCCACAGGATGAGCGTAGGCACGCGGATCTCAGGCAGCCGGGCCACGGGCCCGAGCGTGAGCTGGTCCATGCGCTGCATCAGCGCGGCGCGGTTGCCCTCGCGCAGCGTCAGCTCGTAGTAGCGGTCCACCGTTTCGCCGCGCACGCGCGCCGGCTCGCCGTAGACGTTCACCACGCTGCTCTCGACGGCGCGGCGCGGCAGCACCCAGCGCATGCCCTCGCGCAGCACGGGCAGTTGCGCGAGGCGAAAGCCCAGCGGCACGGACTCGGGCACGACCTCATGGCCGGCGGCGTCCACCAGCACCAGGCCGGCCACGCGCTCAGGGTCGGCCAGCGCCAGCTGCCAGGCGATGGCGCCGCCCAGCGAGTTGCCGGCGACGATGGCTCGTCCCACGCCCAGCCGCGCCAGCAGCTGGCGGGTGAAGGCCACATAACGCGCATCGCTGTAGTCGCCGTCGACGCTGGGGCCGGTCAGGCCGAAGCCGGGCAGGTCAAAGCTGATGACGCGCCGCGTGCGCGCCAGCTCGGTGGCCCAGCCCTCCCAGGTGTGCAGGCTGGCGCCGGTGCCGTGGATGAGCACCAGCGGCAGCGGGTCGCTGCTGGGGCCCTGGTCGCGCACATGCACGAGCAGGCCGTCCAGGTCGACGAAGTCCGACGGCGGCGGCGCCCAGCGTGGCACCAGGCTCTCCAGCGAGCGGTCCGGCGCCTTGCTGGCGGCAACGAGCAGCGCCGCCAGCATCAGCAGGATGCCAGCGGCCCGCAGCGCGACGTCGCCTAGCCGACCCATCTCAGCCGGCATCGCCGCCCGGCGCCGGCGCGACGGGCTGCAGGTCCGGGGCCAGCGACTCGCGCTCGTCAAACACGAAGCAGCCGCCGTGGTAGTGCGGGCCGCCGGTGTCCTCGAAATACTTCAGGATGCCGCCGTCCAGCTGCCAGGCCGTCAGGCCCTCGGCCTCCAGCACCATGGCGGCCTTCTCGCAGCGGATGCCGCCGGTGCAATAGCTCACGACGGTCTTGCCGGCCAGTTCGTCGCGGTGGGCGGCCAGCGCCTCGGGGAAGTCGCTGAACTTGTGCAGCCGCCAGTCGATGGCGCCGTCGAATGCGCCGACATCCACCTCGAAGCCGTTGCGCGTGTCCAGCAGGACGACCTCGCGGCCGTCGTCGTCATGGCCCTGGCCAAGCCAGCGCGCCAGCGTGGCCGGCGGTAGCGCGGGCGCGCGTGGCGCCTGGTCGGGGCGCACCGTGGGGCGGTTCATGCGGATGATCTCCCGTTTGACCTTGACCTTCAGGCGCTGGAAGGGCTGGGTCGCGCTCCAGCTCTCCTTGGGTGTCAGCGCGGCGAAGCGGTTGTCGGTGCGCAGCGCGTCCACCCAGGCGTTGACGGCCTCGGCCGGGCCGGCGAGGAAGAGGTTGATGCCTTCCTCGGCGATCAGCACCGTGCCCTTGAGGCTCAGGTGCTCGGCGTGCGCGTGCAGGCGATCGCGCAGCGCGGCAGTGTCCGCCAGCGAGACGAACAGGTAGCAGGAGATGTTGAGGATGGGGCCGGTCTGCATGGGGCGCGGATTATCGGGCCAGCGCCGCCCGGGCCGGCCTCAGTCGGCCCAGCGCGCCGCGATGGCCTTGACCGCGTCCTCGCAGGCGTTCAGCGCCTGCACCACTCGCGGGTCGAAGTGGCTGCCGCTGCCATCGCGGATGAAGGCGAGTGCCTCGTCGTGGCTCATGGGACGCTTGTACGGCCGCACGCTGATCAGCGCGTCGTACACGTCGGCCACCGCCATCAATCGCGCGGCCAGCGGGATGGCCTCGGCGGCCAGCCCGTCCGGGTAGCCGCTGCCGTCCCATTTCTCGTGGTGGTGGCGGGCGATCTGCTTGCCGAAGGTCAGCATGAGGCCGGCGTCGTCGCCCAGGCGGTCGATGGCGCGCTGCAGCAGGTCGGCGCCTTGCTCGGCATGCGTCTTCATGACGCGCCATTCGTCGGCCGACAGCTTGCCGGGCTTGAGCAGGATGCCGTCGGGGATGGCGACCTTGCCGATGTCGTGTAGCGGCGCGGCTTTGGCCAGCTCGTCGATGGCCTCGTCGGTCAGCTCTGCTGGCGCGCCCGGCTGGTCGGCGATCCAGCGCGCCAGCGTGCGCACGTACTCCTGCGTGCGCTGGATGTGGTTGCCGGTGTCGGCGTCGCGGAACTCGGCCAGGCCCACCATGACGAACAGCGTCGTGTCGCGCAGCCGCTCCACCTCGAGGCGGCGGGCCTCCAGCTCTCCGCTGAGCTGGTGGTTGTGGCGCAGCAAGTGGTCCTCGGCGAGCTTGAGCTGCAGGTGGGTGCGCACGCGCGCCAGCACGGTGGCGGGGTTGAAGGGCTTGTGGATGAAGTCGGCGCCGCCCGCGTCGAAGCCGGCGGTCTCGTCCTCGGGTCGAGCCAGGGCGGTCAGGAAAATGACGGGCACGCGCCGCGTGTCGGGGTCGGCCTTGAGCTGGCGGCAAACCTCGTAGCCGTCCATGCCGGGCATCATGATGTCGAGCACGATGAGGTCGGGCGCCTGGCGCCGGCAGATCTCCAGCGCCTTGGCGCCGTTGACGGCCAGGAGCACGCGGTAGTCCGGCTTGAGCACCTGGGCCAGCAGCGTCAGGTTGGCTGGCGTGTCGTCGACCACCAGCACCGTGGATTGCTGGGCCGGGGCGGGAGCGTCCTGCAGGGTCATGGGGTGTTCTTGCCGCGCAGTGCGGCCTGGGCTTCGTCGAAGTCGAACCGCTGCATGGCCCCAGCCAGCGCCTTGGCCTGCGGGCCGGGCAGGGTGTCCATGAAGGCGGAGCTGTGCTGCTCCCACAGGGCGACGGCCTGTGCATCGGCGTCGCCCAGCAGGGTGTCGAGCTCGCTGATCAGCGTGGCGGTGTCGGTGGCCGGGCCGCTGTCCTCGGTGACCAGCAGCGGCGAGGCCTGCAGGGTGGGCAGCGGGCTGTCCAGCGCCAGCAGGTGGCGCAGCATGTGGGGCAGCAGGGGCTTGGGTACCAGCGCATGCGCGCCCTGGCGCATTGCCCGTTCGCGCAGCACCGGCGTGTCGAAGGCGCTGAGCAGCACAATGCGCTGCGCGCGCGGCGGCCCAGCTTCGGCCAGACGCCGCAGCAGCTCGCTGCCTTCCATGTCGGGCAGCACCCAGTCCACCAGCAGCAGGTCGTGCGGTTGGCTGGCCGGCGTGGCGGCCAGCCGGCTCAGGCCTAACCGGCCCTGCGGCAGCACCTCCACGTGGGCGCCTGGCGCCAGCGCCTTGAGCAGGCCCAGCAGGCTGTCGTGGCCGGCGCTGTGCGGGGCCTGCACCAGCAGCACGCTGCGGGGCTGCGGCACGGCCGGCAAGGGCAGCTCGGGGCAGGGCGGCAGCGGCAGGCGCAGCTCGAAGCTGCTGCCGCGGCCCGGCGTGCTGGTGGCCATGAGCGTGCCGCCCATGCGCTGCGTCAGCGAGCGGCAGATGGCCAGCCCCAGGCCCACGCCACCGAAGCGCCGCGTGGCGCCGGCCTCGGCCTGTGCGAAGGGCGTGAACAGCCGCGCCAGCTGCTCGGGCGGCATGCCAAGCCCGCTGTCGCGCACGCGCAGCAGCCAGGCACCATCGCCACCCAGCCCAGCTGTCAGCTGCACTTGGCCGGCCGGCGTGAACTTGACCGCGTTCACCAGCAGCTCGGTGAGCAGCTGCGTCAGCCGCGCGGCATCGCCACGGCGCGCGCCCGCCGCGCCGAGCAGTTCGGGCGCGGCGATCTCGCACAGCAACTCCAGCTGCTTGGCCTGCGCGGCGGGGCGCACGGCGTCGAAGGCGTCGGCCAGCAACTGCTCCAGCCGCAAGGGCTCGGCGGCCAGCGGCATGCGGCCGGCGTCGAGGTCGACATAGTCCAGCAGGCTGTCGATGAGCTGGACCAGCGACTCGCCGGCCTGGGCCACCTCCTGAAGCTGGGCGCGCTGGGCTGCCTGCAGCCGCCCGGCCAGCAGCAGGTGGGTCTGGCCCAGCACGGTGTTCATCGGGGTACGGATCTCGTGGCCGATGTTGGCGAGGAAGTCGGACTTGGCGCGCGACGCGGCCTCGGCATCGGCCTGCGAGCGCAGCAGCTCGGCCCGGCCCGCATCGGCCTGCTCGCGGGCCTGGGCCAGGGTCTGCTGCAGCCGGCGCAGGCGCCATCCCAGCAGCAAGGCCACCAGCGCCAGTGCGGCGGCCAGGCCCGTCAGTAGCGGCAGGGCGGCGGGGCTGCTCACCGGGCCAGCTCCTGCGTGGTCTGCACGGCCTGCAGCGCGGCGTCGAAGTCCAGCGCATCGAGGGCCCGCGCCACGTCGGCGGCGGCGGCCGGGGCCAAGCCGCTGTCGGCACCGTGGGCGGCCCACCAGTCCAGCGCGCGTGCATCGCTCTGCGTCAGCAGCTGCTGCAGCTCGGCCAGGTCGCCCGGTGTAGGCGGCACGTCGGCGGCCGCCGGGACCGGCTGGGCCAGGAAGGCCTGCGCCTGCTGCAGCAGCGCTGCCAGCGCGGCCTCGACATCGGGCAGCTGCGCGCCGGCCAGCGTGGCGTCACCGGCGGCGGCGCTGCGCTCCAGCGCCAGCGCGACGCGGTGCAGCGGCCGGGCGCCCAGCGTGGCCGCCAGGCCTTGCAGCGTGTGCGCGGCGCGGCGCAGGTCGGGCCAGTCGCCGGCCTGCAGCCAGGTCGGCCAGCCGGCCAGGCCTGGCTCGTACTGCTGGACGAAGCCTTGCAGCGTGCGCCGGTACAGCCCGGCCTGGCCGTCGAAATGGCGCAGCCCGGCCGCGGTGTCCAGCACGGCGGGTGTCGCAAGGCGCCGGTAGCGCTGCAGTTCGCGCACGAGGCGCGTCACGTCCAGCGGCTTGGCGATATGGCCCTGCATGCCGGCGGCCAGGCAGCGGGCGCGCTCGTCGGGCAGCGCATGGGCCGTCATGGCCAGTATAGGCAGGGTCTCGAAGCCGGGCAGCTCGCGCAGGCGGCGCGTCGCGGTCAGGCCGTCGAGCACGGGCATCTGCAGGTCCATCAGCACGAGGTCGTAGGCGTCGGGGCCGGCCTCGATGAGCTTGTCCAGCGCCTCCTGGCCATTGGCGGCCAGCTCGACTCGGGCGCCCCGGCTGCCCAGCAGGCGCAGCGCGATCTCCTGGTTGACGGGGTGGTCCTCCACCAGCAGCACCTGCAGCGCCGAAAGCGATTGCCCGTCCAGCGTGGCGGCGGCGGGCTTGTCGGCGCCGGTGCTGGCGAGCAGCCGCCGCAGCTCGCCGGGCAGCAGCGGCTGCGCGCACAGCGCCCGAGCGCCGAAGGCGCGGGCCTGGGCGGCGGTCTCGTCGGCGCCGGGCCGGGCCAGCACGGCGATGCGCAGCGCCGGGTGGTCACGGCGGAGCCGGGCCAGCAGGTCGGCGCCGGTGGGGCCGGGGCCGGGCAGGTCGGCGCCCAGCAGCAGCCAGTCGAAGGGCTGGCCGGCCTCGCGGCCCTCGGCCAGCAGCGTGAGCGCGGCCGTCACGTCGGCCGCCACGCCCAGGCCCTCGCCCAGCCCGAGGTGGCCCAGCAGGGCGCGTGTGGCGGCCCGGCTGGCGGCGGCGGTGTCGGCCAGCAGCAGCCGGCAGGGCTTGATCGACGGCACCGGCAGCGCAGTCATGTCCAGCGGCAGGGCGAGGTGAATATCGAAGCGGCTGCCGGTGCCGGGGTCACTGTGCACGGCCAGGCGGCCGCCCATGAGCTCGACGAGGCGGCGTGTGATGGCCAGGCCCATGCCGGCACCGCCCAGGCGTCGCGGCACCGCGGCCTCGCCGTCGCCGAAGGCGCGGGCCAGCGCGGTGATCTGCTCGGCACTCAGGCCCACGCCACTGTCCTGCACGGTGAGGGTCAGCGGCACGCGGCCCTGGCCATCGGTCTCGGCGGCGGCCAGGCGCAGCGTCACCAGGCCTGCCGGCGTGAACTTCAGCGCGTTGGACAGCAGGTTCACCAGCACCTGCTGCAGCCGCAGCGCATCCCCGCGCAACTGGCCGCGCGTGGCCAGCAGCGAGGGGTCATCCCACTCGCAGGCCAGCGTGACGCCCGGGTCGGCATGCAGCGGCCGCACCAGCTCGACGGCCTGGGTTACCACGTCCTCCAGCCGCAGCGGGTGGGACTCGATGACCATCAGCCCGGCCTCGATGCGCGAGACGTCCAGTACGTCGTTGACAAGGCCGAGCAGCGTGCGCGAGGCCGCATCGGCCTTGGTCAGCAGGCTGCGCTGCTCGGGGCTGAGCGCCGTCTGCAGCGCGAGCTGCGTCATGCCCATGATGGCGTTCATGGGCGTGCGGATCTCGTGGCTGATCTGGGCGATGAAGCGCGCCTTGACCTCGGCGGCGGCCTGCGATGCCGTGGCGGGCGGGAGGGGGGCTTCGGGTGCGCGCGGGCGGCGCCACAGGGCCGCCAGTCCCAGCGGCGGCAGCGGCAGCAGCAGCAGGTTCAGCGCGAGCGCGGCGTCAAGGTCGGCGTCGAGAGCGCCGCTGCCGCGCAGGCCCAGCAGCAGCGCCAGCAGGGCCAGCAGGGCCATGAAGGCCACCAGGAGCAGGCCGAGCGTGAGGTGTCGCGTGAGCATGGAGGGTGAAAGGGTGCAGGTCGATTATCCGCAGCCGCCGGGGGCCGAGGCGTGGCAGGCGGGCCTCGGGCGCCCTGGGGAAAGCCCAGGCCCGTGTCGCCGTGCGGCAGCTGACGCTGCGGTTATCCTGACCAGCCATGCCGTTGATCCTTGTCGTCGATGACCAGCCCAGCAACATCCACGCGCTGTACCAGCTGCTGGTGGATGACTGCGAAGTGTCCATGGCCACCAGCGGCGCTGAGGCGCTGGCGTTCTGCGCACAGCAACTGCCTGACCTGATCCTGCTGGACGTGCTGATGCCGGAAATGAGCGGCTACGAGGTGTGCGACCGCCTCAAGGCCGACCCGCGCACGCGCGGCGTGCCGGTCATCTTTGTCACCGTGCAGGGCAGCGCCGACGACGAGGCCGAGGGCTTCGCGCATGGCGCGGTGGACTACATCCCCAAGCCCTTCGTCGACGTGGTGGTCAAGGCGCGTGTGCGCACGCAGCTGGCGCTCAAGCTGGCCTCCGAGAGCTTTGCGCGCTCGCAGATCGAGCTGTTCCAGCGCGACAAGCTGGCCTCGGTGGGCCGCACCATCGCCGGCATTGCGCAGGAGCTGAGTTCGCCGCTGGGCAATGCGCTGATCTCGGCCTGCACGCTGCAGGACGACGTGGCGCAACTGGGTGGCCTGGCGCAGGCCGGCCAGCTGCGGCGCAGCGACCTGGACAAGCACCTGCGCGTCAGCGAGGAGAGCGTGGGCCTGTTGCTGTCCAACCTGCAGCGCGCGCTGTCCATCGTCGACTCCTTTCTGCAGTCCACGGCCGATAACTTCGGCGACCAGCGGCGCAGCTTCTCGCTGCTGGAGCTGCTGCACGAGGTGGTGGCGGGCTTGGCGCCGTCGCTGGAGGCTCACCAGGTGGGCTGCGAGCTCGATGTCGGCGACGACCTGCACCTGCTGAGCTTCCGTGGCGCGCTGGCCAAGGTGCTGACGACGCTGATCCAGAACGCGGTCAAGCATGCCTACCGCGAGACGGGCGGGCAGGTGCACCTGAGGGTGCGCCCTCAGGGCACGGACCAGCTCGTGATCACCGTGCAGGACCACGGCATCGGCATGCCGCCGGGCGTGCTGGGGCGGGTGTTCGACCCCTTCTTCTCGACCCGCTTCGGCGCCCAGCGCAGCGAGCCGGGGCTGTACATCGTGCGCAACCTGGTGACCTTCGCGTTGGGCGGTCAAATCCAGGTGGAGTCCACGCCCGGCGTGGGCACGACGGCACGGCTGCTGCTGCCCATGATCTCGCCGGAGTCACGCCGGCTGACGAGTTAGCGGCCCGCCGCCACGCCCATGCGCCGCCGTCTTGTCTTGCTGGGAGGCGTGATGCTGCTGGTGACCGCGGCGGTGGCGGGACTGTGGTTGTTGCGTGCGCCGGCAGCCGAGGCCGCAGAGCGCGGGCCCATCGTCATCGGCGCGCTGCATGCGCAGAATGGCCCGCTGGCCGCCGCCGAGGCGCCGCTGCTGGCGGCATTGCGGTTGGCGGTGGACGAGATCAATCGCGATGGCGGCCTGCTGGGCCGGCGCGTGGAGCTGCAAGTGGAGGACACCGGCGGCAATGACGCCTCGGCGGTCGCTGCGGCCGCGCGGCGGCTCATCGTCGAGCAGCACGCGGTGGCACTGTTCGGTTGCGCCACCTTCACCTGCCGCCAGGCCGCGCGGACGATCGTGGAGGCGCAGCAGCACTTGCTGTTCTACCCGCTGGCCTACGAGGGGCTGGAACGCTCGCCCCATGTCGTCTATATGGGCGCCGTGCCCAACCAGCGCCAGTTGCCGGCTGCGGACTGGGCCATGAGCGGCTTCGGCCGGCGCGTCTTTCTGCTCGGGTCAGACGGAACGTACTCACGCCGCATGCACGCGGTGATGCGCGAGTTCGTGCCCCTGAGCGGCGGCCGGGTGCTGGGCGAGCGGCAGTTGCCGGCCGGGGCGTCCGGCATGGGCGCACTGGTCGCCGACCTGCGCCGGCTGCAGCCCGACCTCGTGCTCAGCACGCTGGGCGGCGAGAGCAACCGCGCGCTGTTCGATGCGCTCGTGACGGCCGATCTGGCCGAACTGCCGCTGCTGTCCTTCGCGGTCGGCGAGCCGGAGTTCAAGGCCTATGGCGCCGGCCGGCTGGGGCGTCATTTCACGGCTGCCAGCTATCTGCAGGCGCTGCCGGGGGCGGCCAACCAGGCTTTCATGGCCGGCCTGCGGCGCTACCAGGGGAGCGAGGCCTGCGAGGCGGCCGTGTCGTCCCATGCGGCCGTGAAACTGTGGGCCGCTGCGGTGCGCGAGGTGGGTGATGCTCAGCCGGCTGCGGTGGGCGCCAACGTGTTGCAGCAGAGCGCGCTGGCGCCGCAGGGCCCGACGGCGCTGGACGGGCAGAGCCGCCATCTGTGGCACAGCTTGCGCATGGCCCAGGTGCAGCCCGACGGCCGGCTGGCCGAGGTCTGGCACGACCCGCGCCAGATCCGGCCCATGCCCTGGCCGGTCTTCCGCACGCATGACCAGTGGCGCGCCATCGTCGACCCGCAGGGAGGCTTGCGCTGATGGCCACCGACTCCGACGAGCCGCGCAGCCCGGCCTGGCGCATCGCGCCGGCGCTGCTGCTGGGCTTCATGCTGCTGTCCATGCTGCCGCTGGGCGTGATGGGCGTCTGGCAGCTGGGCAGCTACGAGCGCAGCCTGCGCGAGACCGTCACCGAGCGGGTGGTGGCCGTGGCCCGCAAGAAGGCGACGGAGATCAACGAGTATTTCAGCGAGCTGCAGATCGACGCGCATCTGACGGCGGCCTCGTCGGTGACGCGCGAGTTGCTGCTCGATGCCGGGTCGGCGGGCCAGCTGCCGGACGGCGGTCGCTCGCTGTACGGCCGGCTGCTGGACACCGGCAAGTACGACAACGTGATGCTGGTGCGCCCGGACGGGCGCGTCGCGTTCACGTTGCGCCCGCTGGCGGGCAGCAGCGAAGGGCTGGCCACGCTGGATGGCGGGGTACTGGCGGGCAGCGGCCTGTTGGCCGCGCACCGGCGCGCGATGGGCCGCCTGGACGCGCAGCTCACGCCGGTGGCGCAGCACCGTTTCGATGAGCCGGCCACGCTGTATTTCGTGCAGGCTGTCGTGCACGGCGACCAGGTGCTGGGCACGCTGGTGCTGCAGATCCGGTTGACGCGGCTGCTGGGGGTGGCGACAGACACGGCCGGGCTGGCGATCAGCGGCGAGACCATCCTGGTGCAGCGCCACGGCGACAAGGCCTACTTCGTCAACGAGCTGCGGCGCGACCCGCGCAAGTACGCCGCGCAGGCGCTGGACCCGCTGGCCGCCGATGCCATCCCGGCGCTGCGCGGGTTGCGCGGCGAGAGCGGCAGCGGGCTGACACGCAATTACGCCGGCGTGTCGGTGGTGTCGTCGTGGCGGCATCTGCCGGTGCTGGACTGGGGCATTGCCGTCAATGTCGACGCGGACGACGCCTTCGCCTCCGCGCATGCGCTGCGCAACCAGCTGCTGGCGGCGCTGGGCATCGCGCTGTTGCTGGCGCTGGGCCTGGCGCTGCTGGCCGGGCGGCGACTGATGCAGCCGGTGCAGTCGCTGAACCGGGCGGTGGCGCGCATCGCCGGCGGCAACCTGGACGAGCGCGCGCCGATCTGCGGCTTCCGCGAGTTCCGCGAGCTGGCGCGCAACTTCAACCACATGACCGAGCAGCTGATCGTCGAGAAGCAGCTGCTGGAGGCGCGTGTGGAGCAGCGCACGCGGGCGCTCAACGACAGCGAGCAGCGCTTTCGCGGCGTGTTCGAGCGGGCGCAGGTGGGCATTGCGCTGTGCGATGCGCAGGGCGTCGTGCTCGATGTCAACCTGGCGCTCACCGCCATGCTGTGCCGCACCGCCGACGAGCTGCGTGGCGGCAAGCTGGCGGACCTGCCGGATTTCCGCCCCGGCCGCCTGCCCGGCGGCGAGCTGAACCGGCTGGCCGCCGGGCGCATGGAGCATGTGCGCTTCGAGCGCGGCTTCGCGTTGCCGGGCGGCGGCGAGCTGTTCGCGGACGGCAGCGCCAGCGCCATCCGCGACCGGCGCGGGCGTCTCGTCAACGTGGTGCAGATGCTTATCGACGTGACCGAGCGTCATCGCGCCGAGATCGAGCTGGTGCGCGCCCGCGTGACGGCCGAGGCCGCCAGCCAGGCCAAGAGCGATTTCCTGGCCAACATGAGCCACGAGATCCGCACGCCCATGAACGGTGCTTTGGGCATGCTCAACCTGCTGCTGCGCACCGAGCTGTCACCGCGCCAGCACGACTACGCCGCCAAGGCCCGCACGGCCGCGCAGGCGCTGCTGGCCGTCATCAACGACGTGCTGGACTTCTCCAAGGTCGAGGCCGGCAAGATGGAGCTGGACCCGCACCGCTTCGAGCTCAGCGACTTCATGCGCGAGCTGGCTGTCATCCTGTCGGCCAACGTGGGCAGCAAGGACATCGAGGTGCTGTTCCGGCTCGACCCGCGCCTGCCGCCCGCGCTGGTGGGCGACACGACGCGGCTGCGCCAGGTGCTGCTGAACCTGGCCGGCAACGCGCTGAAGTTCACCGAGCGCGGCGAGGTGGTGCTGGCGCTGACGCTGTTGCCGGACGCGCAGCCGGGGCGCGCGCGCATTCGCTTCGAGGTCATCGACACCGGCATCGGCATCGCGCCCGACAAGCTGGAGCACATCTTCACCGGCTTCAGCCAGGCCGAGCAGGCGACCTCGCGCCGCTACGGCGGCACCGGCTTGGGCCTGGCCATCAGCCGCCGGCTCGTCGCGCTGATGGGCGGCGAGCTGCGCGTGGACAGCCGTGTGGGGGAGGGCAGCCGCTTCCACTTCGAGCTGGCGCTGCCCGAGGCGGCGGCCGACCCGCAGGGCGAGCTGCTGCAGCGGCCCGGCCTCAAGGTGCTCATCGTCGACGACAACCCGATGGCCCGCGAGGTGCTGCAGGGCATGGGCGCCAGCCTGGGCTGGGACTGCGACCTGGCCGCCAGCGGCGAGCAGGCGCTGGCGTTGGTGCACCTCGCGGCCGAGCAGGGCGAGCCGCACTACCAGCTCATCCTGATGGACTGGCGCATGCCGGGGCTGGACGGCTGGGAGACGTCGCGCCGCATCCGCGACAGCCACGAGTCCGACGCGCCGGTCATCATCATGGTCACCGCCCACGGCCGCGAGCTGCTGGCCGAGCGCAGCGAGCAGGAGATCGCGTCGCTGGGCGGCTACCTGGTTAAGCCCGTCACGGCGTCCATGCTGCAGGATGCCGTCGCCGAGGCCAAGCAGGGCACGCCGCGCCACCGCCGCGCCGAGGCCGGCCAGCAGCGCCTGGCCGGGCTGCGCCTGCTGGTGGTGGAGGACAACGGCTTCAACCAGCAGGTGGCGCAGGAACTGCTGGAGGACGAGGGCGCCATCGTCACGCTGGCTGGCGGCGGCGTGGAGGGCGCCCACCTCGCGCTGGTGACCGAGCCGCCGTTCGACGCCATCCTGATGGACCTGCAGATGCCCGACATCGATGGCTTCGAGGCCACGCAGCGCATCCTCAAGCAGCGGCCCGACAGCCTGGTCATCGCGATGACCGCCAACGCCATGGACGCCGACCGCCAGGCCTGCCTGGCCGCCGGCATGCGCGACCACGTCGCCAAGCCGGTGGACCTGGAGCAGCTCGTGGCCAGCCTGCGGCGCCACGCGGGCCGGGCCGAGGCCGCCGTGTCCGCGCCGCCGCCGGCCGCGCCACCGCGCCTGCTGGACAGCGCCGCCGCGCTGCAGCGCCTGGGCGGGCGGCAGGCGCTGTATGAGCGGCTGGTGGCCTCGTTCGCCCAGGATGCGCCGGCCGAGATCGACAGCCTGCGCCGCAGCCTGCGCGAGGCCAGCGTGCCCGATGTTGCCCGCGCACTGCACACGCTGCGCGGCCTGGCCGGCGCGGTGGGCGGCAATGCGCTGGCTGCGCTGGCGGGCACGCAGGAGCAGGCCGTGCGCACCCAGGGCGACGTGGCCGGCGCCGACCCCGCCGCGCTGCGGGCGCTGCTGGACGAGACGCTGGCGGCGCTGCGGCCGGCCGCACAGACCGCGCCGGCCGGTGGGCCCGCCGATGCGCTCGACGTCCCGCAGGCGCTGCAGCAGCTGCGCCAGCTGCTGGCCGAACGCAATATGCGCTCCGTGGCGCTGTGCGAACAGCTGGCCGGTCACGCCCAGGCGCTGGGCCCCGGCTTTGGCACGCTGAATGCGGCCGTGGGCCGGCTGGACTTCGCCACGGCGCTCAAGGCCTGCGACGCGCTGCTGGCCAGCCCGCAGCGCGGCTGAATCCCGCCACGTCCGGCGCGGCCGTGGCGGTGTTTAGAATGAGAACTGTTCTCAATATTGGCGTCGCCGCCGCAAGCCCTCCATGTCCGAGCCGCTGCCCTCCAGCCTCGCCCACGCCCCTGCCGGGCTGGCGCTGACCGTCCAGCAGGTCAGCGCGCCGGCGCATTCGCCGGAATGGGCGACCTGGCTGTCCGACCTGGGCTTTCTGCCGGGCGAGGCCGTGCGCGTGATGCGCCGCGCCCGCCTCAGTGATGGCAACCTGGTGGTGCGCGTCGGGCAGTCGACGTTCGCGCTGCGCCATGCCGAGGCCAACTGCATCGCGGTGACGCCGCGATGACCGAGGCGCCCATCCATGTCCACCGCGGTGGCAAGCTGGTCGCGCTCGTCGGCAACCCGAACTGCGGCAAGACCGCGTTGTTTAACGGCCTGACCGGCAGCCACCAGAAGGTGGCTAACTACGCCGGCGTGACGGTCGAGCGCAAGGAGGGCCGCCTCGTCACGCCCGCCGGCAGGACGCTGCGCCTGCTGGACCTGCCCGGTACCTACAGCCTGCACCCGCGCTCGCCGGACGAACGCGTCACATGCGACGTGCTGGCCGGCCGCGCCCGCGGCGAGAAGCGGCCGGATCTGGTCGTGTGCGTGCTGGATGCCACCAACCTGCGCCGCACGCTGCGCCTGCTGATGGCGGTGCGTCGGCAGGGGCTGCCGGTAGTCGTCGCGTTGAACATGGCCGACCTCGCCGCCAAGCGCGGCATCGAGGTGGACGCGGCGGCGCTGAGCGCAGTGCTGGGCGTGCCCGTGGTGCGCACCGTCGCCATCCACAAGCAGGGCCTGAGCGCGCTGGGCGCGGCGCTGGACAGCCCCGAGGCCTGGCAGGCGCCGCCCGTCAGCGCCGATCTCGGCGTGGACGATCAGGCCACCATCCATGCGCTGCTGACCGGCCTGGGCCTGGCCGAGGAGTTGCCGGAGCTGCCCGGTGACCGCGTCGACCGCGTGCTGCTGCACCCCGTGTTCGGCTCGCTGATCCTGGCCGTGCTGCTGTTCTTCCTGTTCCAGGCCGTGTTCGCCTGGGCCGAGACGCCGATGGGGCTGATCGAGGCGGCCACCGCCTGGGCCGGCGAGCAGGTGGGCAACTGGCTGCCCGAGGGCTGGCTGCGCAGCCTGCTGGTGGACGGGGTCGTCGCCGGCCTGGGCGGCGTGGTCGTGTTCCTGCCGCAGATCCTGATCCTGTTCTTCTTCATCCTCGTGCTGGAGGAGTCGGGCTACCTGCCGCGCGCCGCGCTGCTGCTGGACCGACTGATGGGCAGCGTGGGCCTGTCGGGGCGCAGCTTCATCCCGCTGCTGTCCAGCTTCGCGTGCGCCATCCCCGGCATCATGGCGTCGCGCTCCATCGCCAACCCGCGCGACCGGCTGGTCACCATCATGATCGCGCCGCTGATGACCTGCTCGGCGCGCCTGCCGGTCTATGCGCTGCTGATCGCGGCCTTTATCCCCAACCGCGAGGTGGGCGGCTTCGAGCTGCAGGGCCTGGTGCTGTTCGGGCTGTACGTGGCGGGCATCCTCGGCGCGCTCGCGGTGGCCTGGGTCATCAAGCGGCTGGGCAGTTCCGGCCGCGAGGTGCGCCCGCTGATGATGGAGCTGCCGGCCTACCACTGGCCGCAGCCGCGCAGCGTGGCCATCGGCCTGTGGCAGCGGGCCGTGATCTTCCTGAAGCGCGTGGGCGGCATCATCCTCGTGATGACCATCGCCCTGTGGGTGTTGTCCACCTTCCCGGCGCCGCCGGCCGGCGCGACGGGCGCGCCCATCG
Source organism: Pelomonas margarita (assembly GCF_043555875.1). Lineage (NCBI taxonomy): Bacteria > Pseudomonadati > Pseudomonadota > Betaproteobacteria > Burkholderiales > Sphaerotilaceae > Roseateles > Pelomonas margarita. Next base: position 125,314 of record NZ_JBIGHW010000011.1, on the reverse strand, counting down.
AGTACAGCATCGCCGGCTATCTGGGCCGCGCGCTCGCCGTCATCTTCGAGCCGCTGGGCTTCAACTGGCAGATCAGCCTGTCGCTGGTGCCCGGCATGGCGGCGCGCGAGGTGATGGTCAGCGCGCTGGGTACCGTGTACGCGCTGTCGGCGACCGGGGACGACACCGCCGGTGCGCTGGCGCCGCTGATCGCGCAGACCTGGAGCCTGGCGACCGCGCTGTCGCTGCTGGCCTGGTTCGTGTTCGCGCCGCAATGCCTGGCCACGCTGGCAGCCATCAAGCGCGAGACCGGCGGCGTGAAGATGGCGCTGGCTGCGGCGGGCTATCTGTTCGGCCTGGCCTACCTGGCGTCGTTCATCACCTACCGCGTGGCACTGCATCTCGGCGGCTGAGAGGTTGAGAGTCTTTCACCCATGCCCGCCTTGCACGCCAAATCGCCCTCGCCCGTCGTTGCAAATGCTCGCCATAGCCCGAGCTATGGCTGCGCTTTGCGCCTCGTTCGAGGGCGCTTTGACGCGCCTTTCTGGCACGGCCGAAAAACTCTCAACCTCTGAGGCTCCGGCGGCTCACGTTGCCCGGGCCGCTGCCTCTGCATAGAAGCGCAGCAGCCGCTGCGCGACGAGCCGGGGCTCCTCCGCCGGCAGCCAATGGCCGCTGTCGGGCACGTACTCCACAGCGGCAGTGCCGAAGCGCGTTGCATGGTGGCGGCCGATGTAGGGGTCGTGCTCCGCCCACAGCACCAGCGAAGGCACCCGGGCCGTCAGTTGCCGCAGGCGGTCCTCCCAACCCGCAAAGTTCCTGGGGTCGGTGGCCCGGTACAAGCGCAGGACCATGCGCTTGGTGGCCGGCGTGATCAAGGCATAGGTGCGCGCGATCTGCGCCCGTGTCAGCTTGCGGGAACCACGCCGCATCTCGCGCGCGAAGCCGCCGGCCGTCGTCAGCGCCTGCACCAGCTCACCGATCACCGGCAGGCGCCACAGGCGACCGAACAGGTGCCAGCGGTAGTCCGACGCGAACACGGTGTTCATGATCACCAGGCTGCGTACCTTGTGCGGGTGCGTCACGGCCCACGCCAAGCCGAAGGGGCCACCGAAGTCGTGCACGACCAGGTGGATCGGCTGCGCAATACCCAGCGCATCGACGAGGCCGTCGACGAAGGCGGCCATCCCTTGTAGAGAGCAGTCGAAGTCGGCGGGGGCGGTCGAGTGGCCGAAGCCGGGCAGGTCCGGCGCGATGCAGCGGTGGTGCGCCCGCAGGTCAGCGATGACCTCGCTCCAGACTTCGGAGGAGTCGGGGTTGCCGTGGAGAAACAGCACGGGCTCACCTGCGCCCTGATGGATCAGGTGCACCCGTGACCGGCCGACCTGCACCGTCGTGGCGGCGTCGTCTGCTGCGCGCGCTGCCGGGTTCTCGCCGGCGCCGGCTGGGATGTCGATGGTGGTCATGGTCTGCATCGTGGTGAAGTCGCTGCTGATTGTGGGCATGGCGTCCGACGAGCAGAATGGCAGGAAAAGACAATTTGCTCACCAAACATGCCAACGCCGAATTCACCCGCCCCGATGCAGCTGGGGCTGCTGCTGTACCCAGGCTGCATGCCGACCGGCCTGTATGCCGCGGCGGATCTGGTCGCGGCATGCAATCTGCGGCTCGGGCGCGAGCGCATCCGGGTGGTCTGGGGTGGCCTCGATACCCAGCCCGTCGCCGTGGCGCAGGGGCCGGCGTTGCAGCCGCAGGCCGCGCTGGGCGCTTGCGCGTGCGAGGCGTGGCTGCTGCCGGGCCTGTGGCTGGCCTGCGTCGACCAGCTGGGGCCGACGCTGGCGCAGCACGGCGCGTTGATCGAGCAGCTGCGCCGGCTGCCGCGGCGCAGCCAGGTGTGGAGCTACTGCGCCGGTGTCGCGCTGCTGGCCGCGGCCGGCCTGCTGGACGGCCGCGAGGCAACGGCGACCTGGTGGCTGCTGCCAGCGCTGGCCGCGCGGTTTCCGCGCGTGCACTGGCGTGATGCGCCGACCGTCGCGAGCGGCCGTGTCGTGACGGCCTCGGGCCCCGCAGGCCATCTGCCGCTGATGCTCGATCGCCTGGCGCTGCGCTTCAGCAGCGAGGTGCTGTACGACGTCCAGCAGGTGCTGATGCTGCCCCAGCCACGCAGCCGGCACGAGAGCTTCAACCCTGTCGAGATGATGGCTCTGCGCGACCCGGCGTTGCGGCAGCTGCTGGCGTTCGCCCAGCGCACGCCCGCCCAGGCGTTGAGCCTGGCCAGTGCGGCCGAGCACCTGAACTTGTCGGTGCGTACCTTGAGTCGCCGGGTGATGGCCGGCACCGGCGTGCCGGCTGGTGACTGGCTGCGCCGGGTCAAGCTGAGCCAGGTGGCCGAGGCCCTGCGGCTGACGCGCACCCCGATCAAGGCGATCGCTGCTGACCTGGGCTTCGGCAGCGAGGCCGGCCTGCACCGTGCGTTCAAGCTGGTGACCGGGCTGACACCGTCGGCCTACCGCCAGGCCTACGGCGAGACCCGGGGCGATCTCACCCCATCGCCCGGCTAGGTGGACGGCGGCTCAGGGCGCTGGCCGTGTCGGCACGTTGGCGCTGCAGATGTCGATGTAGCCCGGGCTGTGCACGAACCAGCCGCTGCGGTGGCGGCGGGCATCCAACAGGCGGGCCCAGGTGGCGGACTCGGTGCGCAGCACCTGCAGCGCCGGCCGCTCCTCGGCGGGCATGTCGGCCAGCAGCCGCACGCGCTGGATGCCGGTGCGCTGCTCGGGCTTGTCGTAGAAGCCCATGGCGCCGCTGCCGCGCGGCAGCGCGGCCAGGTGCTCCATGCCCTTGATGACGCGGCCGACGACGGTGATGTTCAGGTCCAGCCCGCGCGGGGCCTGGCCGATGACGGCATAGAGCTCGGCGCCATTGCTCGAATCGACGGCGTCGCTGCGGCCAGCGCCCACCACGCCGTAGCAGTGCGCGAGCCAGGCCTTGCCCGTCTTGGGGTTGGCGGCCACCGCGAAGCCCTCGGCGAAACCGGTGCGCGGCGCCCAGCCTTCGGCGTCGCGCAGGCGGGTGAAGCCGGCGGCCTTGCCGACGCGGTCCAGCGGCACCGAGAACTCGGCGGGCAGCTTCGCGCTGGCGCCCTCGGGCAGCGGCCGGGCCTTGGTGGGGTCGTCGCCGTCGGGGTCGCCCCACTGGGTGACGAAGTTGTCCTGCACGCGCACGACGGCCAGGCCGTTCCAGTAGCCGCCGCGGGCCAGCGCGCGGATGTTGGCGACGTGGGCGGGCGCGAAGCGCGGCGCCAGCTCGATGAGAGCCTGGCCCGAGGGCAGTTCCATCAGCAGCGTGTTGTCGGGGTCCAGCCCGCGCCAGTGGCTGGCGGGCGATGCTGCCAGGATTTCCTGGGCGCTCATCTTGGGTGCGGGGGCCGGCTTGGTCTTCTTGGCCGGCGCCGCCAGCGCCGTGGACAGCAGACCGGCCGTGGCCAGCGCGAGGGCGAGGTGTTTCATGGGCGCGCAGCTTAGCGCGGCAGGAAGCGGTGCAAATCCCGCGCTCGCAGCGCCGCCGCCAGCCGTTGCGCCAGCGCCTGTGCGCCCGGCGGCGCCCGCTCCGCGCGCGACGCCGCGCAGCCGTCACCCCGCAGGCAGGCCAGCCAGACGGCGGGGTCGCGCTCGTCGCAGGCCAGGCCGAACTGGCAGGGCAGCAGGTGCAGCGCGGCCTGGGCGGTGGCACGGCTGGCTTCGTCGTCGAAACGCTGGCCGTCGAAGTACAGCACCGGCTCGCCGTCGAGGCGCTGCAGCAGCAGGCGCTCGCGGAGTTCGTCCAGCAGCAGCGCGTCGGGCCGGGCCATCACGGCCTGCAGCAAGGGCGCGCCGTCCAGGTCGGACTGCTGCACGGCCAGCAGCGGGTCGCCGGCCGCGTCATCGGGCGCCACGTTGACGAGCGCCAGCCACTCGGCGTTCGCGAACTGCCCGCAGCCGGCCGCCAGCGCGGCATGGCGGGCGACGGCGCGCTGGTGGCGGGCATCGTTGGCGTCGGCCGTGTCCGCGGGCTGCAGGGCTGCCAGCTCCGCGCAGCGCCGGGCCAGCGCGCGGGCATAGAGGCGCCCGCCGTGGGCGCGGGCGGCCAGCGCCTGGTGCAGCGTCGCGCGCAGCGCGGTGTCGGGGGCCGTCAGCAACGCGGTCAGGTCGGGAGCGGCAGCCACCGCCGGACCCGTGGCGGCTGGCGGGCGCGCGATGGGCGGCGGATCGGCCACGCGACCGCCGTGCGTGATGTGCAGCGCGACGCTCGCGGTGGCCACTGCCTGGGCGGGCGGCGCGGCGGGCTCGGCGGGAGGGCCCCACCAGGCCCAGCACACCAGCGCTAGCCCGAGCACCAGGGCCGCGGGCGGCGCGATCACCAGACCGCCTGCGGCCATCCGTCGGAGCCCCAGGTCACGTTGCCGATGAACAGCACCGGGGCGCCGTTGTTGTTCGCGTCGTAGGCGTGCCAGGCCATCACCGAGCCGTCGCTCAGCAGCGACTGCCCGCCCGGGCCCTTGAAGCGCGTGCCGCTGGATGCCAGCACGGTGCCGCCGCCGGACATCATGGCCACGCCGGCCTTGTCGGTATACGGCCCGGTGATGGACGTGGAGCGGCCGACGACGATGCGGTAGGTGCTGTTCGCGCCCTGGCAGCACGCGCCCTTGGATGCGAACAGGTAGTACCAGCTGCCGCGGCGCACGACGAAGCCGTTCTCGATGCCGTTGGCCGTGTCGCGCGCGATGTTGACGAGGCCTCCCGTCGGCGGCTTCAGGTTCACCTTGCTGACGCGGGTGATGTAGATGCCGTTCCAGAATGAGCCGAACACGAGGTAAGGATCGCCGTTGGCGGCCAGCACGAAGGCCGGGTCGATGGCGTTGTAGCCGTCGCCAGCCTTGGAGCTCAGGATGGCGCCCTGGTCCACCCATTGGCCGGCCGCGATGCCGCCGGCCGACGTCGCCAGGCCGATGGCCGACTTCTGCGAGCCGAAGCTGGACACCGCGTAGTAGCAGTAGCCCAGCCCGTTGTACTCGCCGCAGCCGGGCGCCCACACCATGGCGGTCTTGTTGGTCGGCAGGTAGGTCTTCCACCAGGCCAGGCCGGCGCTGAAGATGGGACCACCCTGCGTCCATGCCGTGCCGTTGGCGGAGTACTTCACGGCGATGCCGCCGTTGTCGGTGGTCTCGAACAGCCACCAGGTGGCGCTGGTCTTGTAGAGGTGCGGGTCGTGCGTGCCGATGGCGCCGGTCAGCGTCCAGGGGGCCGCCTGCGGGGCCGTCAGGGTGGCGGCGAGCGCGCAGCCGGTGGCCAGCCTCAGCAGGCTCTTCAGGGTCAGGAACATGGGGTGTCTCCGGTCGTTGTGGATGGCCGCCTCTGCGTGCGGGCCTGAAAGAATTAAATATGACTATTTGTGGCAATGCATGGGCAGTAACGCCGATTCAAGAAATGACATCGACAACAAGTCATACGTAATCCCGCTGCGCGGCGCTGGGAGTGCATCGCCAGGCCGGGCGCTCAGGCGCGGTGTCGAGGCGGCTTCCTACAATGCCGCGATGTCCGAGATTGCTTCCGCCGACCAGCCCTTCGTCCACCTGCGCATGCACACCGAGTACTCGGTCGTCGATGGCACCTTGAGGACCGATGACGCGGCTGCGGCTGCGGCCAAGGACGGGCAGGTGGCGGCGGCCATCACCGACCTGGCCAACCTGTTCGGCGGCATCAAGTTCTACTCGGCGGCGCGCAAGAAGGGCGTGCAGCCCATCCTCGGCGCCGACTGCTGGCTGGAGCCCGACGCCACCGACAAGCCGCCCACGCGGCTGCTGCTGCTGGTGCAGAACAAGCAGGGCTACCTGAACATCAGCGAGCTGCTGTCGCGCGCGTGGATTCAGAACGTTCAGCGCAACCAGGCCTGCGTGACCTGGGCCTGGCTGCAGGAGCTGGGCGAGGGGCTGATCTGCCTGAGCGGCGCGCAGCTGGGCGGCCTGGGCCAGGCGCTGCTGCAGGGCGACAAGGTGCGCGCCCGTGAGTGGGCGAACAAGCTCAGCGCCACCTTCCCCAACCGCTTCTACATCGAGCTGCAGCGCGCCGGCCTGCCCGGCCAGGAGGCGCTGGTGCAGGCCAGCGTGCCGCTAGCGGCCGAGCTGGGCCTGCCGGTGGTGGCGACCCATCCGATCCAGTTTCTGACCGAGGAGGACTTCGAGGCGCACGAGGCGCGCGTCTGCGTGGCCGAAGGCGAGACGCTGGCCAACCCCAAGCGCATCAAGCGCTTCCTGCCCAGCCAGCATTTCAAGACGCAGGCACAGATGCGCGAGCTGTTCAAGGACGTCCCCAGCGCGATCTGCAACACGGTCGAGATCGCGCGGCGTTGCTCGCTCACCCTCGTGCTGGGCAAGCCGCAGCTGCCCAACTTCCCGACGCCGTTGATGGAAAACGGCCAGCCCATGCCGATGGAGCAGTACTTCCGCGAGCTCAGCCACGCGGGGCTGAAGGACCGGCTCGTGCACCTGTTCCCCGTTGATGCCGAGCGCGAGAAGGAGCGGCCGCGCTACGTCGAGCGGCTGGAGTTCGAGCTGAACACCATCATCAAGATGGGCTTCCCGGGCTACTTCCTCATCGTGTCGGACTTCATCCGCTGGGCCAAGGAAAACGGCTGCCCGGTGGGCCCGGGCCGGGGCTCCGGTGCCGGCTCGCTGGTGGCCTATGCGCTGCTCATTACTGACCTGGACCCGCTCAAGTACAACCTGCTGTTCGAGCGTTTCCTGAACCCCGAGCGCGTCTCGATGCCCGACTTCGACATCGACTTCTGCCAGGGCAACCGCGACCGCGTCATCGACTACGTCAAGAACAAGTACGGCCTGCCGGCGGTCAGCCAGATCGCCACCTTCGGCACCATGGCCGCCAAAGGCGCGCTGCGCGATATCGGCCGCGTGCTGGGCATGGGCTTCGGCCATGTGGACAGCGTCGCCAAGCTGATCCCGGCGCCGCCCGGCAAGACGGTCACGCTGGCCAAGCTGCCGCCCAACTTCGACCCCGAGAAGGCCAAGATGGTCTACGCGCGCCACGAGTCGCCGGAGATCGAGGAGCGCGAGAAGTCCGACGAGGAAGTGGCCGGCCTGCTGGAGATGGCGGCGCGCGTGGAAGGCACCGTGCGCTCCATCGGCATGCACGCCGGCGGCGTGCTGATCGCGCCCGGCAAGATCACCGACTTCTGCCCGCAGTATCAGCAGCCCGGCTCGACAAGCGCGGTGAGCCAGTACGACAAGGACGACGTGGAGGCCATCGGCCTCGTGAAGTTCGACTTCTTGGGCCTGGCGACGCTGACCATCCTGGAGCTGGCCAAGGACTTCATCGTCCAACGCCACCCCGAGCGTGCCGGCTTCGACTGGGCCAACGTGCCGCTGAACGACCGCAAGACCTTCGACCTGTTCGGCAAGGGCCTGTCGGAGAGCATCTTCCAGTTTGAATCTCCGGGCATGCAGCGCCTCTTGAAGGACGCCAAGCCGTCGCGCTTCGAGGACCTGATCGCACTGGTGTCGCTGTACCGCCCGGGCCCGATGGACCTGATCCCGTCGTTCGTCGCTCGCAAGCATGGCAAGGAGACCATCGAGTACCCGCACCCGCTGCTGGAGCAGGTGCTGGCCGAGACCTACGGCGTCTTCGTCTACCAGGAGCAGGTGATGCAGTCCGCCCAGGTGCTGGGCGGCTACAGCCTGGGCGGCGCTGACATGCTGCGCCGCGCGATGGGCAAGAAGAAGGCCGACGAGATGGCCATGCACCGCGACCTGTTCCGCAAGGGCGCCGCAGCCAAGAGCATCGACGAAAAGAAGGCCGACGAGGTCTTCGACCTGATGGAGAAGTTCGCGGGCTACGGCTTCAACAAGTCGCACGCCGCCGCCTACGCGCTGCTGAGCTACCACACGGCCTGGCTGAAGCAGCACTACACGGCCGAGTTCTACGCGGCGAACATGACCATCGAAATGGACGATACCGACAAGCTCAAGGTGTTGCTCAATGACGCCAAGATCTTCGGCGTGGACTTTCAGCCGCCCTGCGTGAACAAGGGCATGTATCGCTTCGAGCCCTTGAGCAACCGCCTGGTGAACTATGGCCTGGGCGCCGTCAAGGGCACGGGCCGCGGCGCCATCGAGGCCATCATCGCGGCGCGCGAGGCCGGCGGGCCCTTCCTGAGCTTTTACGACTTCTGCCTGCGTGTGGATCGCAAGGCCGTCAACAAGCGCGTGGTCGAGGCCCTCATCAAGGCCGGCGCCTTCGATTCGATCAACCCCGAGCGCTCCAAGCTGCTGGCCAGCGTCGCGCGCGGCTACACGCACGCCGAGACCACCGAGGCCAATGCCGACCAGGGCGGCCTGTTCGACTTCGGCGACTCGCATGCGTCCAGCACCGCCGAGCCCGACCTCGTGCATGCCGAAACCTGGAGCATCAAGGAGCGGCTGTCGCTGGAGAAGACGGCCATCGGCTTCTACCTGTCCGGCCATCTGTTCGACCAGAGCGGCGCCGAGGTGCGGCGCATCGTCAAGCGCCAGATCGCGGATCTGCAGGACAGCCGCGAGCCCACGATGGTGGCTGGCATCGTCAGCGGCATGCGCGTCATCAACGGCCAGCGCGGTCGCGTCGGCATCTTCAAGATCGACGACAAGAGCGATGCCATCGAGGCCGTCGCCAACGAGGAGCTGCTGAACTCCGCCAAGGAGTTGCTGGCCGAGGACGAACTCATCATTGCCCAGGGCAAGGTGCAGAACGACCGCTTCTCCGGCGGCCTGCGCATGAATGTGCAGGCAGTGTGGAGCCTGACGGCGGCACGTGCGAAGTTCGGCCGCCACCTGCTGCTGAACAACGCGGGCGCGGCCGGCCTCATCCACGAGCTGGTGCAGCGCTTCCCGCCGCGCGAGGTCCAGACCGAGGAGGGCGACGTGCGCAAGCAGGGCCTGCCGGTGCGCGTCAGCATGCGCGCCGAGCCCGAGGGCGAGCGCGTCGGCGCACGCTGGCTGGTGGAGCTGGGTGAGTCCAGCCGCTTCTGGCCGGCGGACGAAGCACTCGCCAAATTGGGCACGGCAGCCGAGGTCATTTACGAGCTTGGCTGAGGCCCGGCATCGGCGATGATTTCGCCGATGCTGCAAGCCGTGTCCAACCTCGCTCCCGGGCCTACCCGATCGTCGCCGGTCACAGGACTGATCCTGACCGGCGGTGGTGCACGTGCGGCCTATCAGGTGGGGGTGCTGGCCGCCATCGCCCAGTTGCGCCGCGACGCCGGCATCGCACAGGGCAGCCCGTTCCCCATCATCAGCGGCACCTCGGCCGGGGCCATCAATGCCAGCACGTTGGCCTGCCATGCCGATGACTTCGACGGCGCGGTGGACGGCCTCATGCACCTGTGGCAGGGTCTGCACGTGGAGAGCATCTACCACGCGAACGCTTTCGAGGCCGTCAAGAGCGGGGCGCGCTGGGTGTCCATGCTCAGCCTGGGTTGGGCGATCGCGCGCTGGACGCGCAGCCGCCCGCGCAGCCTGCTGGACAACCAGCCGCTGCGCGAACTGCTGGCGCGCTACCTGGACATGGGCCGGCTGGACGCCATGCTCGAAGGCGGCCACCTGCGCGCGCTGGCGCTGACCGGCTCCAGCTACACCTCGGGCCAGCACGTCACCTTCTTCCAGACCCATCACCACGTCGTGCCCTGGCTGCGCGAGCAGCGCATGGCCGTGCAGACCCGGCTGACGCTGGCGCATCTGATGGCGTCGGCCGCCATTCCCTTCATCTTTCCGGCCGAGCCCCTGGACTTCGATGGTGTGCCGGAGTGGTTCGGCGATGGCTCGATGCGCCAGAGCGCGCCGATCTCGCCCGCAGTCCACCTGGGGGCGGACCGCGTTCTCGTCATTGGCGCCGGCCGCATGAAGGAGCCCGAAGGCCGGCGCACCGGCGCGACGCAGAGCCATCCCAGCATGGCGCATATCGCGGGGCATGCGCTGTCGAATATCTTCCTGGACGCGCTGGCGGTGGACGTGGAACGCCTGCGCCGCATCAACCGCACGCTGGCGCTGTTGCCACCCGAGGCGCGTGCGGCGACGCCGTTGCGGCCCATCGAGTTGCTGGTCATCGCGCCCAGCCGGCGGCTGGATGACCTGGCGGGCGAGCATCAGGCCAGCCTGCCCAAGTCCGTGCGCGCCATGCTGCGCGCCATCGGTGTCAGCGGCCAGGGCAAGACGACCAGCGGCGCGGCGCTGGTGAGCTATCTGCTGTTCGAGCCCAGCTTCATCAACGAGTTGATCAACCTGGGCATGAGCGACACGCTGAGCAAGCGCGCCGAGGTGCAGCGCTTCTTCGGCTGGCCGGCCCGCGCGCCCCAGGTGGACCCGATGCAACTGCGCAAGCGCCGTTCAGCCGGGTTTGCCGCCGGCGGCTGAGCAGGGCTGGCCGGCCACCCGCAGGCCGGCGGCGGACAGCCGCCGCGCCACGGCGGCCTTGACGCCGGGCACGCGCCGCATCAGGTCCGCCCAATCAGCGAACGGTCGCTCGGCCAGCAGCCGCTGCACGAGGGCCGGGCCCAGGCCTGGCATCGCTTCGAGCCGGGCGCGCGTCGCGGTGTTGACCTCCACCTCGGCGGGCGGCAGCGCCGATGCCGGTGCCGCGATGCACAGCAGCGGCAGCAGCGCGCGGCGGCGCATGGGTCAGGCCTCGCCGGCCTGCGCCCGCACCATGGCCGCGTAGGCGCCGTCGCGGGCGATCAGCTCGGCATGCGTGCCGGTCTCCACCAGCTTGCCGGCGCCCATCACATGGATGGCGTCGGCATCGCGGATGGTGGACAGCCGGTGCGCGATGACGATCAGCGTCTTGCGCCCGGCCCACAGGCTGAGGGCCTGCTGCACGGCGCGTTCGCTCTCGGTGTCCAGCGCCGAGGTGGCCTCGTCGAAGATCCAGATCGGCGCGTCCTTGTACAGCGCCCGCGCGATGGCCAGGCGTTGGCGCTGGCCGCCGGAGAGCTTGCTGCCATTGGCGCCCACGGGCGTCTCGACGCCCTCGGGCAGCGTCTGCACGAAGTCCCACAGGTGGGCGGCGCGCAGCACCTGCTCCAGCCGGGCCTCGTCGCGCGGCTGGGCGTAGGCGATGTTGGCGGCGACGGAGTCGTCGAACAGCACGATGTCCTGCGAGACCACCGCGAACTGGCGGCGCAGCGCGGCGCGGCTGAGCGCGGCGACGTCGGCACCGTCCAGGCGGATGTGCCCGCCATCAGGGTGGCCGAAGCCGAGCAGCAGGTGAATGATGGAGCTCTTGCCGGCGCCCGAAGCACCCACCAGCGCGGTGGTCTTGCCGGCGCCGAAGGCCAGCGTCAGGCCGTCCAGCGCCGGCTGCGCGGCGCCCGGGTAGGTCAGGCGCACCGCGTCCATCGAGATGTCGCCGCGTGCCGGGCCGGGCAGTTCCTGCGTGCCGGTGTCGGCTTCCTTGGGCGCGTCCATCAACGCCAGGCAGCCCTGGGCAACGACGCTGGCACGCGTCAGCGGCGCGGCCAGGTCGGACAGGTGGCGCAGCTTGGAGATCAGCAACAGCAGCGCCGCGATGAACTCGGCGAACTGCTGCACGCCCGTGCCCTGCGCCCGCGCCTGCCACAGCGCCGCGCAGATGATGAAGGACAGGCCCACGCTGGCCACCAGCTGCGACATGGGCTGGGCCATGGCGGCGGCCGCCGCAGCCTTGAGGTTGTAGCGGCGCACCTCCTGCGCGGCGTCGACGAAGCGCTGGCGCTCGAAAGCCGCCGCGCCGAACTGGCGCACCACACGCCACGCGCGGGTGATGTCGTCCACCTTGTTGACCAGCACCAGCTGCGAGTCGTAGGAGCGCGAGGACATCAGCCGGATGCGCCGGTTGACCTTCTTCATCACCAGCGCCAGCAGCGGCGCCACCACCAGCGCCAGCAAGGTGAGCTGCCAGTTCAGGTGGAACAGGTAGCCCACCAGGCCGATGGCCGGCAGGCCGTCGCGCAGCAGCGCCATGCCGACATCACCAGTGATCTGCAGGATCTGCTGCGGGTCATTGACGACCTTGGTGACCGCCGTGCCGGGCTGCATGCGGGTGTAGACCTGGGCGTCCAGTTTCAGCAGGGCCTCCACGAGCGCGGTGCGGAAGTCCAGCACGCTGCGCGCGATGGTCCAGTGAAAGAGGTACTGGCCGGCGAAGTTGCACAGCCCGCGCACGACGTACAGGCCCACCAGCACCACCGGCACCATCCACAGCGGGAAGGCATCCTTGGCAAAGCCCTCGCCGAACGCATAGCCGATGAGCTTGGGCAGCATCAGCTCGGTGCCGGCCACGCCCAGGTAGGCCACGATGGTCAGCACCGCACCCCAGCGGTAGGGGTAGACGTAGCGGCCCAGGCGGCGGCTGACGGGGACGGAGGAGTCTTGGGACATGGGGCGCGATTGTCGTCCGTGTTTCAATCACGCCCCGATGCGCATCGCCCACCTTCTCTTCACCAAACGCTTCGCCGGCAGCGAGCGCTACGCCATCGAATTGGCGAACGCGCAGAGCGCGTCGCACGAGGTCTGCTTTCTGCTGGCGGAGGCTGCGGCCGAGGACCGGCCCGATGCCTGGGCGCACCGGCTGGATGCGCGCGTGCAGCAGCACCGGCTGGCCTGGCCGCAGCTGTTCACCGGCCACCGCGTGGCACGCTGGCTGCGGCACTGGCGGCCCGATGCCTGCCATGCCCACCTGAGCCATGCGTGCAAGGCGCTGGCGCGGGTAAGCGTGCCGCCGGTGCGCGTGGCGACGCTTCACATCGCCTACAAGCCGCATCAGCATCAGCACCTGGACGGGCTGATCGCGATCACGCCGCAGCAGCTGGGCCAGATCCCGGCTGGCTTCGGCGGCCGCGTCGCGCAGATCAATAACTGGAGCCAGCCCAGGCCGGCCGACCCCGGCGCCCGCGAGCGGCTGCGCGCGGCCTGGGGCGTGGGTCCGGACGACTGGCTGGTGGGCACGCTGGGCCGCAGCGAGCACAGCAAGGGCTGGGACCTGCTGGTGCAGGCCTTCGAGCGCGGGGCCTTGCCCGGCGCCCGCCTCGTGCTCGTGGGGCAGGGGCCGGACTGGCGGGCGGTGCGGTCGGCGGCAGGGGCGGGCGTCGTCATGCCGGGCTTCACGAACGAGCCGGCCAATTGCCTGGCTGCGTTCGACCTGTTCGTCAGCGCCGCGCGCAGCGAGCCGTTCGGGCTGGTCTTCCTGGAGGCCATGCACGCCGGCCTGCCCATCCTGGCCACGGCCACCGAGGGCGCGCTGCATCTGCAGGCCAGCTTCGAACCTTTGCTGCCCTGCGGTGATGCGGCTGCGCTGGCGGCGGCGCTGGCCCGCCTGCATGCGCTGCGGCCGGCGCGGCGTGCGCACCCGGTCGAGCCCTATGCCTTGCCGGCCCGTGTGGCGGAGATCGAGGCGTTCTACCGCGCCTGCGGCGCGCGCTGAGCCCACCACTGCAGGCCGCGCAGCCAGCGGCCACGGCGCACATAGGCCGCCAGCAGCTGGTCGCGGCTCAGGGGCGAACTGCGCTCGAAGCGTTGCGCATCGGCCGCCAGTCCGTCCAGCGCCGGCCCGCCCAGCTGCAGCCGGCGCCGCCGGGCGCGCATCAGCGTGCGGGCGCAGAAGTGCGCAATCTCGAAGCGGGTGTCCTCATCCAGCGGCGGCAGCTCGGCGGCGAGGCCGTCCAGCGCGGCCGTCCAGTCGTCCAGCCGCTGCGTGCACAGGGCCGACATCAGGCTGCCGCCGCGCTGGCGGTAGGCCATCCAGACTTCGGGGATGTGGAGGTGGCGCGGCGTGTGCAGGGCCAGGCGCGGGTACAGCGCGAGGTCCTCGTAAATGCGGCCGACGGGGAAGCGCAGCGACGTCGGCCAGCAGGCCCGGCGCACGACCTTGCTCCAGGGATGGAACTGGCCGTTGGCGAACAGGCCGCGCAGCCGCAGGTTCACGTCGTCCATGACGACGTGGCCCGGGCCGGCGAAGCTGCTGAGGTGGCGGTGGCGCGGCTTGATGGAATGGGTGCACGGGCCGTCGTCGAAGAGGCGGAAGTCCAGCGTCAGCAGGTCGGGCTGGTGCTGGGCGAGCAAGGCCTTCAGGCGCGGGATGACGCCGGGCTCGACGAGGTCGTCGGGGTCGATGAACCAGAGGTAGTCGCCCCGGGCCTCGTCCAGCAGCCGGTTGCGCGCCGCACTGACGCCGCCATTGGCGGGCAAACGGATGACGCGGGCCTGCGGCAGCAACTGCTGCACCAGCGCGGCGGAGTCGTCGGGCGACGCATCGTCCACGCAGATGATCTCCACGCCGTCGTCCAGCTGCGGCCGCAGCGACTCGATGCAGGCTGGCAGCCAGGCCTGCACGCGGTACAGCGGCAGCAGCAGGCTGAGCCAGCTCATGACGTGCGCCGTCGCAGCAGGCTGTCCAGCGCGCTGCCGGGCAGCACGCGGCCGCGCAGCCAGTGCTTCTCGACGAGGCGACGGTCGTTGCCGCGCAGCTTCAGCAGCGCCGGCAGGCGGCGTGGGCAGGGCGTCAGCGCGATGCGGACGTAGAGATGCGTCTTGCGCCAGCCCACCTGGCTGAGCCAGGCGAGGGGTCCGTCTTCGGCCCGCATGAGCACGAGTCGGTAGGCGTCGGCGTGGCGGTCCAGCAGGTCGGCCGCGACGACGTGCATCAGCAGGTAGCGCTGCGAATCCGTGTCCAGCCCTTGCAGCACGCATGCGGCGCGGCCTTGTGTGGCCAGGCGCGAAAGCACGGCCTCGGCACCCTCGTCCAGCGCCTGGTCGAAGGCGTCTGCCAACGCTTGCGTGAAAGGGCACCCGGGCGCGGCGGCCATCAGCCAGTTCTCAACGATGGGCTTTTCGGGGCGAGTCGTGAACCGGTCGATGTAGAAGCCCACATAGCTCGCCGCGCGCCGCTCGCGCTGCTGATGCAGCCAGTCCAGGTCGCGGGCCAGCAGGATGGAGGCGTCCATCCACACGCCGCCGTGGCGGGCCAGCAGCTGGATGCGCAGCCAGTCGGCCTGGCGGTAGGCGGGCAGGGTGTCGAAGTCGGCGCGCAGCGCGGGCAGCCAGTTCAGCGCGCCGTCGCGGTCGAGCAGGCGGATCTCGTGGTCGGGTGCACAGCGCTGCCAGTTCTCCAGGCAGGCCTGGATGAAGTCCGGCGGCGGCGAGGCGTGCCAGTAGGTCCAGATCACCTGGGGGATGGGGGTGTCGCACCGGGCGGCGCCGACAGTGGTCTCGTGCGTGCGCTCGGGCACGCGGGCGCGCAGCACGGTCCAGACTTCTCGCAGGAACAGCAGCGTGCCGAGGATCAGCAGGCCCTTGAGGATCAGGACGACGAGGGTCATGCGCCGCTCATTCGCGCCAGTGGTCCGCGATCCAGCTCGCCGGGCGCGCATGCCGCCAGTTGCCGTTGCTGCGGCCGGCCAGCGCGTCGGGCGGGTTCATGACACCGTGGAAGATCAGGATGCGGGCGCCGTCGGGGATGAACGGGTCACGCCAGTAGCTCGTCGGCCAGGCCGGGAGGCAGTGGTACTTGTAGCTGGCACACCAGGCGTCATCCCAGTATTTCAACTTGCCCTGGCGGTGCAGCACGGCCGACAGGAAGGCCTGCTCGTTGCGGAACTCGGCCTTGGCCTTGGCCTGGTCGGCGACGAATTCGGTCAGCACGTCCTGGTGCGCGCCGAGCTCCCAGCGGTAGACCGAGGAGTTGCCCGTGATGCGCCAGGGGCGCTTCCAGTCGTGGATGACGAGGAACTCGCCCGGCAGCTCGAAGAACGGCGTGATGTCATCGACGATGACGACGTCCAGGTCCAGGAACAGTGCCGTGCCGCGCAGACCGTAGTCGTTGACTAGCACGGGGCTGAAGGTGGTCAGCTTCTTCCAGCCGCGCTCGGGCTCGCCATTGGGCAGCGTGAGCTCGGGGATGGGGAAGCAGCTCACCTCGGGGCGGATGCCGTCGGTGCGGTCGGTCAGGCAGACGAACCTGAAGTCGCCGCGCAGGTGCCGGAGCACCATCGCGTAGAGCCGGTTGACGTACTCGGGGCCGTACTTGGTGCCCCATTTCATGCAGACGATATGGCGCATCGAGTTACAGCTCTTCCACGTGCCGGGGAGGATAGGAATCCCAGTTCAGGCAACCTGGGCACTGCCAGAAATAGTGGGCGGCTTCGAAGCCGCAGGCCGCGCAGCGGTAGCGCAGCAAGGGCTTCGTCGCCTTCTCCAGCGTCTGCACCAGCGGGCCGGCCTCATCGGCAGGCAGCGCGGCGGCATTGAGCTTGAGCAGATCCGTCGCGGCCGACAGCGCGGGCTGCTCGCGCAGGTGGGCTGCCAGGCGCTCGCGCTGCGGCCCGGGTTGCAGTGTGGCCAGTGCGCGCAGCAGGTGCATGCTGGGCGCGCGCTGGTATTGCTCGGTGAGCATCGCGATGGCGCGCTCGGGTTGGCCCAGGGCCTTGGCCGCAGCCGCGCAGTCGGCGGCGACGAGGTTGAAGGCCGGCGGGTTCGCGGCCAGCAGCGTCGTGAAGGCCGCCATCGCGGTCTCGGGATGGCCGGCCTTCAAGGCTATCTGGCCTTGCAGGACGTAGGCGCGGGCGGCCTCGGGCGCGCGGCGCTGGGCCTGGTCGAGTAACTCGGGTGCAAGGTCGGCATGGCCTTGCGACTGGGCAACGAGCGCCTGCTCGCACAGGTAGTGCGCAATGCGGCCAGAGAACGAGCCCGTGCCGGCAGCTTCCAGCTCGGCGGCCACCTCGGCCGCTTTGGCCCAGTCGCGCGAGCGCTCGTACAGCGACAGCAGCGCCAGGCGCGCCTCGCGCTCGAACGCAGTGCCGCGCAGCTCGGCATAGGCCGCCTCGGCGCGGTCGAACAGGCCGGCCTTGAAGAAGTCCTGCGCCAGCTCGTGCTGGGCGCGGTCGCGGTCGGCCTTGGCGATGTCGCCGCGCCGGATGAGGTGCTCATGCACGCGCACGGCACGCTCGGTCTCGCCGCGACGGCGGAACAGGCTGCCCAGCGCGAAGTGCAGCTCCGACGTGTCGGGGTCGTTCTGGACGGCTTCGATGAAGGCGTCGATGGCCTTGTCCTGCTGCTCGTTCAGCAGCAGATTGAGCCCCTTGAAATAGGCCTTGGGCGATTCACGCTGCTCCAGCTTCCACTGCTTGGAGTCCAGCTTGGAAGCCAGCCAGCCGAGGACGAAGACGACGGGCAGGACGAACAGCAGCCAGCGTGGATCAAACTCCATCTTGGTGGGCGGCGTAGGGAACGGCAGGCGCCTCGGGCGCGGGAGTGGGGGCGGAGGTTTCGGCGCGCTGCGCTGCGCGGCGGTGGCGCCACCAGGTCGGCACCATCGCCAGCACGCCGAACGCGGCGCCGGCCGCGAAGGCCACGAGCACGATGATCACCTGCGGGGCACGCCATTCGTGGCCGAAGAACCAGCGCACGACGGCGTCGTGGCCGTTGTTCAGCGCAAAGGCGAACAGCGTGAAGAAGACGAGGGCTCGCAGGAGCCAGACGAGGGTGCGCATGGCCCCGGATTCTGGCTCAGGCGTCGGTCACCGGCAGGTGCTGGTCGACCGCTTCGCGCAGCGCCTTGCCGGGCTTGAAGTGCGGCGCCAGCTTCTCGGGGATCATGACCTGTTCGCCGCTGCGCGGGTTGCGGCCCAAGCGGGGCGGGCGGCGGCTGATGGAGAAGCTGCCGAAGCCGCGGATCTCGATGCGGTGCCCCCTGGCCAGTGCGTCGCTCATGGCGTCCAGGATCGTCTTGACCGCGAATTCGGTGTCCCGCTGGGTCAGTTGGCCAAATCGTTCGGCGAGCACGGCGACGAGGTCAGAGCGGGTCATGGCAGGAATTTGCAGGGATCAGAATTGAAACAGGCTCGCTGGCGAGGCCGGCGAGCCTGTGGGGAGCATACCCGGCCTGCATGCAGGCCGGGTGGTCGACCGAGAGCTTAGTTGCCCTGGTTGTCCAGCTTGGCGCGCAGCAGGGCGCCCAGGCTGGTCGTGCCGGCGTTTTCACGCTCGTTCGTCTGGCTGATGCGCTGCATGGCTTCCTGCTGGTCGGCGTTGTCCTTGGCCTTGATCGACAGCTGGATGTTGCGGGTCTTGCGGTCGATGTTGACGATGACGGCGGTGACTTCGTCACCTTCCTTCAGCACGTTGCGGGCGTCTTCCACGCGGTCGCGGGAGATTTCCGAAGCGCGCAGATAGGCCATCACGCCGTCAGCCAGTTCGACTTCAGCGCCGCGCGGGTCCACGGTCTTGACCTTGCCGGTCACCGAAGCGCCACGGTCGTTGATCGTGGTGAAGGCGGTGAACGGGTCGCTGTCCAGCTGCTTGATGCCCAGCGAGATGCGCTCGCGCTCGACGTCCACGGCCAGCACGACGGCTTCGACTTCCTGGCCCTTCTTGAAGTTGCGCACAGCGGTCTCGCCGGCTTCGTCCCAAGACAGGTCGGACAGGTGCACCAGACCGTCGATGCCCTGGGCCAGGCCCACGAACACGCCGAAGTCGGTGATGGACTTGACCGGGCCCTTGACCTTGTCGCCGCGCTTGACGTTCTCGGCGAACTCTTCCCACGGGTTGGCCTTGCACTGCTTCATGCCCAGGCTGATGCGGCGCTTGTCCTCGTCGATCTCCAGGACCATGACTTCGACTTCGTCGCCCAGCGTGACCAGCTTGCTGGGGGCGATGTTCTTGTTGGTCCAGTCCATTTCGGAGACGTGCACCAGGCCTTCGATGCCCGGCTCGATCTCGACGAACGCGCCGTAGTCGGCGATGTTCGTGACCTTGCCGAACAGGCGGGTGCTGGTCGGGTAGCGGCGGGCCACACCGAACCACGGGTCGTCGCCCAGCTGCTTGATGCCCAGCGAGACGCGGTTCTTCTCGGCGTCGAACTTCAGGACCTTGGCCGTCAGTTCCTGGCCGACCGTCACCACTTCGCTCGGGTGACGGACACGGCGCCATGCCATGTCGGTGATGTGCAGCAGGCCGTCGATGCCGCCCAGGTCGACGAACGCACCGTATTCGGTGATGTTCTTGACCACGCCGTTGACGATGGCGCCTTCGGACAGCGTCTCGAGCAGCTTGGCGCGCTCTTCACCCATGGAGGCTTCGACCACGGCACGACGCGACAGCACAACGTTGTTGCGCTTGCGGTCGAGCTTGATGACCTTGAATTCCATGGTCTTGCCCTCGAACGGGCTCATGTCCTTCACCGGGCGCGTGTCCAGCAGCGAGCCGGGCAGGAAGGCGCGGATGCCGTTGACCAGAACGGTCAGACCGCCCTTGACCTTGCCGGAGACGGTGCCGGTCACGAAGTCGCCGGACTCCAGGGCCGTTTCCAGGCTCAGCCACGAGGCCAGGCGCTTGGCCTTGTCGCGCGACAGGATGGTGTCGCCGTAGCCGTTTTCGATGGCGTCGATGGCGACGGAGACGAAGTCGCCGACCTGGACTTCCAGTTCGCCCTGGTCGTTCTTGAACTCGTCGATGGGCACATACGCTTCGGACTTGAGGCCGGCGTTGACGACGACGAAGTTGTGTTCGACACGAACGACTTCGGCCGAGATCACTTCACCGGCGCGCATGTCGGAGCGCTGCAGCGACTCCTCGAACATCGCGGCAAAGGATTCCATGCCGAAAGAGGCGGTTTGGGTTTGGGACATGTTGGTTGATCCTGATGCGCCGTGGAACGGCGCGCGTTGCAGGCGAGCCTGCGGGGTTAGGTTGTTGACATCACCGGCCGAGCAACTTGCGTTGCTCGTCACAAGCCAGGCGACTTGCGTCGCTCATGGCAACCGGGCGGGCGCCCGATGCTGGCCGGCGGGCCGTGGCCCCTCTGCGGTTCAGTTCAGAAGGGCCTGCGCTGCTGCCACCAAGCCAACATCTGGTCCACCGAGGCTTCGATGGTCAGCGCCGAGTTGTCGAGCAGTTGCGCGTCTTGCGCTGGCTCCAGAGGCGAGGTCGAGCGGTTCTTGTCCCTCTCGTCTCGCGCCTCCAAATCTTCACGCAAGCCTTCGATACTAGCCGAAATACCCTTGGAAATCAATTGCTTATGCCGACGCTCTGCGCGCGTGGCAGCGCTGGCGGTGAGGAAGACCTTCAGCGCGGCGTCCGGGAAGATGGCCGTGCCCATGTCGCGGCCGTCGGCGACGAGGCCGGGCAGGCGGCGGAAGTCCAGCTGCAGCTGGTGCAGCGCGCGGCGCACCTGCGGGTGCACGGCCACCTGCGACGCCAGCAGCCCTGTGGCCTCGGCACGCAGCCGGGCGCTGACGTCTTCCTGGCCCAGGAAGACGTGGCCGTCGGCGAAGCGCAGCTGCAGCGTCGGCACGATGGCGGCCACGGCGTCGCCGTCGTCCAGGTCCAGGCCGGCGCGGCGGGCGGCCAGGCCGGTCACGCGGTACAGCGCGCCGGAGTCCAGCACGTTGAAGCCCAGCAGCTTGCCCACCTCGTCGGCCAGCGTGCCCTTGCCGGACGCCGTCGGGCCGTCGATGGTGATGACCGGCACGTCGGCGGCGTCGACGCTGACGACGCCGAACAGCGTCTCGAAATAGTCCGGGAAGGTCTTGGCGACGCAGTGCGGCTCCAGGATGCGGACCGGCTTGGCGGCGGCAGTGACCAGGCCGTTGAAGGCCGCCAGCGAGAAGCACATCGCGACGCGGTGGTCGTCGTAGGTGTGGATGGCCGCGGCCTGCCAGTCCTTCAGCGGCTGCACGCGGATCCAGTCCGGGCCTTCGTCGACCGTCGCGCCCAGCTTGCGCAGCTCGGTGGCCATCGCGGCGATGCGGTCGGTTTCCTTGACGCGCCAGCTGGCGATGTTGGTCAGCGTCGTCGGGCCGTCGGCGTACAGCGCCATGACGGTCAGCGTCATCGCCGCGTCGGGGATGTGGTTGCAGTCCAGCGTCAGGCCCTTGAGCGGCCAGGCGCCGCGCTTGACCTCCAGCCAGTTCGGGCCGGCCTTGACCTCGGCGCCCATCGCGGCGGCGGCCTCGATGAAGCGCACGTCGCCCTGCAGCGATTCGCTGCCGACGCCTTCGATGCGGATCGGCGTGTCGGTGGCGGCAATGGCGCCCAAGCCGACGAAGTACGACGCCGACGACGCGTCGCCTTCAACGAACACCTCGCCCGGCGACACGTATCGGCTGCCGGCCGGGATGACGAATGCCTCCCAGCCTTCACGCTGCACGGCGATGCCGAAGCGCGCCAGGAGCGCCAGCGTGATCTCGATGTAGGGCTTGGAGATCAACTCACCGATGACTTCGATGCGGATGCTGCGCTCGGCCACGAGCGGCAGCGCTAGCAGCAAAGCCGTCAGGAACTGGCTGGACACATCGCCGCGCACGCGCACGGGCGTGTCCAGCGCCAGCTTGGATGGGCCGCGCAGGCGCAGCGGCGGGTAGCCGGCGTTGCCGAGGTCGTCGATCTCGCAGCCCAGGCCGCGCAGCGCGTCGACGAGGTCGCCGATGGGGCGCTCGTGCATGCGCGGCACGCCCGACACCTCGAAGCTGCCGCCCTGCGTGGCGGCCAGCAGCGCCAGCGCGGCCGTCAGCGGGCGCATTGCCGTACCGGCATTGCCGAGGAACAGCTTGGCCTCCTTGGCGCGCAGTTGGCCGCCCAGGCCGTCGATGACGACCGCGTCGCCCTCGCGCCAGACGCCACAGCCCAGTGTGCGCAGCGACTCCAGCATGACGGCCGTGTCGTCCGACGCCAGCAGGTCGCGCACGAAGGTCTTGCCCTCGCTGAGCGCCGCCAGCAGCAGCACGCGGTTGGAAATGCTCTTGGAGCCGGGCAGGCGCACCGTGCCCGCGGCACCGCGCAGCGGCGGCAGGTCGAGGAAGGGGATCTTGAACATCACTTAGCCGGAGGGCGGCCGGGAGGGACAGCGGAAGAAGACAGGTTCCAGGCCGAGCGGCCTTCGGCGATCGGGCGCAGCGCGGCTTCGAGCGCGGCGGCGTCGCCGGCTTCGATGAGGGCTTCGAGCTGGTCCAGCATCGTGCGGAAGCGCTTGGACTGCGCCAGCACCTCGTGCTTGTTGGCCAGCAGGATGTCGCGCCAGACACCGGGCTCACCGGCGGCGATGCGCGTGAAGTCGCGGAAGCCCGGGCCGGCGAGGCTCAGGTAGTCGCGCGCGGCGGGCTGCTCGGCGATGGCCTGGAAATAGGCGAAGGCCAGCAGATGCGGCAAATGGCTGACGGCGGCAAACGCGGCGTCGTGGTTGTGCGGCCGCATCTTCAGCACCGTCGTGCCCAGCGCCGACCACACGTCGGTGGCCAGTTGCACCAGCTGCGGGTTCGTGAACGGCTGCGGCGTCAGGATGACCTGGCGGCCTTCGTACAGCGTCGCCTCGGCATGCTGCACGCCGCCCGATTCCTTGCCGGCGATGGGGTGGCAGGGCACGAAGCTGGCAGCGCGCTCGCCCAGCGCGCGGCGCGCGGCTTCGATGACGTCGCACTTTGTCGAGCCCACGTCCATGAACAGCACCCCGGGGTTCACGAGGTGGCGGATGGCCTTCAGCGTGGCTTCGGTGGCCGACACCGGCACGGCGATCAACACGATGTCCGAGCCCGACACGGCAAGCAGCGCCGACTCGGCGGCGACGTCGATGATGCCCAGCTTCTTGGCCTGCTTGGTGGTGGACGGCGACTTGCTGTAGCCGACGACGCGCTTGACCAGGCCGGCCTTCTTCATCGCCAGCGCAAAGCTGCCGCCCATCAGGCCACATCCGATGACGCCGAGCTGCTGGAACATCAGCGCGCGCCCGGCCGCCCGAAGAGCGCTGAGCGCCCCCTCGGGGGGCAGGGAACGAAGTGACCGTGGTGGCTCATGATTCCTCAGTTTTTCACCGGGTAGGCACCCAGCATCTTGAAGAACGCGCAGTTCTCGCGCAGCTCCGCCAGCGCCGCCGCGACGTTGGGCTGGCTGGGGTGGCCGTCGAGGTCGATGTAGAAGTAGTAGTCCCACTGACCCGTGCGGGCCGGGCGGGATTCGAGGCGCGTCATGGACACGCCGTGGGTCTTCAGCGGCACCAGCAGGTCATGCATCGCGCCCGGGCGGTTGGGCACGGAGACGACGAGGCTGGTGCAGTCACGCCCAGTGGCGGGCGGCGTGGCCATCGTCTGCGGCAGGCAGATGACGGCGAAGCGCGTGCGGTTGTAGGCCTCGTCCTGGATGGCGTGCGCGGTGATGTGCAGGCCGAACAGCGTCGATGCGCGCTCGCTGCCCAGCGCGGCCCAGGCCGGGTTGGTGGCGGCCAGGCGTGAGCCCTCGGCGTTGCTGGACACCGCACGGCGCTCGACGTCGGGCAGGTGCTTGTTCAGCCAGTTCTGGCACTGCGCCAGCGCCTGCGGATGCGCCAGAACGGCCTCGATGCCGTGCAGACCGTGGCCCCCAGGCGCCGGAGTACCGGCGCTGCCCCCCGAGAGGGGCGGGCCCGCTTGGGAGCGGCCCGGCGCTGGCCCCGGCTCCTTGCGCATCAGGTTGTGCCGGATCAGCAGGCTGACTTCGCCGACGACGTGGCAGGGCGTGTGCAGGAACAGGTCCAGCGAGCGCGTGACGACGCCCTCGGTCATGTTCTCGACGCCGACGACGCCGAACTGCGCGCTGCCCGACGCCGTCGCGTGGAAGACCTCGTCGAAGTTGGCGCAGTACGTCATGTCGGCAGCGCCGCCGAAGTACTCGATGGCGGCCTGCTCGCAGAAGGTGCCGACCGGGCCCAGCACGGCGACGCGCTGCGGCGACTCCAGCGCCAGGCAGGCGGACATGATCTCGCGCCAGATGGCCGCCACATGCTCGCCCTTCAGCGGGCCGGGGTTGGCGGCGCGGATCTTCTCGATGACCTGCGCGACACGGTCGGGGCGGAAGAACGGCGTGCCTTCGGCGCGCTTGATCTCGCCCACCTGCTCGGCGACGTGGGCGCGCTGGTTCAGCAGCGCCAGCAGTTGCTTGTCGAGGCCGTCGATCTGGTCGCGCAGCGCCAGCAGCGCCTGGGAGGCGACGGGTTCAACCATGGCGGGCCTCGAAAGCTTTCAGGAAGCCGACCAGCGCCTGCACGCCTTCCAGCGGCATCGCGTTGTAGATGGAGGCGCGCATGCCACCCACCGACTTGTGGCCCTTGAGTTGCAGCAGGCCGGCAGCCTTGGCTTCGGCCAGGAAGACGTCGTTGAGCTTCTCATCCTTCAAGAAGAAGGGCACGTTCATGCGTGAGCGGCAGCTGGCGTCGACGCGGTTCTCGTAGAAGCCGGATGCATCCAGCGCGCCGTAGAGCAGGGCGGCCTTGTCGATGTTGCGCTGCTCGATGGCGGCCAGGCCTTGCTTGCCGGCGTAGTCCAGCCCCTTGATCCACTGGAACACGAGGCCGGCGACGTAGATCGCGAAGGTCGGCGGCGTGTTGAACATGGACTGGTTGGCCGCCACGGTCTCGTAGTTGAAGGCCGACGGGCAGATGTCCAGCGCGCGGCCCAGCAGGTCATCGCGCACGAACACCAGCGTCAGGCCGGCTGGCCCGATGTTCTTCTGCGCACCGCCGAAGGCCAAGCCGACACGGCTCCAGTCGATGGGGCGCGACAGAACGTGGGACGACACGTCCGCCACCAGCGGCGCGCCGTGGGTCAGTTGCGGCAGCTCATGGAACTCGACGCCGTCGATGGTCTCGTTGGTGCAGACGTGCACATAGGCCGCGTCGTCGCGCAACGCCCAGTCGGTCGGGATCTTGTGACCCTTGCCGATGTCGGCGGCGATCTGCACGTCGGCGTAGCGGCGCGCCTCGGCCGCGCTCTTGCGCGACCAGGAGCCGGTGACGACGACGTCCACCTTGCTGCCGCGGCTCAGGTTCAGCGGCACGATGGCGTTTTCGCCCAGCCCGCCGCCCTGCATGAACAGCACGCGGAAGTTGGCCGGCACCGCGAGCAGTTCGCGCAGGTCGCGCTCAGCGGCTTCCAGGATGCTGCCGAACTCCTTGCCGCGGTGGCTCATCTCCATGACGCTCATGCCGCTGCCGTGCCAGTCCAGCATCTCTGCCGCCACCTGGTGCAGCACCGGTTCAGGCAAGACCGCGGGGCCGGCGGAGAAATTGAACGGGCGGGCTGAGGTCATCGATCAGGAGGGTTTACTGCTTCTTCGGGGCGGTGGCGGCAGGCGCAGCAGGCTTTGCGGGCGCGGCCTGCGACTGCAGCCCCAGTTGCTTGGCCAGGTTGGCCTGCAGCGTCTTGAGGCGGCCTTCCAGCGTGGGGCCGGCTTCGGTCATCACTTTCTGCGCGACAGCCTTCTGCAGCTCCATGCTGGCCATGCCGAACTTCTGGCTGACCGGCGATTCTGCCCAGGCCAGGATCTGCTTCAGTTCGTCCTCGTTGAAGCGTTCGTCCAGCAGCGCCGAAGCCGTGTTTGGCACGGCCTTGGAGATCTTGTCCTTCAGGTAGGGCACGTTCTCCTCGACAAACTTCTTCAGCTCCGTGTCCATGGCCTTGGCCGTGGCTTCGCGCTTTTCCGCCGGCACCTGCTGCAGCGCGGCGCGGCCAGCCTGCATCAACTGGGGCAGCGGCCCCTGCACGAGGCTGGCCGCCAGGCCATCAGCCAAGCCTTGCTGCTGCAGCGCGACGATCTTGTCGATGAGCGCCTTCTTGGACGCGGGGGGTTGAGCCAGCACTGAGCTGGCGGCCAGGGCGAGTGCCAGGGCCAGGCCCAGCTTGCGAGAAGTCATGTCAGTCAGTCCTTGGGGGATTCCGAGGCTTCGGGCGTGTCGGCGCCATCGCTGCCTTCGGCAGCGGCGTCGGCTTCATTGGCGTCGTTCTCGACGATGCGTTGCAGGCCGGACAGCTTGCTGCCATCGTCCAGCGCGATCAGCGTGACGCCCTGCGTGGCGCGGCCGAGCTCGCGGATCTCGCCGACCCGGGTGCGCACCAGCACGCCCTTGTCGGTGATCAGCATGATTTCGTCCTCCGGGCGCACCAGCGTCGCGGCGACGACGCGGCCATTGCGCTCGCTCTGCTGGATGGCGATCATGCCCTTGGTGCCGCGGCCGTGGCGGGTGTACTCGACGATGGAGGTGCGCTTGCCATAACCATTCTCGGTGGCGGTCAGCACGCTCTGCGTCTCGTCCTCGGCCACCAGCATCGCGATCAGGCGCTGGTCGGGTTCCAGCATCATGCCGCGCACGCCGCGGGCGGTGCGGCCCATGGGGCGCACGTCGTCCTCGTCGAAGCGCACGGCCTTGCCGCCGTCGCTGAACAGCATCACGTCGTGGTGGCCGTCGGTCAGCGCGGCGCCGATCAGATGGTCGCCCTCGTCCAGGTCGACGGCGATGATGCCGGCCTTGCGCGGGTTGCTGAAGTCCTTCAATGACGTCTTCTTGACCGTGCCCATCGCCGTGGCCATGAAGATGAAATGATCTTCAGGGAAGACGCGGAATTCGCCGGTCAACGCCAGCACGACAGTGATCTTCTCGCCCTGCTGCAGCGGGAACATGTTGACGATGGGCTTGCCGCGCGAGTTGCGGCTGCCCTGCGGCACTTCCCAGACCTTGAGCCAGTAGACGCGGCCGCGGTCGGAGAAGCACAGCAGCCAGTCGTGCGTGTTGGCGATGAAGAGTTGGTCGATCCAGTCGTCGTCCTTCGTCGCCGTGGCTTGCTTGCCGCGGCCGCCACGGCGCTGCGAGCGGTACTCGCTAAGCGCCTGGCTCTTGATGTAGCCGGTGTGGGACAGCGTCACGACCATGTCGGTCGGCGTGATCAAGTCTTCGGTGCCGAGTTCCTGCGCGTTGTGCTCGATGACCGAGCGGCGTGCGCCCAGCTTGGTCTGGCCGAACTCGGTCTTCAGCTGCGTCAGCTCGTCGCCGATGATGGTCGTCACGCGCGACGGCGTGGCCAGGATGTCCAGCAGGTCGGCGATCTCGGCCATCACCTCCTTGTACTCGCCGACGATCTTGTCCTGCTCCAGGCCCGTCAGGCGCTGCAGACGCATCTGCAGGATCTCGCCGGCCTGCGCCTCGGACAGGCGGTAGAGGCCGTCGGGCTGCATGCCGAACTCGGCTTCCAGGCCTTCCGGGCGGTAGGCCTGGCCGCCACCGTCGGTGCGCGTCAGCATCTCGCGCACCAGCGACGAATCCCAGCTCTTGGCCATCAGCGCCGCCTTGGCGACCGGCGGCGTCGGCGAGGTCTTGATGGTCTCGATGAACTCGTCGATGTTGGCCAACGCGACGGCCAGGCCTTCCAGCACGTGGCCGCGCTCGCGCGCCTTGCGCAGCTCGAAAATCGTGCGGCGGGTCACCACCTCGCGGCGGTGCTCCAGGAACACGATGACCATGTCGCGCAGATTGCACAGCTTGGGCTGGCCGTCCACGAGGGCGACCATGTTCATGCCGAAGCTGTCCTGCAGCTGGGTCTGCTTGTAGAGGTTGTTGAGCACCACCTCGGGGACTTCACCGCGCTTGAGCTCGATGACGACGCGCATGCCCGACTTGTCGGACTCGTCCTGGATGTGACTGATGCCCTCGATCTTCTTCTCGTGCACCAGCTCGGCGATGCGCTCGAGCAGGCTCTTCTTGTTGACCTGGTAGGGAATCTCGTCAACGATGATCGCCTGCCGGTTGCCCTTGTCGATGTCCTCGAAGTGCACCTTGGCGCGCATCACGACGCGGCCGCGGCCCGTGCGGTAGCCGTCGCGCACGCCGGCCAGGCCGTAGATGATGCCGGCGGTCGGGAAGTCGGGCGCCGGGATGATCTCCATCAGCTCGTCGATCGTGCACTCCGGCTTCCTCAGTGCAAACAGGCAGGCGTCGACGACTTCGTTCAGGTTGTGCGGCGGGATATTGGTCGCCATACCCACGGCAATACCCGCCGAGCCATTCACCAGCAATTGCGGCAAACGGGTCGGCAGGACCAGCGGTTCCTTATGGCTGCCGTCGTAATTGGGGCCGAAGTCGACAGTTTCCTTGTCGATGTCGGCCAGCATTTCGTGGGCGATTTTGTCGAGGCGGATTTCGGTGTATCGCATCGCCGCGGCGTTATCGCCGTCGATGGAACCGAAGTTGCCCTGGCCGTCGATCAGCATGTGGCGCAGGCTGAAAGGCTGTGCCATGCGGACGATGGTGTCGTAAATGGCCGAGTCGCCGTGGGGGTGGTATTTGCCCATCGTTTCACCCACCGCCTGTGCCGACTTGCGGTACTTGGCGTTGTAGGTGTTGCCCATCTCGTTCATCGCGTACAGCACACGGCGATGCACGGGCTTCAGGCCGTCCCGCGCATCCGGCAGGGCCCGCCCCACGATCACGCTCATGGCGTAATCAAGGTAGGAGCGGCGCAT
Organism: Pelomonas margarita; assembly: GCF_043555875.1. NCBI lineage: Bacteria > Pseudomonadati > Pseudomonadota > Betaproteobacteria > Burkholderiales > Sphaerotilaceae > Roseateles > Pelomonas margarita. The sequence continues at coordinate 97,026 of NZ_JBIGHW010000011.1, read as the reverse complement.
CTCCTCCTCGAGGCTGATCGGCAGGGTTTCCTTGGCGAACTGGGTCATGCGCAGCGTGACGCGCGCCCACGTGGGCGCGGCGTCCTGGAAGGTAGGTGAAAGGCGCGGATTCTAAGGCTGCCGCCACCCTGTAGCAGCAGCGCAACATCGTCACCGTGCCCATGAACGTAGGCCGCCACAATGCGTAGGTCTCGGTGCCCACATGGCACAATCGTCGAGTCCCTAGGAGAAACCCTAGAGTTTTTCCTGTGGTTAGAGGTTCGAGTACTGACTCTCGCAGGGCAACTGCGGCATTCCTTGAGAGGAGAATCATGAAGAAATTGAATCGCGTGGCGTCGCTGTTTGCGGTGGCTGCGGTCGCTGTTGCTGCATCGGGCGCATCGGCACAGACCATCGACAACTGGCGCGCGACCGACGGCACCGTCTGGAAGAACGGCACCAACGAATACTGCTGGCGCGACGGCTTCTGGACGCCTGCCACGGCCGCCAAGGGCTGCGATGGCGAGATCAAGCCGGCTGTCAAGCCGCCCGCTCCGCCGGCGCAGCCCGCGCAGCCCCCGGTCGCTCCGCCCGCCCCGCCGAAGCCGGTTCCCCCGCCGCCCCCGGCACCCGTCAGCGAGAAGGTGACGTTCGCGGCTGACGCGTTCTTCGACTTCGACAAGGCGACGCTTAAGGCAGAAGCCACCGCGAAGCTGGATGACCTGGTCGGCAAGACCAAGGGCATCAACCTGGAAGTCATCATCGCCGTGGGCCACACCGACTCGGTGGGCAGCGATGAGTACAACCAGAAGCTGTCGATCCGCCGCTCGGAAGCCGTCAAGGCCTACCTGGTGAGCAAGGGCGTCGAGCCGAATCGCGTCTACACCGAAGGCAAGGGCGAGAAGCAGCCTGTGGCGGACAACAAGAGCGCCGATGGCCGCGCCAAGAACCGTCGCACTGAGATCGAAGTCGTCGGTACGCGCAACAAGTAAGCTCAGCGCCTTCGGGCGCTTTGCACAAAGCCCCGCACGGCCCGCCCGTCGGGGCTTTTTCATTTTCTGCACAACATGACGATCAACGCCGATCCTCAAGAGCTCGCCAAGTTCGGCGAGCTGGCCCACCACTGGTGGGACCCCGAGAGCGACTTCAAGCCGCTGCACCAGATCAATCCGCTGCGCCTGGGCTGGATACAGCAGTTGTGCTCGCTGGCCGGCAAGCGCGTCGTGGACGTCGGCTGTGGCGGTGGCATCCTCAGCGATTCCATGGCCCGCGCAGGTGCCCAGGTGTTGGGCATCGACCTGTCGACCAAGCCGCTGCGTGTGGCTGAGTTGCACGCGATGGAAGCCGCCACCGAGGGCGTCGAGTACCGCGAGATCGCCGTCGAAGCGCTGGCGGCCGAACAGCCGGCCGGCTTCGATGTCGTGACTTGCATGGAAATGCTGGAACACGTGCCTGATCCGGCGTCGGTGGTGCGGGCCTGCGCGGCACTGGTGAAGCCAGGCGGCTGGGTGTTCCTGTCGACGCTGAACCGCAATGCCAAGGCGTTTCTGCTTGCCATCGTCGGCGCAGAGTACGTGTTGAACATGCTTCCTCGGGGTACGCATGAGTACGCCCGGTTCCTGAAGCCATCGGAGCTGGCGCAGTTCTGCCGCGATGCCGGCCTGGACCTGCAGGCAAGCCGCGGGCTGACCTACAACCCGTTGACGCAGCGTTATGCGCTGGGCACGGATACCGACGTCAACTACCTCTTGGCCTGCCGGCGCCCGCTTTGATGCAGCTGGCGCCGCGTTGGGCGCACTTGCAAGCCGTGCTGTTCGATCTGGACGGCACGCTCATCGACAGTGCCCGGGATTTGGGCCGTGCGGCCAATGCCATGCGTGAGACGCGTGGCCTGCCGCCTTTGCCGTTTGCGCAATACCGACCACACGGTGGCTCAGGCGCGCGCGGCATGCTGAGCCAGGCCTTCGCCGTCGCCCCCGGGCAGCCGTGCTATGACGACCTCAAGCGCGAGTTCCTCGATCGCTACGAGGGCCTGATGTACGACAGCACGGAGCCGTTTCCCGGCATCCTGGTGGCACTGTCGGGGCTGGTCGAGGCGGGCCTGGCGTGGGGCATCGTGACGAACAAGGCCGAGCGTTTCGCGCTGCCGCTGACGGCCTCGCTGCGGCTGGGTGCGGCGGTCGTTGTTGGTGGCGACACCACAGTCCATGCCAAGCCGCATCCGGCGCCTCTGCTGGAAGCGGCGCGCCGCCTGGGTGTGGCGCCGGCGGCCTGTCTGTACGTCGGCGACGACGAGCGCGATGTGGTGGCCGGACGCGCTGCGGGCATGGCCACAGCGGTGGCCGCCTGGGGTTATCTGGGGCCGCAGGCCCGGTACGTCGATTGGCGCGCCGACGCGGCACTGAATTCGCCAGGCGATCTCTTGAAGCTGCTCGGTCTGCCCTAAACTACGACGCTCTGGGGCCGACCTGGTTTCGACGTGGGTGCGGATCCGGAGTAGGGCATGCCGAGCACCAGTCCGCTCGTAAAACCACTGGAAACAAAGTAACTGCAAACGACTCTACGTTCGCACTCGCCGCTTAATTGCGGATGAGCTTCTCAACGGCAGGCCGATGGGCCGGGCTGAGTTCCGCAAGGGGCAAGGCTGAGAAGTCACTCACATCGGCTGGCGTCTGACCGGGTCACTCGGTTGGGCGTGAGATCAAGTGACTGGCGGGAAAGCTAGCGTGCCACTGCGCGAGTTGACCGTGAGATTCAAACCAGCCGGCTAAGCATGTAGATCTGCCCGGTGATGGCTTGCGGACGGGGGTTCAATTCCCCCCGGCTCCACCATCCAAAACGAAAGGCCCGTGTCGGTGACACGGGCCTTTTTCAATTCGGTGGGCCGGGGTCACCCGCACGGCTCTATGAAACGTTGCGCCGTCGACACGCAGTTGTCCGGTTTGTTGTCCGGTGCGCGTCGAGTGCGGGGGCTGGGGCCAGGGACGGGCACGGCTGCAGGTGGGGCAATCTCCGCGACCATCCCACCGGACAACAAACCGGATAGCAAGCGGCAGAGCACCGGATAAGTTCGGCGTGTGCGTGCTGGAGCGGGGCCGCGAGGGAGGCCCAGCGAAGGCCCGGCGCCCCACAATCTTTTACAGTCCAGAGCTGCCGGCCGAAATTCCGGCCGCAGGAAAAAGACCCGCGAATGGGGGACTGTGCGGTCCGGGCCGCAGGCACCCCAGAGACTGAAGGGCCCCCCCGAGCTGCGTGGATGGCCCTGCCAGCCCCGCAGCACCCGGGGGGGGGGGGGCGATCGTCAGCTCTGAAGACCCTGAGGAAGCGACCAGGGTTGAGGCCTCCAATTCGGCTCGGGCAGGACGCGAGTGCTGATGCCGTGACGCGTGAGGCGCACAGAGACTATCTCGCCACCTGTCATCAGATCCGGATGGTGCTTGTGCACGAGTCGTAGCTGCTCGGCAGGCGCTGCCGCAATTGAGCCGCGTGTTGACAGAGCATCCGCTTCCACCTGCTCCAACTCGTCGAACCAAGGGGTCAGGTGAACGTCGATGCCCCCGTCTTTCGACAGCTCGTCGATAGTCACCTCTCCCTGGCTTGTTACCTGAAACGTCAGCGCGCGAATTCTGCCCAACCGCGGCGAGTAGATGCCGATGACGCCGTCGTTGTCCAACTTGCGCAGATCAGGAGTGGGGGCCGCAAGCTGCAGAAACATCCTGTGCGACTCCTTCAGGAAATCCGGCACGTGGTCCATGAGATCGTCCGGAGAATCGAAGGGGGCAATGCTCATCGGCCCCGCCAAGACGGTGTGAAAAAGCGTCGCGCCCCTAGCAGCCACCACGAGGCGCTGATGTGGAACTACAGCCACTTTCGGCACCCTCACGAGGGCAGCGCCGCGCTGTGACTCTGGCACGACCAAGCCTGGCGGTAGCCCGCCGAGCGAGTCGACTTCAACGATCAGTTCGTCCTTCGTGGATCGGGCATTGACGATGCTCATTGTTGTTTCTCCTGCGACGCAGCGAGCGGGCAGGCGCGGCCCCGGCGATAGTTGAGCGAGGGGGTGAGGGCAGTGATTGCTGCCGAGATCCAAGCGGCAGTGGTGCCAATCGCAACTGCGTAGGCCGCGGCGATGATGACAGGTGGCATGGTGTTCTCCTGGAAGGTGGGGCTGGCGACGAAGCAGTGGCTGGCGCGTGCACGGCTGCCAAGCCCAGACGCGCCCCGTCGGCGGAATCTGTGATGGGGCGGCCGTGCCGCCCCTCCTTCAGATCAGCTGGTCGCGATCTTGACCAGCTTGATCGCCTCGCTGTCCAGCACCTTCCCGCCGACGCGGGTGCGGGCATAGAACTTCACGAAGCCCTTCGTGGTGATGTCGTCGCGCGTGATGCGCATGGCACCTGCATCGCGATCCAACACGTAGCCGGCATCGAAGTTGCCGAATGCGATGGGGAAGGCGCCGGCCGCGACGTTGGGCATCGCCTCGCACTCGACCAGCGGGTAACCCAGCAACGTCGCGGGCTGGCCGGAGATCATCGAGTCCAGCAGGATTGGCCGGCCATCAGCGTCCTTGTACTTCCGCAGCGCCGACATGGTCAGAGCGCTCATCGTCCAGTGCGCGTTCTGCCGGTGCTTCCAGCGCAGGCTGTGCACGACATCGAGTAGCAAGTCGATGACGCCCGATGTCGTCGCTGGCAACGCGCTTGCCAGGCCCGAGGCGATGTACTGGAGGGTGCCGAAGGCCCGGCCGGCGGCATCGCTGGTGGCGACCGGCGCCGGGCTACCGAGAAAGCCGGTGGGCTTGTTGTTGCCTGCGCCGGAAACGATCGAAGACATGACGTTCTCCGAGTACTCGTCGGCCAGCTCCTGCAGCAACCAGCCGACCACGTCGAACGCCAGGTCGGTGATCGCCCATTCCGTGACCGCCGGCAGCGCGTACCACTCGCCGGCTGCCACCTCCACCACCTTGGGGAGCGGCGGGTCAGTGTCTGCGCGGTTGCTCTGCTCGTCAGCCCAGCCGGAGCCCATGGCTCGGCCGTCGCCCACGATGTGTTTCGCAGGGAAGTTGGCGACGGAACCTTATCTGGTGGAGCCGGGGGGAATTGAACCACCGTCCCGGCGTTCAGTTGAATCCCTGCCCACGGATCAGCCCGACGGCCAGACCCTCGATGCTGAAGTGCTCGTCCTCACTGACGACGATGGGTTGGAAATCGGCATTCTCGGGCAGGAGTTCGATGCCCGCAGGCCCGCGCTTGAAACGCTTCACGGTCACGTCCTCGCCGACGCGTGCGACCACGATCTGGCCGTTGCGGGCCTCCTTGGCTGATTGCACCGCCAGCAGGTCGCCGTCGAGGATGCCGATGTCTCGCATGCTCATGCCCTTGACCTTGAGCAGGTAGTCGGGCTTCTTGGCGAACAGGCTGGGCTCGACGGTGTAGGTCTGCTCGACATGCTCCTGGGCCAGGATGGGGGCGCCGGCAGCGACGCGGCCAATCAGCGGCAAGGTCAATTGCGCCAGGCTGGGAATGGGCAGGCTGAATTGGCGGGCGCGGTTGACCGCGCTGAGCGTGTCGGACTTGAGCCGGATACCGCGGGATGTGCCACCCACCAGCTCCAGCATGCCTTTGCGGGCCAATGCCTGCAGGTGTTCCTCGGCGGCATTGGCGGACTTGAAGCCCAGCTCGGCAGCGATCTCGGCGCGGGTGGGCGGAGCGCCGGTGCTTTCGATCGCGTTGCGGACCAAGTCGAAGATCTGCTGTTGGCGGGCGGTAAGCTTGGGTTGGTCTTGCACGAGCGGCCTTGTGAGTTGAGCTGGTTGTGTATCCAGTATCTGTATTTTTATCCAGGAATTGAAAATTGCAAACCCTTGAGCCCTTGATCGTCATTCTTGGCACGGGCGGCACCATCGCCGGCACCGCACAGAGCGCTGCGGATGGTGTGGGCTACACGGCAGCGCAACTTCGCGTGGAGGACTTGCTGGCGGCCGTGCCGACGCTGGCCGGGCGGCGGCTTGAGGCGCACCAGGTGGCGCAGCTGGACAGCAAGGACATGGACGTGGCCACCTGGCAGGCGCTAGCCGCTGCGGTGCACGAGCAGCTGGATCGGCCGGAGGTCGGCGGCATCGTCATCACCCATGGCACGGACACGCTGGAGGAGACGGCCTACTTGCTGCACCGCGTGCTGGCCCCGGCCAAGCCGGTGGTGCTGACCGCTGCGATGCGGCCGGCGACGGCGCTGGCGCCGGACGGGCCGCAGAACTTGGCGGACGCCGTTCAGGTGGCGGCGGCGCAAGGCGCGGCGGGCGTGGTCGTCGCCTTCGCGGGGCGGGTTCATGATGCGGTGCAGGTGCGCAAGACGCACAGCTATCGCGTCGATGCCTTCGAGTCGATGGACGGGGCGTTGGTGGCGCGGGTGGAAGAGGGCTCCGTGCGCCTGCTGGGGCGCTGGCCTGTCGGTGATGCGCTGGGTCTGGCGCGCATGGCAGCGCCAGCGGCTGACTGGCCGCGCGTGGACATCGTGATGAACCATGCCGGCGCAGACGGCCGCCTCGTGCGGGCGCTGCTGGCGGCGGGCGTGGATGGCATCGTGGCCGCTGGCACGGGCAACGGCACCTTGTCCTGGCAGCTGGAGGCGGCGCTGCGCGAGGCGCAGGCAGCCGGTGTGCGCGTGCTGCGCAGCACGCGCTGTGATGCAGGCCCGGTCATGCACCTGCCCGGCCTGCTGCCGACAGCCGGTGCGCTCAGCCCTGTCAAGGCGCGCATCGAGCTGATGCTGGCATTGCTGGCGGACTGAACGGCGCGCTCCCGCAACCCTTGCGGGTTCGGGAGCGTCGGCACATCAGACGATGGTCAGCGTGACGTCCACGTTGCCACGGGTGGCGTTGGAGTAGGGGCAGACCTCATGGGCCGTGGCCACCAGCGCTTCCAGCTGGGCGCGGTCCATGCCGGGCACGGAGATCTTCATGTCGACCTGGATGCCGAAGGCGCCGGGCTTGTCGGCGTGCGGGCCGATGGCGACGTCGCTGGTGATGCTGACTTCCGCCGGCAGTGCGATCTTCTGGCGGGCCGACACGGCCTTCATGGCGCCGATGAAGCAGGCGGAATAGCCGGCTGCGAACAGCTGCTCCGGGTTGGTGCCGGGGCCGCCTGCGCCGCCCAGCTGGGCCGGAGTGGACAGCGTCACGTCCAGGGCGCCGTCGGACGACTTGGCAGTGCCGGCGCGGCCGCCGGTGGCAGTGGCGGTGGCGGTGTAGAGGGCTTTCTCGATGGCCATAGTGGGCTCCTTGGGGTCGGGGTGAAAGGGACTCGGGAACAGGGGAAACGTCGCGGGGGGGAAATCAACCGGCAGCAATGGCCGCCGTCAACTGGCCTCGCAGTTCGTGCAACCGGGTGGTCAGCGAGGCGAGCTCGTTGAGTTCGCAGGCGCTTGCGCAGGCTAACTGGCCGGGGATGTCCAGTGCCTGCCTGCGGAGCTTGCGGCCTGATGACGTCAGCAAGATGTCTACGCGGCGCTCATCGTCTTGCGCGCGTCGGCGTTCGATGTGGCCCAGCAGCTCCAGCCGCTTGAGCAGCGGGGTGAGCGTGCCGGAGTCCAGCGACAGCCGCTGGCCCAGTTGGCCGACGGCCAGGCCGTCGGTCTCCCACAACACCAGCATCACGAGGTATTGCGGGTAGGTCAGGCCCAGTGGGGCCAGCAGCGGCTTGTAGAGCTTGGTCATGGCCAGCGAGCTGCTGTAGAGCGCGAAGCAGAGCTGCCGGTCCAGCAGCAGCCACTGCTCCCGGGCATCGGGCGTGGGCTTGACGTTGGCGGCGCTGACCTTGAGGCGTGGCATGGACGAGAATGTAGATGGCAATTAAATTGCACACTATTGAAATGGTCTTTTGTGTGACAGCCCTGCGCATGCCGTTCTGAGAGCATGCGTATCTTTCAACTTCAAGAGGAGAGGCCATGCAGACCCTGGCTTTGGTGCTCGCAACGCTGCTCGCGTTGCTACACGTCTACATCCTGGTGCTGGAGATGTTCTTCTGGACCAAGCCGCTGGGGCGCAAGGCCTTTGGGCTGAAGGCGGACTTCGCCGAGCAGAGCAAGGCGCTGGCAGCCAATCAGGGGCTGTACAACGGCTTCCTGGCGGCGGGCCTGGCCTGGGGCGTGATGCAGGGAGTGGTGGTCGGCCGGCCGTGGATGATCTTCTTCGCAGGCTGCGTGGTGGTGGCTGGCGTGTTCGGCGCAGCCACCGCGTCGCGCAAGATCCTGTTCGTGCAGGCGCTGCCAGGCGCGTTGACGCTGGCGGCCGCGCTGGCAGCCTGATCCGCCGTCAGGCGGACAGCGCCTCGATTTGCTCGCCCAGCTCTAGCCAGCGCATCTCGTCGGCTTCGAGCTGGTCGCCGATCGCCTTCAGGCGCTTGCCCATCTCGGCGATGGCCGACGCGGCGGCGCCTTCGGCGAGCTGGGCTTCGATCTCCGTGCGCTCGGTCGCCAGCGCATGCATGCGCTTGTCGATGGCTTCCATCTCCTTGCGCAGTGGGCGCGTCTGCTCGGCCAGCTTGGCGCGTGCCTGGCCCGAGGCCTTGCGGTCCACGGGTGCGGCCGGTGCAGGTGAGGGGGCTGCTGCGGCAGCCTTGGGCTTGGGTGCCGGGGCAGACGCCTGCTTCTTGGCGGCGCGGGCGGCCTCCTTGCTCTGCTCCAGCAGCCAGCGCTGGTAGTCGTCCAGATCGCCGTCGAAGGGCTTGACCGCGCCATCGGCGACCAGCCAGAACTCGTCGCAGACCTCGCGCAGCAGCGCCCGGTCGTGGCTGACCAGCATGACCGTGCCCTCGAACTCGTTCAGCGCCATCGACAGCGCCTCGCGGGTGTTCAGGTCCAGGTGGTTGGTCGGCTCGTCCAGCAGCAGCAAATTTGGCCGTTGCCACACCAGCATCGCCAGAACAAGCCGCGCCTTCTCACCGCCCGACAGACTGCCAACCTGCTGGTTGACCATGTCGCCGGTGAAGCGGAACTGACCGAGGAAGTCGCGCAGCTCCTGCTCTCGGCCCTGCGGGCCGACCTCGCGGGCCAGCCGCACCATGTGCTCCAGCGGGCCTTCGTCCAGCCGCAGCACGTCCAGCTCCTGCTGGGCAAAGTAGCCTATGGACAGGCCCTTGCCCTCGGTCAGCTTGCCGCCCATGGGGGCCTGTGCGCGGGCAATGGTCTTGACCAGAGTGGACTTGCCCTGGCCGTTGGCGCCGAGGATGCCGATGCGCTGGCCGGCCAGCACGGAGCGGTCCACGCCGCGCACAATGATCTTGTCGCCCTCGTCGGTACGGTAGCCAGCGCTGAGTTCATCGAACATCAGCATCGGGTTGGGCAGGTTCAGCGGCTCGCGGAACTCGAAATTGAAGTCGGCAGACGCCAGCACCGGTGCCAGCTTCTCCATGCGCTCCAGCGCCTTCACGCGGCTCTGCGCCTGCTTGGCCTTGCTGGCCTTGGCCTTGAAGCGGTCGATGAACTTTTGCAGGTGGGCCACGCGGTCCTGCTGCTTGGCGTATGCCGCCTGCTGCAGCACCATGCGTTCGGCGCGCTGAGTCTCAAAGCTGGTGTAGTTGCCGCCGTAGCGCACCAGCTTGCCTTCGTCCAGATGCAGCGTGACCTTGGTGATCGCGTCGAGGAACTCGCGGTCGTGGCTGATGATGATCAGCGTGCCGTCGTATCGTTGCAGCCAGGCTTCCAGCCAGACCAGCGCGTCCAGGTCCAGGTGGTTGGTCGGCTCGTCCAGCAGCATCAGCTCGGCCGGGCACATCAGCGCGCGGGCCAGCTGCAGGCGCATGCGCCAGCCGCCGGAGAAGCTGTTGACGGGCGCGTCGAGCTGCTCGGTCTTGAAGCCCAGGCCCATCAGCAGCGCCTGCGCGCGCGCCCGGGCGTCGAAGGCGCCAGCGTCGGCCAGCGCGGCATGCGCGTCAGCCATCGCATGGCCGTCCTCGGCGGCTTCGGCCTCGGCCAGCGCCACACGGGCAGCCACCAGGGTCAGGTCGCCCTGCAGCACGTAGTCGGTCGCGCCGTCTTCCGTCTCGGGCATGTTCTGGGCCACTTCGGAGCGGCGCCAGTGCTTGGGCACTTCCACCTCGCCGCGGTCGTTGCCCAGGCGGTTGGTCAGCAGCGCGAACAGGCTGGACTTGCCGGCCCCGTTGCGGCCGACGAGGCCGATCTTCTCGCCCGGTTGCAGCGTGGCTGAGGCGTTGTCGAGGACGACCTTGACGCCACGGCGCAGGGTGATGTCGCGGAGAGTGATCACAGCAGGTTTTCTTTCGTCACCAGCAGCACCTGGTCGGCGCCGGAGGAGGTGTCCATCCACACGACTTCCAGCGTCGGGAAGGCGGCTTCAAAGTGTTGGCGCTCGTTGCCGATCTCCAGCACCAACACGCCGTCGTCGTTCAGCGCGGCGGGCGCTGCGCGCAGCAGCTCTCGGATGAAGTCCATGCCGTCCCGGCCGCCGGCCAGCGCCAGCTCGGGCTCGGCCAGGTACTCGGCGGGCAGCGCGGCCATGCTGGCGCTGTTCACGTATGGCGGGTTGCAGAGGATCAAGTCGTAGGGGCCTTCAGCGCCGGCCAGGCCGTCGCCCTGCAGCAGGCGGATGCGCGACGTCAGGTCATGGCGTTCGACATTCAGTGTCGCCACGGCCAGCGCGTCGACGCTGAGATCCAGTGCATCCACCGCCACATCGGGCCATGCCATCGCTGCCAGCACGGCCAAGCTGCCGTTGCCGGTGCACAGGTCCAGCACGCGGCGGCTGGCCGGGTTCAGCCAGGGGTCGATGCTGGCGTCGGCGATCAGCTCGGCAATGAAGCTGCGTGGCACGATGGCGCGCTCGTCGATGGTGAACGGCACGCCCTGCAGCCAGGCCTCGCCGGTCAGGTAGGCGGCGGGCTTGCGTGTGCTGATGCGCTCGTCGACGAGGGCGGTGATGGCGGCCGACTCGGCGCCGGTCAGCTCGCGTTCCTCATGCTCGTCCAGGGCGTCCAGTGGTAGGCCCAGGCGCCACAAGGCCAGCCACGCGGCCTCGTCGAAGGCGTTCGTCGTGCCATGGCCAAAAAACAAGCCCGCCTGGGCGAGGCGGGCGGCTTGGGTGTCGATGCAGTCGATGAGTTTCAAGTGCCGCGGACGTCCAGGGTAATTTCGGTGAAGCTGGCTTCGTCGCCAGCCTTCTCTTCCTTGCGCGGGGCGGTCGCGAGGCGTGCGCCGGGTGCCTCGTTCTGCAGCCGCCACAGCAGGTTGGTGGGCGAGTCGGCGAATGCCAGGCCTTCCTCGCGGGTGATGACACCGTCGGTGATGAGCTTGGCGAAGTGCTCTTCGTAGGTCTGCGAGCCCTCGGCGATGGATTTTTCCATCGCCTCCTTCACGCCGGCGAAGTCTCCCTGCTCGATGAGCTCTGACACCAGCTTGGAGTTCAGCAGGATCTCCAGCACCGGCACGCGGCCGCCGGCCGTGGCGCGAACGAGGCGCTGCGACACGATGGCCTTCAGGCCCGCCGCCAGGTCGTTCAGCAGCGCCGGTCGGGACTCCGGCGTGTAGAAGGACAGGATGCGGTTCAGCGCGTGGTAGGTGTTGTTGCCATGCAGCGTGGCCAGCACGAGGTGACCCGACAGCGAGTAGCTGATCGCGGCCGTCATGGTCTCGCGGTCGCGGATCTCGCCGATGAGGATGCAGTCCGGCGCCTGGCGCAGGGCGTTCTTCAGCGCGATCTGTAGCGACGCGGTGTCGCGGCCGATCTCGCGCTGGTTGACCACCGAGCGCTTGTTGCTGAACAGGTATTCGATCGGGTCCTCGATGGTGAGGATGTGCCCGCTCATGGTCTGGTTGCGCAGCTCCAGCATGGAGGCCAGCGTCGTGCTCTTGCCTGTGCCGGTGGCGCCCACCATCAGGATCAGGCCGCGCTTTTCCTTGACCATGCCGCCGAGGATGGGCGGCAGGCCCAGGCTGTCCATCGTCGGGATGTCGTGCGGGATGTGCCGGAACACGCCCGCAATCGAGCCCCGCTGGCGGAAGCCCGACAGGCGGAAGCTGCCCACGCCGCTGACCGACACGGCCATGTTCAGCTCGCCCGACGCGTCCAGCTCGGACAGGCTGGCGGGGTCGACGACCTCCGCGATCAGCTGGCGTGGTTGCGGCGGCGTCAGGAGCTGATCGGACAGCTGCACCGTCTGACCGTTGATGCGGATCAGCACCGGCATGTTGGCTGACAGGTAGCAGTCCGACGCACCCTTGTCGGCCATCAGCCGCAGGATGCGCTCCATGTTGCCGCTGGTGGCCATGCTCAGGCGCGCAGCAGTTCGTTAATGCTCGTCTTCGAGCGGGTCTGCGCGTCCACGCGCTTCACGATGATGGCGGCGTACAGGCTGTAGCGGCCGTCATCCTTGGGCAGCGAGCCCGAGATGACGACGGACCCGGCCGGGATGCGGCCGTAGCTCACCTCGCCCGTGGCGCGGTCGTAGATCGGCGTGCTCTGGCCGATGTAGACGCCCATGGAGATGACCGAGTTCTCCTCGACGATGACGCCTTCGACGACCTCGGAGCGGGCGCCGATGAAGCAGTTGTCCTCGATGATGGTCGGGTTGGCCTGCAGCGGCTCCAGCACGCCGCCGATACCCACGCCGCCCGACAGGTGCACGTTTTTGCCGATCTGCGCGCAGGAACCGACGGTGGCCCACGTGTCCACCATCGTGCCTTCGTCGACGTAGGCGCCGATGTTCACGTAGCTGGGCATCAGGATGACGTTCTTGGCCTGGTAGCTGCCGCGACGGGCGACGGCTGGCGGCACCACGCGCACGCCTGTGGCGCGCAGCTCGGCTTCGCTCATGCCGGCGAACTTGGTGGGCACCTTGTCGAAGAAGGTCAGGTCCTTGTCGCCCATGATGCGGTTGTCGTTCAGGCGGAACGACAGCAGTACGGCCTTCTTGACCCACTGGTGCACGGCCCACTGGCCCACGCCTTCACGGGTGGCCACGCGCAGGCGGCCGGCGTCCAGCTCGGCGATGACGTGGTCGACGGCCTGGCGCACTTCCGGTGCGTTGACGGGGTCGAGCGACGTGCGGTTGTCCCAGGCGAGGTCGATCGTGCTTTGGAGTTCGGCGGTGTTCATGGGCGGGATTTCGTGAAGGAGACGATGCGGCGGGCGGCTTCGAGGCATTCGGCCTCGTCGGCCACCAGGGCCAGGCGGATGCGCCCGGCGCCAGGGTTGTTGCCGTGGGCTTGGCGGGCCAGCAGGCTGCCCGGAAGCACCACGAGATTGTATTGAGCGAGCAGGCCCTGGGCGAAGGCGACGTCGTCGCCGCCGGGCACGCCTGCCCACAGGTAGAAGCCTGCGTCAGGCAGCGCCACGTCCAGCACGTCGGCCAGCAGCGGCGTGACGGCAGCGAACTTCTCGCGGTAGCGAGCGCGGTTCTCGACGACATGGGCCTCGTCGCCCCACGCCGCGATGCTGGCGGCCTGCACGATGGGGCTCATGGCGCTGCCGTGGTAGGTGCGGTAGAGCAGGAATTTCTTCAGCAATGCGGCGTCGCCCGCGACGAAGCCGGAGCGCAGCCCCGGCACATTGGAGCGCTTGGACAGCGACGTGAACGCAATGAGGTTCTTAAAGTCGCTGCGGCCCAGCTTGGCCGCAGCTTCCAGGCCGCCCAGCGGCGCCTCGTCACGGAAGTAGATCTCCGAGTAGCACTCGTCCGACGCGATGACGAAGCCGTGGCGGTCGCTCAGTGCGAACAGCGCCTGCCACTCGCTCAGCGGCATCACGGCGCCGCTGGGGTTGCCGGGCGAGCAGACGTAGAGCAGCTGCGTCTTCGCCCAGGTGGCGTCATCGATCTGCGACCAGTCCACGGCGAAGTTGCGTGCCGGGTCGGCGTTGGCGAAGGCCACGTCGGCGCCGGCCAGCAGCGCCGCGCCTTCGTAGATTTGATAGAAGGGGTTGGGGCACACGACCGTGGCGCCGGCGCGACTGCCGTCCACCATCGTCTGCGCGATGGCGAACAGCGCCTCGCGCGAGCCGTTGACGGGCAGCACCTGCGTCAACGGATCCAGCGTCAGGCCGTAGCGGCGAGCGATCCAGCCGGCAATGGCCTCACGCAGCGCCGGCGTGCCGGCGGTGGCTGGGTAGGCGGCCAGGCTCTTCATCGAGCCGGCGATGGCCTCCGCGATCAGCGCCGGCGCAGCATGGCGGGGCTCGCCGATGCCCAGCGAGATGGGGGTGAGGTCCGGGTTGGGCGTGATGCCTGCCGTCAGCTCGCGCAGGCGTTCAAACGGATAGGGATTCAGCCTGTCGAGCAACGGATTCATCAGCCCAGCATTCCCGATTCAAAACCGTGGGCAGGGAGGTCCACACGCGGCGCGGGCGTCCAGCCGGCCTTGCGGTGCTCGGCGACGATGTTGGTATAGATGCCGCCGCGCACGTACCACTTGGCCGTGATGCGAATGAAACGCGGGTCGGTGACCTTGACGATGTCGTCCAGGATCTTGTTGGTCACCTTTTCGTGGAACGAGCCCTCGTTGCGGTAGCTCCAGAAGTACATCTTCAGGCTCTTGAGCTCCACGCAGAGCTCATCCGCGATCATGTCGATCGTGAAGTGCGCGAAGTCGGGCTGGCCGGTCAGCGGGCAGTGGCAGGTGAACTCGGGCACCTGAAACTGGATGACGAAATCGCGCTCCGGGTTGGGGTTCGGGAAGACCAGAATGTCCTTGCTGGGCTTGCTCGGCGGATTCGGGGGCACCTCGCGCATCTTGGGCTTGGCGTTCTTCTTAGCGGGGGCGGCAGCGGCGGACTTCTTGGTGGCCATGGCAGTGAGGCGTTCTGAGAGGGGGCGAATGCTATCATCCAGCCCCGTCGGAGCGCCCCTGAGGGGCGCTTTTCTTTAGCCAAATCAAGGGCTTACGTCCGAGCTACATGCGGCTGAACTCGATCAAGCTGGCCGGCTTCAAATCCTTCGCTGAACCCACGACCTTCCAGCTGCCCGGGCAGCTGGTCGGCGTCGTCGGGCCCAACGGCTGCGGCAAGTCCAACATCATGGATGCGGTGCGCTGGGTGCTGGGCGAGAGCAAGGCCAGCGAGCTGCGCGGCGAGTCCATGCAGGACGTCATCTTCAACGGCAGCGGCAACCGCAAGCCGGCGGGGCGCTCAAGCGTGGAGCTGGTGTTCGACAACCAATCGGCGCGCGCCGGCGGGCCGTGGAACCAGTTCACCGAGATCGCCGTCAAGCGCGTGCTGACGCGCGACGGCACGAGCAGCTACTTCATCAACAACCAGCCTGTGCGCCGCCGCGACGTGCAGGACGTGTTCCTTGGCACGGGCCTAGGCCCACGCGCCTACGCCATCATCGGCCAGGGCACCATCTCGCGCATCATCGAGAGCAAGCCCGAGGAGATGCGGCTGTTCCTCGAAGAGGCTGCGGGTGTCTCCAAGTACAAAGAACGCCGCCGCGAGACCGAGAACCGGCTCAAGGACACGCGCGAGAACTTGACGCGCGTCGACGACATCCTGCGCGAACTGAACGCCAATCTTGAGAAGCTGGAGCGCCAGGCCGAGGTGGCGGCCAGCTATCGCAGCCTACAGGACAGTGGCACGCTGAAGCTGCACCAGCTGTGGTTCCTGAAGGCGCGCGACGCCGGCAACGAGGCCACGCGGGTAAAGCTCGCGCATGCCGAGGCGCTGACGGCGCTGGAGGCCCGCACGGCCGAGCTGCGTGCAGTGGAGGCCGAGCTGGAGGAGGTGCGCCAACAGCACTACGCCGCCGGCGACGAGCTGCACGCGTCACAAGGCCGCTATGCCGATGCGCAGCTGGAGGTGAGCCGGCTGGAGGAGCGCATCCGCTTCGTCGTCGAGAGCCGCAACCGGGCTCAAGCGCGCCTCGCGGAGCTGCATGCGCAGGACCGGCAGTGGCGCGATCGCGTCGAGCAGTCGACGACGGAACTGGAAGGCATTGCCGAGCAGATCGCCGGCGCCGACGAGCAGAGCGAGATCCTCGCCGCGCAGGCCGAAGAGCAGCAAGCACAGTTGCCCAACAGCGAAGACGCCGTGCGCAGCGCGCAGGCCCGCGCGAACGAACAACGCGCGCTGGTGGCGCAGGTGCAGCAACAGATCCAGGTGCTGGCGGCCGAGAGCCGCAGCGTGGACGAGCAGGTCAAGGCGCTGCGCCAGCGCGAGGATCGGCTGACGGCCGAGTCGCGCGCACTGGGCGCGCCCGACCATGACGCGCTCGAAGCGCTGCGCGAGCGCAGTGCGGCGGCCGACGAAGCCCGCGAGCTGTCGGAGGGCCGGCTGCAGGAACTCGCTGAGCAACTGCCCCAGCTCGAAGAGCAGCGCCGCGCAGCGCAGCAGGACGCCAACGCGCAGCTGGCCAGGCAGTCTGAACTGACCGCCCGCCTGGAGGCCCTCAAGGCGCTGCAGGAAAAAGTGCAGACCGAGGGCAAGTTGAAGCCCTGGCTGGCCAAGCATGGCCTGGACGGGCTGCAAGGCCTGTGGACCAAGCTGCACATCACGCCTGGCTGGGAGAACGCGCTCGAAGCCGCGCTGCGCGAGCGCATGGGCGCCTTGAGCGTGGGCCGGTTGGAGACGGTGCGCGCCTTCGAGCAGGACGCCCCGCCGGCTCGACTGGCTTTTTACTCATCGCCGCCGGGCGCCATTGCCAACTCGCACGAAACGCTGCCGACGCTGACGTCGCTGCTGAAGCTTGATGACGCCGGCCTGATGGCGCTGCTGAACGACTGGCTGGAAGGTGTCTACACGGCGCCCGACCTCGATGCCGCGCTGGCGGCACGCGACAAGCTGACGCATGGCGAGTTGATCCTGACGCCGCAAGGCCATGCGGTCGGCCAGTTCTCGGTGACCTTCTATGCGCCGGACTCTGAGCAGGCCGGCCTGTTGGCCCGCGCTCAGGAGATCGAGCAGCTGACGACGGCGCAGCGTGCGCAGAACCTCCTTGCCGACGAAGCCCGCATCACGCTCACGCGGCTGGAGCACCAGTTCAACGACGCCAACGGCCGGCTCACCGCGCTGCGCCGTGAGGCCAGCGAGACACAGACGCGGGCACATCAGCTTCAGGTTGAGCTGCTGCGCCTGACACAACAGGCCGAAGCCAGTCAGCAGCGCCGCAGCGCGCTGGACGCGGAGCTGGCCGAGATCGCCGAGCAGCAGGAGGCGCTGCAGGAGCGCCGTGCGCTCGGCGAGGCGCGCTTCGAGGAGCTGGACATTCAGTTAGGCGACGCGCAGCAGCGCCATGCCGAGCTGGAAGATGGCACCATCGCTGCCGAACGCAAGCTGGCCGACGCCCGCGAGCAGCTGCGCATGCTGGAGCGCCGCGCGCAGGAGGCCCGCTTCGCGACGCAATCGCTGGCCGCACGCCGTGGCGAGCTGCAGCGCGGCATTGAGACCGCGCAGGCGCAGATCCAGCAGGTGGCCGCCTCGGCGGCCAGCCTGCAGGCCGAGCTGGACGGCTTCAACGACGCCGCCGCCGAGGCCGGCCTGCAGGACGCGCTGGCGCTGAAGGTCGAGCGCGAGGGGCAGCTTTCTGCCGTGCGTGCCAGCTACGACGACCTCAGCTTGCGCCTGCGCAAGGCCGACGAGCAGCGCCTGAGCTTCGAGCGCAGCCTGGACCCGCTGCGCGAGGCCATCACCAAGCTGCAGCTGGAAGAACAGGCCGCGCAGCTGGGAGGCGCGCAGTACCGCGAGCAGCTGGAAGCCGCCGCGGTGGACCTGGACGCACTGGCCCGGTCCATCGAGGACGGTGGCGTCAAGCTCTACGGCCTGCAGGGCGAGATCGACCGCATCAACCGGGAGATCGCCGCGCTCGGTGCGGTCAACCTCGCGGCGCTGGACGAGCTGACCGCGGCGCGCGAACGCAAGACCTTCCTGGACTCGCAGTGCACCGACCTGAACTCGGCCATCCAGACGCTGGAAGACGCGATCCACAAGATCGACCTGGAGACGCGCGACCTGCTGGGCTCGACCTTCAACCAGGTCAACGAGCACTTCGGCCGCATGTTCCCCGAGCTGTTTGGCGGCGGGCAGGCGCGGCTGGTGATGACGGGTGAGGAAATCCTGGACGCTGGCGTGCAGGTCATGGCGCAGCCGCCGGGCAAGAAGAACAGCACCATCCACCTGCTGTCCGGCGGTGAGAAGGCGCTGACGGCGATCGCGCTGGTGTTTGCGATCTTCCAGCTCAACCCGGCGCCGTTCTGCCTGCTGGACGAGGTGGACGCACCGCTGGACGACGCCAACACCGAGCGCTACGCCAAGCTCGTCAGCAAGATGAGCAGCGGCACGCAGTTCCTCTTCATCTCGCACAACAAGATCGCGATGGAGATGGCGGAGCAGCTCATCGGTGTGACGATGCAGGAGCAGGGCGTGTCCCGCATCGTGGCCGTGGACATGGACAAGGCCCTGGCAATGGCTGAGGTCTGAGGCCCGACAGGGCCGACTTGAATGCAGAACGGATGAGTGAATGAGTCTGACCTTGACTGAACTCCTTGCCATCGCCGGCGGGGTTGTGCTGGTGGGTGTCGTGGCGCATGGCGCCTGGGCCGCGCGCAAGGCCGGGCCCAAGCGGGCGCAGCCGCTGCAGGAGGAGCCCAGCTTCGACCTGCCGGCCCAGGCGCTGCCGGCCGAAGCCGCCACCCCGCTGGAGGGACTGGAGGCGCTGGACCCCACGCTGACCGCCGTCGCCCGGCCGCAGCGCAAGCCGTCAGCCCGCATCGATGCGCTGATCGACGCCATTGCCACCATCACTGTTGAGCAGCCGGTGGCGGGCGAGCTGGCGCTGCAGCACCAGCCGGGCAGCCGCCGCGCCGGTACCAAGCCCTTCCAGATTGAAGGCCTGAATGCCGAGACCGGGGACTGGGAGCTGCCGGCGCCGGGCCAGCGCTACAGCGAGTTCCAGGCCGGCTTGAAGATGGCCAACCGCAGCGGTGCGATGACCGAAATCGAGTACTCGGAGTTCGTGCAGAAGGTGCAGGCCTTCGCCGATGGTGTCGGCGGCTACGTGCAGTTCCCCGACATGCTGGACGTCGTGTCCCGCGCCCGCGAGCTGGACCAGTTCGCCGCCAGCCACGACGCCCAGCTGGCGTTGCTGCTGCGTGCCAAGGCGGCGGCATGGACGCCGGGCTTCGTGCAGCAGTCCGCAGCGCGGCACGGCTTCGTGGCCGGTGCGCTGCCCGGGCGCCTCGTGCTGCCGGCCGCCGAAGAGGGCGCACCGCCGGTGCTGACGCTGCAGTTCGACGCCCAGGCCGCACTGGCGGAAGACCCCGAGGCGCTGTCGCTGCGCGAGCTGACCTTGGCGCTGGACGTGCCGCAGACGCCGGCCGAGGCCGAGCCCTTCGCGCTGTGGCAGGAGTCGGCGCGCGCCTTGTCGCGCGACCTGGAGGCCGAGGTCTGCGACGACCGCGGCCAGGTGCTGGGCCTGCATGCGTTCGCGGCCATCGACGTGGAGCTGAAGAAGCTGTACGAGGCGCTGGCCGAGCGGGATCTGGCGGCGGGATCGCCGGCGGCGCGACGGCTGTTCAGCTGATCGCCGTCGGCGTGACTTTGGGCTCGAAAGCGGGGGGCCTTGCCAGGGATTGCAGGGGGGCGATGCCCCTACAGTCGCCGCGTCGATGGGCTCTACCGGCCTGATGCGCAGCAGCCGTCACCTCTTACTCGCCAACGCACTTCACGTCACCGCTCGCCGCATCGGGCTGTGGGCGTGTGCTTGGCTGTTGGCGCTGGGAGGCTTGCCAGCGTGGGCGGCGCCGACGCTGGCTCAACAGATCGATGCCATCGAATCCAGCTACGGCAGCGAGCCGGCTGAGGTCGTGGCGCGGCTGCGCCCGCTGGAAGCGCAGGCACGCGCTGCCGGAGGCGACGGCCTGCGGGCTTTCCTGGCCGCATGGGGCTTTGCCCATGGTTCCCTGGACCAGCTCACCGTGGCCGATGCCGCCACGGCTGAACTCATCGATCTCGGCGAGCGCGAGGGCAATGCCGCAGCCATGGCCTCGGCTTTTGCCTTGCGGGCGACCCTGTTGCAGTTTTCCGGCCGTCTGGGTGCTGCGCACGAGTGGATATCGGCGGCCTTGCCCTGGGCGGAAAAGACGCAAGACGAGGCGCTCCGTTACTGGGTCTTCATGACGGCGGGCGACCTGAACGTGTGGACTGGCCACCTGCAGCAAGCGGTGGCGTTGTTGCAGGCGGCGGACCGTTCCGCCCAGGCCCAGGGCCATGCGCGGCGCAGCGCCCAGGCGCGCATCGGGTTGGCGCCGCTGCGGCTGGCGCTGCACGATGTGGACAGCGCCCGGGCGGACGCCCAGGAGGCTTTCCGCCTGGCCGGGCATGCCGGCGTGCTGCCGCTGCAACTGGCCGCCAAGCTCATCGAGGCTGCCGCCGAGCAAGAGGCGGGTCGGCAGGCGGCCGGTGATCTGGCCCATGACCAGGCCGAGCAACTGGCCCGCGCCCTGGCGCCAGCCGCCAGCGCCGCAGCCGGCAGCGTGGGGACGCCCGGCTGGGCGGGCAGCCAGGCGCAGGTACAGCAGCAGATGGCCGACTTGCACCTGAGCGCGCGTCAGTTCGATGCCGCGCTCCGCTATGCCGAACGCGCGCTGCGCCTGGCCGGCGAGGAGACGGGGGCAGAAGCGGTGGACCTGGCCCGCATCAGTGTGGGCTTGGCCAGGCTTGGGTTGGGGCGGCGTGCTGCCGGTGCGCCGCTGGTGGACGCAGGCCTGGCTTCGCTCGAGAAGCAGGGACTGAAGGTGAGGCTGCTGGAGCAGCTCAACCGCCATGCCGAATTGCTGGATGAACTGGGCGACGCTGCCGGTGCCTTGCGCCAGTCGCGCAAAGCCCTCGGGCTGGAGGCGGAACTGGTGCGCAATGACCGGGTTAGCACCGTGCTGGACCTGCAGCGACGCTCCAGCTTCGAGCAAAGCCAGCGAGCGCTGGAGGCGCTGACGCACGACAACGAACTGCAGGCCAACCAGTTGGCCCGCCATGACAGCGAACGTCGCCTGACCCTGGGCCTGGCGGTGGCGATGCTGGTCGTCGTGATACTGACGGTGGCCCTGCACCAGCGGGCGCGCAAGGCCAACCTGGCGCTGCAGCAGCACAACGCAGAGCTGGCCCACGTCAGCCTGCATGACCGCGTGACCGGCCTGCCCAACCGGCGCTCGCTGGAGCGCGACGCGAGAACGCTGGAGAGCCAGGGCTTCACGGGGCTGGGCATCGTCATCAAGCGCCTGGGCTTGATCATGGGCAGCCTCGGGCATGCGGTGGGGGACGAACTGCTGTGCCAGGTGGCAGGGAGGCTCAAGCCCATCGTCGAACGCCAGGGCGGGTGCCTGTACCGGTTGGACGGGCTGTCTTTCGGCGTGACGCTGCCGGCGCTGGCCGGCGGTGCGCAACTGGCTGGCCTGCTGGACGAATTGCTGCAGGCGATGCAGCCGGTCTTCCTCGTGCAGCACCAGGAATTGGCGGTCACGCTGAGCATTGGCGCCGCGGAGCTGCCTCGGCACGGCAGGCGGCTGGCCGAGGTGGCCAAGGCCATCCAGCTGGCGATGCGCCACGCCCAGCGCCAGCCCGGCAACGCCGCCGTGCTCTACACGGACGAGCTGATGCTGGAGCAGCAGGACCGCCTGCTGATGGAAGCGCGGCTGTCGCAAGCGCTGGACAAGGGGGAGTTCGAGCTCTTCTACCAGGCCCAGTGCGATCTGCAGGGGCGCCAGTTGACGGGTTTCGAAGCCCTGTTGCGCTGGCGCGGCCCGGAGGGCTTGATCCCGCCCGATCGCTTCATCCCGGTGGCCGAGGAGTCGGGCCTGATGGTGCCGATCGGGCGATGGGTGCTTCAACAAGCCTGCCGCCAGGCCAAGGCATGGCACGACGCCGGCCTTGGCAAGCCGGTGATGGCCATCAACATTTCACCGCGCCAATTCCAGCATCCCGACTTCATGGCGATGGTGCACGAGGCGCTGGACCACAGCGGGGTGGACCCGCATCGCATCGAACTGGAGATCACCGAAGGCGCGATGATGGACGACGCCGAGGCCACCATCGCCAAAATGGCCGAGTTGCGGCGCCTGGGCCTGCATCTGGCCATCGACGACTTCGGCACCGGCTACTCCAGCCTGGCATATCTCAGACGTTTCCCGATCAACCGGCTGAAGATCGACCGCAGCTTCATTCGCGATCTCGGACAGGACGACGAAGGCGCCGCCATCGTGCAAGCCCTCATCCAGCTGGCACACAGCCTGGGGATGACGGTGGTCGCCGAGGGCGTGGAGGACGACCGTCAGGAGCGCTGCCTGCGTGACTGGGGTTGCGACATGATGCAGGGCTTCGGCTACGCGCGCCCCCTGCCGGCGCGGGACGCGGCGGCCCTGCTGGACGTTCAGCCGTCAGGCGCTCCTCAAGGCGACGGCTAAACTGAATTTTTGACATCCCTCGGTGCCCGGCTTGACCAACAGCCTGCTGCTGCTTGCGCTCCTGATTGCTGCCAGCGCGTTCTTCTCGATGGCCGAGCTGTCGCTGGCCGCGTCGCGCCGGCTGAACCTGCAGCAGCGCGCCGATGCCGGTGATGCACGCGCGGCCAAGGTGCTGGCCGTGCAGGCGCACCCGGGGGACTACTTCACCGTCGTGCAAATCGGCGTCAACACCGTGGCCATCCTGGCCGGCATCGTGGGCGAGGGCGCGTTCACGCCGCATTTCGAGGCGGCGCTGCGCGTCGTGGTGGCGCCGGAGCTGGCGGCCACGCTGGGCTTCGCGGCGTCCTTCGCCACCATCACGGCGCTGTTCATCGTCATGGCCGACCTGGTGCCCAAGCGCCTGGCCATGAACGAGCCCGAGCGCGTCGCGATGGCGCTGGTGGGGCCCATGCTGCTGCTGTGCCGCCTGCTCAAGCCGCTGGCTTGGGCCTTCAGCGGCATCACCGAGGGCTTGATCCGGCTGCTGGGCCTGCCGGCCAAGCGCGACGAGACCATCAGCCACCGCGACATCCTGGCGCTGACCGAGGCGGGCTACCAGGCCGGCGTCGTGGCGGGCGAGGAACAGCAGGTCATCGCCAATGTGTTCGAGCTGGACACCCGCACCGTCGAGACGGTGATGACCAACCGCGAGCGCATCGTGTTCTTTTCGCGCGACGACGATGACGCGCTGATCCGCACTCGCATCGCCGACACGCCGCACTCCACCTACCTCGTCTGCGACGGCGGCGACATTGACCGCGTGGCCGGCTATGTGGACGCGACCGACCTGTTCCAGCGCGTGCTGCGCGACGAGCCGCTGTCGCTGCGCGAGGACGGTGGCGTCATCGTCAAGAAGGTGCTCATCGTGCCGGACCGGCTGACGCTGTCGGAGGTACTGACGCAGTTCCGCGAGGCGCATGAAGACTTTGCCGTCATCGTCAACGAGTACAGCCTGGTGGTGGGCGTCGTGACGCTCAACGATGTGATGAGTACGGTGATGGGCGCGCTGGTGGCGCCGCATGACGAGGAGCAGATCGTGCGCCGCGAGGACGGTTCCTTTCTCGCAGACGGCATCACACCCATTCCCGATGTCGCCCGGGCACTGGATATCGCCGACTGGCCCAACGCCGGCACCTACGACACGCTGGCCGGCTTCCTGATGGTGATGCTGCGCCGCATCCCGCGCCGCACCGACGTCGTCGAATGGCAGGGCTGGCGCTTCGAGGTGGTGGACGTGGACAGCTACCGCGTGGACCAGGTCATGATCACCGCCGCACTCGGCGGGGTGGCCGCGCTCACTGGCTGAGCACCCAGTCCAGCGCCAGTTTGAGGTCGGCCTCGCTGATCTTGTCCTCGCCGCTGGGCGGCATGGGGATGGGCCCCCAGCTGCCCTTGCCGCCCTTGCGAACCTTGTCGGCCAGTTGCGCGGGCGCGTCCTTCTGGCCTTTGTACCGGGCCGCGATGTCCTTGAAGGACGGGCCGATGAGCTTCTTGTCCGGTGCGTGGCAGGCCACGCAGCCGGCCTTGGCCAGCGCCGCATCGGCCGGGCCGGCCCATGCCGCGGTGGTCGCCAGCGTCAGCAGGCCGGCGAGCAGGAGATCGAATCGGGGTCGCATATATGTTCCTCCGTGAGGTGGCGCCAGCACCGGCTCGAAGGCCGGGCCGGTGCTGGCGCGAGGCCAGGCGAGGTCAATAGACGTCGTACTGGGTGTTGTTGACGTTGAAGTGGCCGGTCGGCGTGATCAGGCGCGGGTCCTTGATGACGGCCTTGAGCTTGAGGGTCTTGTCGTCCACGACGACCAAGGCCGACTGCTTGTCCTTGGCGGACCAGACCGAGAACCACACCTCGTCGCCCGCCTTGTTGAACTCGGGCTGCACGACGCGCTTGGCGCCGTCGTCACTGAGGCCGGCCCACTGGGCGATGGGCAGCACCTTGTAGCCCTTGTCCAGCGCCTTGATGTCGTAGACGGCCACCGACTGGGCCACGGCCGGGTCGGGGTTCAGCGGCGTGTCCACGTACAGGTGCTGGCTCTTGGGATGGCTCTTCAGGAACAGCGAGCCGCCGCCCTGGCCCTTCAGCGTCGCCACCACCTTGAAGGCCTGGGCCGGGTGCTTGACGGGGTCGGTGCCGATCAGCGAGATGGTGTCGTCACCCAGGTGGCCGGTGCTCCAGACCGGGCCGAACTGCGGGTGCACGAAGTTGGCGCCGCGGCCCGGGTGCGGGATCTTGCCTACGTCGATGAGCTTGGCCAGCTTGCCTTCCTTCAGGTCGACGGCCGCGATCTTGTTGCTCTGGTTGGCGGCCACCATGAAATAGCGGTGCGAGGCGTCCAGCCCGCCGTCGTGCAAGAAGCGCGCGGTGCCGATGGTGGTGACTTTCAGCGCGTCCACGCTGCTGTAGTCCACCAGCAGCGTCTGACCGGTCTCCTTCACGTTGACGACGAACTCGGGCTTGTAGTGGCTGGCGACGATGGAGGCCACGCGCGGCTCGGGGTGGTACTCCTGGCTGTCCACCGTGTTGCCCCGCGTGGAGACGATCTTCAGCGGCTCCAGCGTGTCGCCCTTCATGATCGTGTACTGCGGCGGCCAGTAGCTGCCGGCAATTGCCAGCTTGTCCTCGAATCCCTTGAACTTGCTCGTGTCCACCGAGCGCGCCTCCAGTCCGACGCGCACCTCGGCCACGTTGTCGGGAATAGCCATCCACAGGTCGATCATGTTGATCTTGGCGTCACGCCCGATCACGTACAGGTAGCGTCCCGAGGCCGACGTGCGCGAGATGTGCACCGCGTAGCCGGTCTTGACGATGTTGATGATCTTCTTCGTGTCGCCGTCGATCAGCGCCACCTCGCCGGTGTCGCGCAGCGTGGTGCTGAAGATGTTGGCGATGTTGAAGCTGTTCTCCTTCTTCTTCGGCCGCGCCTCGGGCGGCACGATGACCTTCCACGTCGCCTTCATGTCGGCCATGGAGAACTCGGGCGGCGTCGGCGGCTCGTGCTGGATGTAGCGGGCCATGATGTCGACCTGCGCCTCAGTCATCTCGCCGCTGGTCTGCCAGTTAGGCATGCCGGCCGGGCTGCCGTAGGCGATGAAGACCTTGAGGTAGTCCGTGCCCTTGGCGGTGGTGATGTCGGGCGTCAGCGCCTTGCCGGTGGCACCCTTGCGCAGGACGCCGTGGCAGCCGGCGCAGCGCTCAAAGTAGATGCGGCGCGCCGCGTCGAACTCGGCCTGCGTCATCGCAGGCGCCTTGGGGTTGCGGCTTTCCACCATGGCCACGGCGCCCACGGGCGAAGGGCCGGAGTGGTACTTCACCTCGGCGGGCAGCACGTCCTTCTTGGCGGCGTCCGCGGCCCCTTGGGCAAAGGCGGCGAGCGGCGCAGCAAGGGCCAGGCTGGCAGCCAAGGCAACAGCGCGGGGGAGGGCGGTTCTCATCAGTGCTCCTTCAGTGGTCGGTGCGGCCATGCTCGGAGTCGGCGCTGATGTCTTCCTTGAACCGGTTCAAGTTTTGCCGCATATCGGGCGGTATTGATCCAGCGCAAACCGCATGGCGGTCGCGCGCCGCCGGGCCGTGAACTTGAACCCGGTCAAGGCGCCGGCCTGCGCGTGGGCCGAGGCTGCCGGCCATGAACACCCTCCCTGCGCATGCCCCATTCCTTCGTTGCTGCCGGTCGACGCCGCTGGCTGCCGCCGCAGTGCTGGCGCTGTCAGGTCTCACGAGCGCAAACGCGGCCCCCGAGTCTCTGGAGCGCGTGGTGGTCAGCGCCACGCGGCACGCCATCCCGCTGGCCGACGCGCCAGCCGCCGTGACGGTGGTGGACGCGCTGACCCTGGCCGAGCGCGGCACCGACAACCTGCTGCAGGCCCTGCGCGTGGAGCCCGGCGTGGCGAGCTTCGGGCGCCCCACCGGCGGGCGCAAGTCGCTGTCGCTGCGCGGCATGGACCCGCGCCATGTACTGGTGCTGGTGGACGGCCAGCGTGTCTCGGCCAGTGACGGGCTCGTGGGCGCCTCGGACTTCCAGCTCGACTGGACCGCCGCTGTCGACATCGCCCGAATCGAGGTCGTGCGCGGGCCGATGTCCGTGCTGTACGGCGCCGAGGCGCTGGGCGGCGTCATCAACGTCATCACGCAGCCGCTGACCGGCGACCTGCAGGCCCGCGCCTTCGTCGAGGGCCGCCAGGGCAGCGGCGGCAGCGGCGGCAGTGGCGGCAGTGGCGACGGGCATCGGCTGGGCGGCGCGCTACGCGGCAGCTTGGCGCCCGGGCTGGACTTCGGCCTGGCCCTGAGCGACGCGCGCCGGGCGGCGACGCCGTCCATCACCGACGCCCGCGTCAGCGCCGTCGAAGGCCGCCAGCCGCGCGAGGCGGCGCTCAAGCTGCAGTGGCAGGCCCAGCCCGGCCAGCGCATCGCCGTCGACAGCCGCCACAGCGACGAGCAGCGCTGGCTGGACGCACGCGAGCGCACCGGACTGCGGCGCTACCACCAGAGCCTGCACCACCTCGTCCGCGACCATCACGCGCTGCAATGGGAGGCAGATTGGGGCCAGGGCCGCGAGACCCTGTTGCGGGCCTATCAGAACCGGTTGGCCGTGAGCAACATCAAGACTCAGGGCGTCGCTTCGCTGCGCCCCAACACATTGACTGACCGCGTGCTCGAAGGCCAGGCGAACCTGCCCGGCGGGCCTGGCCAGCTGTGGACGACAGGCGGGGAGCTGCGCGACGAGCGTCTGGACAACGCCGGCCTGCCCGGCGGTCTCGCCCGGGCCACGCATGTCGGGCTCTACCTGCAGAACGAGGCCCGGCTCACGCCGGCGCTCAGCCTCACGGCCGGCGCCCGGGCCGACCACGCCAGCCGCTTCGGCACCGAATTCAGCCCCAGGCTGTACGCCGTGTGGAAGCCTCGCGCGGGTTGGGTCGTCAAAGGTGGCATCGGCCACGGCTTCAAGGCGCCCACGCTGAAGCAGAGCAACCCCGACTACCGCGAGGACGAGGGCCCCAACACCTATGTCGGTCAGGCCGGGCTGAAGGCCGAGACCAACGACAACGTGGAGGCCACGCTGGCCTGGGATGCCGCCGGAACCGGCGCCTCGCTGACGGCCTACCGCAACCGCGTGCGCCATCTCATCGTGCCGGTGCGGCTCAGTGGCACGCCGGCCAGCGGCACCTACCAGTTCCGCAACATCGATGCAGCGGTCATCCAAGGGCTGGAGGCTGCGGCCGGCTGGCGCCACGGCGGCCTCACGCTGCAGGCCCAGGCCGGCCTCCTCAGCGCGCGTGACGACCACGGCGTATGGCTGGAGAAGCGCGCGCGCCGCAGCTGGGGCCTGCGGGCCGACTGGCAGCAGGGCGACTGGCGGGCCGGCGGCGATGTGACGACGCAGAGCGGCCTGCGCCTGGCCGCCACGGTGGCGGGCCAGCCGCCGCAGGCCGTGCCGCGAGTCACGATGGCGAACCTGCACGCGAGCGTCGCGCTGGGGCATGGCCTGAACCTGCGCGCTGGCATCGACAACGTCACCAACACGCGGCTGGCCGCCAAGTCCAGTCTCTTCGCCTGGGAGGAATTGCCGCGCAGCTGTCGCATCGGCGTCGAAGGGCGCTGGTGACGCCCTCTGGCGGCGCATGGCCATGCGGCCTCGTCGTCGCCCGCGACAATGCCGCGATGACCGACGCCTCCGCCACGCCCGCCCAACGCGCCGCCGCACTGCGTGCCCAGCTCAACCACCACGCCCACTGCTACTACGTGCTCGACACTCCGGAGGTGCCGGATGCCGAGTACGACCGGCTGTTCGCAGAACTGCAGGCGCTGGAGGCCGCGCACCCCGAGCTGCTGACGGCGGATTCACCCACGCAGCGCGTCATCGGCGCGGTGTTGCCCGGGCTCACGCCGGTGCAGCACGTGGTGCCCATGCTGTCCATCACGACCGAGACCGACACTACCGAGGGCGGTGCCATCGCGTTTGACGCGCGCGTTCGCCGCGAACTGGCGCTGGCCGAGACAGACCCGCCGGTGGAATACGCCGCCGAGCTGAAGTTCGACGGCCTGGCCATGAGCCTGCGTTACGAGCACGGCCTGCTGACGCAGGCCGCCACGCGCGGCGACGGCGAGACGGGCGAGGACGTCACGCAGAACGTGCGCACCATCGGCCAGATCCCGCTGCGGCTGCAGGGCGAGGCGCCGGCCGTGCTGGAGGTACGCGGCGAGGTCTACATGCGCCGTGACGACTTCGAGCGCCTCAACGAGCGCCAGCGCGAGAAGGGCGAGAAGACCTTCGTGAACCCGCGCAACACGGCGGCCGGCGCCATCCGCCAGCTTGACCCGGCGCTGGTGCGCCAGCGGCCGCTGTGTTTCTACGCCTACGGTCTGGGCGAGGTGCAGGGCTGGGACATCCCGGCTACGCACGCCGCGATGCTGGACGCGCTGGCGGCTTTCGGCTTGCCGGTTAATGGCGACCGCGTGGTGGCGCAGGGCGTGCGCGGGCTGATCGACTTCCACCAGGCCATGGCGGCCAAGCGCGACGCGCTGCCCTTCGACATCGACGGCATCGTCTACAAGGTCAACTCGCGGGCGCAGCAGCAGCAGCTCGGCTTCAAGACCCGCGAGCCGCGCTGGGCGGTGGCGCACAAGTACCCGGCGCAGGAGCAGGTCACGACGCTGCTGGCCATCGACATTCAGGTTGGCCGTACCGGCAAGCTGACGCCGGTGGCGCGCCTGGACCCGGTCTTCGTCGGCGGCACGACGGTCAGCAACGCAACGCTGCACAACCTGTTCGAGATGCGCCGCAAGGGCGTGCGCCTGGGCGACCGCGTCATCGTCCGCCGCGCGGGCGACGTGATCCCCGAGGTCGTCAGCAGGTACCGTGAGCCCCCTGCTCACGAGTACGCGAGCACGCCCCCCGAGGGGGCTGCCGCCCTTGCTTGGGAGCGGCCCGGCGCGCGGTCGGTGCCCGTCGAGCGTTTCCCCTATGTGCCCAACTTCCACATGCCGCGCGCCTGCCCGGTGTGCAACAGCGCGGCGGCCCGCGAGCGCGGCGGCATGGACTACCGCTGCACCGGTGGCGTGTTCTGTCCGGCCCAGCGCAAGCAGGCGCTGCTGCACTTCGCCGGACGGCGCGCGATGGACATCGAGGGCCTGGGCGACAAGCTCGTCGAGCAGCTGGTGGATCAGGGCATCGTGCTGAGCCTGCCGGGCCTCTACAAGCTGGGCGTCGCCAAGCTGGCCGCGCTGGACCGCATGGCCGAGAAGAGCGCGCAGAACATCATCGACGCGCTGGAGAAGAGCAAGACGCCCACGTTGGCGCGCTTTCTGTTCTCGCTGGGCATCCGGCAAGTGGGCGAGACCACGGCCAAGGACCTGGCGCGTCACTTCGGCACGCTGGACAAGCTGATGGGCGCCAGCATCGAGCAACTGCTCGAGGTGCCTGACGTTGGCCCCATCGTCGCGGCCAGCATCCATACCTTCTTTGCGCAGCCGCACAACGTCGAGGTTGTCGAGCAGTTGCTGGCGGCCGGCGTGCAGCCGAAGGAAAGCGAAGGCGAGGGCGATGACCGCCCGCGTCCGCTGCTGGGCAAGACGCTGGTGCTGACCGGCACGCTGCCCACGCTGTCCCGCGACGAGGCGCAGGCGCTGATCGAGGCCGCCGGCGGCAAGGTCAGCGGCTCGGTATCCAAGAAGACCAGCTACGTCATCGCCGGCGAGGAGGCCGGCAGCAAGCTGGAGAAGGCACGCACGCTGGGTGTTACGGTGCTGGACGAAGCGGGTCTGCTGGCTTTGCTCGCGGGCTGAGCAGCGGCAGCCGCGCCCAGTCGGGGGCGGTCTCGAACAGGTGGTCGATGAAGGCCCGCGTCTTGGCGGGCATCAGTCGCCTGCTGGCGGTCAGCAAGTGCACTGGCAGCGGCTCATAGCACCAGCCGGGCAGCACCGGCACCAGCGTGCCGGCGGCGACGTCGGGCGCCACCATGCCGAACGGGAAGCTGGCGATGCCGCCACCGGCCCGCGTCAGCGACAGCACCAGGCCGATGGAGTTGGCCTCCAGCGGGCCGCGCAGCGGCACCTCGGCCGACTGCCGGCCGAGGTGCAGCACGCGGCTCATAGCGCGGGCCTGGCTCAGCAGCACGAAGTCATGCGCGGCCAGCTCGTCCGGCGTCTGAGGCGCCGGGCGCGAGTGCAGGTAAACCGGGCTGGCGTACAGCCCGCGCTCCAGCAGCATGAACTGGCGCGCCACCAGCTCGGGCTCGTCCACGGGGCCCATGCGCACGGCCACGTCGTAGGGCTCGTTGAAGAGGTCGACGCGGCGCGGCGTCGTGTCCAGCTCCAACGTCACCTTGGGGTAGCGGCGCACGAAGCGGGCAAAGCTGTCGGCCAACACCAGCATCGCGAACTCCGCCGGCACCGACACGCGCACCTTGCCCTGCGGCGTGGCGTCGCGCGAGGCCAGCCAGTGGCGGGTCTCGGCGATGTCGTCGTCGTGCCGCGCGGCGCGTTCGGCCAGCTGCTCGCCCAGCTCGGTCAGCGTCAGCCGGCTGGCGCCGGGCACGAACAGCCGCGCGCCCACGGCCGTCTCCAGCGCCGCCAGCCGCCGGCTCAGCGTGGCCTTGGGCGCGCCCAACTGGCGGGCCGCCTCGGACAGCGATCCCGCCTTGTGCACCTGGGCCAGTAGCAGCAGGTCGTCGACTCGCATCTCGGTTTGTATCGTTTCGTTTATGGAACGTAGCGTTTGAGTTTTGCGCCTATGCGCCATAAGTGGAACTCTCTACAGTCCGTCGCACGATGTCAACACCGCGCCTGCTCCCCGCCCAGCCGCACCGAATCGGCGTCGGCTTCCAGGCCACGGGCTGGCGCGAGCCGCTGGCGCTGCTGGACCCGTTCATCCAGGTCGACCACTTCCGCCTGCGCGAGCCGGTGTTCGCGCCGCACCCGCATGCCGGCCTCTCGACCGTGACCTATCTGTTCGACGACTCGGCCACCGGCATGGTGAGCCGCGATTCGCTGGGCGGCACGCACCCGATCGCCCCCGGCGGCCTGCACTGGACACTGGCTGGCCGCGGCGTCATGCACGACGAATTCCCCGCCCAGCCCGGCCGCGAAGCGCACGGCCTGCAGATCTTCGTGAACCTGCCGGCCGACCAAAAGCTGCGCGCGCCCGAGGTCCTGCAGCTGGCGGCCGCGCAGATGCCGCGCCGGCAGGGCGATGGCTGGCGTGCCGTGCAGGTGTTCGGTGGTGCCGCGCCGCTGCCCCTTTGCTGGCCGGCGGCGCTGGTCATCGTGGACATCGATGCCGGCGCCCATGTCGACACCGCACCGGCCGTCGGCGAGCAGGGCTTTGCCCTTGTCGTGCACGGCGAGGGCCGCGTGGGCGCGCTTGCGCTGGCCCCAGGCTGCGCCTGGCATCTGCCCGATCACGCCGCCATGCGCGTGCAGGCCACGCAGGCGCTGCGCCTGGCCTGCTTCAGCGGCCGCCCGCTGCGCGAGCCGCTGGTGCGCCACGGCCCGTTCGCGATGAGCGACGAGAGCCAGGTGGTCGCCGCGCTGCAGCGCTTCCATTCCGGCGGCATGGGCCGCCTTGCTCCCCGAAACACCCGCACCGCTCCTGAGGATTCCCTGTCATGAACGCACCGCAAGGCCAGGCCTCCGCGCCCCAGCCCCACCAGAACAGCCCGATGAGCGGCAAGAAGAGCGGCCCGCCCGTGCCGCTGCTCGTCATCGGCGCCGCGCTGCTGATCGGCGGCATCGGGCTGGGAGGCCGCATGTGGTGGCGCAGCCAGCACCTGGTGGAGACGGACAACGCTTTCATCGCCGGCCGCATCCACCCCGTCGCCACGCGCGTGGCCGGTGTCGTGACCGAGATGCGCATGCAGGACAACGCCACGGTCAAGGCCGGCGACGTGCTGCTGCGCCTGGACCCGGCCGATGCTGCCGTGCAGGTGGAGCGGCTGAAGGCGCAGATGGCGCAGGCCGATGCGGCCATCGCCACCAGCGCCGCGCAGATCGCGCAGGCCAAGGCGCAGGCCTGGGCCACCGCCTCGCAGGTGGCCCAGGCCGAGGTCGTGCTGGCCCGCACCGAGCTGGACGCCAAACGCAGCCAGGCGCTGTTCGGCGCCGAACTGCGCGCGACGAGCAAGCAGGAGCTGGACGCCGCGCTCGCTGCCCGTGACGTGGCCCGTGCCGACGTGGCCGCCCGCAAGGCCAGCGCCGCTGCCGCCAAAGAGGCGGTGGCTGCCGCAGAGAGCGCGCGCCAGTCGTCACAGGCGCAGAAGCTCGCCACGCAGGCGCAGCTGCAGGACGCGCACAACCAGCTCGGCTATGTGGAGCTGAAGGCCGCCAGCGACGGCCGCATCGGCAAGCGCACCGTGGAGGTGGGCCAGCGGGTGCAGCCGGGCCAGCAGCTGGCCGCCATCGTTGAGGCGGACACCTGGATCGTCGCGAATTTCAAGGAAACGCAGCTCGCCAGGATGAAGCCGGGCCAGAAGGTGCATGTGCATGTCGATGCCTTCCCCGGCCACGACCTGGTCGCCAAGGTCGACAGCTTCGCGCCGGCCTCGGGCGCCAGCTTCGCGCTGCTGCCGCCGGACAACGCGACCGGCAACTTCACCAAGATCGTCCAACGCGTGCCGGTGAAGCTGTTGTTCGAGCCCGAGAGCCTCAAGGCACTGGGCGAGGCCGCCTCTCGCCTGGTGCCGGGCCTGTCCGTGCAGGTGGAAGTCGAAGTCTGATGTGCCCCTCGTCCAATGAGTACGTTGGTCGATCCCCTGCGTGTACGGCAATGCATGCGCCGTTGAGGCCCGTGCACATCGCCTTGTTGGGCCGGCTTGGTAGCGGCCCCGCGCTCGGCCCGCAGTTCGCGACGGACAACCGACATGGGTAACGACCACCACCTCCCACCGCCGCCCGACCAGCGCGTCAGCGGCCGCACTTGGATCGCCGTGCTGGCCAGCCTGCTGGGCGCCTTCATGGCGGTGCTGGACATCGCCATCACCAACTCCTCGCTGCGCGACATCCTCGGCGCGCTGTCGGCCACACAGGAAGAGGGCAGCTGGATTTCCAGTGCCTACCTTGTCGCCGAGATCGTCGTCATCCCGCTAGCCGGCTTCCTGGCCATGGTGTTCTCCACGCGGCGCTACCTGCTCGTTAACGTCGCGCTGTTCCTGGTGTTCAGCACGCTGTGCGGCATGGCCTGGAGTCTGGAAAGCATGATCGTGTTCCGCGCCGCCCAGGGCTTCACTGGCGGCGTGATGATTCCGATGGCGATGACGCTGGTCACCCGCAAGCTGCCGCTGAACAAGCGGCCCGTGGGCCTGGCGCTGTTCGGCATGACGGCCACGCTGGCGCCCACGCTCGGCCCCACCGTGGGCGGCTACCTGACTGAGCTCTACGGCTGGCCCAGCATTTTCTACATCAACTGGGTGCCCGGCCTGCTGCTGATCTTCGGCGTGGCCTACGGCCTGGATCGCGAGCCCATGAACCTCAAGGCGCTGCGCGACGTGGACTGGTTCGGCATCCTGTGCATGGCCCTGGGCCTGGGCTCGCTGACCGCGATGATCGAGGAGGGCAATGCCAAGGACTGGTTCGCCAGCCCCTTCATCGTCGGCGCGGCGGTACTGGCGGTGGCCGGCCTGTATGGCTGGGCCTGGCGCGGCCTGACGCGCAAGAACACCTTCATCGACCTGCACATCCTCGGCCGGCCCAGCTTCCTGATCGCGGCGGTGATCGCGTTCACGACCGGCATGGGCCTCTACGGCTCGGCCTTCATCCTGCCGCTGTACCTCGGCCAGATCGCGAATTACACGCCCATGCAGATCGGTCTGGTCATCATGTGGATGGGCCTGCCGCAGCTGTTCATCATGCCGTTCGCCGCCAAGCTTTCCACCCGGCTGGACAACCGCGTGATGATGAGCCTGGGCCTGGGCCTGTTCGCGCTGTCCTGCTTCATGAACACGCACATGAGCGCCGACACGGCCGGCCCCGAGCTGATTGCCGCGCAGATCGTGCGTGCGCTGGGCCAGCCGCTCATCATGATCACGCTGACCAACTTCGCCGTCAGCGGCATCCCGCCCCAGCTGCTGCCCAGCGCGTCGGGCATGTTCAACATGATGCGCAACCTCGGCGGCTCGGTCGGCATTGCGTTGCTGGCCACGCTGCTGACCAATCGCGAGCACTTGCACAGCGCCCGCATCGGCGAGGCCGTGACACTGTACGACGGCGCCACGCAGGCGCGGCTGGAGGCGCTGGCGGCCAGCTTCGCGGCCAAGGGCTTTGATGCCTCCACGGCGCAGGACATGGCACTGAAGGCGCTGGACAACCTCGTGCGCCGCGACAGCTTTGTCATGGCATACAACGATGCCTTCCTCATCCTCGGCTTCGCGCTGCTCAGCTGCGTGGCCATCGTCTGGATGAGCAAGAAGGTCATGGGTGGCGCGGCTGGCGCCGCCGAAGCCGCCCATTGAATCCGGGAGATCCACCATGATCCAACTCAAGACCGTCCTCACCCTTGTCGCCACGGCCGCATTGGCTGCGTGCACAACGCTGGGGCCCAACTACCAACCCCCGGCTGCCCCTGCGCCCACCGCCTACCGCGCCGCCAGCTCGGTGGTGGGTGCTGAGCTGCAGCGCGATTGGTGGCTGATGTTTGGCGACGCCCAGCTCAACACGCTGCAGGCCCAGGCCTTGCAGGCCAGCCCCACGCTGGCCGCCGCCGCCGCACGCATCGCGCGGGCCCGTGCCGTTTTCGGCGCGACGACGGCCGACCAACTGCCGCGCGTGGACGTCGGCGCCAATGCCGGCGGTCTGCGCACCTCGGCCCGGGCTACGACGACGCCGGTGCTGAACGGCCGCGCCGTCAGCTTCGAGGGCGAGAGCTTTGGCCTGACTGCCAGCCTGGGCTGGGAGCTGGACCTGTGGGGACGCGTGAAGCGCCAGCAGGAGGCGGCTCAGGCCCAGCTGGACGCCTCCACGCTGGACGCCGCCGCCGCCCGCGTGGCGCTGACGGCTGACGTTGCCGCCGCCTACTGGCAGTGGCGAGCGCTGGCCGACGAGACGGGCGCGCTGCAGCGGGTGCGCGACAGCCGTGCCCTGGCCTTGCGCGTCGCGCAGACGCGCTTTGACGCCGGCGCCTCGACGACGCAAGACCTGGCACGCGTGCGCGCTGAGCTGGCCGCCGCCGACGCCGATGTGGCCGACCTGCCGCGCCGCCAGGCGCTGGTGCTGAACCAGTTGGCCGCGCTGACCGGCCAGGCCGCCGCCGAGTTGAAGCTGCAGGCCGCTGCTTCATCGCAGCTGACCACGCCGCCGCCGCTGCGCGCGGGCCTGCCGTCGGAGCTGCTGCAGCGCCGCCCCGACCTGGCGCAAAGCCTGGCTCAGCTGCATGCGGCGACGGCCCAGGTAGGCATCGCCGAGGCGGCCTTCTACCCATCCATCAAGCTGACCGGCAGCTTCGGTTACTCGAGCGAGGACCTGGGCGCGCTGCTCTCCGCGCCGGCACGGCTCTACAACGTCGGCCCCAGCCTCTCTTTGCCGCTGTTCGACGGCGGGCGCAACCAGGCCAGCCTGGCGTCGGCCAAGGCGGCGGTGGACGAATCCCTGGCCGCCTTCCGGGGCCGCATGCTCCAGGCGCTGCGTGAGGTGGACGATGCGCTGGCCGAGCTGCAGGGCCGCACGGCGGTCGTCGAGGCGCAGGCGCGCACGCTGGCCTCCAGCAGCCAGGCGCTGGCCGTGGCCCGCAGCCGCTACGCCCAGGGCGCCGTCAGCTACTTGGATGTGACCGAGGCCGAGCGCACACCGCTGGCCACCGAGCGTGCGCTGGCCCAGCTGCGCGGCGCGCAGTGGGCGGCGACGGCGCAGCTCGTCAAGGCCTTGGGCGGCGGCTGGGCAGTGAAAGGATGACGCCGGCCATGCGCGCCGCCGCGCCGCGGTGAGCGGCCGCGAACGCCAGCGCGTGCGCCGCCATCGCCTGGCGTGAGGGCGCCGCGTCGCCGCACAGCTGCAGCCCGCGCAGCACGGCTGCGCTGAGGCCGTCGCAGCGCTCGGCGGCACCGGCGGCCAGCGCCAGCTCGGTGGCCTCGGCGAAGTTGAAGGTATGCGGCCCGGCCAGCACCGGGCAGCCGCAGGCCGCCGCCTCAATGAGGTTCTGCCCGCCCAGCGGCTCGAAGCTGCCGCCCAGCAGCGCGACGCTGGCCAAGCCGTAGTACAGCGGCATCTCGCGCATGGAGTCGCCCAGCCACACCTCCGCCTGCAGCGCGTCTGCCGGCGGTTCGTCGCCCCACTGGCTGCGCCGCGCAAGCGTGAAGCCAGCCGCCTGGATCAGGCCGGCGATCTCGTCGAAGCGTTGCGGGTGGCGCGGCACGATGGCCAGCAGCGGGCGAGGGAGGGGCTGCTGCGCCCACGCTGCCAACAGCGCGGCCTCTTCGCCTTCGCGGCTGACGGCCAGCATCAGCACGGGCCGGCCCAGCTGCAGCGCCCAGGCCCGGCCGCGGGCAATC
Source organism: Pelomonas margarita (assembly GCF_043555875.1). NCBI lineage: Bacteria > Pseudomonadati > Pseudomonadota > Betaproteobacteria > Burkholderiales > Sphaerotilaceae > Roseateles > Pelomonas margarita. The sequence continues at coordinate 60,150 of NZ_JBIGHW010000011.1, read as the reverse complement.
AGCGCCGGGTCCATGGCGATGTCGTACTTCAGGTTGCCGGCCACCTCGACACGGGCCGTGCCCATGGCGCGGATGCGCTGCGCATCGGCCTCGGTCTGCGCCAGCGCCAGTGTCATGCGCCGCGCGGCCGGGCGCAGCAGCGCGCCAAAGCGCCGGCCCTGGCGCAGGCTTTTCTCCGACAGCCGCGCATTGGCCAGCACCATGGGCAGGCTCGCCGCTTCCGCCTCGCGCTGCAGCGTGGGCCAGACCTCGGTTTCCATCAGCACACCCAGGCGCGGCTGCCAGTGGCGCAGGAAGCGCCGCACCGCGCCGGGCGTGTCGTAGGGCAGCCAGGTCTGCGCATCGCCCTCGCGCAGCAGCGCCTGGCCGGCCTCGCGGCCGGTGGCGGTGGAATGGGTGAGCAGCAGGCGCAGCGACGGGTCGCGGTCGCGCAGCGCGCCGATCAGCGCGCTGGCCGCGCGCGTCTCACCCAGCGACACCGCGTGTATCCACAGCCGGCCGTGCTCGGTCGGCTGTGGATAGAAGCCCAGCCGCTCGCCCAGGGCATGCCGGTACAGCGGCTCCTGGCGGCCACGCCGCCACAGGCGCAGCAGGTAGAAGGGCGTCAGCAGTTGCAGCAGGCCAGCGTAGGCCCAGCCGCACAGGTACTCGATCATCGGGCGCGCGGCCGGGAGGCCGAGCCCTTGGGCCACATGAGGTACAGCAGCGGCCCCAGCAGTGGCATGCAGAAAAACACCACGAACCAGAGCCGGGGCTGGTTGTTTCGCAGCACATGGCCGATGGCGAGCAAGGCCGGCGTGACGTAGAGCGCCAGGAAGCCCAGCACCATCAGGATCAAGCCCAGCTCGCCCATTGCGTGCTCAGTGGCCGGCGGCGAAGGTGGCGTCGGGCTTCACCCGCTTGAGCTGCGCCAGCACGTCGTGCTGGATGCGCTCCAGCGCCTCGGGCGTGTGGCCTTCGAAGCGCAGCACCAGCACCGGCGTGGTGTTGGACGGGCGGATCAGGCCGAAGCCATCCGCGTACTCGAAGCGCATGCCGTCGATGGTGTTGATCTCCAGCACGCCCGGCAGGTCGGCGGTGGTCACCAGCGCCTTCAGTTGCTTGACGACCTCGTGGTGCTCGCCTTCGGCGCAGGGCACGTTGATCTCGGGCGTGTTGAAGCTGTTGGGCAGGCCCTTGAGCACGGCGCTGGGGTCGGCGCTGCGCGACAGGATTTCCAGCATGCGGCCGGCGGTGTACAGCGCGTCGTCGAAGCCGTACCAGCGTTCGGCGAAGAAGATGTGGCCCGACAGCTCGCCGGCCAGCGGCGCGCCGGTTTCCTTCAGCTTGGCCTTGGCCAGAGAGTGGCCGGTCATCCACATCAGTGGCTTGCCGCCGTGTTCCTTGATCCACGGCGCCAGGCGCTGCGTGCACTTGACGTCGAAGATGATCTCGGCGCCGGGCTTGCGCTTCAGGATGTCGGCAGCCAGCAGCATGATCTGGCGGTCCGGCATGATCATCTCGCCGTCCTTGGTGACGATGCCGAGGCGATCGCCGTCGCCGTCGAAGGCCAGGCCCAGCTCGGCGTCGGTGGCGTGGACGATCTTCTTCAGGTCTTCCAGGTTCTCGGGGCGGCTGGGATCGGGGTGGTGGTTGGGGAAGTCGCCGTCCACCTTGGAGAAGATGTCGATGACCTCGCAGCCCAGCGCACGCAGGATGGCCGGGGCCGAGGCGCCGGGGATGCCGTTGCCGCTGTCGACGACGATCTTCATCGGGCGGGCCAGCTTGCAGTCCTTGACGACGCGGGCCTTGTACTCGGGAACGATGTCCATCTGGCCCACGCGGCCCTTGCCAGTGGCGTAATCCTCGGCTTCGATGCGTTTCTTCAGGCCCTGGATCTGCTCGCCATAGACGGCGGCGCCCTTGAGCACCATCTTGAAGCCGTTGTAGTCCTTCGGATTGTGACTGCCCGTGACCATGATGCCGGAGTTGCAGCCATGCTTGCCGCGCGTGGCGGCGACGTAGTACAGCATGGGCGTGGTCACGGCGCCGATGTCGACGACGTCCAGGCCGGTCGACGCGATGCCACGGATCAGCGCGGCCACCAGGCCCGGGCCCGACAGGCGGCCGTCGCGGCCCACGGCCACGGCCTTCTCGCCCAGCGCCTTGGCCTCGGTGCCGAAGGCGCGGCCCAGCGCTTCAGCGAGCGCTTCGTCCAAGGTCTTGCCGACGACGCCACGGATGTCGTAGGCCTTGAAGATGGATGCGTTGACCTGCATGGAATCCCTTTGGAATCTGGATGGTTTTGAAATCGCGGCGGATTGTAGGCATGGCCCATGACGCTTCATGACCCGCCATCCGTCGCGCCGGCTGTCGATTCGTCGCTCATGCAAGGGGCATGCCGTGAGGGCTTCCTACACTCGCGCCCCATGACATTCACCCAGGAACTCGCCCAGGCGCTGCGCCACCAGCGCATACTGATGAAGCATCGGCCCGACCGGTTGCGGATGCGGCTGATCATCATGGCCGTGTGGATGCTGGGCTTTGGATTTTTCTTCGCCAGCATCTACGGGCTGCAGCATGGCCGCCTGGGGACGGCTGCCTGGTGGCGTAGCACGGTACCCGGCCATATGCTGGTCAGCGCCTGCGTGACAGCCTGCTTCTTCTTCGCCTTCCGGGGCTTCGAGCGGCTGGCACCGCAGCACTGGCTGGACACGATCAACAGCTGGCGCGACTGGCGGGCCGGCCTGTTCTATTCGGGCACGGCCATGCTGTGCTCGGTGACCGGCCTGGTCATCGGCTTGGCGGCCGTCGACGCGGTGTGGTCCATGCCCGGGTGGTACCGCGCGCTGGCGCGGCCGGCGTTCTGGGGCGAGTTTGTCGCCATCTCGCTGCTGATCTCGCTGGTGCTGGGCCTGCGCTACCGCGCGCGCTGGAAGCAGGAACGCCTGCAGGCCCGCGTGACCGAGGCCCAGCTGCGCCTGCTGCAGGGCCAGATCGAGCCGCACTTCCTGTTCAACACGCTGGCCAATGTGCAGAGCCTGATCGACTTCGACCCGCCGCGCGCCAAGCTCATGCTGGAGCGCTTTACCGACTATCTGCGCGCCAGCCTGGGCCAGTTGCGCGGCGAGTCGACGACGCTGGCCCAGGAGTTCGCGATGCTGGAGTCCTATCTCGGCCTGATGCAGCTGCGCATGGGCGAGCGGCTGCGCATGCGGCTGGTGCTGCCGCCAGAGCTGGCCGGCGTGGCGCTGCCGCCGCTGCTGATCCAGCCGCTCGTGGAGAACGCCGTGCACCACGGCCTGGAGCCCAAGATTGATGGCGGCGAGATCACCATCTCGGCGCAGCGCGACGCCCAAGGTCTGTGCATCAGCGTCGCCGACGACGGCCAGGGGCTGGACGCCCCGCGCCGGCGGCCTGGCAACGGCGTCGCGCTGGACAACATCCGTGCCCGACTCGCCGCCCGCTGGGGCGCCACCGCCACGCTGACGCTGGCGCCGCGCGACGGCGGCGGGACGCTGGCCCTGATCCGCATTCCCCATACCAATTGACCCTACTGATTCCGAGCCAGCCCATGACGACTGCCCTGATCGCCGACGACGAACCCCATCTCGCCCAGTACCTGAAGGCCCAGCTCGCGCAGGCCTGGCCCGACCTGCAGGTGCTGCGCCTGGCGGCCAACGGCGTGGAGGCCGCGGCCGCCATCGCCGAGCTGCAGCCTGACATCGCCTTCTTGGACATCCAGATGCCGGGCCTGACCGGGCTGGAAGTTGCCCAGGGCATCGAGGGCGCCACCCGCGTGGTCTTCGTGACGGCCTACGACCAGTACGCCGTGGAGGCCTTCGAGGCGCGCGCGGTCGATTACCTGCTCAAGCCGCTGAAGGCCGAGCGGCTGGCCGCCTGCGTTGGCCGGCTGCAGGCCGCGCCGCCCGCTGCGGACGGCGAGGGCGCCCTGGCCGACACGCTGCGCCGCCTGCTGGCCCAGCCGGGAACGCCCACGCGACTGCGCTACGTGCGCGCCGCCCAGGGCGACCTGATGCACCAACTGGCGGTGGAGGATGTGCTGTTCTTTCACGCCGACGACAAGTACACCGTCGTGCAGACGGCGACCGCCGAGCACCTGATCCGCACGCCGATTGCCGAGCTGGCCGCGCAGCTGGACCCCGACCGCTTCTGGCAGGTGCACCGGGCCACCATCATCAACCTCGACCATGTCGCCGGCACGCGCCGCGACGAGCAGAGTCGCCTGTTCGTGCGCGTGCGCGGCGTGGCGCGCGAGCTGCCCGTCAGCCGTGCCTACGTCCACCTGTTCAAGGCGATGTAGCGCTCGCCGGGCGGAAAGCGCCTAGAGTCGGGGCAGTCCACCCGCGCCCCATGCTCAACCGCCGCACCCTGACCCTGGCCGGCCTGCTCGCAGGCACGGGCGGCGCCGCGCGCGCCATGGGCGGCCTGTGGGTGTGCCATGACGTGCCGCCCTATGTGTGGCAGGGCGAGCGAGGCATGGAGGGCTTTGCCTTCCGGCTGTACGAGCAGGTCGCGCGGCAGGCGGGGCTGGCCGTGCAGCTGCAGTTCGTGCCTTTCGCGCGCGCGCTGCGCATGCTGGAGGCCGGCCATGCCGAAGCGGCACTGGTGTTCACACGCGCCCCGGAGCGCGAGGCGCGCTTTCGCTGGCTGTTCCCGGTCGGGCGCTTCCGGTTTGCCGTGTTCACGCTGCCCGGCGCCGGGCCGGCGCCGTCGACCATCGCCCAGCTCAAGGGGCTGCGTGTGGGCTCGCTGCGCGCCTCGGTGGGCCGGGGCTGGCTGGAGCAGGCCGGCATCGCCGGCGTCGTGGAAGGCAAGGACTACGCTGAACTGCTGGCACTGCTGCGGCGCGGCATCGTCGATGCCGTCGTCGGGCCCGAGGCGGTGCTGCGCTCCACCGAGGCGCGCGACGGCGGTGTGGGCCTGCGCGTCACGCTGATGGACAACGGTTTCGACTTCTACGCCGCCGCCGGCCCGGCCATGCCCGAGGCCACTGTGGCGCGTGTGCGGGCGGCCTACCAGCAGTTGGTGGACGCCGGTGTCGTCGCACAGCTGCGCAAGGCCCACCCGGAGGCACTCGCGCCGGGCTGAGCGGCCGCGGGGACATGTCCGGAAACTGCCAGTCGACGGCGGGCCGGCCGCCTAGACTGGCTGCATGTCTCACGCCAACCTGCCGCCCGATGCCGCCTACGCCGCCTTGCAGGCGCGTGATGCGCGTTTCGACGGCCGGCTCTACGTGGGTGTGACGTCCACCGGCATCTACTGCCGACCCGTCTGCCGCGTGCGGCTGCCGCGCCGCGAGAACTGCCGCTTCTTCGCGTCGGCCGCGCAGGCCGAGGCACAGCGCTTTCGGCCCTGCATGAAGTGCCGCCCCGAACTCGCCCCGCAGGACCTGCCGTGGACGACAGCTGACGCCTCCCGCACGCTGGCCCAGCAGGCCGCCCGGTGGCTGGATGCCTGTGACGACCCCGAGGCAAGCGTGGAGGGCCTGGCCACCCACCTCGGCGTCAGCAGCCGGCACCTGCGCCGCATCTTCCAGGCCGAGCACGGCGTGTCGCCGCTCCAGTACCTGCAGACGCGTCGGCTGCTGCTGGCCAAGTCACTGCTGACGGACAGCGCGCTGACCGTGCAGGCCGTGGCGCACGCGGCCGGCTTTGCGAGCCTGCGGCGCTTCAACGCGGCCTTTCTCGAGCACTACCGGCTGCAGCCCACGGCATTGCGCCGCGCCGGGCGCGAGGGCAGCGCGCCGCCGGCCTCGCGGCTGCGGCTGGCCTACCGGGCGCCGTACGACGTGCCGGGCGTGCTGGCCTTCCTGGCCCCGCGCGCGGTGGCCGGCGTCGAGCAGGTGGCCGATGGCGCCATCACGCGCTCGCTGGCGCTGGTGCACGCAAGCCAGCGCTATGCCGGCTGGCTGCGGGTGGGCTTTGCGCAGCTCGGCGAAGTGACGGTCGAGCTGTCGCCGGGGCTGTGGCCCGCCGTCGGCGCGCTGCTGCCGCGACTGCGCTGCTGGCTCGACCTGGACGCCGACCCCGCCGCCATCGCCGCTGCGCTGGGCCAGGTGTCCGGGCCGGCTGCCGTGCCGGGACAGCGGCTGCCCGGCTGCCTGGACCGTTTCGAGCTGGCGGTGCGCGCGGTGCTGGGCCAGCAGATCACGGTGGCGGCGGCGCGCACGCTGGCGGGCCGCTTCGTCGAGCGCTTCGGCGAGCTGCTGGCGGAGGCGCCCGAGGGCTGCCAGCGCCTGTTCCCCACGCCCGAGCGCATCGCCGCCGCCACGCGGGACGACATTGCCTCGCTCGGCATCATCGGCCGCAGGGCCGACAGCCTCATCGCGCTGGCCCAGGCCTGGCCGCAGCTCGCGTACGCGCACCGCGACGGCACGCCCGAGGCGGCTGCCGAGCAGCTGACGCAGCTGCCCGGCATCGGCCCCTGGACGGCGGCCTACATGCTGATGCGCGGCTGGAGCTGGCCCGACGCCTTCCCGCCCGGCGACGTGGTGCTGCGCAAGGCCCTCAGCGGCGACGGCCCGCCGCTGTCGCCGCGCGCCTACCAGCAAGCCGCCGAGGGCTGCCGCCCGTTTCGCAGCTACGCCGTGCTGCACCTCTGGAGACATGCATGACTTCCCATCACCTGCTGCAGCGCCGCCTGGCGACGCCGCTGGGCCCGCTGACCGCCGCGCGCAGTGCCGCCGGCCTGTCGGGCCTGTGGTTTGACGGCCAGAAGCACCACCCCGGCGCGCTGACCGTGCCGGTGGACGACGGCCAGGACCCTGTGCTGGCCGCCACGGCGGACGCGCTGGCCGCCTACTTCAGCGGCCGTCCGTTCACGCTGCCGCCGCTGGACCCGGCCGGCACTGCCTTCCAGCGCGCCGTGTGGCGGTCGCTGCTGGACATCCCGCCCGGCGCGCCCGACACCTACGGCCGGCTGGCGCAGCGCCTGGGGCGCGCGAGCGCGGCCCGGGCCCTCGGCGCGGCCGTGGGGCGCAACCCGATCTCGGTGCTGGTGCCCTGCCACCGCGTCGTCGGGGCCGACGGCTCGCTGACAGGCTATGCCGGCGGCCTGGCGCGCAAGCAGGCGCTGCTGGCGCTGGAGCGCGCTGCCGCATGAAGCCCTTCGATCTCGGCGAGTTGGTGCTGCTCGCGGCGCTGTGGGGCGCGTCCTTCCTGTTCATGCGGCTGGGTGCACACGAGTTCGGGCCGCTGGCCCTGGCCTTCGTGCGGGTCGGCTTGGCCAGCGTGCTGCTGCTGCCGCTGCTGGCCTCGCGGGGGCAGCTAGCCGAGCTGCGCACACATTGGCGCGGCCTGCTGGTCGTCGGGGCGCTGAACAGCGCCATCCCTTTCGCGTTGTTCTCGTTCGCGGCGCTGTCCATCACGGCCGGGCTGTCCAGCATCGTGAACGCCACCACGCCGCTGTGGACGGCCGTGGTGGCCTTCGCTTGGCTGGGCCAGGGCCTGACGCGGCTGCGCGTGCTGGGGCTGGCGATCGGCTTCGCGGGCGTAACCTTCCTGGCCTGGGACAAGGCCAGCTTCAAACCCGGCTCCGACCATGCGGGCCTGTGGGCCGTGCTGGCCTGCGCGGTGGCCACGCTGTGCTATGGCCTTGCCGCCAACGCCACCCGGCGCTGGCTGACCGGCGTGCCGCCGCTGGCCGTGGCCACGGGCAGCCAGGCGGCGGCCGCGCTGCTGCTGGTGCTGCCGGCCCTATGGCAATGGCCCGCGGCGCTGCCGGGCGCCGTGGCTTGGGGCAGCGCGCTGGCGCTGGCCAGTTTGTGCACGGCGCTGGCCTACCTGATGTATTTCCGGCTGATGAGCCGCGTCGGGCCCACCAATGCGGTGTCGGTGACCTTTCTGATCCCGCTGTTCGCGATCCTGTGGGGCTGGCTGTTCCTGCGCGAGCCCGTCACGGCGCAGATGCTGATGGGCGGCGCCATCGTGCTGGTTGGCATTGCGCTGGCGCTGGGCCTGGTTCAGTCGGGCCTGTTCACGAGGCCGTCGCCCAGGTAGGCGCGGTAGCGTCGGATGCGGCCGGCCACGCCGTCGGGCCCCTGGCGCGGCGTGTAGCGCAGCGCCGCGACCTCAACGCTGCGGCCCATATCCACGATGAGCCGGTGCGGCAGCGGCGTAACCGGGGCCTGGCTGTGGGCGCTGATCCAGCAGTCGGAGTTCTGGCCGTTGATGGCATTCAGCGCCGAGCCGTCGGTGCTGAGCCGCTCCTCGCTGCTGACGTAGGCGATGGTCCAGTTGGACTGGTTCAGCGGTTTGTCGGACGTGTCCAGCAGCGCGATCTCGGCGATGGCCGCTATGGCCTGGTCCGGCACCTCCAGCGCGAAGAAGCGGCCCGTGGCCGGCCCCGCGAAGCGCAGCACCTGCGTGGCGCCGCCGGGCGCGAACTCGCCGTCCAGCACTGGTGTGACGCCGTCCAGCTGCGGGCGGGCGTGGTGGGCAGGCTGGGGCAGGTCCAGTTCGGGCCGCAGGCGATCAAGGATGGGCGTGGTGAGCCCGGCGATCTCGGCGCGTCGCGGGCCGGTCAGGTCCAGCACGACGATGTCATTGCGGCCCCGGCGCAGCCACGGTGCCGGCAGGTACAGCGTCTGCGTGGGGCCGATGCTCCAGTAGCGGCCCAGGCACTGGCCGTTGACCCAGACGATGCCCTGGCCCCAGGGGGACAGGTCCAGGAAGCTGTCGCCCACCTCGTCCAGCCGGAAGCTGCCGCGCCAGAACGCGGCCGTCGTGGCGTCCGCGGGCCGGGCCGCGCGGAACTTCAGCGGCGGCAGCGCGGCATCGGCGTCGAAGTCGATGGCACGGATCTCCCAGCCCGTGACGGGCTGCTGCTCGCCACCGACGGGCGTGAAGCTCACCGGGCCGTGCAGGCCCTTGCGGTCATGCACTTCCACGCCAAAGTTCACGCGGGCAATGGTGTAGAGCAGGATCTCCACGCTGACCGCCTTGGCGCGTGCCGGCAGCCGCACGCGGTAGCGGCGGTGGCGGGTGTCGAAGCTGCCGACGGCCTGTCCGTCCACGTGCACCCAGGCCAGGTCGCGGGCCTTGGCCACCTCCAGCACGCCGGCCGGTCCGGCGGGAAGCGTCGTGCGGTAGGCGACGAGGCCCCGGCTGATGTCGTAGGCCTCGATGGGCTGCGGGCTGTCCACGCGCAGCCGGCGCGGAGGCAGGTTGGCCAGTACCGGCGCCGCTTGCTTCAGCGGGAAGGGGGGAATGGCGATGACGGGCTGGCGCGGCGGGGGCGGAGGCAGCGTCTCACCGGCAGGGAGCAAGGGGCGCAGGCCTTCGCGGTAGGCCTGGAACTTCTCACCGGTCCAGCCAGCCTCGCTGATGGGGGCGTCGTAGTCGTAGCTGGTGGTGTCGGGGCGGAAGGGGCGGTCACAGCCGCCCCACAGACCGAAGCTGGTGCCTCCATGGGCCATGTATAGGCTGAAGGAGCCACCGGCTTTCAGCATCCAGGCGAGGTCGGCCACGGCCTTGGCGGCGTCGCCCTTGCGGTGCGGCGTGCCCCAGGTGTCGAACCAGCCGGAGTAGTACTCGCCGCACATCAGCGGGCCTTGCTGCACGGCCTTGAGCGCGTTGAAGCCGCGCTGGGGGTCGCTGCCGAAGTTGGCCACCGACAGCAGTTCGGGGATGTGAGTCTTGGCGACGGCGTTGGTCGGGTTGCACTGGAACAGCGGCACGTCGAACTGCCCGTCCAGCAACGCCTGGCGCATCTCGCGCATGTAGGCCAAGTCCTCGCCGAAGAAGCCGTACTCGTTCTCCACCTGCACCATCAGGATGGGGCCACCGCGGGTGATCTGCAGCGGCGCCAGCTCACGGCCCACCTCGCGCATCCAGCGCCGGGCCGGCGCCACATAGGCGGGGTCGCGCGTGCGCAGGAAGGCATCGCTGGGCGACTTCTTCAGCAGCCACCAGGGCAGGCCGCCCATCTCCCACTCGGCACAGGCGTAGGGGCCGGGGCGCAAGATGACCCACAGGCCCAGCTCCTGCGCCAGCCGGCAGAAGGCGGCGGCATCACGCTGGGCGGCCCAGTCGTAGCGGCCTTCGCGCCATTCATGGAAGTTCCAGAACAGGTAGGCGCAGACGGCGTTCAGGCCCATGGCCTGGATGGCCTGCAGGCGGTGCCGCCAGTACTCTCGCGGCACGCGGGCGAAGTGCATCTCGCCGCAGCGGATTTGCAGCGGCTGGCCGTCCAGCAGGAAGTGCTGCGTGCCGACCGCGAAGCGCGGGGAGGGCGCGTCCAGCACCTGGGCCGTCAGCGGCGTGAGGGGTAGCAGCGAGCTGCTCAGGGCGGCGCCCTGCAACAGGCGGCGGCGAGAAACGCGGTCAATCGGTCGGGACATGCACTGCGATGCTAGCGACGCGAACCCAGCGGCTGGGATTCCTTTTTTCGTCACAGCTATGCAAATCAGCGTGCTACGGTCATCCGCATGAGCGATTGCGGCAGGCAGCGCCTGCGGCGCGGTGGCGCTTCCTAGACTGGCGCATGCGCGCACTCTTCACCCTCTGCCTGCTCTCGGCGGCTGCAGCCGCCGGCGCCCAGGGCCGCCAGCCGATCTCGCCCCGTTTCGCGGCCGACCCGTCGCCGCACTTCTTCCGCACGGCGGCCGGCGGCGCCTTCCACGTCTACGCGACCGACGACGCGTCCAACTCCGGCAAGTACTGGGATTCGACGAGCTGGCGCCTCTACACCTCACCGGATCTGCAGGCCTGGACGGACGCCGGCGTTCCGCTGGACGTGTCGGTTTTCAAGTGGGCACGGCCCGATGCCAAGGCCTGGGCACCGGAGGCGGCCTACCGGCACGGGCGCTACTACTTTTACGCACCGGTGGGCGGGGACCGCATCGGCGTGGCCGTGTCCGACAGGCCGGACGGTGGCTTCGTCGACGCCCGCGGCGATGCGCTGGTAGACAAGGCCCGCGACGCGAATGCGGGCGACGAACCCATCGACCCGGCCGTCTTTGTCGACAAGGACGGCCACGCCTACCTGTACTTCGGCACCCGCGTGCCCAAGGTGGTCAGGCTGCAGGCCGACATGAAGACGTTGGACGGCGCCATCCGCAACGTCGAGATCCACGGACTGCCCGACCCGAAAAAGACCTATGGTGAGGCACCGTTCCTGCATGAACGCGGCGGCATCTACTACTTCAGCTTCTCGTCGGGCTGGCCAGGGCAGATCCTTTACGCCACGGGCAGCTCGCCGCTGGGGCCCTTTCAGTACCGGGGCGTGATCCTGGACTACCTGAAGATCTCCACCAACCATCAGGCCATCGTCGAGCACGAGGGCCGCAGCTACCTGTTCTTCCATGACGCGCTGCTGCCTGGTGGCGGCAGCCACCGGCGCGCCATCACCTGGGCGCCGCTGAGCTACGACGAGCAGGGCGGCATCCGCCCCGTCCCACTGCGCTGACCAGCGCCTGATTCCCGGCAGCGGCGGGCGTCGCGCGGTCGTGGTAGCGTGCGCTCCACAGCAAATGGTAGCGATACCTTTGTGATGAAAATCCTCTGGAGACTGCATGCTTTCTGACCTCTGCAAGACCCTGCGCCCTTGGCTGGGCGCGCTCGGCCTGCTGGCCGCCACCGCGGCCGTGGGCCAACCCTCGGGCGGCCCGTACGGCCCTGTGCCGCAGCGCTACGCCGTGCCGCAGGCTGCCCATGTGTACTTCGTCGCCCCGGATGGCCGTGCCGACGCGATCGGCAACTCTCTGGGCGAGCCCACCACGCTGGAGGCTGCCGTCGCCCGTGTGGTGACCGGCGACGCCATCGTGCTGCGAGGCGGCATCTACCGCACCGGCGGCCTGCAGCTCAACCAGGGCGTCAGCCTCCAGCCCTACCTGGACGAAGCCCCGGTGCTCAAGGGCACGCGCGTTGCAGCCGAGTGGCAGGCACTGCCCAACAACGTCTGGCGCACGAGCTGGAAGACGCTGTTCCCGGCGCAGCCGCTGGCCTGGTGGCATGCGGCCCGCGAGTCCATGCACACGCCGCTACACCGCTTCAACAACGACATGGTGTTCGTCGACGGTGAACCGCTGCAGTCCATGGGCTGGCCCGGCGAGCTGGGCAGCAAGGGCTTCTACATCGACTACGCCAAGGGCCATGTCTACATCGGCGTGAACCCGGCGGGCAGGACCGTGGAGATCACCGCGCATGACGTGGCGCTGCACCGCCCCTCGCGCGCCGTGCACGGCAAGGCATCGGATCGCAAGGGCTTCCAGCTGCGCGGCATCACGCTGACGCAGTACGCTTACCGCGCGATCGACATCGAGGGTAGGAAGCCGTCGACGCCGGTGTCCGAGGAGCCCACGGACGATCCCGTCGGCCCGTCGCCCGAAAGCGAGCACGGCAAGGAGGTCGTCGGCACGCTGCTGGAGAACGTCACGATCAGCCACTGCTCGCGCGTCGCGGGCTTCTTCCGCGGCGACAGGCTGGTCATCCGGAACTCGTTGATCAGCGACACCAGCACCGAGGGCATCTACGTGATCGGCTCGTCCGATGTGCTGCTGGAGCGCAACCTGATCCGCCGCAACAACGTCGAGCGCCTGACCGGCTACTACCCGGCGGCCGTGAAGATCTTCAACCAGTCGCACCGAGTCGTCGTGCGCGACAACCTTGTCATCGAGCAGCCGTACTCCAACGGCGTCTGGTGGGACGTGGGCAACCGCGACGCCGTGTTCGTCAACAACCATGTCGAGGGCACGATGGCGGGTGTCTTCTTCGAGATCTCCCAAGGCCTCACCGTGGCCGGCAATGTGTTCGTCAACAACCAGCAGGGCGCGCGCATCCTGAACGCCGCCGGGGCGAAGTTCCACCACAACACCTTCGTAAACTCCCCAGTGCTGATCGACCGCACCGAGCGCAGCGCGCAGGGCGATCACTTCGGCTGGCACCCGCAGACCGGGCCCGACGTGCACGAGCGCGTGGGCCATGTGTTCGAGGGCAACCTGCTGGTGGCGGATGCCGGCGTCAAGGGCCCGCTGCTGCGCTTCGAGCAGCCGCCGCTTGTGTGCGGCAAGGTCACGGCGCCCATGTCTACACGCGTGAATGGCAACCTCTACCTGCGCGCCGGGGATGGACAGCCGCTGGTCAGCTGGGCGCCCACGACCGCTGCGGCGGGCGCAGCTTGCATCGCCCAGCACGCGACGCTGGACGCCTTCCGCCAGGCTGTGCCGGGCGTGGAGACGCAGGGTAGGGCGCTGTCGGCGCCCATGGGCGCGATCTTTCGCAGCCCCGAGCTGCGCCGCTACGAGCTGGCCCGCGTGCCCGAGGGTGTTCAGCCGCTGCCGGTGCCGGCCGAAGTGCGCCGGGTCACCGGCTGGACCGAGCCCACCCGTTTGCCAGGCGCGCTGCCGGCGGCGCGCTGACGGCGCCAACGGCCGCTACTGCGCGGCATAGGGCTGGGCCACGCGCTCGTTCTCATCGATGTGCAGCCGCTTGCCCAGCGACGGAAAGGCACGCTGCGCGCAGCCCTCGCGCTCGCACAGCTTGCAGCCCGGGCCGATGGGCGTGGCGCTGGCCGAGTCGTCCAGCGCCAACCCCTTGGCATAGACCAACTGGCTGGCGTGCCGCAAGTCGCAGCCCAGGCCGATGGCGAACTCGCGGTTGGGTGATCCGTAGCCGCCGGTCGGGCGGGGCTCGCAATGCGCGATCCACAGGTAGGCGCGGCCGTCCGGCATGCGGGCCACCTGGGTCAGCACCCGACCTGGCTGGGCGAAGGCCTCGTACACATTCCACAGCGGGCAGGTGCCGCCGCCACGCGAAAAGTGAAAGTCGGTGGCGGACTGGCGCTTGGAGATGTTGCCCGCCCGGTCCACCCGCACGAAGAAGAAGGGCACGCCCCGGGCGCCACGCCGCTGCAGCGTGGACAAGCGGTGGCACACGGTCTCAAAGCTGACGCCGAAGCGACGTGCCAGCAGCGCGATGTCGTAGCGCAACTCCTGCGCCGCCGCCAGGAAGCGGTCGTAGGGCAGCACCAGGGCCCCGGCAAAGTAGCTGGCCAGCCCGATGCGCGCCAGCGCCGCTGCCTCGGGGCTGAAGGGGTTGGAGGCCACCAGCCGGTCGATGGCCGGCCCGGCCTCCAGGTAGGCCAGCTGTGTGGCCAGCTGGAAGGCACGCTGGCCAGCCGTCAGCGTATCGCCCAGGCGCAACCGGCGCTCGGCGGGGTCGAAGCGGCGCAGCCGCCCTTCCACGACGCCGCGCACCTGCACGCCGTGCGTGGCCTGCAGGTAGGCCTCCAGTTGAGGCACCAGGTCCTGCGTGCTGTCGCCGGCCTGCAGACGGCGGGCTAGCGCCTCGGCCGCGCGATCCAGGCCGTCCATGTGGTTGTGGTGGGCGTAGAAGAAGTCGCGCACCTCTTCGTGCGAGGCCTGGCCGCCTGCCGCCGGGCCGCCATCGCGGTGGCCCTGGCCGAGGCTGGCCAGGCGCTGCTCGGCGCTGCGCGCGCGGGCGTGCAGGCGCAGCAGCAGCTGGGTCACGGCGGGCATCTGCTGGGCCAGCGTGCGCAGCTCCGCATCGGGCACGCCGCCGCCGGCTTCGCCCGGGCGAGCCGCCTCGGCCACGATCTCGTGCAGCTGCGCCAGTCGCCGCGCCTCATCGTCCTCGGAGAAGAACTGCAGGTCCACGCCCAGCGTGGCCTGCAGGCGCTCAAGCGTGGCCATGCTCAGCGGCCGCTGGTTGTTCTCCAGCTGGTTCACATAGCTGGGCGACAGCGCCAGTCGCTGCGCCAGCGCCGCCTGCGTCAGCCCGTGCTGCTCGCGCAGCGTCTTGAGCTTCACGCCCAGAAAGATCTTTCGCATGGCCCGAATGTTCGCAAAGTTCGCAAAACCAAGCCGAGATCTTCGCATTTGCACGCCATCGTTTGGTTGAGCAACACGCACGGCGCTGCGAAGATTGCGAACATCGACGAACCACCAGGGCGCAGGCAGCATGCAGGCCCGCGCCGCCGTCACACCAGCCAGGAGACTTCCGCCATGAGCGACACCCCCAACCCGACCTTCAAGCCCAAGAAATCCGTGGCGCTGTCCGGCGTGACGGCCGGCAACACCGCGCTGTGCACGGTGGGCCGCAGCGGCAACGACCTGCACTACCGCGGCTACGACATCCTGGATATCGCCGAAGTCTGCGAGTTCGAAGAGATCGCCCACCTGCTGGTACACGGCAAGCTGCCCACACGGGCCGAGCTGAAGGCCTACAAGGCCAAGCTCAAGGCGCTGCGCGGACTGCCCGATGCAGTGATGAGCGTGCTGGAGACCCTGCCCGCCGCCGCCCACCCGATGGACGTGATGCGAACCGGCGTGTCGGCGCTGGGCTGCACGCTGCCCGAGAAGGATGATCACAACCTGCCCGGCGCCCGCGACATCGCGGACCGGCTGATGGCGTCCTTGGGCTCCATGCTGCTGTACTGGTATCACTTCAGCCACAACGGCCGCCGCATCGAGGTGGAAACGGACGACGACTCCATCGGTGGCCACTTCCTGCACCTGCTGCACGGCGACACGCCCAGCGACAGCTGGGTGCGAGCGATGCACACCTCGCTGAACCTGTACGCCGAGCACGAGTTCAACGCGTCCACGTTCACGGCCCGCGTCATCGCCGGCACCGGCAGCGACATGCACTCAGCGATTGCCGGCGCCATTGGCGCGCTGCGTGGCCCCAAGCATGGCGGCGCCAACGAGGTGGCCTTCGAGATCCAGAAGCGCTATGACAACCCGGACGAGGCCGAGGCCGACATCCGCGCCCGCGTCGAGCGCAAGGAGGTCGTCATCGGCTTTGGCCACCCGGTCTACACGGTCAGCGACCCGCGCAACGTCGTCATCAAGGGTGTGGCAAAGCAGCTGTCCGACGAGGCCGGCTCCACGAAGATGTATGACATCGCCGAGCGGCTGGAGTCGGTCATGTGGGAGGTCAAGAAGATGTTCCCCAACCTCGACTGGTTCAGCGCCGTCAGCTATCACATGATGGGCGTGCCCACCGCCATGTTCACGCCGCTGTTCGTCATCTCGCGCACCAGCGGCTGGGCGGCCCACGTCATCGAGCAGCGCATCGACAACAAGATCATCCGCCCCAGCGCCAACTACACCGGCCCCGAGGACCAGCCCTTCGTCGCCATCCAGGATCGCAAGTGAACCACGCCCACCGCAAACCCCTGCCGGGCACGGCGCTGGACTACTTCGACGCCCGCGAAGCCGTCGAGGCGCTCCAGCCCGGCGCCTGGGCCACGCTGCCGTACACCGCCCGTGTGCACGCTGAGAACCTGGTGCGCCGCGCCGAGCCCGCGCAGCTGAATGCTTTCCTGGGTCAGCTCATCGGCCGCAAGCGCGACCTAGATTTCCCGTGGTTCCCGGTGCGCGTGGTCTGCCACGACATCCTGGGGCAGACCGCGCTGGTCGACCTCGCCGGCCTGCGGGACGCGATCGCCGCGCAAGGCGGCGACCCGGCAGCGGTGAACCCGGTCGTGCCGGTGCAGCTGATCGTGGACCACTCGCTGGCGGTGGAGTGCGGGGGCTTCGACCCCGACGCCTTCGCGAAGAACCGCGCCATCGAGGACCGCCGCAACGAGGACCGCTTCCACTTCATCGAGTGGACCAAGCGTGCCTTCAACAACGTCGACGTCATCCCGGCCGGCAACGGCATCATGCACCAGATCAACCTGGAAAAGATGTCGCCGGTCGTCTACGTGCAGGACGGCGTGGCCTTCCCCGACACCTGTGTCGGCACCGACAGCCACACGCCGCATGTGGACGCGCTGGGCGTCATCGCCATCGGCGTGGGCGGCCTGGAGGCCGAGAACGTGATGCTGGGCCGTGCCTCGTGGATGCGCCTGCCTGATGTCGTCGGCGTCGAGCTGACCGGCCGCCGCGCGCCCGGCATCACGGCGACGGACGTGGTGCTGGCGCTGACCGAGTTCCTGCGCCAGCAGAAGGTGGTGGGCGCCTACCTCGAGTTCTACGGCGAGGGCGCGGACAGCCTGTCCATCGGCGACCGCGCCACCATCGCCAACATGTGCCCGGAGTACGGCGCGACGGCGGCGCTGTTCTACATCGACCGCCAGACCGTTGACTACCTGCGCCTCACCGGCCGCGACGACGAGCAGCTGCGCCTGGTGGAGCAGTACGCCCGCACCGCCGGCTTCTGGGCCGAGGACTTGAAGACGGCGCAGTACGAGCGCGTGCTGCGTTTCGACCTCGGCAGCGTGGTGCGCAACATGGCCGGCCCGTCCAACCCGCATCGCCGGCTGCCGACCTCGGCGCTGCGTGAACGCGGTATCGCGGTGGATCTAGACAAGGCCCGCGCCCAGGAGGCGCAGGGCCTGATGCCCGATGGCGCCGTCATCATCGCGGCCATCACCAGCTGCACCAACACCAGCAACCCGCGCAACGTTATCGCTGCCGGCCTGCTGGCCAAGAAGGCCAACGCGCTGGGCCTGGCACGCAAGCCCTGGGTCAAGTCCTCGCTGGCGCCCGGCTCCAAGGCCGTGGAGCTCTACCTGAAGGAAGCCGACCTGCTGGGCGAGCTGGAGCAGTTGGGCTTCGGCATCGTGGCCTTTGCCTGCACCACCTGCAACGGCATGAGCGGCGCGCTGGACCCCAAGATCCAGCAGGAAATCATTGACCGCGACCTGTACGCGACCGCCGTGCTGTCCGGCAACCGCAACTTCGACGGCCGCATCCACCCCTATGCCAAGCAGGCCTTCCTGGCATCGCCGCCGCTGGTGGTGGCCTACGCGCTGGCCGGCACCATGCGCTTCGACATCGAGAACGACGTGCTGGGCGTCGTGGACGGCCGCGAGATCCGCCTGAAGGACCTGTGGCCCAGCGATGAGGAGATCGACGCCGTCGTTGCCGCAGCGGTGAAGCCGGCGCAGTACCGCGCCGTGTACGAGCCGATGTTCGCGATCCGCGACAGCGCCGAGCGCGCCGCGCCGCAGTACGAATGGCGCCGCCAGTCCACCTACATCCGCCGCCCGCCGTACTGGGACACCGAGGGCGTTGGCGCGCTGGCCGCCAACCCGCGCACGCGGCGCGGCATGCGCCCGCTGGCGCTGCTGCCGGACAACATCACGACCGACCACTTGTCGCCGTCCAACGCCATCCTCATGGACTCGGCCGCCGGTGAGTACCTGCACAAGATGGGCCTGCCGGAGGAGGACTTCAACTCCTACGCCACGCACCGCGGCGACCACCTGACCGCGATGCGCGCCACCTTTGCCAACCCGACGCTGAAGAACGAGATGGTGCGCCACGCCGATGGCAGTCAGCGCGTCGGCTCGCTGGCACGCGTGGAGCCCGAGGGCCAGGTCATGCGCATGTGGGAGGCGATGGAGACCTACCTCAACCGCCGCCAGCCGCTGATCATCATTGCCGGCGCCGATTACGGCCAGGGCAGCTCGCGCGACTGGGCCGCCAAGGGCGTGCGCCTGGCGGGCGTGGAGGTCGTCGTGGCCGAGGGCTTTGAGCGCATCCACCGCACCAACCTGATCGGCATGGGCGTGCTGCCGCTGGAGTTCCTGCCCGGCACCAACCGCCTGACGCTGCAACTGGACGGCGCCGAGGTCTACGACGTCGAGGGCGACATTGCGCCGGGCGCGACGCTGAACCTCGTCATCCACCGCCGCGACGGCCGCACCGACCGCGCACCCATGCGCTGCCGGCTGGACACGGCCGAGGAGGTGCAAGTGCACGACGCCGGTGGCGTGCTGCAGCGTTTTGCGCAGGACTTCCTCGCGGAGCACGCGGCATGAGTGCGCAGCCTCAGGTCCGCATCCCCGCCACCTACCTGCGTGGCGGCACGAGCAAGGGCGTGTTCTTCCGGCTGGAAGACCTGCCCGAGACTTGCCGCGTGCCCGGCCAGCCGCGCGACCGGCTGTTCCAGCGCGTCATCGGCAGCCCCGACCCCTATGCCGCGCAGATCGACGGCATGGGTGGCGCCACCAGCAGCACCAGCAAGTGCGTGATCATCTCGCCCAGCACGCGCGCCGGCCATGACGTGGACTACCTCTACGGTCAGGTGTCCATTGATAAGGACTTTGTCGACTGGAGTGGCAACTGCGGCAACCTGTCGACCGGCGCAGGCGCGTTTGCCATCCATGCCGGCTACGTGCGCGACGTGCCGCAGGACGGCATCTGCACCGTGCGCATCTGGCAAGCCAACATCGGCAAGACCATCGTGGCCCACGTGCCCGTGCGCAGCGGCCAGGTGCAGGAGAGCGGCGATTTCGAGCTGGACGGCGTGACCTTTCCGGCCGCCGAGATCGTGCTGGAGTTCCTGGACCCGGCCGACGACGGCGACGACGGCGGAGCAATGTTCCCGACCGGCAACCTGGTCGACGACCTGGACGTGCCCGGCCTCGGCACGGTCAAGGCCACGCTGATCAACTCGGGCATCCCAACCGTCTTTGTCAACGCGGCCGACATCGGCCATACCGGCGCCGAGCTGCGCGAGCACATCAACGGTTCGCCAGCGCTGCTGGCCAAGTTTGAGGCGCTGCGCGTGGCCGGCGCGCTGCGCATGGGCCTGATCCAGACGGCCGAAGAAGCCGCCACGCGCCAGCACACGCCCAAGATCGCCTTCGTTGCGCCCGCGGCGGACTACACCACGTCCAGTGGCAAGGCCGTACCGGCCGGCGACATCGATCTGCTGGTGCGCGCGCTGTCTATGGGCAAGCTGCACCACGCGATGATGGGCACGGCCTCGGTCGCCATCGCCACCGCCGCAGCCATTCCCGGCACGCTGGTCAACCTCGCCGCGGGCGGCGGCGAGCGGGCGGCCGTGCGCTTCGGTCACCCGTCCGGCGTGCTGCGTGTCGGCGCCCAGGCCCGCCAGGTCGACGGCCAGTGGACGGTCACCAAGGCCGTCATGAGCCGCAGCGCCCGCATCCTGATGGAAGGCGTCGTCCGCGTTCCCGCGTGCAGCTTCTAACCCAACTTCTACACGTCATGTCCACCCGCAAGCAACTCAAGGCCCTTGTCGAAGCCCGCCGTGGCGTCATCGTGCCAGGCGCGTTCAACGCGCTGTCGGCCAAGGTCATTGAAGACCTCGGCTACGAGGCGCTCTACGTCACAGGCGCCGGCGTCACCAACATGTGGTTCGGCATGCCCGACCAAGGCTTCATGGGTCTGGCCGAGATCGCAGACCACACGGCCCGCATCCGCGATGCGGTCAACCTGCCGCTCATCGTCGACGCCGACACTGGCTTCGGCAACGCGCTGAACGTCATCCACACCGTGCGCACGCTGGAGCGCGCCGGTGCCGACTGCATCCAGCTCGAAGACCAGGTCGCGCCCAAGCGCTGCGGCCACTTCTCGGGCAAGGAAGTCATTTCCGCCGAGGAGGCCACGGCCAAGATCAAGGCCGCCGTGGATGCGCGCCGCGACCCGGACTTCATGATCATGGCACGCACCGACGCGGCCGCCACGCTGGGCTTCGAGGCCGCGATCGAGCGTGCCCAGATGTTCGCCGAGGCGGGCGCCGACATCCTGTTTGTCGAGGCGGTCACGAAAGAAGACGAAGTCCGCGCCCTGCCCAAGCGCCTGGGCAAGCCGCAGCTGATGAACATGGTCATCGGCGGCAAGACGCCCATCTTCGGTGCTGAGGAGCTGGGCCAACTGGGCTACGGCATCGTGCTGTATGCCAACGCTGCGCTGCAGGGTGCCGTGATGGGCATGCAGAAGGCGCTCACCGCGCTGCGCGACGACAAGCAGGTGCTGGAGAGCAGCGGCCTGGTGGCGCCATTCGCCGAGCGCCAGCGCCTCGTGGGCAAGCCCGGCTGGGACGCGCTGGAGAAGCAGTACACCTGAGCCCGGCGGGCCGCCACGTCAGGGCGCCAGCAGGCGAAGTTGCTCACGTTCGGCCACTTCGCGCAGCAGCGCCCACACGGCCTGCATGCGTGGCAGTTGCCGCGCCTCCTGTGGCATGGACATCCAGAAGGTGCGCTTGAAGTGGTGCTGCGGCAGCAGCCGCACCAGCCGTGCGTCGCTCGCCGCGACGAAGGCCGGCAGCACGGCGATGCCGGCGCCGGCCGCTACCGCCTCGTACTGCGCCAGGATGCTGGTGGAGCGCAGCGCGAACTGCTGTGGCCGGTGCAGCTCGTCCAGGATCTGCAGCTCCTTGGTGAACAGCAGGTCGTCCACGTAGCTGACGAAGCTGTGGCCGGCGAGCTCTTCCACCGTCTGCGGCCCGTGCTGGTCGCCCAGGTAGTCGCGGCTGGCGTACAGGTGCAGGCTGTAGTCGGCCAGCTTCGCAACCACGACCGACCCGCGCGCGGGCCGCTCCAGGGAAATGACGATGTCGGCCTCGCGCCGCGACAGATGTACGAGGCGGGGCAGGGCCAGCAGGTCTACCACCAGCCGTGGGTGCAGGCGTGAGAACTGCGCCAGCGCTGGCGCCAGCACCCGTGTGGCCAGTCCCTCGGTGGCGCCGATGCGCACGACGCCGGACAGCCCCTCGTCGGCCGCCATCGCCAGCGGCCCGCTGCGCTCCATCTGGCGAAAGGCCGCCTCCATGGCTTCCACCTTGGGTAGCAGCTGCCGGCCGGCCTCGCTGAGGCGGTGGCCGTCGGCCTCGCGCGTGAATAGCGTGGCGCCGGTCTGCTGCTCCAGCGCCCGGATGCGGCGGGCCACGGTGGTGTGGTCCACCTCCAGCCGTCGCGCGGCCGCGTGCAGCGTGCCTGCCCGGGCCAGCTCCATGAAAAAACGCAGGTTGTTCCAGTCCATCGCCACCTCGGTCAATTTTGCATTTTTGCAAACCGCAGGCGCGAATTTGCGCCTTGTTCAGGCAAATTTGCAAAGCTGGGATGACCGCAACACCTCTTCACCCGACACCGCCGGAGACACTCATGACCGCCAGCCTTGCCCACGCCGTGCCCACCATCCCGTTGCTGATCAACGGCGAGTTCGTCGAGTCCCGCACGACGCATTGGCGCGACGTCGTGAATCCCGCCACGCAGCAGGTGCTGGCCCGCGTGCCCATGGCCACGCCGGACGAAGTGGCCGCGGCCATCGCCAGCGCGCAGGCCGCGTTCAAGACCTGGAAGAAAACGCCCATCGGCGCCCGCGCCCGTGTGTTCCTGAAGTACCAGCAGCTGATCCGCGAGAACATGAAGTCACTGGCCGCGACGCTGACCGCCGAACAGGGCAAGACGCTGGCCGACGCCGAGGGCGACGTGTTCCGCGGCCTGGAGGTGGTGGAGCATGCCGCCAACATCGGCAGCCTGCAGATGGGCGAGCGCGCGCACAACGTTGCCGGCGGCGTTGACACCTACACGCTGCTGCAGCCGCTGGGCGTGTGCGCTGGCA
Organism: Pelomonas margarita; assembly: GCF_043555875.1. Lineage (NCBI taxonomy): Bacteria > Pseudomonadati > Pseudomonadota > Betaproteobacteria > Burkholderiales > Sphaerotilaceae > Roseateles > Pelomonas margarita. The sequence goes on along the minus strand of NZ_JBIGHW010000011.1, from coordinate 37,862 downwards.
TCACGCCGTTCAACTTTCCCGCCATGATCCCGCTGTGGATGTTCCCGATGGCCATCGCTACCGGCAACACCTTTGTACTGAAGCCGTCCGAGCAGGACCCGATGGTGACGATGGAACTCGTGCGGCTGGCGCTGCAGGCCGGCATCCCGGCTGGCGTGCTCAACGTCGTGCACGGCGGCGAGGACGTCGTCAACGCGCTGTGTGACCACCCGGACATCAAGGCCGTGTCCTTCGTCGGCTCCACCAAGGTCGGCACCCATGTCTACCACCGTGCGTCTGCCTCGGGCAAGCGCGTGCAATGCATGATGGGCGCGAAGAACCACGCCATCGTGCTACCTGACGCGCACAAGGAGCAGACGCTGAACGCGCTGGCCGGCGCCAGCTTCGGCGCTGCCGGCCAGCGCTGCATGGCGGTGTCGGTGGCCATCCTCGTGGGTGAGGCTCGCGGCTGGGTGCCCGAGCTGGTGGCCAAGGCCCGTACGCTGAAGGTCGGCGCGGGCGACGCGGCCGGCACCGATGTGGGCCCAGTCATCTCCTGCGCGGCGCGTGAGCGCGTGGAAGGGCTGATCGAGCGGGGCATCGCCGAGGGCGCGCGGCTGGAGCTGGACGGTCGCAAGCCGGCGCTGGACGGCGTGCTGCGCGAGGGCAACTTCGTCGGCCCGACCATCTTCTCGGGCGTCAAGCCCGGCATGAGCATCTATGAGCAGGAGATCTTCGGCCCCGTGCTGTGCATCGCCGAGGCCGAGACCATGGACGAGGCCATCGCCATGATCAACGCCAACCCCAACGGCAACGGCACAGCCATCTTCACGCAGAGCGGCGCCGCGGCGCGCAAGTTCGAGGAAGAGATTGACGTCGGCCAGGTCGGCATCAACGTGCCCATCCCGGTGCCGGTGCCGCTGTTCTCGTTCACCGGCTCACGCGCGTCCAAGCTGGGCGACCTGGGCCCCTACGGCAAGCAGGTCATCATGTTCTACACGCAGACCAAGACGATCACCGCGCGCTGGTTCGATGACGACGTGTCCACCGGCGTCAACACCACCATCTCCCTCAAGTAAGGCCGCGCGATGGACTTCGAACTAAGCGAAGACCAGCGTGCCTTCGCTGCCACCGCGCGCAGCTTTGCGCACAGCGAGCTGGCGCCGTTCGCCGCGCAATGGGACCGCGAGCACGTCTTCCCGCGCGATACGCTGCGCGCGGCCGGCGAGCTGGGCTTTTGCGGCCTGTACGCGCCCGAGCGCATTGGCGGCCTGGCGCTGCCGCGGCTGGACGCGACGCTGGTGTTCGAGGAACTGGCTGCGGCCGATCCGTCGACGACAGCCTTCCTCACCATCCACAACATGGCCACCTGGATGCTTGGCATCTGGGGCAGCGATGCCGTGTGCGAGCGCTGGGGCGCCGACCTGGTGAGCGGCGCCAAGCTGGCGTCCTACTGCCTGACCGAACCCGGCGCTGGCTCCGATGCCGGCTCGCTGAAGACGCGTGCCGAGTGGGATGGCGCCCAGTGGGTGCTGAACGGTGGCAAGGCCTTCATCTCGGGTGCGGGCGCGACCGATGTGCTCATCGTCATGGCGCGCACCGGCGGCGCCGGGCCGTCGGGCGTGTCGGCCTTCGTCGTGCCGGCCGATGCGCCGGGCGTCAGCTACGGCAAGCAGGAGCACAAGATGGGCTGGAACAGCCAGCCGACGCGCACCATCGCGTTCGACGGCGTGCGCGTCGGCGCGGAGGCGCTGCTGGGCGCCGAAGGCGAGGGCTTCAAGCTCGCGATGAAGGGGCTGGACGGCGGGCGCATCAACATCGCCACCTGCTCGGTGGGCGCCGCGCAGGGCGCGCTGGATGCCGCGCGCCGCTACCTGCACGACCGCCGCCAATTCGGCCAGCCGCTGGCCAGCCTGCAGGCGCTGCAGTTCCGCATCGCCGACATGGCCACCGAGTTGGTGGCCGCACGCCAGATGGTGCGCCTGGCCGCCGCCAAGCTGGACGCCGGCCATGCCGAGGCGTCCACCTACTGCGCGATGGCCAAGCGTTTCGCGACTGACGCGGGCTTCACCGTCTGCAACGAGGCGCTGCAGCTGCACGGCGGCTATGGCTACCTGAACGAGTTCCCGCTGGAGCGGCTGGTGCGCGATACCCGCGTGCACCAGATCCTCGAAGGCACCAACGAAATCATGCGTGTCATCGTGTCCCGCCGCGTGCTGCAGGACGACGCCGGTGACGCCATCCGCTGAACAAGGAATCGACATGACGGACCACACCGGCCTGAAGCTCGAAAAGCGCGGCCACACCGCCCTCGTCACGCTGCACAACCCGCCCGCCCACACCTGGACGGCCGACAGCCTCGCGGCGCTGACGCGCCTGGTGCACGACCTGAACGCCGATCGTGAGATCTACGCGCTGATCATCACCGGCGATGGCGAGAAGTTCTTCAGCGCCGGCGCCGACCTGAAGCTGTTTGCCGACGGCGACAAGGGCGTGGCGGCGACCATGGCCAAGCGCTTCGGCGACGCCTTCGAGGCGCTGTCTGCTTTCCGCGGCGTCAGCATCGCGGCCATCAACGGCTATGCGATGGGGGCGGGCTCGAATGTGCGCTGGCCTGCGACCTGCGCGTCGTCGAGAGCCACGCGGTGATGGCATTGCCCGAGGCTGCCGTGGGCCTGCTGCCCTGCGCGGGCGGCACGCAGTGGCTGACCTGGACCGTCGGCGAGAGCTGGGCCAAGCGCATGGTGCTGCTGGGCGAGCGCGTGGACGCCGCCACGGCGCTGCGCATCGGCCTGGCCGACGAGGTTGCCGACAAGGGCCAGGGTCTGGCCCGCGCATTGCAGATGGCAGAAACCGTGCAGAAGCAGAGCCCCAGCAGCGTCGCCGCCTGCAAGCGGCTCATCCAGGGCGCACGCCACATGCCGGCCCAGCAGGTGCTGATCCAGGAACGCGAACTGTTCGTCGGCCTGTTCGACACGGAGGACCAGCGCGAAGGCGTCAACGCCTTCCTGGGCAAGCGCGCGCCGAAGTGGAAGAACGGCTGATCCAGCCTCAATACGGAGACAAACACATGAGCACACGCATCGCCTTCCTCGGCCTGGGCAACATGGGCGGCCCGATGGCTGTCAACCTGGCCAGGGCCGGTCACGCCGTGCAGGCCTTCGACCTCAGCGCCGAGGCCTGTGCCAAGGCGGCCGATCAAGCCGGCGTGAGCATCGCCGCCACGGCCGCTGCCGCCGTGGACGGCGCGCAGGTCGTCATCTCCATGCTGCCGGCCAGCCGGCATGTGGAGGCGCTGTACCTCGCGGACGACGGCCTGTTGGCCCGGCTGCCGGCCGGCACGCTGGTCATCGACTGCAGCACCATCGCGCCGGCCTCGGTGCTGAAGGTGGCGCAGGCGGCCAGTGCGCGCGGCATCGCGATGCTGGACGCACCGGTGTCCGGCGGCACGGCCGGAGCGGCGGCCGGCACGCTGACCTTCATCGTTGGCGGCGAGGCTGAAGTGCTAGAGCGCGCGCGCCCACTGCTGCAGGCCATGGGCAAGAACATCTTCCACATGGGCGCCAGCAGCGCCGGCCAGGTAGCCAAGCTGTGCAACAACATGGCGCTGGGCGTCATCATGGCCGTTACTGGCGAGGCGCTGGCCCTGGGAGCAGCCCATGGGCTGGATGCCAAGGTGCTGTCGCAGATGATGGCCGTCAGCACCGGCCGCAGCTGGGCCACCGAGGTGTGCAACCCCTGGCCCGGCGTGCTGGAGAACGCGCCGGCCTCGCGCGGCTACACCGGCGGCTTCGGCAACGACCTGATGCTCAAGGACCTGGGCCTGGCCGTCGAGGCCGCGATGGGCGTGGGCGCCACGATTCCGCTGGGCGAGCTGGCGCGCAACCTCTATGCGCTGAACAAGCAGGCCGGCCGCGGCGGGCTGGATTTCTCCAGCGTCGTGAAGCTGATCAGCGACAAGGCCTGAAGTCCTCGCGCCACAGTGCACGGCGCAGGGCGCCCAGCTGCGCGGCGGCGGCCGCGCCCGGCGGCTGGGCCAGCCAGATGCGGCCACCGCGCAGCGCGCGGATCTCGCGCGCCACGGCCAGCGGTGCGCTGGCGCGGCTGAGGTCCAGCGACAGCTCGCGCTCCCATGGCAGCCGTCGGGCCAGCTGGGGCAGGGCGGCTGCGCCAGCATCCACCTGCAGGCCGGCCACCGGCAGCTCGCAGGCCAGCGTCAGGTTGTCCTCATCCGGCAGCGCGCCGGCCGCGATCAGCAGAGGCTGGTCGACCCGGCTCAGGCGGCCATAGGCCTCGCGCAGCGCCTGTTGCCAGGCGGGCGACAGCGGCTGTGACAACAGCGGCTCGTCCAGCTGCACCCATGTCACGCCTCGCGCGGCCAGCCGCGTCAACAAAGCCACGTAGACATCCAACAGCCCGGGTAGCCGGCGCAGGCGGTCGCCGCCCGGCTGGGCCTCGGCGCACAGCGACAGCAGGCTCACCGGGCCCAGCAGCGCTACCTTGGGGCTGGCGGGACGCGCGATGACGGCATCCACCCGCGCGAGCAGGGGCTCGGCCAGCAGCGCAAAGCTGCTGGCGTCGTCGAGCACGGGGCGGCGGTAGGGCTGGCCGGTCCAGGGACAGGTTGCCGTCTCGGTCGGGGCCTCGCAGCCGAGCAGCTGCCAGTGGGCCTGCAGGCCGTCGGCCATGGGCGGCTCACCCACGGTCAGCAGGTCCAGTGCGGCCGTTGGCGCTGCCGTGGCATCGAACGCTGGGGAGGATGGCCAGTGCCAGGCGTGGGAATCATGAATCCGGATCATGGAAGGCTTGATGTGGATGAAATTGGTTCGCATCATTCCTGCCGCACGACTATGATTCAAACGAAATAATTTCAGGCTAACCAATAGGTTAATTCATGATGACGCCTCTGGAGCTGCGCCACTTGCGCACGCTGGCCGCACTGCGCGAGGCGGGCAACCTGTCGCGCGCGGCGCAGGCGCTCAACCTCACGCAGTCGGCGCTGTCGCACCAGCTCAAGGCGCTGGAGGTGCACTACGGCACCGAGCTGTTCGCGCGCAAGAGCCAACCCCTGGTGTTCGGCGTCGCCGGCCAGCGGCTGCTGGCGCTGGCCGACCTGGTGTTGCCGCAGGTGGACGCGGCCGAGGCCGACATGCGCCGGCTGGTGGCCGGCTCGGCGGGCCAGTTGCGCATTGCGGTCGAGTGCCACACCTGCTTCGACTGGCTGATGCCGGCCATGGACGCTTTCCGCGAGCGCTGGCCGGAGGTGGAGCTGGACATCGTGTCTGGCTTCCACACCGACCCCGTCGGCCTGCTGCACCAGGACCGCGCCGAGCTGGCCATCGTCTCCGACGTGGACGCAGGCGAAGGCGGCGTGGTGGTACACCCGCTGTTCAGCTTCGAGATCGTCGCGCTGCTGCGCAAGGGCCATGCGCTGCTGGCGCGCCCGTGGCTGGCGGCCGCCGATTTCGCGGCCGAGACGCTGATCACCTACCCGGTACCCGACGACATGCTGGACCTCGTGCGCCAGGTGCTGCAGCCGGCTGGCATCAACCCGCCGCGCCGCACCAGCGAGCTGACGGTGGCCATCTTGCAGCTCGTGGCCAGCGGCCGCGGCGTGGCAGCGCTGCCGCTGTGGGCGGTGGAGGGCTATCTGGCGCGCGGCTACGTGGCACGGCAGCGCATCGGTGCGCAGGGGCTGACCGGCCGGCTCTACGCCGTCAGCACCCCATCCCTGGCGGCCAAGCCCTTCCTGGCCGACTTCGTGCGCATCATGCGCGAGACCTCGCGCTTGCACCTGCCCAACGTCAGCCTGCTGTAGCGGCGCCGCTGCGGCGGGCCAGGTCGATGAAGGCCTGCAGATAGTCCACCTGCAGCTCGCTCTCGCGGGCGCCGAGGTAGATCTGCTTGGCCACGCCGTGCTCGCCGAGCTTGACCGGCACGATGTCCAGCCGGGCCGAGTACTCCTGCACCAGCCAGCGCGGTAGCGCGGCCACGCCGCGGCCGCTGGCCACCATTTGCAACATGATGTCCGTCGTCTCGATGGGCTTGTGCTGGCGCGGCGTGATGCCGGCGGGCAGCAGGAACTGCGTGTAGACGTCCAGCCGCTCCACCGCGACGGGGTAAGTGATGAGCACCTCCTCCGCCAGCTGTGCTGGCAGCACATGGGCCGCGCCGGCCAGCGCATGGCGCTCGCTCACCACCAACACCTGTTCGTAGTCGAACACCGGCTCGTAGTGCAGGCCCGGCTTGTGCAGCGGGTCGGGTGTGACGAGCAGGTCGATCTCGTGCCCGAACAGCGCGGCTATGCCGCCGAACTGGAACTTCTGGCGTACATCCACCTCCACGTCCGGCCAGGCCTCGAGGTAGGGCGAGACGATCTTCAGCAGCCACTGGTAGCAAGGGTGGCACTCCATGCCGATGCGCAGCGCGCCCCGCGTGCCGGCCGCGAACTGGCGCACCCGCTGCTCGGCCATGTCCAGCTGCGGCAGCAGCCGGTTGGCCACAGCCAGCAGGTACTCGCCGGCCTGCGTCAGGCGCAGCGAGCGGCCCTCGCGCAGCCAGATGTCCGTACCCAGCTGGCCTTCCAGCTTCTTCATCGCGTGGCTCAGCGCGGACTGCGTCAGGCACAGCACGCCAGCCGCGGCCGTCAGCGAACCTTGGCGGTCGACTTCGCGAATGATGGCCAGGTGGGCGCGCTCAAGCATGAATGAAATCGATCGATCTCTGAAAAATGACCATTTTACTTCATGGTTTTCGATTCCTAGCATGCCGCTCCCTGCACTTCACTCCCTGGCCAGACCGACATGACCCGCACCCACAACCTTGGCTTTCCCCGCATCGGCGCGCGCCGCGAACTCAAGTTCGCGCTGGAGGCCTACTGGCAAGGCCGCAGCAGCGCGGCTGAGCTGAACACCCAGGCCGCACTGCTGCGCGAGCGCCACTGGGCGGCGCAGGCCGCAGTGGACCTCGTACCTGTCGGTGACTTCTCGCTCTACGACCAGGTGCTGGACATGAGCTTCACGTTGGGCCACCTGCCGCAGCGCTTCCAGGGCTTCGACGGCCCGGAGCTGGACAACTACTTCCGCGTCGCCCGCGGGCGGTCGGCCCCGCAGGTCGCGGGGCACGGCGCCTGCTGCGGCGTCGCAGCCGGCGAAATGACCAAGTGGTTCGACAGCAACTACCACTACATCGTTCCAGAGTTCCGGGCCGGTCAGACCTTCCACCTGGACGCCTCGCGACTGCTGCAGCAGCTGGCCGAGGCCCAGGCCCAGGGCCGGCATGCCAAGCCGGTGCTGATCGGTCCGCTAACCTACCTGGCGCTCGGCAAGGCCAAGGACGGCAGCGAGCGCCTGGACCTGCTGTCGCCATTGCTGGCGGTCTATGCCGAGCTGCTGGACACGTTGGCGGCGCACGGCGCCCGCTGGGTGCAGATCGACGAGCCGCTGCTGGCGACCGAGCTCGACCCTGGCTGGGCCCAGGCATACCGGGATGCCTATGCCGTGCTGGGCACGCGCCGCGCGCAGCTGCTGGTGGCCACCTATTTCGGCCCGCTGCGCGAGAACCTGCCACTGCTCGCCGAGCTGCCGGTGCAGGGCGTGCACCTGGACGCCGTCAACGCCCGGGACGAGGTGGCGCCGCTGTTGGCCGCCTTGCCGGGCGACCGTGTGCTGTCGCTGGGCGTCATCAACGGCCGCAACATCTGGCTCACCGACCTGAACGCCACGCTGGACTGGCTGGAGCCCGTGGCCCGACAACTGGGCGAGCGGCTCTGGCTGGCGCCGTCCTGCTCGCTGCTGCACGTGCCGGTGGACCTGGCCCAGGAGCAGCAACTGGACGCCGAGCTCAGGTCCTGGCTGGCCTTCGCGCTGCAGAAGCTGGACGAGCTGGCGCTGCTGGCGCGCGCGCTGCGCGAGGGGCGCGCCGCCGTGCAGGCCGAATTGGCCGCCAATGCCGCAGCGCTTGCGGGACGGCGGGCGTCCCCGCGCGTGCACAACCCGGCGGTCGCGCAGGCCCTGGCCCGCGTGGATGCCAGGCTGGGCCAGCGCCCCTCGCCGCATGCGCAACGCGCCGCCACGCAGGCTGCGCGGTTGCAGCTGCCCGCCTTTCCCACGACCACCATCGGCTCCTTCCCGCAGACGGCCGAGATCCGCCAGGCCCGCAGCCGCTTCAAGGCCGGCGAGGTCACGGCCGCGGCTTACGACGACGCGATGCGCCGAGAGATCGCGCATTGCGTGAAGGCCCAGGAGACGCTGGGGCTGGACGTACTGGTGCACGGCGAGGCCGAGCGCAACGACATGGTGGAGTACTTTGGCGAGCAACTGGTCGGCTATGCCTTCAGCCAGTTCGGCTGGGTGCAGAGCTATGGCTCACGCTGCGTGAAGCCGCCCCTGCTGTTCGGCGACATCAGCCGCCCGCGGCCCATCACCGTGGCCTGGAGCCGCCATGCACAGTCACTGACTGAGCGGCCCATGAAGGGCATGCTGACCGGGCCGGTGACCATGCTGAACTGGTCCTTCGTGCGCGACGACCAGCCGCGCGCCATCACCTGCCGGCAGCTCGCGCTGGCGCTGCGCGAGGAGGTGCTGGATCTGGAGCGCGCCGGCCTGCCCATCATCCAGATCGACGAGGCCGCGTTGCGCGAGGGCCTGCCGCTGCGCCGCGCTCAGTGGGGCGATTACCTGGACTGGGCCGTGGCTTGCTTCCGCCTGATGGCGGGCGGCGTGGCCGACGCGACGCAGATCCACACCCACATGTGCTACTCGGAGTTCAGCGACATCCTGCCGGCTATCGCGGCCATGGACGCCGACGTCATCACCATCGAGACCTCGCGCTCGGACATGGCGTTGCTGGACGCCTTCCGCAGCTTCCGCTACCCCAACCAGATTGGCCCGGGCGTCTACGACATCCACTCGCCCAACATCCCCAGCCAGGCGGACATCGTGACGCTGATGAAACGTGCTGCTGAGCGGGTGCCGGCCGAGCGTTTGTGGGTCAACCCGGACTGCGGGCTCAAGACCCGGCAGTGGGCCGAGGTGACCCCGGCTCTGCAACGCATGGTGGCCGCCGCCCGGCAGCTGCGTGCCGAGCTGGGCTGAGCCTCATTTGGCCGGGGCCGGGGCGGGGCCGTCCAGCCGGATGACGCGACGGGCGCGGCTCTCGGTGTCGCTCAGCGACTCGCTGACCAGCCGGTTGTGCTGCGCCCAGTCGTCCGCGCTGCGGATGATGCTGGGCTTGATCAGCACCACCAGCTCGCGCTTGCGGCCGCTGTTGGCGCGGTTGCCGAACAGTGTCGATGTCAGCGGGTTCGCGTCCGCGCCGGGCAGGCCTGAGCCGCGCCGCGACGACTCCATCTGCATCAGCCCGCCGATGGCCACGATGTGGCCGTCGGGGATGCGCACCACGGTGTCGCTCTCGTTGACGCTGGCGCTGGCCAGCGGCAGGCGGAAGTTGCCCACCTCGCCCAGGTCCACTTGCTTGACCTTTTCGGTGACGGCCGACACCGACGGGTGGATGTGCAGCGTGATCATGTCGGCCGCGTCGATCTGCGGCGTCACGTCCAGCGCGATGCCGCTGAAGAAGGGCGTCAGCGTCAGCGTCGGGATCTGGTTGGTGGTGTTGCCGTTGGTGCCGGTACTGGTGCCGCTGTTGCTGCCGCTGATGCCGGTGATGAAGTAGTCGTCCGTGCCCACCTTGAGCACGGCCTTCTGGTTGTTCAGCGTCGCGATGCGTGGGCTGGACAGGATCTGCGTGTCGCCGTGGCTCTCGACGAAGCTCAGCAGCGCCTGGAAGCCGCCACGCGCCAGCGCCAGGCCGAAGGTGCCGCCGCCGGCCGAGGGCAGGGGGATGAGGTCGGGCCAGCTGGGGCTTTGCGTGCCGCTGGACAGCGTGGGCAGGCCGCGCGTGTTGCTGACCAGCGGGTTGATGATGCTGTTCACGCCGCTCGGTGTGGACGGGTTGGCGCTGGTCTGGCCGATGGCGCCGCGCTCGCCCACGCGCGACCAGTCGATGCCGCTCTGGTAGCCCTCGCGCAGCTCGACCTCCACGATCTTGGCCTCCAGCATGACCTGGCGCTCCACCGCAATGCGCGTGGCCTTGAGCCAGGCCTCCACGTGGCGCAGCTCTTCGGGCATGGCGCGCACGGCTACCGTGCCGGTCTGCGGGCTGGTGATGACGGTACGGCCCTCGCCGCTGCCCACCAGCGCCCGCAGCGCGGCGGCGGTCTCGGCCCAGAAGTCGGTGGCGACCTTGGTGCTGAGCTGGCTGCTCTCCTGCTGCTGCACGCTGCTACCGCCGCTGCCGCCGCCGGAGGCGCCTGCGCCTGTGCTGCCCCCACTGCCACCACTGCCACCACTGCCAATAGGCGCGGCGCCCGAGCTCACGCGCACCTCGCTGCGGCCGCTGCGCTGGTGGGCCAGCGCGTTGATCGTGAACACGCGGGTCTGCAGCGTGGGCGGGAAGACGGTGATGCGGCGGCCGTCGATGGTGTAGTCGAAGCCGTAGACGTCGCGGATGGCGTCCAGCGACTCGCGGATCGTGACGTCCTTGAGCGTTACCGACAGCTGCCCCGTCACGGTGGGGTGCACCAGCATGCTGTAGCGCGTGTCGCTGACCAGGGACAAGAACACGTCGCGCGCCGGCGCGCCGTTAACGATGAGGTCGAAGCGCGGCTCCGGCGGCGCGGCAGGCGCGGGGGCAGGCACCGGCAGCGCCTGGGCGGCGCGCTCCACCGCGGCGGCCGGCGCAGGGCGGGGCGCCTGCAGCTCGTCACGCAGGGCCTGGCTGGGCTGGGCCACGCGCAGCGGCTTGTCGGCGCAGCCGGCCAGCAGCGCGAGGGCGGCGCTCAGCAACAGCAGGCGCGGGAGTCGGGGGGCGGGAGCCTTCATGGCTGCTTCTCCTTGGAATGCTTGGGCGCGGCGCGGGCAGGCGCGGGCGGGCGTTTCTCGACGCCGCTGTACAGCGACTCGCGGCGCAGCTGGCCGGCCTCGCGTAGCCACACAGCCTGCTCGGTGATGCGTTCGATGCGGGCGCCGTCGAGCTGCTCCCCCACGGCGTAGCGGCGGCCGCGCTGCACGACGTAGCCCCGGCCGTTACTGAAGATGACCTGGCGGATGCCGGCCCGTTCGGCAGACGCGCTGGAAGCCGGCGTCGACGCGGCCATCGCGCTTCGCAGCGCCTCCGGCCAGGCCGTCGGGTCGCGCTGGCCTTCCTGCGCTATCACGAGCAGCGGCAGGGCTAGGCCAAGGCCCAGCAGCAGCGGAATCCAGGGCTTGGGCGGCTTCATGGCTGCACCTTCAACAGAAAGACCTGCGCGCGCAGCCGCGGCGCCTCGGCGCTGCTGCTGCTGAGCTGCATATCGCCCCAGCGCAGGCCGGGCAGTTCGCGCTCCAGTGCCTGCATCTCGCGCTGCAGCTCGGTGTAGCCGCCCTGCAGCTGTAGCTCCACGCCCTGCCAAGTGATGCCGGCCAGCGCGGCCGGTGCCGACGCGCCCGACTGCGGGGCGGCCACCGGTGCATCGGGCAGCAGTGTCAGCCGCTCCAGCACCAGGCCGGGCTGGCGGGCCAGCAGGCGCTGCAGCAGCACGGCCAGGTCCTGGCCGCCCCCGGCGCTGCCGTTCTTATGCAGTAGTTGCTCGTCCAACTGGGCACGCTCGGCGCTGGCGGCCTCCAACTGGGTTCTTAAGGCCAGGGCCGGGTCGCTGGTGGTGCGGCTGGTGGCCACGAACAGCTCGCGCAGCTGCGCCAGCTCGGCCTCCTGCTGGACGCGTGCGTCGCTGCGCTGTTTGGCGCGGGCCGTCTGTGGCGTGAGCACCAGGGTGTCGAACAGCGCGGCCAGCACGGCGACGAGGCTCAGGAAGAGGATGGCACGCTCGCGCAGGCTCAGCGCGTCGATGCGCCGCGCCTGGCGCTCCCAGACCGCACGCAGTGGTGCCAGGCTGATGGGCGTGGAGGCCTTCATCGCGCGGCCTCCGAGGCGCCGCCGGCCGGCGCGCTGACCACGCGGTAGGCCCACACCGGCACGCCGCTCTGGGCCAGCCGGTCGGCGGCAGGCAGCAGCGGCCTATCGGCGTCGCCCCCCGGCGCGCCCAGGCGTTCCACGCGTAGAGCGGTGAGTTGCTGGCCCGTCAGCAGCGGATGGGCCGACAGCTGCGCCAGCCAAGGGCGCAGCACGGCTGTGTTCAGCGTGCCGCCGCTGAGCTCCAGACGCCCGGGGGCGTAGCGTAGCTCGCCCAGCCAGGCCGAGGCCGGCAGGGTGCGCGCCACCAGGGCCAGCAGCTCCGAGTGGCGCTGGCCGGCGCCAGTGTCGCTGCCGGCCAGGCTGTGCAGCAGCGCGCGCCGCTGGGCGTTGCCGGCTTCCAGCGCCTGCAACTGCTGCTGCAGGGTGCCGGCATCCTGCGGCGCGGGCAGGCTCGCGCGGGCGGCAGTGAGTTGCTGGCGCTCGGCGGCGTAGCGGGCCAGCAGCGCCTGGTGCTCGACGTCGGCGGCGCGGTCGCGCTGTTGCAGCCACAGCGCGGTGACCAGTCCCACGGCCAGCAAGAGGGCGCTGGCCTGCAGCAGTGTCAGCGCAGAGAAGTGGCGCCGGGGCGCCAGCAGTATGGGAGTGAGGAGGTTGATCTGCTGGGCCATCACAGCTTTCTGGTGTCCAGGCGCAGCGCTGCGCCCAACAGCGGCAGGCAGGCGGCCCGTGCTTGAGCAGCGTCGCCCTCTGGCTCGGAAGCGCCAGGCGCGAAGGCGGCCAGCGCGTCCAGTGCCACCGTGCGCTGGCCCAGCTCGCGCTGGATCAGGGCGGCGAGTTCGGGACCGTGGGCGGCTGCGGCGACATACAGGCGCGCCAGTGGCAGGTCGGGCCAACTGCGCTCCCACACGTCGATGGAGCGCTGCAGCTCGACGATGAGCGGCGACTCCTGCGGCTCACCGCCGTCGAAGCTGCCGCCGGGCAGGTACTCGAAGCCCAGGGGCACCTCGGCCTCGAGCGCCTCGGGCGCCGCGCCAACCGCGCGCGCCAGCAGCCGCGGGTCGGCTTGCAGGCGGCGGGTGTAGAACAGCTCGTCGCCCACGCACACCACCAGCAGGCAGTGCTGGCCGTCGATGAGCACGGCTGCGCAGGCCCGGGCGGCCAGGTCGTCGGCCCGGGCTCGCGCCGCCACCAGATTGCGTAGTGCGGTCTCCCAGATGTCGACCGTGCGCACCTGATCATTGACGGCAGCGGCACCCTCGGCCAGCGCCTTGATGGCGCTGTTGCGCGCCGCGACGACAAACAGCTGCCGCGCGCTGGTGGCGTTGGGCCGCTCGGCGTCGCCGCCGACGTGCATGACATCCAGCGTCAGCTCGGCCACGTCGGCATCCACCAGTTCCTTGATCTGCCAGCGGGCGGCCGCCTTCAGTTCGTCCTGCGGCACACTGGGCGTGTCGACCTTCAGCACTTGGTAGTCGGTCGGGTCTAACAGGGCGATGGCGTCGCCGGCAGGGACCGGTCTTGACTCGGGCAGCAGGCCCCAGCGCAGCAGCCGGGCCGGTTGCTCGCCGGGCGGGCCGTCGGTCAGCACGAAGGCCCAGGCCTGTCCGTCACGTCGAAGCAGCAGGCGGTTCCCATTGCGGCGGGGTGACCAGGGCCAGCGCATCAATAGTTCTCCCGCTGGTAGAGCACGCCGTCGGCGCCGCGGTACAGCCCCCACGTCGCACGGGCGCTGGGGTCGCGCAGGGCGGAGGCGCTGCCGCACCAAGCGCCGCGCATTGCATTGAGGTTGGCACCGGCCGTGGCGGCGGTGGTCGGCGTCCAGCTCAGACAGGAAGCATCGGCATTGTTGGAGCCCAGCGCGATGGCGACGTCCACGCTGCCCACGCGCCCGCCGCCCGGCGCCGCCAGCGTGATGAAGGCGGGCTGCGTAGGGCTGACAGTGACGGCATTGGGGCTCATGACGGCGTCAGCCGTGGTGAGCGTCTTGCGGAAGTTGCCGAAGCTCAGGTTGGCGGCGGTGATGCGGGTGCAGGCGTCCAAGTCGTTGGTCTTGAAGGTGGCAGTGGTGCTGTCCCAGTATTGGGCGGTGAGCGGTAACCTGAGCGCTCGTTTTGCAGCGGCCATCGCATTCTGCAGTCGTAAGCGACCGTATCGGAGCGAAACCTGGCCAAGTAGCGCACGGTCTGCGCCGTCGGTGGGCGAATCGGTGTCGAGATTCAGCGTCAGCATGCCCACGCCGTCGCTGTCTACCGGGGCGATGCCGAACTGTGCATTGGGGAAGGGGCCGTCCGGGCTGCTGCCGCGCTGGCCGTTGGCGGTCAGGCTGACGTTGACGACGCCGCTGTTCCAGGTGCCGGCGCCGAAGGCCGTCGTCATGCGGCCTCCGGGCTTCCACATGGTCGTGCCAGAGATGCCTGCCACGTTGAAGTTGGCAGCGTTGCTCGCGTCGAACTTGGCGAAAGCGCCGGTGTAGTTCTGGGTGGTGCCGCCGGCTGCATTGCGCGCAGTGAGCCGGAACGCGAAGTTCATGCCCTCGCCCATGTAGCTGAAGGTGGAGGCCGGTGAGCAGCCCATGGAGCTGCGGTGCGTGACGACGAAGTTCCCGACGTCGAAGCCGGCGGGCACGAAGCGGCCCACGCGGCCGTCCTGCTCGCCGCTGGCCTTGAACACCAGCGCGTCAAGGTTCAGGCCAGCGGTGCCGAGGTAGGCGCCGACGACGGCGCTGGTGTTCAGCGCAAAGCTACCGACCTCGCTGTAGCTCAGCGTGCTGGTGCTGCCGACGCCGCTGCTGAAGCTGCTGATGACGTTGTTGGTCAGCGTGCCGGTGCTGCCGCCGCTAGGCGTCACGGAGCCGGCTGCCACCGTCAACGACACGGCGCTGTTGAAGCCTGTTGCCACGCCACCGGCCGACACCTGCGCCAGCGTGGCACCGCTGTTGGGCACGCCGTCGTTGTTGCTGTCGGCGCCGCTGCTCCATCGGTAGGCGGTGACGGTGGCCGAGAACGGCGCGCCGGCCTTGCCGAAGACGCTGTCGATCGCCGCGCTGCCGCCCGGGTTGGCCGTGCCGGCCAGTGTCAGCCCGTTGATGGCCAACGTGAAGGGGCGCACGGTCAACAGGTCGTTGTTGCTGGTGATGGCCGTGGCGGCATAGGCCAGCGAGTCGTCTTCCAGGCTCAGCGCGTACTTGCCGACGTTGGTCGTGGCCAGGCTGAAGGTGGCCACGCCAGCGTTGAAGCTCAGCGCCGTCAGATTGTTGCTGGCGGGCCGGGTGGCGGGCACGGTGAGCGCGGGGCTGACGACGCTGGGCGCCGCCCAGCTGCCGCCGCTATCAGTGCGCCACAGTTTGAGGTTGCGGGTGCCGGTGTAGTCGGTCGCGACGTTGCAGTTGCCGGTGCTCGGGTCCTTCTTGTAGAGGCGCACGCGCATGTCGTGGTTGCGGCCGGCCACGGCGACGAAACTGCCGCTGACGAGGTTGCCGGTGTCCTCATCCCACACGAAGGCGTTGTCGCGGTAGGTGATGGCGGCGGACGTGCTGCTGGTGCTGGAGACCACGCTGTCCACCGCCGTAGCCGTGAGGTTCTGCGCCAGGCTGTGGGCCAGCCGCAGCCTGACGACGCCCGCATCGCCCGCGGCAAAGGTGTAGCTGGCCTGGCCGCTGTTGGTGGCGCCGGGTGTCAGCGTGCCCGATGGCGCCGGGCCGGTGCCGGCGCTCCAGTCGCCATCGCCCGTGCTGGTGCTGAGGTTGACGGAGCCGGTGTAGTTGGTCAGCGTGTTGCCATTGCTGTCCCTCGCCGTGATCGTCAGCGTCTGCGGGGCGCAGGTGGAGGCGCTGCCCGTGCCGCTGAACGTGAAGCTGCTGATGGCCGGCAGTGGGCAGCTGCGCGAGCGACTGAGCTGGGCGCTGATGGCGCTGCTGGTGAGCAGGCCGCTGTAGACCTGAAGCTCGTCGATATTGCCGTTGAAGTGGAAGCCGCTGCTCCTTCCCTCACTGGAACTGGCCGACTCACCGCCGACAGTCGTGCCGCCGCTGCCGGTGGCCCAGGTGCTGGTGAAAGCCGAGCTGGCACTGGCCAGCAGCGTGCCGCTGGTGTTGTAGATCCGTAGCTCTGCCTGCTTGTGGGCACTGTCGACCAGCACCGCCACGTAGTACCAGGTGTTGGAGGCGACAACGGGGGCGCTGTCGAGGCAGAAAGTGCCGCTGTTGCAGTTCGCGTTTCCGGCACCGCTGCCGTTGGTCCCTCCCGTGGTGACAGCACCTGTTGCGCCGAGTCTCCGGTTGAAAAGTCGAATGGCGGCGCTGCCCGAGTCGCCCAGGCTCAGGGCCCAGCCGTTTTGGTTGTCGTCATGCGCGAAGATGCGCTGGTTCGCTGACGATGGCGAGCTGCTGCGTATCCAGGCCATGACGGTAAAGCTGCCGCTCAGCGCTGGAAAGCTGGCAGGCAACTGCACATAGGCGTGCGTGGTGCTGGGGCTGGCGCGGTTGAACTGGCCGTAGCCGCAACTGCCGCTGCTGGTGGTGCCATAGGCCGGCGAGCCGCTCAGCGTGGTCGCGACCGGTGTGCCGGCGGACGCCGTGGCCGCCTGGCCGTGATGGGCGTTGCCGCTGCTGTCGCGCACCTCGGCGGCGTTGCCGTTCCACGCGGTGGTCTCATCCATGCGGTAGTCGGCCAGCAGGCTGACGCTGGCCGCACAGGCCTGCGGCATGGCGTACGTGGAGTTGTTGGTGACGCAGCTGTTGCCGCAGCTGCTGCCGCAGCACACGCTGTGGATGCTGCTTTGATAGCCCAGCGTGATGCTGGCGCTGCCGGTGGAGCGCACGCAGGCCTGGGCCACGGCGTTCTGGTCGAAGCTGATGGTGCCGGTGGAGGTCTGCAGCGCGCCGACGACGGTGGCCGCGTAGCCCACCGCCACGTTGCCGGCCCCGCCGGTCAGCGTGCCGCCCACGCGCGACTCCTGCTCCAGCGTGACGGCGCCGCCGGTGCTGAGGTTGCCGTTCACGCGCGACTGGAAACCCAGGCTGACGTTGCCGTTGGTACTGACGTTGCCGGCCACCACGGCCCGCTGCACGATGGTGATGCTGCCGGTACCGGTCACGCTGCCGGTGACGCTGCTCGTCTCGCTGATGGTGATGCTGCCACTGCCACCCGACACATTGCCGGTGATGGTGCCGTTCTGGCCCGTGGTGATGGTTCCGGTGCCGCTGGTGGTGACATTGCCGGTCACCGAGGTCTGGTAGGCCAGCGAGATGTTGCCGCCATTGGCCGTCAGGTTGCCCACCAGGCTGACCGCGCCGCCGCCGGCGTCGTTGACGGCATTGGCGGTGATGTTGGCCTTGATGCGCGCCTGGTAACCCAGCGTCAGCGTGCCTTTGACGATCAGCGTGAGGTCGCTGGCGCTGCCGGCCTGGTTGATCTGCGCGTTCTCGGTGCCGAAGTTGCCGTTGATGGTCACCGTCGCTGGCTTGGGCGAGCTGACGGTGACCGTGTCGTTGTGGCCCAGGTTGCCGCCCTGGCAGGTGTAGCTGCTGCCACTGCGCGAGCAGCCCGGCGGCATGTTGTTGGGCAGGTCGTAGGCCACGGCCTGCGCGAGCGAGGGCAGGGCCAGCGCGGCGGTGGCGAGCAGGTGGACGAGCCGGCGGATCATGGCGTGGCGATGCTCAGGCTGCGGCTGAGCTGGCGCTCGGCGTAGGTGGGTTCGGTGGTCGCGGCATTGGGGCAGGCGCCGCTGGCCGGCAGATTGCAGGCCGTGGCCACCAGCGTGTAGAAGGCCAGCGCCTGATCGCCGTCGGCGACCGTGCCGCTGGCGGGCGTGCGCGTACAGCTGACCGTCACGGTGTTGCCCGCGAGCTGATCGGTCATTGCGATGCTGCGCGTGGCGAAGCAGGCCGGCTGGCCGCCGGCGCGCAGGATCTGGTGGCTGCCCCACTCCAGCCCGGCGAACGCCGCCTGGTAGGCCTTGGCGGCCGCCAGCTCGCCGGCGATGCCCAGCTGCTGGCGTTGGCTCAGCGCCGCCAGCGCCGTGCCCAGCGCGGCCAGCACCACGAGGATGAACAGCATGGACATCATCGTGAAGCCGCGAGGCGAGCGGGCGAAGCGCGTGTTCATATCAGGGCAGGTTGTCCAGGTGAACCGTGCGGTACAGCGTGACCGACTCGTCCCGAGCCGGGCTGCCAGCGTCGGCGACACCGAGCTGCAGCCGCAGTGTCACCAGCGCGTGGCGGGCCGACGCGCCGGTGCTGTCATGGCTGAAGCTGCAGCTCAGCACATGGCGTGCCAGCACGGTGACACTGCCTCCCGACGGCGGGCTGGCCTGCGTGGCCAGGAAGCCGTAGCCCGTGCGGCGGGTCAGCGTGCCGGCGGCGGTGTCGCAGTGGTAGGTGACGGGCTGCTCGATCGCGTAGACCCGGTAGGGCGGCGCTAGCAGGGCATTAGGCAACGCGGCGCCGGTGAGGCTGATGTTGGCAGCATTGCCCGCCGCGTTGGACGCCACGCGGACATTGGCTTGCGTGTAGGCGTCAGCGTCGGGCACGCCGTTGCCCAGGTTGTACCAGGCCAGCCGCTGGTTGCCGGCGGCCAGGCGCAGCGCGGGGCCGACGATGTCGAAGCTGGCGTCGGCCACGCCGAACAGCAGCGTGTCGCCGCTCTCGACAGCGTAGCGGGCCGCCCCGCTGATGGGAATCAGCTCCAGGCTACTGCCGCTGACGCGTGCACTGTTGGGCAGTGCGCTGGCCAGGTCGCGGCTGATGCGCCGCAGCGCTGTATCGGCTTCGTCGCCCAGCTGCGTGCGCTCGGCGGTCGCGAAGTACGACAGCGTGGCCGGCGCGATGAAGATGGACACCATGGCGATGACGACGCCGGTGATCGCGATCACCATGACCGCCTCGACCAGCGTGAAACCCCGCTCAGAACGGCGCGGTCGGAGCATGACGGGTGCGCCAGCCTTGCAGCACCACGCTGCTGTTGTCGGGGCCGGAAACGGTGACGGTGATCCTGAGCGCCTCGGCGGCAGCCAGGGAGTCCAGTGCGGCGCTAGTCACGGCCACGCTGGCGGTGTAGCCGCTGAGGCCCGCGACGGCGGCGTTCGTGATGTCGCGGATGCCCGTCATCGTGAAGCCGGCGTAGTCGTTGACGTTGTTGAAGTAGTCGGGGCCGTAGCGGGTTTCGCTGTTCTCGACCGGCCCCGGGGCTTCGACCAGGCTGGCACAGCCCGCCGCCGACGTGGCCGTCGTCACGTTGGCGTCCTCCGGGTCGCACCAGGTGAACGGCATCAGCTGCACCTCGTGCAGCAGGGATTCGGCGATGGCCAGTTGCTGGCGGCGGATGAGGGGATCGGCGCTGGCCGCCGTGGCGGTCGTGAAGACCCGCAGCATGGCCGCCAGCGCAATGCCGACGACCGCGATGAACAGCAGCAGCTCGATCAGCGTGAGGCCCTGGGCCTGGCGGCGGTGGAGTTGCATGCACATCATGCTAGCCCAGCAAGGGGTGGCCTCAAGGCTTAGGGAGCGGGGTAAATCAGCCCCGTGTCAGCCTCGATGCGGTAGGCGCGGCTGTAGCTGCCATGGGCCACGGTCACGGTCAGGCTGGCGGCCGTGCTGGTGGCCGTGCTGCCGCTGTTGGCGCTGTTGAACGTGACGGTGCGGCTGCCGCCCTCGGCGATGCAGGGCGATGCGGCCGCAGGGCAGGGCAGGCTGGCGATGACGGCGCCGCTCGGGCTGCTGGCGTAGGCCCAGCTCACACCCGTGCCTGTGAGGGTGGCGACGATGGGGCGGCGCTGCTGCAGCGCCAGGCGCAGCATCCCCTGGTGCCGGGCCATGAGCTCGTCGCCAAACGAACGCAGCCGCCACAGCGTCGTGTCCAGCACCTTGGGAAGCGCGAACACCGCCAGGGCGGCTGTGATCACGATGACGAGGATGAGCTCGATCAGCGTAAAACCGCAGCGACGGCCGCAGTTCGATGAGCCACGCGTGTTGCGCGGCAGGCGCATCAGGAGATACCGGTGGCCGTGAAGTTGGCGGTCTTGCCATTGCCCGTCACGACGCAGTTGGTGATGGTGGCCTCTGCGGTGATGGGGCTGCCGCTGGTCGGCTCGGTGATGGTGTAGCCGCTCGGCAGGCCGCCCTGCAACGCGTTCGCCACGCCAGCGCAGGTCGTGATGGCCACGGTCTTGTTCGTGGAAGCGCTGCCGGTCTCGCCCTTGGCCTTGCGGCTGGCGTAATTGATCGCCGAAGCGGAGCTCAGCGCGCCGGCGACACCGTTGACGGCCGCCTGCTTGGCGTCGTCGTCGACGTTGACGAACTTGGGCAGCGCCACGGCGGCCAGCACGCCGAGGATGACGATGACCATCACCAGTTCGATGAGCGTGAAACCGGCTTGTTGGGGCTTGTTCATGGGGAGTCCTTCCTGCGCTGCGCGCTGTCGTCCGGGGATGCACGCACTATCGTGCAAGCCCGGCCTGCGCAGGAGTGAAAAGCGCACGCCTTCGCGGGCTGGGTGCAAGCGGCCTGCAAACCGTTGCAGGCGTCACGCACCCGACCTTCAGCGGCCCATCGCCGCCTGGCCGAGATTCCACAGCGGCAGGAACACGCCCAGCGCGAGCACCAGCACCAGCGCGCCGATGATGGCCAGCAGGATGGGCTCGATGGCGGCGGACAGCCCCTTGATCGCGTAGTCGGTCTCGCGCTCGTACATCTGCGCGATCTCGGTCATCAGCGTGTCCAGCTCGCCCGTTTCCTCGCCCACCGCAATCATTTGCAGCACGATGGGCGTGAAGACGCCGGTGCCGGTCGCGCAGCGCGAGATGCTCTCGCCGCGCTCCACGCCGTCGCGCATCTGCTCGATGCGGGCGCCGATGTAGGCGTTGTCCACCGTCTGCGCCACCACCGTCATGGCCTGGCTGATGGGCACGCCCGAGCTGCTGGCCAGCGCGAAGCTGCGCGCGAAGCGGGCCAGCGTGGCCTTGAGCACGATGTCCCCGGCAATGGGCAGGCGCAGCTTGAGGCGGTCCCAGGTGTAGCGGCCGCCGGTCGAGGCCACCCAGTTGCGCCAGGCGAACACGGCCGCGATGCCGCCGGCCAGCACCAGCGGCCACCACTTCACCGTCCAGCCCGAGAAGCCCAGCAGGATGCGCGTCATCAGCGGCAGCTCGCTCTTGAAGTGCGCGAAGACCTCGGCGAACTTGGGCAGCACGAACAGGTTGATGACCACCAGCGCAATGCCCATCGCGATGATGACCATGACCGGGTAGCGCAGCGCCTGCTTGATGCGGGCGCGGATGTCCAGCTCGAACTCCAGGTGCTCGGACAGGCGCTGGAACACCTCGGTGAGGCGGCCGGTCAGCTCGCCCACGCGCGTCATGGCGACATAGAAGGCGCTGAACACGGTGGGGTGGCGCGCGAAGGCGGCGGCCAGCTCGCGCCCCTGGTCGAGGCTGGCACGCACGTCCTGCAGCAGGTTGACGATGCCGGGGTGAGCGGTCGACGCCTCCAGCCCGGCCAGCGCCCGCAGGATGGGCACGCCGGCCTTCTGCAGCGTGTAGAACTGGCGCGTCAGCACCAGCGTGTCCTCGCCGGTGATGGGTCGGGCCAGCAGCGCCTGCAGCCAGTTGCCACCGTCGACCACGCTGACGGCATCCGGCGTTGCCTCGATGCTGACCGGCACGACGCCGCCGGCCATCAACTGCGCAGCCACGGCATCACTGTTGACGGCATCGACGATGCCTTCGACCAGCTCACCGCGGCCGTTGCGGCCCTTGAAGGCGAAGTTCATGACCTGAACCCAGGCCTGCATGGCCAAACACAGACGCCGAGCCACTGCGGCACCGACGGAGCGCCACGACACCGTCCCCGTGGCTCGGTGCCTCTGCGGCTTTGCTCGGTCTTCATTCGGCGTCGACGCTGATGCGGACCGCCTCGGCCAACGACGTCTTGCCCTCGCGCACCAGCGCGAGGCTGCGGTCGGCCAGCGTCTTGCCCTTCAGCGAGCGGCGCGCCGCGGCGATGAAGGCTCCTGCGTCGCTGCGCTGGATGGCCAGCGCCATGTCGGGGTCCAGCTCCAGCATCTCGTAGATGCCGCGCCGGCCTTGCGTGCCGGTGCCGTTGCATTCCGCGCAGCCCCGGCCCTTCACGCTGCTGACCGGTGCGGTCTCGCCGTTCAGCGCCATCACCTGCTCCACCCAGGCCTGCTCCTGCGGCGTGGCGCGGTGCGGCTCGGCGCAGTGCTTGCAGACACCGCGCAGCAGCCGCTGCGCCAGCACGGCCTGCAGCGACGTGGCCACCATGAAGGGCGGGGCGCCCATGTCCAGCAGGCGGAACGGCGTGGAGACGGTGTCCTTGGTGTGCAGCGTGGACAGCAGCAGATGGCCCGTGATGGCCGCGCGCAGGCCGATCTCGGCGGTCTGGGCGTCGCGCATCTCGCCGACGAGGATGACGTCGGGGTCCTGGCGCAGCGCCGCGCGCAGCACGCGGGCGAAGTCCAGCTCGATCTTGTCGTTGACCTGCACCTGCGTGAGGCCTGGCAGGCGGTACTCGACCGGGTCTTCCACGGTGATGATCTTCTGCTGCTCGGCGTCGATCTCGGCCAGCGCGGCGTACAGCGTGGAGGTCTTGCCCGAACCCGTCGGGCCGGTGACGAGGATCATTCCCGAGTCGCGGCCCAGCAGCTCGCGGAAGCGCTTGAGCATGTCGTCGGGCATGCCGATGTCGCCCAGCCGGCGCAGCGCCGAGCCCTGCCCCAGCAGGCGCATGACGACCGATTCGCCGTACTGGCTTGGCATGGTGGACAGGCGCACGTCCAGCGTGCGGTCGGACAGCCGCAGCGTGAAGCGGCCGTCCTGCGGAAGGCGCTTCTCGGAGATGTCCAGGCCGGCCATCAGCTTGAGCCGCTGGGCCAGCGCGGGCGCGATGCGCTTGTCGGCCTGCGTGAGTGTCTGCAGCAGGCCGTCCACCCGGTTGCGGATCAGCAGCTCGCCTTCCTGCGGCTCGATGTGCACGTCGGACGCGCCGGCGCGCGTGGCGTCCTCGAACACGCTCTGCAGCAGCCGCACGACCGGCGCGCCTTCCTGGCCCACGCTGGCCTGCAGCGTGCCGAAGTCCACCGCGTCGCCGATGTCCTTCTCCAGCGCCTTGGCCAGGCCGGAGATCTCGTCGCTGCGGCGGTAGTGCTTGTCGAAGACGGCGGCGAGCTGGCTGTCGGCCACCACCGCCATGGCCAGGCGACGCTTCAGGATCTTGGCCAGCTCGTCGAAGCCGAACAGGTCCAGCGGGTCGGCCATGGCCACCAGCAGCGTGTCGCCGCGCTCCTCCAGCACCAGGGCACGGAAACGCCGCGCCGGCGTCTCGGGCAGAAGGCGAACTAGCTCGGTCTTCAGCGGGAAGGTCTTCAGGTTGACGAAGGGCGCGCGCAACTGGCGGGCCAGCACGTGGGCCAGCGCTTCCTCGGTGATGAGGTTGGCCTCGATGAGCAGGCGCCCCAGCTTCTTGCCGGTGGCGCGCTGCAGCTCCAGCGCCTGCGTCAGCTGCTCGGCGGAGATCAGCTGCTGCTCGACGAGGACGTCGCCGAGGCGGAGTTTGGGGCGGGCGGCGGCGGTGTCTGAGGTCTCAGGCATGGAATTCAAAAGGCAAACACAGCCACGCAGGCACACAGACACAGAGGAGGCGGGGCGATGCCCTCTCTGCGTCTGTGTGCCGCTGTGGCTGTGTTGAATGTATTCATGCGTTGCTGGTTGCGTGAACTTCGGCGATGGTGGTCAGCCCCTGCAGCACCTTGACGATGCCGTCCTGGCGCAGCGAGCGCATGCCCTCAGCGAGGCCGGCGCGGTGCAGCTCCTCGGCGCGCGCGCCGGTCTGGATCATGCGGCGCAGCTCCTTGGAGACCGACAGCAGCTCGTGCAGGCCGGCACGGCCCTTGTAGCCAGTGTGGCCGCAGGTGGGGCAACCGGGGCTGGTGAACTTCATCAGCCGGCCGTCGTGGGCATGGTGCTTGATCCACTCCGCCGTCAGCGCCAGCCGGCTGGGCCGCGCGTCGGCCGGGAAGACGTGCAGGTAGTCGTCCAGCAGCTCGCCCAGCTCCGCCTCGGCCAGCGGCTCGCGCACCTGGCAGGCGGTGCAGCTGCGCCGCACCAGGCGCTGGGCCAGCACGGCCAGCAGCGAGTCGGCGAAGTTGAACGGGTCCATGCCCATGTCCAGCAGCCGCGTGATGGTTTCGGCAGCGCTGTTGGTGTGCAGCGTGGACAGCACCAGGTGGCCGGTCAGCGAGGCCTCGACGGCGATCTCGGCGGTCTCCTGGTCGCGGATCTCGCCGACCATGATGACGTCCGGGTCGGCGCGCAGGAAGGCGCGCAGCGCCTTGGCGAAGGTCCAGTCGATCTTGGGGTTGACCTGCACCTGGCGCAGGCCGGCCTGCGTGATTTCGACCGGGTCCTCGGCCGTCCAGATCTTGCGGTCCGGCGTGTTGATGTGGGCCAGCGCCGAGTGCAGCGTCGTGGTCTTGCCGGATCCGGTGGGGCCCACGCACAGCACCATGCCGTAGGGCCGTCCGACGGCCGTCTCCAGCGCCTGCCGGTTGGCGGGCGTCAGGCCGATCTTGTTCAGCGGGATGGGCTTGCTGGACGCCAGCAGCCGCATCACCACGTCTTCCAGGTTGTTGTTGGTCGGGATGGTGGCCACGCGCAGCTCCAGCCGGTGCTGGGGCGAGAAGCGGGCGAAGTTGATCTTGCCGTCCTGCGGCTTGCGGCGCTCGGAGATGTCGAGGTCGCACATGATCTTGATGCGCGCGATCATCGCGTTGCGGTAGGTGTGTGGCAGCTCCAGGTAGGGCTGCAGCACGCCGTCGCGGCGGAAGCGGATCTTGAGCTTCTCGCGGCCCGGGTAGGTCTCGATGTGGACGTCGGATACGCCCTGACTGTGCGCCTCGATGATCATCGAGTTGATCAGCCGCACCAGGCTGTTGTCGCTCTGCTCGATGGGCGACTCGTCCTCCCGCGAGGTGCGTTCGCTGCTGTCGCGCTCCAGGCTCTCGATGAGCTTGTTGGAGGACTCCAGCGCGAAGTCGGGCTGGAAGTCGGGCAGCGCCTCGTTGCCGGCATGCGGCAGTGCGTCGGCGCCGAAGCGGGCGAAGGCGGTCGGGATGGCGAACTGCAGCGTCCCCAGCTTGGTCAGCGTGGGCACGACCTTGAGCTGGGTGATGAACTCCACCTCGTCGATGGCCTCGCGCCGTGTCGGGTCCTCCATCGCGACGATGAGGCGCCCGTCCCGCAGGACCAGCGGCAGCATCTCCAGCCGCTTGGCCACCGCATGCGGCAGCTTGCGCACGGCGTCGGGCTCGATGGCGAAGTTCTCGACGTCGACGACCGGGTAGCCCATCTTGCGCGCCAGCGCCGACTGCAGCTGGGCGCGGCTGATGATGCCCCGGCGCACCAGCAGCTCGCCTAGCGGCACGGAGCGGTCGGTGCGCTGCTGCATCAGCGCCTGCTCCAGTTGCTCGGGCTTGACCAGCTCCAGGGCCAGCAAGGCCTCGCCGATGCGCACCATGGGCATCTTGGCCTGCTGTTCGATGGCCTGCAGCAACTGCTCGGCGGTGACGATGTGCTGCTCCACGAGGATGTCGCCCACGCGGCGCTGGCGCAGCTGTGTCTGCTCGACGGCGGCGGCCGCCAGCTGCTCCTGCGTGACCAGCTTGTCCTTGAGCAGCAACGCGCCGAGGCGCTCGCCCACCTCGAAATGCGCCAGCATCTCGCGCGGGACGAAGACGCGGCGCACGGAGTCGTCGGCCTCCGACAGCGGCGGGAACAGGAACAGTCCCAGCTCGTCGACCTGGTGGCCGATGGTCACGCCCTTGAGCTCGTCGCCGCCGTTGAAGACGATGCGGAAGTCGCTGCGCGGGCGCTGGTCCACGCCCAGCCGGTCGTCGCGCGGCGACGCCACCAGCGCGCGCATCAGCTTGATGGCGCGGAACTGGCTGAACTTCAGCGGCATGCTGTTGCGCGCCGGCGGTACGTTGATGCGCACCGTGCGCTCGGCGACGTCCAGCATCAGCAGCTGGCCGCCGCTGCGGCTGTTGTTCAGCCCGAGGATCTCGCAGGCTTCGAGGTCCTGCTGGCGCTGCGGCTGGGGGTAGGCCGCGTAGGGCGGGCTGGGCCAGACAAAGCCTTCAGACTGGCCGGCCTCGGCCTCTCCATGGGGCCAGGGTAGGGGCTCGAATGGGTCGGTCATGCGGTGATTATGGAGGCCCCCCGGAGGCCTTCGGAGCGACGACGTGCCTGCGTGGCGACAATCCGGCGATGAACATCCTGCTGACCGGCTTCGATCCCTTTGGCGGCGAGGCTATCAACCCCTCCTGGGAGGTTGCGCGTGCACTGGATTGCCAACCCATAGGCGCGGCGCGGGTGCACGCGCGCCGCCTGCCGACGAGCTTCACCGGCGCGCCCGAGCAGCTCGCCCGGGCGCTGGCCGAACTGGCGCCGGCCGTGGTCGTGGCGCTGGGCCAGGCCAGCGGGCGGGCCGAGATTTCGATCGAGCGTGTCGCCGTGAACCTGATCGACGCGCGCATCGCCGACAACGACGGCCACCGACCGCTGGACCTGCCGGTGCGCGCCGACGCACCGGCCGCCTATTTCTCGACGCTCCCCGTCAAGGCCATGCGCGACGCGTTGCGGGACGCCGGCCATCCGGCGGGGCTGTCGCTGACGGCGGGCGCCTTCGTCTGCAACCAGGTCTTCTTCGAGCTGCAGCACCGGCTGGCGGGCACGGGCGTGCGCAGCGGCTTCATCCACCTGCCGTCGCTGCCCGAACAGGCCGCGCGGGCGCAGCCGGTGCCGCCCAGCATGGGCCTGGCGGCACAGGTGGTCGCCATCCGGCTGGCGCTGGCGGTCGCACTGGCAGGCCACCCGGAGCACGCCGCCGTGGCGGACGAGGGTGCGCCGACGAGCTGAATCAGTCTTCCTTGTAGCCGCGCCAACGCTCGCCGGCCCGGCGCATCAACGCGATCTGCCCGGCAAAGCGGCGGCAGTGCCTGCACAGGCTTTGATGCAGAAGCATGCCCAGGCGCTCGACCAGCGCCAAGGGTTGCTCCTGCGACTTGAGCAGTCGCCTTGTCGTTTCGCGGCAGGTGATCATCAGCTTGCTCACGTGGCGGCTCCCGTCGTGCCGAACCAGTTCAGCTGCAGGCATTCGCGCAGGCGGAGCCGGGCACGGTGCAGCATGACCCACAGGTTGGTCGGCGTGATCGCCAGTTCCTTGCAGATCTCGTCGGACTCCAGCTCCAGCCACTCCCGCATCATGAACAGACGCCCCTGCTGGCCCGGCAGCTTCTCGACGCAGAGCTCCAGCACCTTCATGAAATCCACCTGGCGCAGCGCATCTTCCGGATTGCCCCAGTCGTGTGGCGACTCGCGCCAGTGCCCGTCTGCGGTGAACAGCAGCTCGTCCAGGTCCTCGCCGTCCTCGCGGGTGGCGGTGGTCGACAACTCGCGGCTGTTGCGGCGGATCTGGTCGATGAGCTTGTGCTTGAGGATGCCGATGAGCCAGGTCTTGAGCTGGCTGTTACCGGCAAAGGCCTGCGGCTTCTCCAGCGCCGCCAGCATGGTCTCGGACACGGCATCCTCGGCCCAGGCCGGGTTGCGCAATTGCAGCCGCGCGTACTTGAGCAGCACCGGCTGGAGGGCTTGGACGCGCTGGCTGAACTCGGAATCTGCGTTGGGCATGGCGGCGCGAGTGTAAGGATCGCGCGGGCGCTTGCGACATCAGCGCTGCGGCTGGATGATCGGCCGCCTTTTGGACCCCACCCGATACGGAGATCCCTCATGAAGCAACAAGCTCTCGTTTCTTCGGCGCTGGCCGCCGCGCTGTCCCTGGGCCTCGTCGCCCAGGCCGAGGCCCAGGACAAGGCCGCCAAGGAAAAGTGCTACGGCGTCGCCAAGGCAGGCCAGAACGATTGCGCCTCCGCCAACGGCAGCCATTCCTGTGCCGGCCAGGCCAAGGCTGACAAGGACCCCAACGAATGGAAGTTCGTGCCCAAGGGCAGTTGCGAGAAGGAAGGCGGCTCGACCAAGCCGCCGGCCAAGAAGTAAGGGCCGCCGCATGGCGCCGGAACCTGTCGTCGGCATCGGCTGGCGCCATGCGCACTACGAAGCCCTGCTGGCCCAGCGGCCGGCGCTGGGCTTCATCGAAGTGCATGCCGAGAACTTCTTCGCCGAGGGCGGCGTCACGCTGGCCCTGCTGGAGGCTGGTCGCGAAGCCTACGCGCTGAGCCTGCACGGCGTGGGCCTGGCGCTGGGCTCGGCGGCTGGGCTGGACGCACGCCATCTGGCGCGCCTGGCCCGGCTGGTCGAGCGCACGCAGCCGCGCTGGGTGTCAGACCATGCCTGCTTCGCCCGCACCGGCACCGGCCTGCATGCGGCCGACCTTCTGCCCATTCCCTTCACCGACGAATCGCTGGCGCTGATGTGCCGGCATGTGGACGAGGTGCAGCAGCGTCTGAGCCGCCCCATGCTCGTGGAAAACATCAGCGCCTATGTCGGCTGGGCCGGCGACACGCTGGCCGAACCCGAATTCTTCAACGAGCTGACGCGCCGCAGCGGTTGCGGCCTGCTGCTGGACGTCAACAACCTGTTCGTCAACGCGCGCAATGCCGGCCGTGACGCGGCGGCGGCCATGGCCGAGGCGATGCGCTGGGTGGAGGCGATCCGGCCCGGCAGCGTCGGCGAGATTCACGTGGCAGGCCACTGCGAGCGGGACGACGGTCTCGTCATCGACGACCACGGCAGCCGCGTGTGCGATGAGGTCTGGCGCGTCTATGCGCACGCCATCCAGCGCTTCGGGCCCACGCCCACGCTGGTGGAATGGGACACCGACGTGCCCGCGCTCGACGTCCTGCTCGCCGAGGCCGCACAGGCGAGGGCGCTGCAGCGATGAAGGCGGCGCAACAGGCCTTCGTCGACGCGCTGCTGGGGCGCGCTGACGCCCCCGTCACGCTGACCGGCGGCGAGCGCGGCCTCGCAGCCTACCGCCACAACCTCAGCGCGCTGGCCCGGCAGGCGTTGGCCGTGCCTTTCACGCGAGTGCGAGATGCGCTGGGCGACGATGAGTTCGCGCAGTTAGCCTGGACGTTCTGGCGCGCCCACCCGCCCAGCAGCGGTGACCTGGGCGAATGGGGCGGTGCGCTGGCGTGGTTTCTGGCCGAGCGCGCTGGCGAGGCTTCCGGCCTGCCCGACTTGGCGAGGCTGGACTGGGCCATCCACAACGCCGAGCGCGCCGCTGACGCCGCGCTGGACGCCGACTCCCTGCAATGGCTGGGCAGCACGCCACCCGACGGCCTGTGGCTGCAACTGCGCCCGGGTGTCACGCTGCTGGCGCAGCGGGCCGGTGCCGTGCTGGTGTGGCGCGATGGCTGGCGCGGTGTATCGCAGCCGCTGCCGGCGCCAGATGCCGCCTTCATGCGCGCGTTGCTGGACGGCTCGAACCTGGCCGCCGCGCTGGAAATCGCCGCCGATGTGAAAGGTCCGGGCGCCGAAACCGACTTCGACTTCGGCGCGTGGCTGCAAGCCGCGCTGCGCAAGGCCTGGCTTCAAGCGGTCAGGTCGACCCCCGCGAACCGGATCGACATGCCATGAACGCTCTGCTCTGCGCCGCGCTGCGCGCCTTCACCGACCCCGGCCTTGCACCGACGCGGCTGCCCGCATCGCTGGGTACGCTCACCAGCCACCTGCAATCGCTGGCGCTGCTAGGCGCGCGGCTGTATGTCGCGCAGGTGTTCTTCCTGTCGGGGCTGACCAAGCTGCGGGACTGGTCGTCCACGCTGGCCTTGTTCCAGGACATTTACCAGGTGCCGCTGCTGCCGCCGGTGCTGGCCGCCTGGCTGGGCACGAGCGGCGAGTTGGTGTTGCCCGTGCTGCTGGTGCTGGGCCTGGCGGGGCGCTTTGCCGGCGCAGGGCTGTTCGTCGTGAACCTCGTGGCCGTGCTGTCGCTGAGCGCCGATGACCTGTCGCCCGCGGCGCAGGCGCAGCACGCCCTGTGGGGCGTGCTGGCCCTGGCAGTGGTGCTGTGGGGCGCCGGCCGCTGGTCGGCCGACCGCCTTATTCGCGCGGCCTGAAAGTCAGGATGATCACCGACGGTACGCGGCCGTCGGTGTCACGAGGCAGCGTCTCGGCCTTCTCGACGGCACGCAGCACGGCGCGGTCCCACTCGGGGTCGCCGCTGGTCTTGAGTACCTTGCTCCCCAGGATGCGCCCATCCGGCGCCAGGGCCACCTGCACCTCGGTCATCGGGTTGGCGCCGCCGTCATCGGCATAGATGATGAGCGGGCGCACCTTGCCTTTGACGCGCCCCACCCAGCCCGCCGACGGGGCCGCGTTCTGCGCGGCCGTGCCGGTGGAGCCCGGCGTACCGCCGGCCATGCCCTGAATGCGCTTGAGGAACTCCTGGCGTTGCGCCTCGCGGCGGGCATCGGCCTCCTTGGCCAGTTTGGCCTCCTTGGCGTCCTTGGCGTCCTTGGCAGCCTTGTCCTTCTTGCGCTCCTGCTCTTCCTTGGCGGCCTTTTCCTTCGCCGCCTTGTCCTTGGCAGCCTTCTCTTTGGCTTCTTTCTCGCGCTCGAGCTTGGCGGCCTCCTGGCGGGCCTTTTCTTCCTTCAGCTTCTTGGCCTTGGCGATGGCGATCTCAGCTTCGCGCTGCTCGGCGGCCTCTTCCTCGGCGGCGCGCTGCTGGGCGGCACGATCGGGCTCCGGCGGCTTGGGCGCCTCGGGCTCTGGCTCGGGTGGGGCTTCTTCGCGCGGCGCGGCAATCTGCGGCACCGACGACCACAGCTCGGCCTCGAAGGCCGGCTCGCTGTTGCTGCGCCAGTTGACCGACCAGCTCAACGCCGCCAGCAGCAGGCCGTGCGCGGCCAGCGCGAACAGCAGGCCGCGGCCCATGCCGGCGGCTTCGGGAGGGCGCAGGGTGGCTGTCGACATCAGTTGGAGGCGGCGCCGCTCTTCACGGCCAGGCCCACGCGCTGCACGCCGGCGCGCTGCAGCGTGTCCATCACCTGTACGACAGCCTCGTACTTGACGTTCTTGTCCGCAGAGATGACGACCGGGTTGCTGGCGTCACCCCCCTGGGCTTTCTTGACGCGCTCGGCCAGGCGGTTCACCGGGATGCTTTCGGGCTCCAGCTGGTCGACCTTGATCTTCAGCCGCTCGTCGGTGCCGACGATGACCTGGATGACGTGATCCGGCTGCTGGCGGCTCTTGCCCACGCTGGGCAGGTCCACCAGGCCGGTTGTGATCATGGGCGCGCTGACCATGAAGATGATCAGCAGCACCAACATCACGTCGATGAACGGCACCATGTTGATCTCGTTCATCGTGCGGCGCCGGCGGCCGCCGCGGGCGGAGACGGCGGCCATCAGCGCCGCCCGGCCGCCCGAAGGCGCTGATGCGCCCCCTCGGGGGGCAGTGAGCAAAGCGAACGTGGGGGCATCATGACCTCAGCTTTGCGCGGAGTTGCGCTGCAGGATGTTGGAGAACTCCTCGATGAAGGTCTCCAGCGTGATCGCCGTGCGGTCGATCTGGCGCGCGAAGCGGTTGTAGGCCAGCACCGCCGGAATGGCGGCGAACAGGCCGATGGCTGTGGCCACCAACGCCTCAGCGATGCCCGGTGCCACAGTGGCCAGCGTCACCTGCTGCAGGTTGGACAGGCCGACGAAGGCGTGCATGATTCCCCAGATGGTGCCGAACAGGCCCACATACGGCGACACCGAGCCGACCGACGCGAGGAAGGACAGGTTGCTTTCCATCGCGTCCAGCTCGCGCTGGAAGCTGGCGCGCATCGCGCGGCGGGCGGCGTCAAGCAGCGCGCTGGGGTCGGCCACGCGCTTCTCGCGCAGCTTCAGGAACTCGCGCATGCCGGACGCGAAGATGCGCTCCAGCGGCGCGCCATCCTGGCGGTTTCCCACCGACTGGTAGAGGTCGTTGAGGTTCTTGCCACTCCAGAACTCTGACTCGAAGGCGTCGTTGCGGCGCTTGATCTGGCCTAGGCCGATGAGCTTGCCGAAGATGACGCTCCAGCTCGCAAGCGACACGAGCAGCAGGCCGGCGATCACCAACTGCACGGCCAGGCTGGCGTGCAGGATCAGGGAGACGATGGAGAGGTCTTGGTTCATGAAGCGATCGCCGAGATGACGGCGTCAGGGAGGCGTTGGGGTTTCAGGTCTTCGGCACGCACGCAGCCGATGCGGATTTCGCCCTCGGCCAGCAACGTGTCACCGCGCAGCGCGCGCTGGCGCACGACGAGGCTGGCGCGGCCTGCCGGCTCGGGCTCGACGGTGATGGTGAGCAGGTCGTCCAGCCGCGCCGGCGCCGCATAGCGCAGGCTGGTGGCGGCGACGACGAACATGAGGCCGGTGTCTTCGCGCAGTTGGTGCTGCTCGACGCCGGCCGCGCGCAACCACTCCGTGCGGGCGCGCTCGAAGAACTTCAGGTAGTTGGCGTAGAACACGATGCCGCCGGCATCGGTGTCCTCCCAGTACACGCGGACCGGCCAACGGAAACTCATGCAAGCACCTCGCGCAGGCGGGCGACGGCTTCCTGCAGATCGTCGAGGGAGGATGCGAACGACAGCCGCATCCAGCGTTGCGGGTCGGCCAGGCCGAAGTCACGGCCGGGCGTCAGCGCGACCTGGGCTCTCTGCAGCAGCTCATGCGCGAAGGTCCAACTGTCGGCGTGAAAGCGCGACACATCCATCCACGCGTAGAACGCGCCGTCGGGCGCGACGGGCACGGTCAGGCCCAGCGCGTTGAGCGCCGGCACGATGTAGTCCCGACGTTCGCGCAACACCGCGCGACGGCGTTCGAACTCGGCGATGGACGCCGGCTCGAAGCAGGCCAGCGCCGCCTTCTGCGCCAGCGTGGACGGGCAGATGTAGAGGTTCTGCGCCAGCCGCTCGACGGCGGGCACGAGGGCCGGGGGCAGCACCAGCCAGCCCAGCCGCCAGCCGGTCATGCCGAAGTACTTGGAGAAGCTGTTGACCGACACGATGTCGTCGCCCAGCCCGCCCGGCAGCCCGAGCGCGCTATGGCCGAAGCGGTCGTCGTAGCTCAGCGGCAGGTAGATCTCGTCGACGACCGTGACGCCACCGCGATCGCGCACGAAGCCGGCGATGTCGGCCAGCACCTCGGGCGCGATGGACGTGCCGGTTGGGTTGCTGGGCGAGGCCAGCAGCACACCGCGCGTGGCCGGCGTCCAGGCGTCGCGCACCTGCTGCGCGCCAAGCTGGAAGCGCTCCGCCGCACCGGTGGGCAGCAGGCGCGGCGTGGCGTCCGCAGCCGTCACGAAGTGGCGGTTGCACGGGTAGCAGGGATCGGGCATCAGCACCTCGTTGCCACGCTCGAAGAGCGCCAGACAGGCGAGCTGCAGGCCGGCCGAGGCGCCCGCCGTGATGGCGATGCGCTCGGGCGCAATGGCCAGGCCGAAGCGCTGACCGTACCAGCGCGAGATGGCCTCGCGCAGTGCCGGCAGGCCCAGCGCGTCGGTGTAGGGCGTGTCGCCCTGCGCGATGCGCGCTACAGCCTCGCGCACTGCGGGCGCCGCGCCGAAGTCGGGCTCGCCGATGTTGAGCCTGATCATGCGCCGGCCGCCGCGGGCCGGGTCGCACAGTGGCCCAGCCGCGAGCTGCGCCGCCGCCTTGGCCAGCTCCATCACATAGAAAGGCTCGATGCGGTCCAGCCGCGCTGCCAGTCTCATCAGCGCTTGGCGGTGACCTCGAGGGGGCGCAGGTCCACGGCCGCGCGGTCCAGCACGCCGTTGACGTACTTGTGGCCGTCGGTGCCGCCGAAGGACTTGGCCAGCTCCACCGCCTCGTTGATGGCAACCTTGTACGGGATGTCAAGGCAGTGCTTGAGCTCGTAGGCGCCGATCATCAGGATGCCGTGCTCGATGGGCGACAGCTCGGTCGTCTTGCGGTCGACGTGGCGGGACAGAATGGCATCCAGGTCGGCGGCCTCGTGCACGCAGCCGCCCAGCAGCGCCTCGTAGTGCTTGAGGTCGAGCTTGGCATAGCCCTCCTGCTCACGGCCCAGCGCGACGATGACGCCAATGTCCTCGCCGGTCAGCAGCCACTGGTAGAGGCCTTGCAGCGCGGCCTCGCGGGAGCGGCGGCGGGCTGACTTGACGGCCGGCTTCTTGCCGGCGGGCTTGTTGGCCGTCTTGGGTGCGGTCTTGTTGGGCGTGTTCACTCGATTTCTTTCAGCAGGTTGGCCATCTCGACGGCCACGCGCGCCGCGTCGCGGCCCTTGGGCTCGGCGCGGGCCCAGGCCTGGGCTTCGTTCTCGACGGTCAGGATGGCGTTGGCGATCGGGATGCCATGATCCAGCCCGACGCGCGTGACGGCCGAGCCGCTTTCATTGGCGACCAGCTCGAAGTGGTAGGTCTCACCGCGGATGATGCAGCCCAGCGCGATGAGGGCGTCATAGTCGTCGGTCTCGGCCAGCGCTTGCAGCGCCAGCGGCACTTCCAGCGCGCCGGGCACCGTCACGTGGCGGATGGCCTCGGCCGGCACGCCCAGCACCGACAGCTCGGCCAGGCAGGCGCTGGCCAGCGCAGAGGTGAGGGCGTCGTTGAAACGGGCCTGCACGATGGCGACGCTCAGGTCGCTGCCGTCGAGGGCGCCTTCGAAGCCGGGCAGGCCTTGGTCGGAGTCTTGCATCGCGGGTCTCTCGGGTTCAGCAGGTAGGGGGAGCGACGAAGCCGGTCACTTCCAGCCCGTAGCCGGTCATGCTGGGCATGCGGCGCGGGCTGCCGAGCAGCTTCATGTGGTGAACGCCCAGCGCCTTCAGGATCTGGGCGCCGACGCCATAGGTGCGCAGGTCCATCGCACTGCGGACGGGCGCGGCAGGCTCCGCGTCGCGGGCACGGGCCAGCACGCCGGCGGCGTCTTCACCGCAGTTCAGCAACACAATGACGCCGGCCGGGCTGGCCTTGACGGCCGCCAGCGCGGCGGGCAGGCCCCAGGAGTGGCCGCAGGAACCGGCTTCCAGCAGGTCCATGACCGACAAAGGCTCGTGCACACGCACCAGCACCTCGTCGCTGGCGCGCCAGGCGCCGTGCGTCAGTGCGAGGTGGGTGCCGCCGGTGCGGTCCGTGAAGACATGGCAGTCAAACTTGCCCTGGGCCGTCGCCAGCGGACGCTCGGCGACGCGGTTGACCAGGCTCTCGTTGCGGCTGCGGTACTCGATGAGGTCGGCGATGGTGCCGATCTTCAAGCCATGCTCGGCGGCGAAGATCTCCAGGTCCGGCAGGCGCGCCATCGTGCCGTCGTCTTTCATGATCTCGCAGATCACCGACGTGGCCGAGAGCCCCGCCATGCGGGCCAGGTCGCAGCCGGCCTCGGTATGGCCGGCGCGCATCAGCACGCCGCCGTCCTGGGCCTGCAGCGGGAAGATGTGGCCTGGCTGGACGAGATCCTTCGCGCTCGCATTCGGCGCGACAGCGGCCTGCACGGTGCGGGCGCGGTCGGCGGCGGAAATGCCCGTCGTGACGCCGCTGGCGGCCTCGATGGACACCGTGAAGGCCGTGCCGTGCTGCGTGCCGTTGCGGCGCGTCATCGGCGGCAGCTGCAGGCGCTCGCAATGCTCACGCGGCAGCGTCAGGCAGATCAGGCCGCGGCCATGCTTGGCCATGAAGTTGATGGCCTCGGGCGTGACGAGGTCGGCGGCGAGGACGAGATCGCCCTCGTTCTCACGATCTTCTTCGTCGACGAGGATGACCATGCGGCCGGCCGCCAGCTCGGCGACCAGCTCGGGGATGGGGGAGATGGGCATAGCCGGCGATTGTAGGTGGCGACCCTAGGTCGGGCGCAGCCGAAGACGAAGATCTGCCCCGACGGGCAGGGCTTCGACGACGCGCCAGCGGCGTGCATGGTCCAGGCCGGCCAGCGGCGACAGCGTCGCCAGCGGCCGGCCCTCGCCGATCAGCAGGGGTGCCTGGTAGACCAGCAGCTCGTCGACCAAGCCAGCATCGAGGAACGCGCCGGACAGCGTGGGGCCGGCTTCCACGTGCAGCTCGTTGATGCCCTGGCTGCCCAGTTCGGCCAGCAGTGCCGGCAGGTCGGCGCGGCCGGGGCCGATGACGCGCGTTTCGCCGGGCGGCTGCAGGATGCGTGCATCCGCCGGCATGCGCTGCTGCGGGTCGAGAACGATGCGCAGCGGTTGCCTGGCTGTCGGCACCAGCCGCACGTCCAGCCGGGGATCGTCGGCCAGCACGGTGCCGATACCGGTCAGCACCGCCCCTGCACGACGGCGCCAGGCGTGGCCGTCGGTGCGGGCAGCCTCGCCGGTGATCCACTGGCTGCGCCCGTCGGGCAGTGCGGTGCGACCGTCCAGCGAGATGGCCGATTTCAGCCGCACGAACGGGCGGGCGCGTTGCATGCGCGAGAAGAAGCCGATGTTCAGTTCTCGGGCGACATCGGCCGTTGAGGCGTCGGCAAGTTCCACCGCGATGCCGGCGGCCCGCAGGCGGGCGATGCCCTGGCCGGCCACCTGAGGGTTCGGGTCCTGCACGGCGACGACGACACCTGCGATACCGGCAGCAATAAGGGCGTCGCAGCAGGGCGGCGTGCGTCCGTGGTGGGAGCAGGGTTCCAGCGTGACGATGGCGATGGCGCCGCGCACGTCGTGGCCGCGTGCGGCCGCATCGCGCAGCGCCATGACCTCGGCATGGGCTTGGCCCGCCGGCTGCGTATGGCCAGCTCCCAGCTCCCGGCCGTCGGCGGCCAGCAGAACACAGCCCACGCGCGGGTTGGGATCGGTCAGGCCAATGGCCTGCGCGGCGAGCGAGAGGGCACGCCGCAGCGCGGCGTCAATGTCGGGAACGGGCATTGGTAGACGTTGGTTCCTAAGCGGCCCGAAGGCCGGGTTCAGAGCCAACGCCCCCGCTCAAACCGTGCATGCGGATTTCCCGCACACGGCTTACCGGTGGTCTGTCGGCTCGCAGCATTACGCGACGCTCCCGTTGCCAGGAGGCTTGCCCGGGTAGCGGATCGTTCCGCGCAGGCGATGCAATCCAAGGCTTTCGAAGTAGGCACGGTCCCAGTGCCGGGTTTGACCCGCTCGCAAGTGCCGCCCCGCACGCTTGACGCGCAGGCTTCGCAGCCGCTTCTCGACGTAGTCGTCCACGTCCGTGAAGTGGTCGGCCGCGTTACCCTTTTGGAAGTACTGCCCCCACCCACGCAACACCGGATTCAGCTCAGCAATGACGCTTCGCAAGTCCTGGTGACAGCGATCCCGGTGGGTCAAATCTCGGACGCGCTCTCGCACTCGGTTCATCGCCTTGTGGCCCGGCCAGCGCTGCAGGTAGTACCGCCTGAGCCCCTTCTGCTCCCACAAGCGGCCACTCATGCGCTTGTGCAGATGGCAACCCAGGAAGTCAAACCCCTGTGCGCCTTGCTCCAAGTCCACTCGCTTGGTCTTGTCCGGGTGCAGCTTCAGCCCCAGCCGGCCCAGCACATGCTCGATGCGGCTCTGCGCTTGTTCGCAGGCCGATGCGCTCTCGCACATGACCACGAAATCGTCCGCGTACCGCACCAGCGTCCCG
The DNA here is from genome assembly GCF_043555875.1 of Pelomonas margarita. Lineage (NCBI taxonomy): Bacteria > Pseudomonadati > Pseudomonadota > Betaproteobacteria > Burkholderiales > Sphaerotilaceae > Roseateles > Pelomonas margarita. Next base: position 374 of record NZ_JBIGHW010000011.1, on the reverse strand, counting down.
AGTTGCGCGCCGTGTCGCGCCCACACCCGGTCCAGCACGTGCAGGTAGATGTTGGACAGCAAGGGTGAGATCACGCCGCCCTGCGGCGTTCCCGCCACCGGGTGGCTCACCACGCCGTCTTCTATCACGCCCGCCCGCAGCCACTGCCTCACCAGATTGAGCATCCGCCGGTCACTCACCCGCTGGCCCACCATCACCAGCAGTTTGTCGTGTTCGATGTTGCCGAAGTAGTTCTCGATGTCAGCATCCAGCACGTGATCCACGCCGTGGGCTCCCAGTTTCCTGAGTTCCTCCAGCGCCATCGTTGCACTGCGTCCGGGTCGGAACCCATACGAGCACGGCTTGAAGTCCTCCTCGAAGATGGGCTCCAGCAC
>NZ_JBIGHW010000010.1:0-188142 GCF_043555875.1 Pelomonas margarita | reverse complement strand
TCATCGTGGACGATTCAGCTACATTCAAACCAGTTCCTGCGCGCCTCCCCGGCGCCGCCACGGCAAGCTCAGTTTTGCCGTCCACGATCAGCCTGAAATGGGCGTCCACGATCGCTGAAATACGCAGATGCGCATCCCGGGAGGGTCGATCATCTGGAGGATTTCGGACTGGGCCAGGGTCTCGGCCAGCTGCTCGGTGTCGAGGTTGTTCAGTTGCATCGCGTAGCACTTTCGGTCGTGATGGTGTCGTGGTCGTCGGGGAGGCCGTGCGGTGTGGTGATGAGCCGTGTCCAGGCCCTGGTGAGGCGATCAAGCCTGGGCTTGTCGTCAGCTGCGCATGCTTCCAGTTCGGTCCAGACCTTGGCGGCCTCGTTTTTGGCCCGGGTTTGGGGTGTCACGTTCTCGGCCTTCATTGCATCACTCTCGGGCTACGCGAAGCGATCCAGGCCCTCACCTCGGATTCCAGCCAGCCGACGCTGCGACTTGGCGACAACCTACGTGCTGACGGAAAGCCGCCCTGTCGTTGCATTGCGTAGAGGGACGACCTGCCGAGCCCGGTCAGCGCCAATACGCTCGGCAGTCGAATGATGCGATCTATTGAATCGCCGAGAGAATTTGTCATTTTCTATTGGACGTTGGCGCATGCGTATGCATGCATAAGGAATTATAGAGAGGTCGCTTGTTCATTCGCGGGTCAATTGGGGTTTGCGCTATTTTCGACAAGTTTGTGACGGGCTAAGCGGCTCTGCCGATGGGCGCCACATCCGCACCCTGCCTGAGTCGGTCAAGGTAGTCGGCCCATGTCTGCATCATGGCGCGGCGCTGGTCGAGGTACTGCGTGCGGTTGTAGGCGCGACCGAGGCTGTCTTTCACGCTGTGGGCCAGCTGCGCCTCGATCACGACAATGTCAACGCCCAGGCGTTCAGCCAGCATGGTGCGGGCGGTGGCTCGGAAGCCGTGGCCGGTTACCTCATCCTTGGGAAAGCCCATGGCTCGCATGGCCGCGTTCACGGTGTTCTCGCTCATGGGGCGGTCGTGGTGACGCTCACCACGGAAGACTAGTTCGCCGCGCCCGGTCACCCGCTCCAGCTCGCGTAGCACGGCCACGGCCTGGCGCGGCAGTGGCACCAGGTGCGGAGGACCATCCTTCTTGCCGGCCTTCTCGCGCTTCATCCGGTGGGCCGGGATCGTCCAGGTCGCGCCGTCCAGGTCGAACTCATCCCACCGCGCCTGCCGCAGCTCGCCCGGGCGTAGAAGCAGCATCGGGACCAAGCGGAGCGCGGCGCGGACCACGTAGGTGCCAGCGTAGCCGTCAAACGCGCGCAGCAGCTCGGCCAGGCGGGCCGGTTCGGTGATGGCGGGGAAGTGCTTCACATCGGGGCGCTTGAGGCCGTCTTTCAGATCCTGCGCCGGGTCGCGCTCGGCCCTACCGGTGGCTACTGCGAAGCGGAACACCTGCGAGCAGTTCTCCCGGGCGCGGTGGGCCGTCTCGATCACGCCTCGCGCCTCGATCTTGCGCAGCATGACCAGCAGCTCGGGCGAGGTGATGCTGCCCACGGCCAGGCGACCAATCACCGGGAACACATCGGCCTCAAGCCTGGCCATGATCTTGTCGCCGTAGCTGGTAGACCAGCCCGCCCGCCGCGTGTCGAACCACTCGCGCGCCACGGCCTCAAAGGAGCCGGCGGCGGGCAGGCCGGCATCGGCCAACCGTTCGGCCTGGGCCTTCTCCGCCGCCGCTGCCTTGCTCGCCTTGCGGGCGCTGCTTGGGTCCAGGCCCTCGCTCACCAGCTTGCGCGCCTCGTCGGCCCGCTTCCGCGCTTGGCTCAGACTCACGTCCGGGTAGGTGCCAAGGCTCAGGATGTTGCGCCGGGTGGCCAGGCTGTAGGCGAAGCGCCAGCCGTGCGAGCCGCCGTTGACGAAGAGCTGTAGGTAAAGGCCGTCACCGTCATTGATGCGCTTGCGCACATCGCCCGGCTTGATGGCCCTCAGGGTCGCGTCCGAGGGGATTAGGTGCTTGGCCACTGCAAGAACTTTCGAGGTGCAAGAAGCCCGATTCTGGAGTTCTTGCAGAAGTTCTTGATGACAGCCCCGGAAGCTGGCGGAAGTTCTTGCACTTCGCTGGACAACAAAAAAGCCCTAGAGCGTTGATTTCTCTAGGGCTTTTGGACTTCAGCGGACCTCGCCGAACTATTGTTTGGTGGCCAAGGGCGGAATCGAACCACCGACACGCGGATTTTCAATCCGCTGCTCTACCAACTGAGCTACTTGGCCTTGTTTTTTTGCTGTCTGGCTATTGCCGGTCAGCGAAGTCCGCCACTGTAGCACAGACTTCTGTGCGCTGTCAGCTTCCTGCGCCTCGTTTGTTGCGGCTGAGGTCCACGCCCAGTTGCTTGAGCTTGCGGTAGAGGTGGGTGCGCTCCAAGCCGGTCTTCTCGGCCACGCGGGTCATGGAGCCGTTTTCCTTGGCGAGGTGGAACTCGAAATAGCTTTTCTCGAAGGCGTCGCGCGCCTCCCGCAAGGGGCGGTCGAGCTCAAAGGTCTGCTCGGAGGTCAGCGCGTTGCCGTGGTGGCTCGCGGGCAGATGGCCGGCGAGGCTGCCGGCGCTGTGCCCGGAGGGTGCAGCCGACATACCGAGGCTCGGGCCGGCCGCGGGTTCGGTGCGCGCGTAGCTGGGCAGGCCGGGCGCGACGGGGGCCGGGCGAGGAGGTGCCGTCTTGACGAGGGCCTGCTCGACGGCGCGCAGCAGCTTCTGCAGCGTGATCGGCTTTTCGAGGAAGGCGATGGCGCCGAACTTGGTGGCCTCCACGGCTGTGTCGATGGTGCCGTGGCCGCTCATCATGATGACTGGCATCGTGAGCAGGCCGGCGCCGCCCCATTCCTTCAGCAGGGTGACGCCGTCGACGTCGGGCATCCAGATGTCGAGCAGCACGAGATCGGGGCGCGAGCGCTCGCGCGCGGCCCGGGCCTGCGCGGCGTTCTCTGCGAGCTCGATGGTGTGCCCCTCGTCGCTGAGGATTTCAGAGAGCAGGGCACGGATGCCCAGCTCATCGTCGACAACAAGAATGGTGGCCATGAATCCTTAGGTCTTGGTGCCTGCGCCACCGGGCTCGGTGGCAGGCGCCAGATTCGAAAATGATAGCGAAACTTGTGCGCCGATCACGGCGCCCTCCGGCCCGTCATCAGCGGGAGAACCCGTATCGGAAGCAGTGTGCAGGTTGCGCAGCGTGATGCGCGCACCATGCTCGTCGGCGATCTTCTTGACCACGGCCAGACCGAGGCCCGTGCCCTTGGTCTTGGTGGTGACGTAGGGCTCGAAGGCGCGCTTGAGCACCTTCTCGGCAAAGCCGGGGCCGTTGTCGAGGATGTGCAGCCGCACGGAGCGCGGTTTGCCGTCCTCGGTGAGCGACAGCGAGGAGCGCACCACCACATGGCCTTCGGGCCGGTCGTGCACGGCGTCCAGCGCGTTCTGCACGAGGTTGTGGATGACCTGGCGCAGCTGGCTGACGTCGCCCTTGATGGGGGGCAGGTCTTGCGCCAGCTGTGTGGCGAGCCGGCCGGTCTCCTGGGCTTCGGCGTACAGGCTGAGCACCTCGTGGATCAGCGCGTTGAGGTCCAGCGCCTTGAGCTGGGCCGAGGGCAGGCGGGCGTAGTCGCGGAACTCGTTGACCAACTGCTTCATCGCCTGCACCTGGTTGACGATGGTTGCTACGGAGCGCACCAGCATGGCCTGGTCGACGCCTTCGAGCTTGGCTTCGAGCTTGTGCTGCAGGCGCTCGGCCGACAGCTGGATGGGTGTCAGCGGGTTCTTGATCTCGTGCGCCAGGCGGCGCGCCACCTCGCTCCATGCGGCCGAGCGCTGGGCGGAGACGACTTCGGAGATGTCGTCGAACACCACCAGCCGCGCGCCGTAGGGCAGCGGCGCGCCGCGCACCAGCAGGGTCAGCGGGTCCTGCTTGGGGTCCAGCTGCAGTTCGAAGGACTCCTGCCAGAGCTCGCGGTCCATGTCGCGCTCAGTGGGGTCGGGGCCGAGGTGCTGGTCGAAGCGCTGAGCGAGTGCAGCCGCGAAGTCGGCAAGACCTGGCACGTCGGCCAGTGGCCGGCCGGTGTAGGCGGACAGCGGCAGCTTCAGGATGCGAGTGGCGCCGGGGTTCACGGTCTCGACGAAGCCGGCGGGGTCGAAGACGAGGACGCCGGCGGTCAGGTTGTCCAGGATGGTCTGCAGGTGGGTGCGGGCGGCGTCCAGCTCGGCCACGGTGCGCGAGACCTGGGCGCGGGCATCGGCGAGCTGGCCGGTCATGTCGGCGAACGAGCGGGTCAGGCCGCCCAGTTCGTCGCGCGAGGCGAGCACAGGGCGCACGGACAGGTCGCCGCGCGCCACCAGCCGCATGCCGTCGGCCAGCAACAGCAGCGGCCGCGCGAGCTGGTTGCCCAGCGTGACGGCCAGCAGCAGCGCGCCGAACACGGCCAGGATGAGCACCAGCGTCAGCGTGCCCAGGTACATGCGGCGCAGCCCGACGCGCTCGAGCGCCCGCTGCTGGTACTCGCTATTGGCGGTCTGCACGGCAAGCGCGTTGCTCAGCATGCTGGCCGGTACGCGCTCGATCACCATCAGGTAGCGCTCGCCCAGGCCCAGGCGCAGCTCGGTGTTGGGCAGCAGCGCCAGCGCGCGGATCTGGGCGCCGTGCTGCAGCGCGGCGGCTTCGTCTTCCAGGCCTTCGAGCTGGCTGGCCGGCGTGCCGCCGCGGGCGCGGCTGAGCATGGTGTCGCTGGGCCGGTCGGGGGTGAGCTGGCTGGTGTCGCCGCCGCTCTCCAGCAGGATCTGGCCGCGCCCGCCCACCAGCGCCACGGTGCGGGCGCCGAGCTTGTCGCGCAGTCGCTCCAGCGCCAGCAGCTGGGGCGTGCCGCCTTCGGCCAGTTGCTCGGCGGCGTCGCGGGTCTTGGCACCGAGGCCGTGGACCATGGTGTCCAGCGTGCCGCGACCGAGGTTGAGGCCTGCCTCCAGCGCGCTGGCCAGCCGCACGTCGAACCAGGTTTCGATGCTGCGGTTCAGGAACTGGTAGGAGACGGCGTAGATCATCGCGCCGGGCACCACGCCCACCAGCGCGAAGATGCAGGCCAGCTTGAGCAGCAGCTGGCTGCCGAAGCGCCCGCGCCGCACGCGCACCACCAACTGCACGGCGGCCGTCAGGATGACCAGCGTCAGCACGGCCGCCACGGCCACGTTGACCCAGTACAGCCAGTGGTAGTGGCGCTCGAAGAAGCCTCGTTCGCTGGTGGTGCCGATGGTCAGCACGAAGGCCAGCACGCCGGCCACGCCGGTCAGCGTGACCAGCGTGACGATCCAGCCCCAGCGTGAGGCTTTGGTCATGCGGAGGGCTCCGCTGCCACCATGTCGGGCCGGGCGGGGCGCCTCATTTCAGCGAGAAGTCAGGCGCGAGGTTGCGCTTTTGCTCCACGCTCAGCGCGAAGCCGGACTGCAGCCCGATCTGCATGGGGCGGGGTAGCTGGGTCACGTCCAGCCGGTAGCTGAACTCCAGGTAGTGGTTGCTGCCGTCCTCGATGTCGCGGGGCTCGGCGATGCGCCAGGCGCTGAGGCCGCGCAGCACGTTGAGGGCCTCGTCCAGCGTCGCGAAGCTCTGGTGCAGGCCACCGGTGGAGATGCGGTACTGGCGTGTCAGCGACTGCCACGCCAGTCGCCAAGTGCGTTCGGCATGGGCGGCGCGGGCGTCGCGCCAGTACCAGCGGTTGCGCAGCACCGTGGCCTCGGCGACGAAGTACAGCGGCACGCCCTTGTGCAGCGCGTCCTCGGCGGCGCGGCTGAGCTCGAAGCGGGTGGTGAAGCTCAGCTCCAGGCCGTCGTCGGACTTGCGGGTGGCCAGTTGCGCCAGCTCGATGCCATCGGCACGCACACCGCCCGGCAGCAGCGCGAGCAGCATGGCGATGAAGGCGGCAATGGCGATGCGGGCGAGCAAATCAGGGCTTGGTGATCAACGCGTAGAAGAAGCCGTCCAGGGCCGGCGGCTGCGAGCCGGCATTCTCGGCCACGGGGAGCAGGTGGCCCGTGAAGCCGGGCCTGTCGTGGGACTTGGCGTCGGGCTGGCGTTGCAAAAACGCGTCGAGCTGGGCCTGGCCCTCGGCGCGGAACACCGAGCAGGTGGCGTAGACCAGCCGTCCGCCCGGGGCCAGCAGCGGCCACAGCGCGTCCAGCAGCTCGGCCTGGATCTGTGCCAGCGCGCCGATGTCGCCGGGCCGGCGAAGCCAGCGCACATCGGGGTGGCGGCGCACGATGCCCGACGCGCTGCAGGGCGCGTCCAGCAGGATGGCGTCGAAGGGCTGGCCGTCCCACCAGGCGGCGGTCTGGCGGGCGTCGGCGGCCTTCAGCGTTGCGTGCTGTTGCAACCGTTTCAGGTTGTCCTGCACGCGGGCCAGGCGCTGGGCGTCGGCGTCCAGCGCGGTGAGCTGAAGGTCGGGTTGCAGCTCCAGGAGGTGGGCCGTCTTGCCGCCGGGGGCGGCGCAGGCGTCCAGTACGCGGGCGCCGGGCCTGAGCGGCTGGTCCGTGCCCATGCCGATAACCAGTGGCGCGGCCAGCTGCGCGGCGGCGTCCTGCACGGACACCTGGCCTTCGGCAAAGCCGGGTAGCGCGGCCACCGGCACCGGCTTGTCCAGCATCACCGCCTGGGGCGTGGGCGCGCCCAGCGTGCGGGCCGCGATGCCCAACGTGGCCAGGCGCTCGACGTAGTCGGCCGCCGTGCCCCGCTGGGCATGCACGCGCAGCGTCATCGGCGGCGGGCGGTTGTTGGCCGCCAGGATGGCCTGCCACTGGGCGGGCCAGTCGGCCTTCAGCTTCTCCACCCACCAGTTCGGGTGGTTGAAGGCGCCCAGTGGGCTGCGCTGGGCGGCGGCCACGAGCGCGTCGCGCTCGCGCAGGAAGCGGCGCAGCACGGCGTTGACGAAGTTGGCGCTGGCCGGCGCGCGCTGCTTGGCGGCGTGAACGGCCTGGTCCACGAGCGTGTGGTCGGCATACATAGGCGCAGCCTGGGCGTCTGGGTCGGGCCACAACAGGGCCAGCGCCGTCACCAGCAGCGCGTCCACGCGCGGCGGCGGCGCCTTCGGGGCGAGCTGCTGGCGCACGGCCTGCGCGCTGCCCAGGCGGCGCAGCACGGCGAAGGCCAGGGCCTGCGTGCCGGGGCGCAGGTCGCCCGGCACCTTGGCCAGCAGGTCGGTCAGCGAGCGGCCGTCGCGCACGCCCTGCACAGCGTCAGCCGCTTGGGACAGCAGCCGGTGCAGCGGAGCGGAAGAGTGGCCGGGGGAAGGGCTTTGGGACATGGGGCCAGTGTAGAAGTGGGCTTTGGCCCCAGAATCGCCGTCCATGAATGCCCCCGCCCCTGACGCCCCCGTCTCTGAGCGCATCCGCTACCGCCTCGTGTCGGCCGGCTGCCGCCACCATGCCAACGACAACATCGCCGCCTTCATCGAACCCGGCGAGCTGGATGCACTGCAGGCCGAGGTGCAGGCCAAGATGCAGGCCGTGCTGCAAAGCCTGGTGATCGACACCGACAGCGACCACAACACGCAGGAGACGGCCAAGCGCGTCGCCAAGATGTTCGTGCGCGAGGTGTTCGCCGGCCGCTACGCGCAGGCGCCGTCGGTCACGGAGTTCCCCAACGTCAGCCGCCTGAACGAGCTGATGATCGTGGGCCCCATCACCGTGCGCAGCGCCTGCTCGCATCACCTGTGCCCCATCATGGGCAAGGTCTGGATCGGCCTGCTGCCCAACGAGCATTCCAATCTGATTGGCCTGTCCAAGTATGCGCGGCTGTGCGACTGGATCATGAGCCGGCCGCAGATCCAGGAAGAAGCTGTCACCATGCTCGCCAACGAGCTGCAGGAACGCGTGCAGCCCGACGGCCTGGCGCTGGTGATGGAGGCTGACCACTTCTGCATGCACTGGCGCGGCGTGAAGGACAGCGAGTCCAAGATGACCAACAGCGTGATGCGGGGGGCGTTCATGAAGGACGCCAACCTGCGCCGCGAGTTCCTGTCTCTGATTTCCAAGGGCTGAACCATGCTCGTCCGCCTGATGTACGCCAGCCGCGCTACCGCGGCCTTCTCCGAGGCCGACCTGGCCCTGATCCTCAAGACCTCGCGCGAGCACAACCCCGCCGAGGGCATCACCGGCCTGCTGTGCTACAGCGACGGCATCTTCGTGCAGGTGCTGGAGGGCGGGCGCGAGGCGGTCAATGCGCGCTACAAGCACATCGTGCTGGACAAGCGCCACCGCGATGTCGTCCTGCTGGGCTACGAGGAGATCGTCGAGCGCGGCTTCCCCGGCTGGAACATGGGCCAGGTCAACCTGCACCGTCTCAACCCGGCACTGGTGCTGAAGTACTCCGAGACCGGCAGGCTCGACCCCTACGCGATGAGCGGCGGCGCGATGGCCGCGCTGTTCCGCGAGATGTGCGCTTCGGGCGCTATCGCGGTCAGCTGAGGCCGCACTGCGGCGCGCCGCTCACAGCGAGCGCGCTTCCTTGAAGCCGTAGAGGTTGGCCAGCACCCGCGTCGGGAACTGGTTCAGCGCCTCGTTGTACTGCGCCACCGCCTGGTTGAAGACCTGGCGCGTGAAGGCGCGCTGCCGTTCGATGAGCTTGAGCTCGCTGACCAGCGCGTCGATCTCGGTCTCGCTGCGCAGTTCGGGCTGGTGATCCAACAACGACAGCAGCCGGGTGAGCGCCGCCGCATGCAGTGCGCCGGCCACGGCCAGGCTGCCGGCGGGGTCGGGCGCCCACGGCTTGCCGCGCGCGGCCTGTGCGGCTGCCTGGGACTCGGCCTGCGCGCTGGCCAGCGCGTCGAACGTGGCCTGCTCGCTGGGCAGGCGCGGGCCCACGGTGGCCAGCAGCCGGTCGCAGACCTCGCCGCGCTCCTTCAGGTGCGCGTCCAACTGCGTGAAGGCGTCGCCGATGGCGTTGCGCAGTGCCATCAGCCGGTTGTAGGCGCCCACGCCCCAGAAGAACAGCAGCGCCGCGGCCGCTACGCCCACCCATTGCCAGGCGGTCATGTGCCGGCCTTGTACCGCTCGAAGCCCTTCGCCCTCAATGCACACGCAGGGCAATGGCCACAGCCATGGCCCCAGTCGTGCAACGCGCCGCGCTCGCCGAGGTAGCAGGTGTGGGTGTCTTCGACGATGAGCTTCACCAGCGCCTCGCCGCCTAAGGACTTGGCCAGGCGCCAGGTGGCGGCCTTGTCGATGAACATCAGCGGCGTCTCCAGCGTCATGGGCGCGTCCAGGCCCAGGCTGAGCGCCACCTGCAGCGCCTTCATCGTGTTGTCGCGGCAGTCGGGGTAGCCTGAGAAGTCGGTCTCGCACATGCCGCCCACCAGCACGCTCGCGCCGCGCCGGTAGGCCAGCGTGGCTGCGAAGGTCAGGAACAGCAGGTTGCGGCCGGGGACGAAGGTGTTGGGCAGGCCATTGGCCTGCAGCTCGATGGCGCGCTCGCTGGTGAGGGCGGTGTCGCTGATCTGGCCCAGCAGCGACAGGTCCAGCAGGTGATCGGCACCGAGCTTGCCGGCCCACTGCGGGAACTGGCGGGCGATCTCGGCGCGCACGGTGTTGCGGCAGTCCAGCTCGATGCGGTGGCGCTGGCCGTAGTCGAAGGCCAGCGTCTCGACCTCGGCATAGCGGTCCAGCGCCCAGGCCAAGCAGGTGGTGGAGTCCTGGCCGCCGGAAAAAAGCACGAGGGCTTTGCGGGTGTCTTGCATGGGCGGAATGCTACCGTTGCCGCACCTGCACCCCCTGGCTTACCCGCATGCGAACTTTGCCCTTCCTGCTCCTCGTCAGCCTGACCCTCGGCGCCCAGGCGCAATCCCGCATCGATGAGGTGCTGGTCTACCCCGGCGGTGCCCAGGTCACGCGGCTGGCCCCGGTGGCGGCCGGAGCGAAGGAGCTGGTGCTGCACTGCCTGACGGCCCGCTTCGACCCCGACTCGCTGCAGATCACGGCGCCGGCCGGCGTCCATCTCGGGCCGGTGCAGATCGAGACCCTGCCGCGCGAGCGCGTGCCGGACTGCGGCAAGGGGCCGCTGGACGAGGACATCCGTAAGCTCGAAGCCCGCCGCGACGCCATCGCCGCCGAGCTGGGCGCGCTGGACACCGGCCTGGGCTACCTGAAGGCGCTGGGCGCAGGTGATGCGCGTGGTACGCCGGCCTCCGGCATCGCCGGCACGGCCGACAGCATCCGCAAGGCCGCGCAGGACGCGCTGGCCCGCCAGGCCCAGTTGCGCCGTCAGCAAGAGGAGCTGGACAAGCAGCTGGCGCCGCTGGCGGGTGAGCGCGAGCGGCTGGCCAGTGCCAACCCGCAATGGCGCAGCCTGCGCGTGCGCCTGTCTACCGCGCGCGATGCCGAGCTGAAGCTCAGCTACCGCGTCGCCCAGGCCGGCTGGGCGCCCAACTACCGTGCGTTGCTGGACACCGCGGCCGGTGGCGTGACGGTGGAGCGGCTGGCCCAGGTCTCGCAGCAAAGCGGCGAGGACTGGCAGGACGTGAAGCTACGCCTGTCCACTGCGCAGGCCGCGGCCCGCGTCGGCGTGGGCTTGCCGCGGCCGTGGTCGCTGGACATCTACCAGCCCCGGCCGCTGCCTGAGGCCCGCGCGATGGCCGCACCAGCACCCGCGGCCGCGCCGCCGCCGGCGTTCAAGGAGACCGTCACCGTGGCCGGTTCACGCAGCGCCGAGCTGGAGCGTTTCGACGTGTCGGTGTTCCAGGGCAGTCATGCTGCCGAGTTCACGCTGCCGCTGCGCGTCAACATCGCCAGCGGCACGCAGCGCGCCAGCCTGACGCTAGGCAGCGAGAAATGGCAGGCCCGGCTGATCGCCCGCGTGCAGCCGCAGGCCGAGGCTGCGGCCTACCTGGTGGCTGATGTTGCCCTCCCAGCCGGCAGCTGGCCGCGCGGTTCGCTGCAGCTGCTGCGTGACGGCGCGCTGGTGGGCAACAGCCAGCTCAACGTGGCCGTTGGCGAGGAGCGGCTGGAACTGCCCTTCGGCCGTGACGATGGCCTGCGCGTGCAGGTGGAGCCCGAGCAGAAGCATGCCGGCAACACCGGCTTCATCGGCGCGCGCGCCGAGCACCGCTACACGCGCGGCTATGCGGTCGAGAACCGCCACGCCAACGCGGTGACGCTGCAGCTGGTGGAGGCGGCACCGGTGTCGCAGCACGAGGACATCAAGGTGCAGGCCCAGTTCAGCCCGGCGCCGGCCAAGGAGTCCTGGCGCCTGCAGCCGGGGCTGGTGCTGTGGGAGCAATCGCTGGCGGCGGGCGTGAGCCAGCGGTTCACGGCGGAGTACCTGATCAGTGCGCCGAAGGAGGCGCGGGTGACCGGGTTGCGCTGAGACAGGAGGTCGAGGAGGCGCGCCTGGTGGTTCGTGGCATCGCGCCGGGGCGAAATCCCGGCATAGGCCTCACGCGAGTACCCGCAGCCTCAGCTCCGCACCTCACCCTGCCCCAGCACCACCCACTTCATTGACGTGAGCCCCTCCAGCCCCACCGGCCCGCGGGCGTGGAACTTGTCGGTGGAGATGCCGATCTCAGCGCCCAGGCCGTATTCGAAGCCATCAGCAAACCGCGTGCTGGCATTAACCATGACGCTCGCCGAATCCACCTCGCGCAGGAAGCGCATCGCGTTGGGGTGATTCGTCGTCAGGATCGCATCCGTGTGATGAGAGCCGTGGCGGTTGATGTGCGCAATCGCCTCGTCGAGTGAATCGACCACCTTGATGCTGATGATGGGCGCCAAGTATTCGGTGGACCAGTCTTCCTCAACAGCTGCGATGGCGCCGGGCACCAGGGCTAGCGTGCGCAGGCAGCCGCGCATCTCCACGCCCTTGGTCTTGAACACGGTCGCGATGCGTGGCAAGAAGGCCGGCGCCTGGGCCGCATGCACCAGCAGCGACTCGGTGGCGTTGCAGGGGCTGTACTTCTGCGTCTTGGCGTTGTCCACCACCTTGACGGCCAGGTTCAAGTCGACGAACTCGTCCACGTAGCTGTGGCAGTTGCCGTCCAGGTGCTTGATGACGGGCACCTTGGCTTCGGCCGAGATGCGCTCGATCAGCCCCTTGCCGCCGCGCGGGATGATGACGTCCACCCACTGCGGCTGGCTGATCAACAGACCCACGGCGGCGCGGTCCGTCGTGTTGACGAGTTGCACGGCGGCGGCCGGCAGGCCGGCTTCCTGCAGTGACGCGGCCACGATCTCGGCCAGCGCGAGGTTGGAGTGGATGGCCTCTGAGCCGCCGCGCAGGATGCAGGCGTTGCCGCTCTTGATGGCCAGCGATGCGGCCTCGATGGTCACGTTGGGGCGGCTCTCGTAGATCATGCCGAACACGCCCAGCGGCACGCGCATCTGGCCCACGCTGATGCCGGTGGGGCGGCGCTTCACGCCGGTGATCTCGCCGACCGGGTCGGGCATGGCGGCGATCTGCTCGCAGCCTTCGGCCACCGTGGCCAGCGTCTTGGCGTCGAGCTTGAGGCGGTCGCGCAGCGGGCCGCTGAGCTCGGCGGCGCCGGCCAGGTCGCGCGCGTTGGCGTTGGCCAGCACCGGGCCGGCCTCGCGCAGGCGGCGGGCCAGCGCCAGCAGCGCGGTGTTCTTGGCGGCCGTGGAGGCGGCGGCCATCTGCGTGGCGGCAGCGCGGGCAGCGCGGCCGAGGTCGTCCATGTAGGCGGGGAGAGACATGGCCGGATTGTCGCGGGCCGCGCCCGGCCGTGCCGCCTCACAGCCTTCGCGGCTCGGACAGCCGGGGCTCCTGCGGGCCTGGGCGTTTAGGCGTCCAGCGGGTTGCGCAGCGGGATGCTGCGTCGCGTCTTCAGGGCCAGCGGCGTGAGCACGGGGTCGAAAGCCTTGGCGAACAGCCTGCGCATTTCGCCGCCGGCGGCCAGCTGCTGCAGCAGGGCCTGCAGCGCGTCGACCTGCGGGTTGGGGTGGCGGCCGGCAAAGATGTGGTTGCCGGCGGGGTAGCTCAGCATCAGGCCGGGCACGATGGCCAGCGCCGGGTTGTCCAGCGTCGCCAGTTCCTCCAGCACCTCCAGCACCGAGCGCGGGAAGTAGTCGATGTGCCCGAGCGCCAGCATCTCGTACAGCGCAGCGGTGCTGCCGGCGGTGCTGACGGTGAAGCCGTTGTCGCGCAGGATGTCCACATCGGGCCAGTGCAGGCCCTGGCCGGCGCGACGCGCCTGCAGTGCGGCCGTGGCCAGGGCGGCGGGCCAGCGCGGCAGGTCCTGCCGGCGCACCACCAGCAGGCGGCAGCCGATCAGGCCCTCGTCCAGCCGTGGCTCCAACCGCCGCAGCTCCTGCCGGCGCTGGGCGCTGGACATGCCCCACATCAGGTCCACCAGGCCGCCGGGCCGGCTGACCTCCAGCTCCAGCCGGCGCTGCGTGATGGGCATTTGGGGCAGCGCATGGCAAGGCAGGTGCTCGGGCCGGGCCCGTGCCAGCAGCGACAACACATAGCTGCCGAAGCGGTCGCCCGCGGCCGGGGCGATGTAGCGCAGCGGCGCTGGCGGCGCCGCCATGGCCGTGGCGGCCAGGCCGCACAGGGCCCCCAGGCAGCAGCGGCGGTCCACCCCGGTCATGCGCGTTCCGGGGCGGGCCCGGTGGCTCCGGCGACGGCATTGACCGGGCCGGCCGTCATGCTCAGCCGCCGAACATCATGCGCCGCGCCAGCGCCGTCTTGACCGGGCGGGCCAGCTCCAGCCCGGCCAGCGCCAGGCCGCGTAGCGCGGGCAGCCCGGGCAGGCGCCAGGCGAAGCTGCGGGCCAGGAAGTCGGTCGCGGCGATCATGGGCCAGCGGTCGGGCGCACGCTGCCAGTCCACGCGGGCCAGCGTGGCGTCCAGGTCGGCGCCGGTGGCTGCCGCCACCTCCGTCCATTCCCGCAGCGCGTCCACCAGGGCCTGCGCGTCACGCAGGCCCAGGTTCAGGCCCTGGCCGGCCACCGGGTGCAGCGTCTGGGCGGCGTTGCCGATGCGCAGCGCGCGGCCGTGCAGCAGGCGGGTCTCGGCGTTCAGGCCCAGCGGAAAGCATTTCAGCGCTGAAATGCCGGTGAGTCGGCCGGCGGCGGCCGGCAGCTGCTGCTGGATGACGGTCAGGCGCTGCGCATCGGTCAGCGTGGCGATGTCGTCCTCGGCTTGCGGCAGGCACCACACCAGCGCCGCGCGCGGGCCCTGGGCGTCGTCGGGCAGCGGCAGCAGCGCCAGCGGGCCGTTGCGCGTGAAGCGCTCCACCGCCAGGCCCTGCAGGCCGGGCGACGCCAGCCGCACGGTGCCGACCCAGGCGTTCTGGTGGTAGTCGCTGCGGATCCGCTTGCGGGCCTGCTCGGCGAAAACGCCGCCCTCGGCGACGACGGCGAGGTCGAAGCGCTCCACGAGCGGGCCCTCGCCGCTGTCCAGCTCGACGCCGTCGGGCGGCGTGCGGATGGCGTGCACCGCGGTGCCGAAGCGCGTGAACAGCCGCTGTGGCGCGGCGGCAGCCAGCGCCAGCCAGCGCTGCTGCAGCGGCGCCACCAGCGCGCCATAGGGCAGCACGGCGCCCAACTGCGGCACGCCCAGGTCGGCCGCGCGCAGCCACACCTCGCCGGCCACCGGGGCCGGTGGCGCCTGGCTGACGTGCACGCGCTGGATGGCCTGGGCCGCCTCAGGCTGCCAGGCCTGCAGGCGCTGCAGCAGCCGCACGCTGCCCAGGTTGAGCGCCAGCGTGCGCGCATCGCCGCTGACGTCGTGGGCCAGCGCGCGGGTGTCGAACAGGTGGATCTCGGCCGCCGGCAGTTTGTCGGCGGCCAGCAGCGCGAGCGCCAGGCCGGCCGGGCCGGCGCCGATGACGGCGAGCTTCATGGAGCAGGTGTGGTGGAACAGAGGCCGCAACGATACCCGGCTCCCGCCAGGCGCCCGCGCTGCGGTGGCGCGGCGTAGTCCGAACAGCAGGGGGGCAGGACATGAGGCCACAACGGGCGGCGCGCACAGTGCCCCAGCCTGCCGCCGCACCCGGCGCATTGCCCGCTCAACCCCTCAGGAGTTCCCATGAAAGGCAAGTCCCATCCGTCCAACGATCAGTCGTTGAACCCGTCCGGCAATGCCAGCATCCGTGACGTCATCGATCAGGTGGACAGTGCCCGCCGCCGCTTCGTCCAAGGTTCGGTCGGCTCCGCCGCGCTGGCGGCGGCCGGTGGCCTGAGCCTGGGCGGGCTGGTGAATACCGTGCAGGCGGCCCCCGTGGCGGCCGGCCCTGGCTTCCCCGGCATCGGCTTCGAGAGCATCCCGGCCGAGACGCGCGCCCGTAACGTGGCCGTGC
The DNA here is from genome assembly GCF_043555875.1 of Pelomonas margarita. NCBI lineage: Bacteria > Pseudomonadati > Pseudomonadota > Betaproteobacteria > Burkholderiales > Sphaerotilaceae > Roseateles > Pelomonas margarita. The sequence continues at coordinate 172,810 of NZ_JBIGHW010000010.1, read as the reverse complement.
ACGGCGGCTCGGCCGGCGCCGTCGTCGACCGCGTGACCGTGCCCACCGGCTACACGGCCAACCTGTTCGTCGCCTGGGGCGACGCCATCATGCCCGGCGGTCAGCCCTTCAGCGGCACGGCCAGCGAGAGCGCGGCCGACCAGGCCCGGCAGTACGGCATGCACACCGACGGCATGCACTTCTTCCCGTTCAACGGCACCGACGGCAAGCCCTCGTCCGAGCGTGGCCTGCTGGTGGCCAACAACGAGTACACGCACGAGGACATCCTGTTCACCGACGGCCAGGTCGGCGCTGGCTACACGCTGGCCAAGACGCGCAAGTCGCAGGCCGCGCATGGCGTGTCCGTGCTGGAAGCCCGCCGCGTGGGCGGCAAGTGGCGCGTCGCGAAGACCTCGCTGTACGGTCGCCGCATCACCTCCAACACGCCCATGCGCATCGCCGGCCCGGCCGCAGGCCATGCGCTGATGCGCACGCGCGAGTTCGTCATCACCGACACCGCCAGCATCGCCACCGGCAACATGACCGACGGCACGACCTGCTTCGGCACGGTCAACAACTGCGCCAACGGCATCACGCCCTGGGGCACCTACCTGGCCTGCGAAGAGAACTGGAACGGCAACTTCGGCGGCACCGGCGCCGTCGACACCTCGGCCACGACCGAGATCGGCAAGCTCAACCGCCGTTACGGCGTCAGCGCCGGCGGCTTCGGCTACCGCTGGCACACCACCGACGCGCGCTGGGACGTGACGACCAACCCCAACGAGCCGCACCTGTTCGGCTGGGTGGTCGAGATCGACCCGTTCGACCCCAAGTCGGTGCCCGTCAAGCGCACAGCGCTGGGCCGCTTCAAGCACGAGAGCGCGCAGTACGTCGTCGACAAGAACGGCGATGTCGCGCTCTACATGGGCGACGACGAGAAGAACGAGTACATCTACAAGTTCGTCTGCGCAGGCAAGTTCAACCCGACGAACAAGGCGGCCAACCGCAACCTGCTGGACAGCGGCACGCTGTACGTGGCGCGCTTTGACGGCAACCTGGTGGGCGAATGGCTGGCGCTGGTGCCGGGCACCGTCGGCAAGGACGGTGTCGCGCTGCGCGACAACCCGAACTTCATGGGCGCCAGCGATGCCGAGGTGCTGGCCAAGATCCTGATCAAGACCCGCATGGCCGCCGACGCTGTGGGCGCCACGATGATGGACCGCCCCGAGTGGACGGGAGCCCGCCCGCGCATCAACGGCTTCTCCGAGGTGGAGATCTACTGCACGTTGACCAACAACGACCGGCGCGGCACCACGCCCGCCTCCGGCAACAGCCTCGACGGCAGCACGGCTGCCGGCGGTGCGCGCCCGGGTGTGGACGCGGCCAACCCGCGTGCCGACAACGTCTACGGCCACATCATCCGCTGGCGTGAGGCCGGCCAGACGGTGCGTGCTACGACCTTCGGCTGGGACGTCTTCGTGCAGAACGGCGACACCGCCACGGCCAAGGCCGCCAAGCCCACGAACGACTACAAGGGCAACATCGTCGACGTGCCCGCCGGCAGCGCCGACTTCGGCGCGCCGGACGGCCTGTGGTTCGACCCGTTCGGCCGCCTGTGGGTGCAGACCGACCAGTCCGGCACGGGCTCGGGCGATTGGGTCAACATCGGCGCCAACTGCATGGTCTGCGCCGACCCCAACACCGGCGAGATGCGCCGCTTCCTGACCGGCCCCAATGGCTGCGAGGTCACCGGCGTGACGATGACACCGGACGGCAAGACCCTGTTCGTGGGTGTGCAGCACCCGGGTGAAGGCTCGACAGCCGCCAATCCGACGCAGTTCTCCAGCTGGCCGCAAGGGCAGTGGAGCGTGGCCTCCGACGGCGTCACGCCGCTGGCCGCCGGCCGCCCCCGTTCCGGCGTCGTCGTCATCACCAAGGACGACGGCGGCGTCATCGGCAGCTGACCCCTCATACCTTTCCAGGAATCCATCATGAAGACCTCTTTCGCCTCCCTGGCCCTGGTGGCCGCGCTCAGCGCTGCCGGTGCCGCCCAGGCCGCCAGCATCGTGTCGGCCACGGCCAGCTTCGCGCCGGCCAGCGTCGTCGACTTCGACAGCTACGACGGCCTGGCCGTCGGTGCGTCCCGGCGCGTCTGGCTGGACAGCGACACGTTGTATGTCTCTGACGCCGCCTCGCTGCTGGGTGCTGACAACCAGGACCTCGCCGGCAATGGCCTGTGGGGCGCCCGCGTCGGCGAGACGACGCCGACCGGCAGCGGCCATTTCCTGGCCGCCACTGGCCCGGTGCTGTTCAGCTTCTTTGGCGGCGCGCAGGCCCAGGTCGGTGCCTACGTCAACCTGAGCCAGCCGCTGGAAGGCCTGAAGACCGCCACGCTGACGCTGACGGCCTACACCGCCGCCAACCAGGTGCTGGAGTCCTTCACCTACAAGGTCGACACCAGCTGGGAAAGCTACAACGAGGGCCTGTTCCTCGGCTTCTCGCGCGCCCAGGCCGACATCTACGGCTTCGGCGTCACGGTCAGCGCCGGCCAGTCCCTGGTGCTGGACAACCTGCAGCTGAGCGCCGCGCCGGTGCCCGAGCCGGCCAGCATCGCGTTGCTGGCCGCTGGCTTGGGGCTGGTGGGCGCTGCCGCCCGCCGACGCGCACGCCGCGGCTGATCGCCCGACCTTTCGCCTGCATGCCGACGGGGCCGCGCGTAAGCTGCGGCCCCGTACTCATTCGTCGCAGCAACACCATGCAATACCGCCGTCTCGGCCGCGCCGGCCTCCAGGTCTCGGAACTGTCGCTGGGCTCCTGGGTCACTTACCACAACCAGGTCGACACCAAGGCCGCCACGGAGATGCTGGCCGCGGCGTTTGATGCCGGCATCAACTTCTTCGACAACGCCGAGGTCTATGCCCAGGGCGAGAGCGAGGTGGTCATGGGCCAGGCCTTCAAGGCGCTGGGCTGGAACCGGCTGGACTACATCGTCTCCAGCAAGTACTTCTGGGGCTTGAGCCGCGACGGCGTGACGACCACCAACCGCAAGGACACGCTGAACCGCAAGTACCTGATGCAGGCCGTGGACGGCTCGCTCAAGCGCCTGCAACTGGACCACATCGACCTGATCTACTGCCACCGGCCCGACCCGCACACGCCCATCGAGGAGACGGTGTGGGCCATGAGCGACCTCATCCGCCAGGGCAAGGCGTTGTACTGGGGCACCAGTGAGTGGTCAGCGGCCGACATCCGTGCGGCCTGGGACATTGCCGAGCGCCACCACCTGTACAAGCCGGTCGTCGAGCAGCCGCAGTACCACCTGTTCCACCGCAAGCGCGTGGAGCAGGAGTACGCGCGGCTGTACGAGGACATCGGCCTGGGCCTGACCACCTGGAGCCCGCTGGCCTCGGGCCTGCTGACGGGCAAGTACCGCGGCGGCATCCCTGATGGCAGCCGTGGCGCGCTGGAGAGCATGGGCTGGATGCGCGAGCAGCTGCAGGACCCGGCGCGCAACGCGGCGGTGGGCCAGCTGGCTGACATCGCGGCGGAGCTGGGCTGCAACACGGCGCAGCTGGCCATTGCGTGGATCAACCGCAACCCGCGCGTGTCCACCGTCATCCTGGGCGCCAGTCGGTTGGCGCAGCTTCGTGACAACCTGGGCGCACTGGCCGTCGCGCCGAAGCTGACGGCCGACGTCGTCGGGCGCATCGACGCCATCACGAAACCGCTGGCCCAGTGACGATTCACGTCATCTGAGGGCAAGCCCCGGCAGGGTGCGCGCCGTTGCGGCCCGAGAATCCGCCGCCATGAGGGCGTGGATTACAAAACGTTGGGTGGCGGGACTGTTCGTGCTGGGGCTGGCCCAGGGCGCGGCGGCCGTGGTGCCGCGTTTCGAGCCGGTCGGCGACTCGGGCGCGGTGCGTGACAACGTCGTCTCGGCACTGGCGCTGGACGCGCGCGGCCTGCTGTGGGCGGGCTCGCCGGAAGGGCTGATGCGCTTCGACGGCTACACCTTCAAGCACCATGCGCTGTCGGCTCCGGACGGCCAGCTGCTGCCCGAGCAGTTCGTGCGCGCCATGCTGCCAGACCCGCGTGGCTGGCTCTGGGTGGCGGCCGGCAACAGCGGCCTGGTGCGGCTGGACCTGGCCACCGGCCGCTGGTCGCGCTGGACGCGCGATGGCAACTCCGCCGACGAGACCGCCCCCGCCGCCAACACCGTGCGCAGCTTCGCGCTGGAGAAGGACGGCACGTTGTGGGTGGGCGGCAGCGGCGGGCTGGACCGCTTCGACGTCAAGCGCGACCGCTTCACCCACCACCGTGGCAAGGAAGACGGCCTGCCCGACCCGCGGGTGCAGACGCTACTGGTCGACAAGCAGGGCACGCTGTGGATAGGCACCTGGCGCGGCCTGGCCCGCAAGGCGCCCGACGGGCCCATCGAGACGCTGGACGTGGGGCTGTCCGACCAGCTCGTCACGCTGCTGGCCGAGACGCTGGATGGCCGCATCATCGCGGGCACGGCCCAGGGCCGGCTGCGCGCGCTGTCCCCGGCCGGCCTGCCGCTGCCGTTCAGCGCCGGTGCCCAGGAGGACGGCAGCGCCAGCGTCTGGCCCATCATGACCATGGCGCAGGCGGATGCCGACGAGCTGTGGTTCGGCGACGCCTCGGGCCTGTCGCGGCGCCGTGCGACCGATGGCGCGCTGATCGAGCGCCTGTCCGCTACCGGCCCGCGCAGCGACGTGCGCGCGCTGCTGCGGGACCCCTCCGGCACCATCTGGGCCGGCAGCTACGGCGGCGGCCTGATGCGCCATGTGCCCTCGCTGCCAGGGCTGTCCATGGTGCGCGAGTCCATGAGCGCGGCGGTACTGGACGTGCGCAGCATCCTGCACCTGAGCAATGGTGAGATCTGGCTGGGCACGCTGGCAGGCGGCATCGAGCGGCGCGACAGCGCGCTGCAGCCGCTGGGCCACATCGCGCCGGGCAGCGCGGGCCTGCCGGCAGGACGCATCAATGCGCTGGGGCAGACGCGCGACGGCTCGGTCTGGGTTGCCATCGACACGCAGCTGCTGCGCTTCGACGACCAGGGCCGCTGGAAGGAGACGCTGCGCAGCGGCAACGCCGTGCCGCGGCGCTTCCACGCCAGCAGCGATGGCGCGCTGTGGATCGCCACGCTGGACGGCCTGCTGCGCTGGACGCCCGCGCAGCCGCAGATGCGCCCCGTGCCCACGGCTGGCCTGGTGGGCGGCACAGGTGAGGTCAACGCCTTTGCCCGTCTGCCCGACGGCAGCCTGTGGGCGGGGGGGGCGGCTGGGCTGTTCCGCATCGCCACGCCGGGCGATGCCGAGCCCGTGGCCGAGTGGGTCGAGACAAAGGGCCTGACGGGCCAGACCGTGCTGGGCATGGCCGTGGACCTGGCCGGCCGGTTGTGGGTGGACACTGGCACCGGCCTGCACCGCATGACCGAGAACAAGGGCGCGCAGGCGCGCTTCGAGGCGGTGGCGGCGTCCGACGTGGGCGGCGCGTTCGGCGCCAACCTGCTGTTCGACAAGCAGGGCCGCATCTGGTCGCAGCGCAACATGTATGACCCGCGCACCGGCGAGCGCCGCGAGCTCAGCGCGGCCGACGGCGCCGACCTGGGCACCGGCTGGTTTCGCGCTTACGAGAAGCTGGCCGACGGCCGCATGTTGTTCGGCGGCGCGCGCGGCCTGCTGGTCATCGACCCCGACCGCTTCACACCCTGGACCTACCAGCCGCCGCTGGTGGCGTCCGAGCTGCGCGTGGACGGCGACGAGCGGCCGCTGCCGCCGCCCGGCACGCCGCTGGTTCTGGAGCCGGGCGAGACGGCTTTCAGCTTCTCCTTCGCCGCGCTGGACTACAGCCAGCCTGGCCGCAACCGCTACCGCTACCGGCTGCAGGGCCTGGACGGCGGCTGGGCCGATGGCACGCTGGGCCGCACGGCCACCTACACCAACCTCGCCCCCGGCCACTACCGGCTGCATGTGCAGGGCAGCAACCGCGACGGCGCCTGGGCTGCCAAGGAACTGACGCTGGACGTGCATGTGCGCGCCGCCTGGTGGCAGACGCTGTGGGCCCGCGCGCTGGCCGTGCTGGCCGTCCTCGCCACGGTGGCCGCCATCGTGCGCGTGCGCACCCGCTGGCTGCTGCGCCGCCAGCGCATGCTCGAAGCCCGCGTGCAGGAGCGCACCCAGGCGCTGGAGGCTGCCACGGCGGCGCTGACGGCCAAGTCCGCGGAGCTGGAGGAGGCCAGCCTCACCGACCCGCTGACCGGCCTGCGCAACCGCCGCTTCCTGGACCGCCAGATCCCGGCCGATGCCGCCCTGGCCCAGCGCCACTACGAGCCCATCGCCCACATCCCCAGCCCTGGCGGCAGTGAGCAGGATCTGCTGTTCTTCCTTGTCGACATCGACCACTTCAAGCGCATCAACGACGCCCACGGCCACATGGCCGGCGACGCCGTGCTGACACAGATGCGTGGTCGGCTGGCGCAGGTGTTCCGGGCGACGGACTACCTGGTGCGCTGGGGCGGCGAGGAGTTCCTCATCGTTGCCCGTGGCACGCCGCGCAGCCGCGCTGCCGAGCTGGCCGAGCGCGCTCGGCAGGCCGTGTCGGCCCAGCCCTTCGCGCTGGAGGGCGACCTGCGCCTGTCGCTGACCTGCTCGGTGGGCTTCAGCGCCTTCCCGCTGTGCACGCGCCTGCCCGCCGCACTGGACTGGCATGCCGCCATCGACCTCGCCGACGCCGCGCTGTACGAAGCCAAGGACACCGGCCGCAACGCCTGGGTGGGCCTGGTGGACGCCGAGGCCGACGACGAGGCAGCGCTGCAGGCCGACGCCCGCAGAGGCCTGGAGGCCTGGGCCGTGACGGGACGGCTGACGCTGCTGCGCTCGCGCCGCTGAGGCGGCTGGCAGGCTCTCACCCTCTCAGGCCAGCGCGGGCCCCCAGCCGAACGGTGACGGCAGCGCCGCCAGGATGCGCTCGCGCAGCGGCGCGTAGGCCGCATCCACCGCCTGGCCGGGGCGCGGGGCTAGCGGGTCCTGGTGGCTGCCGAAGGCCTCGTCCAGCTCGGCCCAGTGCTGCGGAGTGAAGGTGTCGAGTGCGCGCGGCAGCAGCTCGGTCTCCTCGCGCTTCATGTGGCGCAGGTAGCGCGCCGAGTACACGCGCAGCTGCTCGGCGAACTTGTCGCGCCGGCATTCACCCATCTGCTCCCAGGCCAGCAGGCTGTGCTGCAGCTCGCGGATGGCGCGCTCGCCCTGGGCGTGGTCGGCCTCCAGCTCGTCCAGCGTGGCGCGCAGCGTCGGCGCCAGCGCGCGCAGCCGCGGGAAAAGCAGCTCGCTTTCCTTTTTGTGATGCAGACGTTCAGGAAATTCGTCGACGTAGAACAGCATGGCCCGTAGCGCGCCAAAGTCCGGCGCGGCGCCTGCGCGCTGCTGCGCCTGCAGCAGCAGCGGCACGGTGCGCAGCATCGCAGCGAGCGCGTCGTGTTCTGCGCGGATGACGCGCACGGTCAGCGGCAGGGTCGAGACAGCCATGGTGCCAAGCGTCGCGCGGTGGCGACGCCCCGGCCTTGCGCTGGATCAAGGCCGCCGACCATCGCTCCGTAGAATCCCGGGTTTTGCCTCACCCCCGAAGAAAGCCCCGGCCATGACTGCAGCATCGACCGCCTCCCCCACCCTCATGGCCCACGCGATCCGCGCGCTGGCGATGGACGCCGTGCAGGCCGCCAACTCCGGCCACCCGGGCGCCCCCATGGGCATGGCCGAGATCGGCGTCGCGCTGTGGGCCCGCCACCTCAAGCACAACCCGGCCAACCCGCACTGGGCCGACCGTGACCGCTTCGTGCTGTCCAACGGCCACGGCTCCATGCTGATCTACGCGCTGCTGCACCTGACGGGCTACGAGCTGCCCATCGAGGAGCTGAAGGCCTTCCGCCAGCTGCACAGCAAGACGCCCGGCCACCCCGAGGTGAGCATCACCGCCGGCGTCGAGACGACGACCGGCCCGCTGGGGCAGGGCATCACCAACGCCGTGGGCCTGGCGCTGGCCGAGAAGCTGCTGGCGCGCGACTTCAACCGCGACGGCCACCAGATCGTCGACCACCACACCTACGCCTTCCTGGGTGACGGCTGCCTGATGGAAGGCATCTCGCACGAAGCTGCTGCGCTGGCCGCCTCGTGGAAGCTGAACAAGCTGATCGCCATCTACGACGACAACGGCATCTCCATCGACGGCCAGGTCGCCCCGTGGTTCGGCGACGACACCGCCAAGCGCTTCCAGGCCTACGGCTGGAACGTCATCGGCCCGGTGGACGGCCATGACGTGGACGCCGTCGATGACGCCATCGGTAAGGCCAAGCAGAGCACCGACAAGCCCACGCTGGTCATTGCCAAGACCCACATCGGCAAGGGCTCGCCCAATCGCGCCAACACCAGCAAGGCGCACGGCGAGCCGCTCGGTGCCGAAGAAATCAAGCTGACCCGCGAGGCGCTGGGCTGGACGCACGAGCCCTTCGTCATCCCGGCCGAGGTTTACGCCGCCTGGGATCACAAGTCCACCGGCGACCGCGTCGAGAGCGAGTGGGACGTGCGCTTCGACGCCTATGCCGAAGCCCACCCCGAGCTGGCCGCCGAGTTCCAGCGCCGCATGGCTGGCGTGCTGCCGGCCGACTTCGCGCAGATCGCCGTGGATGCCGTCGTCAAGGCCCACGCCGACGCGGCCACCGTGGCCAGCCGCAAGGCCAGCCAGATCGCGCTGGAAGCCTTCACCGCCAAGCTGCCCGAGATGCTGGGCGGCAGCGCCGACCTGACCGGCTCCAACCTGACCAACACCAGCTCGACGCCCAACCTGCGCTTCGACGCCGCCGGTAAGCCCAACGACGGCCGCCACATCAACTACGGCGTGCGCGAGTTCGGCATGGCCGCGATCATGAACGGCATTGCGCTGCACGGCGGTTTCATCCCCTACGGCGGTACCTTCCTGACCTTCAGCGACTACAGCCGCAACGCCATCCGCATGGCCGCGCTGATGAAGACGCGCGTCATCCACGTGATGACGCACGACTCCATCGGCCTCGGTGAAGACGGTCCGACGCACCAGTCCGTCGAGCATGTCGCCAGCCTGCGCCTGATCCCGGGCCTGGACGTCTGGCGCCCGGCCGACACGACCGAAACCGTCGTCGCCTGGACCATGGCGCTGGGCAACGCGCAGCGCCCCAGCCTGCTGGCTCTGTCGCGCCAGAACCTGGCCTACTCGCCCAAGACCAACGTCGACGAGATCGCCAAGGGTGCCTATGTGCTGAGCGAGCCGGCAGGATCGAAAGGAAAAGGCAAGGCCAAGGCCGTCATCATCGCGACGGGCTCCGAAGTTCAGCTGGCCATGGCCGCACAGAAGCTGCTGGCCGACGAGGGCATCAAGGTGCGCGTCGTGTCCATGCCGTCGACCAATGTCTTCGACCGCCAGGACAAGGACTACAAGAAGGCCGTGCTGCCCAAGGGCCTGCCGCGCGTGGCGGTGGAAATGGGCGTCAGCGACTTCTGGTGGAAGTACGGCGTGGACGCCGTCGTCGGTATCGACACCTTCGGCGAATCGGCGCCGGCTGGCGTGCTGTTCAAGCACTTCGGCTTCACGCCGGAGAACGTGGCGGCGACGGTGAAGGCGGTGTTGAAGAAGAAGTGATGTACCTGCGACCGAGTGGCCGCACCTCAAACAAAAGGGCGCGCAAGCGCCCTTTTTGTTGCCCGGGATGCACTCAATGCAACGCCAAGGGTTTTCCTGAGCCGCCAAGGGGGGGGCAAGCTCTGCGTGTTGCCAACGATAAAGTTCCGTCGCTTTTTTACAGGGAGATAGTAAATATGAATGGCAAAGTGGTCGCGCTCGATGCGCACGCTGTCCTTATTCTTCGTTTTGTATTCTGCCGCCTCACCCCATGCGCAAGAATCCTGCCCATCCGGCACGGTGTGCGTCAATGGCAAGCGGACCATTCAGGAATACGACCCTTGGGCAAACGATCCGTATGGAGGATTCGGTGGTGGCGGTGGTGGCGATGGCGGCTGGAGCAGTTCTCCTTCAATTGAACCCGCAAGCGCCGGAGGCGATGGCGCGTCTCCCATTGCGGCGCAGAGTGACGTTGAGGCCGCGAAAAAGGTGCTAGAAGGCATTGATCCTCCATGCCCCAAGAGTGGAGAGTCCTCAAGCGTCTACATGGCGAGGGCTACCAACTACTGCGTTGGTGTGGTGCAAGACGCGTTCCCAATGCTAAACAAAACCTTAGCAGCCACGGCTTGCACGTCTATGAATCCAAAAATCAATCTTGCTTATGTAGGAGAGGGTTCTTGCAAAGGATGAAAAAACTTGCGCGCGCAATCATCCCCGCGATTTTTTTGACTTCGCTCTTGTACGCTTGGCATCTTTATCGTCGCGATGGGGACAGAGTAGAGCCAACGCCGCCGACGGATTCAGTTGCCGTTGGGTACAAGGCTATTAGTACGCCTCCGGAGGCGACCGCATCCTCTGGGCAGGCAAGCGCCCTGAAACCAAAGGGTATAAGCGGTGGAGACACTGAGGCAGAGGCGGCCACCGAAGTTCGCCTTTCCGTGCCTTTGGAGCCGATCTATACATCGGCATTACGGGCGAAAGTTCCAGAAGATCGGGCAAGCGCGTTTCGACTTGCCACGCTTTGCTTGGCGAAAGAGGCCGCCCTCCCGACGCCGACAAAATCTGACGTAGCTCGGATCACTGGTGTTTCTCTTGAGGATGCAGGGAGAATTTTGTTGCAGCGTGAAGACGCGATTTCACGCGTTCTTTCATTTTGTTCATCAGGAAATGCTTCGAATTTTCTGAATGAGCTAAGAAAACTTCCAAAACCTGCGCTGGGACCGATTACAAAATCAGCTCACGTCTTTGCGAATTCTCCAATTGATCAACAGCAGAACTTTCAAGCCTTCACGCAACTTCTTGCCAATCCCCTGCAGTATCCAACGCAGTTCGACGCTTGGTTAGATTCGGGGGCATTTCTCGCACTGGCGAAGCGTCACGGCTTGAACGCTCAACAGACGATTGACGTCGGAAACGCACTATTTGAAAGATTTGTGTCGAACCCCGATCTTCTTCAAATCAGAAAGTGGAGCCACTGCATAGATCAGTACGCGTGCAATGAAGCTGGCGACAACAAAAAGGTTCTTTCTGTAGCGAGGGAGATTGAGAGTCACATGAGAACGCAAAGGTGGGATTTGCTGTTGGTGAAATAGCTGGGCTTCTAGAGCTTCGACACGCAGTGGACGCCCCCGACCGTGGCCCGAGGCTCGGCCCGATCCGCGCGGCAGAGAATCGCCCCGTTCAGCGGGCAAGGCCCGCTTGAAGAAAAGCCAAGGCGCGCGGCACTGGCGTCCGCTACGCTGGACACCAACCGGCTGAAATCGCTCTGAAACCACGCCCGCCTGGGATGCCCGAGAATCAGCGGCCCCGCGCGCGCCTATTTCCATTTCCTTTCTCTGGAGACTCTCCCATGACCATCAAGATCGGCATCAACGGCTTCGGCCGCATCGGACGCATGGTGTTCCGTGCCGCTGTCACGAACTTCAAGGACATCGAGGTCGTCGCGATCAACGACCTGCTGGAACCCGACTACCTGGCCTACATGCTCAAGTACGACAGCGTGCACGGCAAGTTCGAGGGTGATGTCGCCGTCGAGGGCAACACGCTGGTCGTGAACGGCAAGTCCATCCGCCTGACCGCCATCAAGGACCCGACGGAACTGAAGTGGGCCGAGGCCGGCGCCGACATCGTCATCGAGTCCACCGGCATCTTCCTGGACGCCGCCGGCGGCGAGAAGCACCTGGCCGCTGGCGCCAAGAAGGTCATCTTCTCGGCCCCGTCCAAGGACGAGACGCCGATGTTTGTCTTCGGCGTGAACCACACCAAGTACGCCGGCGAGAAGATCATCTCCAACGCGTCGTGCACGACCAACTGCCTGGCCCCGCTGGCCAAGGTGCTGAACGACAAGTGGGGCATCAAGCGCGGCCTGATGACCACCGTGCACGCGGCCACCGCCACGCAGAAGACCGTGGACGGCCCGAGCAACAAGGACTGGCGCGGCGGCCGCGGCATCCTGGAGAACATCATCCCCAGCTCTACAGGCGCCGCCAAGGCCGTCGGCAAGGTCATCCCCGAGCTGAACAAGAAGCTGACCGGCATGGCCTTCCGCGTGCCCACCTCCGACGTGTCGGTCGTCGACCTGACCGTCGAGCTGAACAACGAAGCCAGCTATGCCGACATCTGCGCCGAGTTCAAGGCTCAGAGCCAGGGCGCGCTGAAGGGCGTGCTGGGCTACACGGAAGACAAGGTCGTCGCGACCGACTTCCGCGGTGACGCCCGCACCTCCATCTTCGACGCCGAAGCCGGCCTGGCGCTGGATGGCACGTTCGTCAAGCTGGTGTCCTGGTACGACAACGAGTGGGGCTACTCGAACAAGGTGTTGGAGATGGTCCGCGTGGTGGCTGCTTGATAACGGCCTGATCCCGTTCACAGACCTGTCAGAAGGGGCGCCGATGGCGCCCCTTTTTCGTGGCTGGTGCACGGGTGCGTGTGACCAGAAAAAAACCCTTCGGTCGGCAGGCCGGCCCGAAGGGTTGAATCCACCGCAGAGGGTGGAGGAGACAAACGAAACAGGTCTGAACCTTACCGCGTGTCTGAGCGACAGAACAATCAACTTCGCGAGCGAACCCACGACAAACGGTATTGCCTCACAGTCGCGGCGCTCAGCTGGCCTGACGGACGGGCGTCCCCGGCAGTGCGCCCAGCTCGCCGGACGCGCGGGCTCGTTTGCCGTAGACCAGCTCGAACACCGGACTGGCCATCATGGTGGTCACCACCGCCATCAGCACCAGCATCGAGAACAGCGCCGGGCCGATGATGCCCTTCTGCAGGCCGATGTTGATGATGATGAGCTCCATCAGCCCGCGCGAGTTCATCAGCGCGCCGATGCCCAGCGCCGTGCGGTTGTCCTCGCCGGCCAGGCGCGCCGCCAGGTAGCAGGCGCCGAACTTGGCCAGCACCGAGGCGGCCAGCACGCCCAGCGCGATCAGCAACAGCTCCATGGAATTGATCATGTCCAGCCGTGTGTTCAGGCCCGAGTAGGTGAAGAACATGGGCAGCAGCAGGATCACCGTCAGCGGCTCCACCTTGGCCTTCAACTCGGTGGCGAACAGACCGCGCGGCATGACGGCGCCGAGAATGAAGCCGCCGAAGATGGCGTGGATGCCCACCGCGTCCATCACGAAGGCGGAGACGCAGAATGCGATCAGCGTGAGGCCCAGCACCGTGTGGCTCATGTGACCGTCGCGTTCCACCATGCGGCCCAGCGGCGCCAGCAGCCGGCGGCCGAACAGCAGCACGAAGGTCGCCCAGAGGGCGCCACCGCCGATGGCCAGCACGGCAACGCCCGCCCCGGCACCGAAGGCCGCCAGCACCAGCGCCAGCACGCACCACGACACCGCGTCATCGAAGGCGCCCGCCGTCAGCGACAGCGTGCCCAGCGAGGTGTGGGCCAGTCCGCGCTCGTTGATGATGCGCGCCAGCATGGGGAAGGCCGTCAGCGCGATGCAGGCGCCCATGAACAGCGTGGCGTTGACCGTGGAGATGCCCTCGGCGAACAGCCCCGGCACCTGCAGCAGCATGGGCGTGATCAGCACGGCGATCAGGAAGGGCGCCGCGATGCCCGACACCGACACGCCGACCGCGCTGCGCGCCTTGGTGGCGAAGTGGTCCAGCCGCAGCGTCGTGCCCACCAGGAACATGTACAGGCCCACGCCCAGCTGCGCGCCGCAGTACAGGACGTTCTTCATCTCCTTGGGGAAGATGGCGGCCTGCGTCTCGGGCGCGAGCATGCCGAACAGCGACGGGCCGAGGATGACGCCCGCGATCATCTCACCCACCACCTGCGGCTGGGCCAGGAACTTCTTGCCCAGCCAGCCCACCACGCGGCAGGCCAGGATGATCAGCGCGAGCTGCAGGAAAAAGTGCACGCTGAAGTCCGTCGGCGAGTAGGTCTGTGCGGCAGCCGGCGCGGCCGGCCCATGCTTGGCGAAGACGTCCGCCAGCAGGGCCGGGAGGTCGATGTTGCCGAGATCCATGACGTGTCCTTTGTGATTTTTGCAGGTGGCGGGCGCCGGTTTGAAAGCGCTGCCAACGAGGCTGGCGACTGTGCCAGCGCGGTTTGCGCTGTCCATTGGGATCGGCCTGTTCGTACCTACGTACCTACATAAGCGTTGAGGGACTGCAGGCACATCGCTACGATGCGGCCCCATGAAGCTGCTCACCAGCCGCGAGTTCAACCGCGACGTCAGCCTGGCCAAGCGCGCCGCGCTGCAGGAGCCGGTGCTGGTGACCGACCGTGGCCAGCCCACGCATGTGCTGCTGAGCATCGCCGAGTACCGCCGACTGACGGGCGAGGGGGAGAGCATCCTCGACCTGCTGGCTATGCCCGAGCCGGTGGTGCTGGACGTGGCCGACGCGTCGGCCGACGGGGCCTGGGACCACCGCGAGCCGCTGGACGGCGGGGGCCGCTGATGTACCTGCTGGACACCGGCATCGTGCTGGCCCTGCGCCAGGCGCGCGCGCTGCAGCCAGACGCCGGCCTGCTGGCCTGGGCCGGCGGCATCCCGCGGCAGCAGCTGTTCATCTCCGCGCTGGCGCTGCTGGAGATCGAGAACGCTGCCGCGCGGCTGGGCCGCAAGGACCGCGCCGCCGGGCTGGCGGTGCGCGACTGGATCGACCACCGCGTGATGCCGGCCTTTGCCGGCCGCGTGCTGCCGGTGGATGCCGCTGTCGTGCGCCGCCGCGCCCAGCTGCCCTATGCCAACACGCGCGACGGCCTGCTGGCAGCCACCGCGCTGGAGCATGGGCTCACCCTCGTCACGCAGCGCATCCCGGCCTTCCGGGCCGGGCGCGTGAAACTGCTCAACCCGTCCGGCTACGTCGCTCCGCCCGGCGAGGATGACGAAGACTGGAGCCAGGGCACGCAAACCGGCCACCAATGGCTCAAGAACCTCTACACCCGGGCATGACACCGAAGCGACGCATCCTTATCGTGGGCGGGGGCACCGCCGGCTGGCTCACGGCGGCCTACCTTGCGCGGGCGCTGCGGCTGCCGGAGCGGCCGCAGTTGGAGATCACGCTGCTGGAGTCCCCCGACATCGGCAGCGTCGGCGTGGGCGAGGGCACCTTCCCCACCATCCGCAGCACGCTGCAGTTCCTGGGCATCGCCGAGACCGAGTTCATGCGCGAGACGGGCGCCACGCTGAAGCAGGGCATCCGCTTCGTCGATTGGGCGCAGGCGCCGCACGCCGGGCAGCGCCATGCCTTCTTCCACCCTTTCGAGGCGCCGTTCTATGCCGAGGAGCTCAACCTTGTGCCCTACTGGCTGCTGCAGGATGAGGCCACGCGGCCGCCGTTCGCGCAGGCGCTGACGCTGCAGCACCGCGTGGCCGAGGCCCAGCGCGCGCCCAAGCGCGTCGGCGAGGCGCCTTTCGCCGGGCCGCTGAGCTACGCCTACCACTTCGACGCCATCCGCTTCGCCCGGCTGCTGGCCGGCCGCGCCCGCCAGCTGGGCGTGCGGCATGTGCAGGGCACGGTCACGCAGGTGGCGCTGGACGAGCGCGGCGGCATCGCCCATGTCGCGACCGCCGAGGGACGCTTCGAGGCCGACCTGTTCATGGACTGCACGGGCCTGCGTGCCGAGCTCATCGGTGCTGCGCTGGGCAGCGCCTTCAAGTCGGTCGGCGACCAGCTCTTCGTCGATCGCGCGCTGGCCTGCAAGCTGCCCGCGCCCGATGCACGTGATGCGCCGCTGGAGAGCGCCACCATCGCCACCGCGCACGAGGCCGGCTGGCTGTGGGACATCGGCCTCAGCGGCGCGCGCGGCGTGGGCTGCGTGTACGCCAGCCGCTACATGAGCGATGCGCACGCGGCCGACGTGCTGCGCACCTACTGCGGTCCGGGCCATGAGGACGCCGTGCTGCGCAGCATCCCGTTCTCGCCCGGCTACCGCGAGCAGCAGTGGGTGCGCAACTGCGTGGCCGTGGGCCTGTCGGCCGGCTTTCTGGAGCCGCTGGAGGCCACCGGCCTGGTGCTCATCGAGGCCGCCGTCGGCATGGTGGCCGAGATGCTGCCGCACAGCGGCCCCATCGACGCGCCGGCGCGCCGCTTCAACGAGCTGATGCAGGCGCGCTTCGACAACATCGTCGCCTTCCTGAAGCTGCATTACTGCCTCAGCCGGCGCACCGAACCCTTCTGGCGCGACAACGCCGACCCCGCCAGCTGGCCGCCGCGCCTGGCCGAGCTGCTGGCGCAGTGGCGGCTGCGCCCGCCCGGCCGCTTCGACTTCGCGCTGGACACCGAGACCTTCGCGTTCTTCAACTACCAGTACATCCTGTACGGCATGGGCTTCATCACCGACCTCAGCGCCGGCCGAGCCGACTTCACGCAGCAGGCCCAAGCCGAGCGCCTGTTCGCCAAGATCCAGCGCTTCGCCGAGCGCGCCGTGGCCGACCTGCCCAGCCACCGCGATTTCGTGCAGCAGATCAACGCGACGCGCTGAGTGCCGGCCCCGCCCCCGTGGCCGCCCTGCCGTCGCCCGGCTCGCTTCAGCGTGGCCGGCACCGTGATCCGCTGAGGGTTGATCAGGGCTGGGCGCCCTCGTGCGACTGCATGTCGGCTTGCGTGATCACGCTGCCAGGCGCGACGCTGCGTGTCAGCCACACATTGCCGCCGATGACGGCGCCGCGCCCGATGGTGACGCGGCCCAGCACAGTGGCGCCGGCGTAGATGACGGCCTCGTCCTCCACGAGGGGATGGCGCGGCTGGCCCTTGAGCAGGTTGCCGTCGTCGTCGGTGGGGAAGCTCTTGGCTCCCAGCGTGACGTTCTGGTAGATCCGCACGCGCCGGCCCAGCACGGCCGTCTCGCCAATGACGACGCCCGTGCCGTGGTCGATGAAGCAGCCCGGGCCGATGGTGGCACCGGGGTGGATGTCGATGCCGGTGTCGGCATGCGCGAGCTCGGCGATGACGCGGGCGATCAGCGGCAGGCCCAGGCGGTAAAGCTCATGCGCCAGCCGGTGGCTGATCAGCGCGCGAAGGCCCGGGTAGCACAGCAGCACCTCGTCCACGCTGCGGGCGGCCGGGTCGCCCTGGTAGGCGGCCAGCACATCGCTGTCCAGCAGGTCGCGCAGCGCGGGCAGCGTCTGCAGGAAGCGCGCGGCCAGCGCGTCGGCGTCCTGCGCGGGCGCGTCGTCGCCGCGCTGGCGGGCCTCGTGACGCAGCTCCAGCGCGGCCTGCTGACGCAGCGTCACCATCGCCGTGCCCAGCGTGTGGCCGACGTAGAAATCCTCATCCTCCGGGCGCAGCGTGGGCGGGCCCAGGCGCATGGGGAACAGCGCGCCGGACAGGCTCTGCACCATGGCCGCCAGCAGCTCGCGCGACGGCAGCTCGCGGCCGTCGCCCCTGCGGCGGTGGGCGTCTCGCCAGCGCTGGCGGGCCTCGCGCAGGGCGGCCACCACGCCGGGCAGGTCGTCGGCGGGCAGGGGGGCGGCAGGCTGGGTCATGGCGGTGTCGGGGGCGTTGGGTGTGCTGAGGGCCGGGGGCTGGAATATGCCCGAGTCCGGCGGTCAGCGGCCCCGCATCGCCCGCTGCGCCGACAAGGCCATGAAGCCGGCGAATGCCACCACCACCAGCAGCCCCCAGGTCAGCGACGAGTACTCGGCGATCAGCCCGATCAGCGGCGGTCCGGCCATCATGCCCAGGTAGCCCACGCCCGACACGGCCGCGATGCCGTGCGCGGGGCTGACGCCGGGCGTCTGCGACGCGGCGCTGAACAGCACCGGCACGACGTTGGACAGGCCCAGCCCCACGAGCGCAAAGCCCAGCAGCCCCACGGTGGGCGAGGGCACGGCCAGCGCCAGCGCCATGCCCGCTGCGCCCATCACGCCGCTCAGGCGCATCAGCCGCGTGCCCGACATGCGTGCCCGCACCCAGTCACCGCCGAAGCGGCCGGCCGCCATCGCGCCGCTGAAGCTGGCATAGGCCAGCGCCGCCGTGGCGGCCTCGCTGCCGCGCTCCTGCTTCATGAACAGCACGCTCCAGTCGTACATCGCGCCCTCGGCGATCAGGCCCATGGACGCCAGCACGCCCAGCAGCAGCAGCGGGCCGCGCGGCAGGCTCAGCGGGTGTTTCTCCTCGCCGGCCTTCTCGGGCACGGGCAGCATCGCGCGGCTGGCCGCCAGCGCCGCCAGCGCCGCTGCGCCGGTGGCCAGCAGCAGGTGGTGCTGCGCCGCCAGGCCCAGCGCGGGCGCGGCGCTGCCCAGGCCGGCGCCGGCCATGCCACCCAGGCTGAACATGCCGTGGAAGCCGCTCATCAGCGGTCGGCCGGTCAGCGCCTCGATCTCGCTGGCCTCGGCATTGAGCGCCACGTCGAACAGGCTGCCGAAGCTGCCGAACACCAGCATCACTGCGATCAGCGCGACGTAGTGCGAGGACAGCAGCAGGCTGGCGATGGCCGCACAACTGACGCAGCCCATCACCGCCGCGATGACGCGAGGCCCGAAGCGGCCGACGATGCGCCCCGCATAGGCCAGTGCCCCCAGCGCGCCGACGCCGCTGGCCAGCATGGCCAGCGCCAACGACTGCTCGCCCAGCCCGTAATGCGCCTTGACCGTGGGCACATGCACGCCCCAGGTGGCGAACAGCACTCCCATGACGAAGAACTCCGTGCGCAGCGCAATCGCGGCGCGGGCGACCGACGGCGCGCTCATCGCGAGACTGCCTGGGCAGCGGGGCCGTTCGGGTGGCGGCACATCAAGGGAAACAGCGGGGTGGCAGGCGTGGCGAGCATGGACAGGGGCACGGAATATGAAAGCGTTTTCAGAGTCTAGGGCGGAATGTTTGTTTAGTAAACGAAAGGGTTTTGGCGCGCGTGCGGCTCAGGGGCGCGCGGTTGCGGTCTCGAAGAAGCGCCAGAGCGTGTCGTTGGCGTCCAGCGCCTGCGACGCAGCCGGCTTGTTGCGCCGGCCGTGCTCCACGCCGGGCCAGGCATGGCCGCCCGTCTCCGTGACGCACAGCTGCACGCGCACGCCGCTGGCGCAGCCGGTCTGCGTCTCGCACCAGGCGCCCGGCACGCTCAGCGTGCGCTGCGGCGGCGCCGGGCACTGGTTGCGCTGCGCCCAGCGCGCCATGGTTTCGGGCACGGACACGAAGTCCATCACCTTGCTGCGGTCGCGAAATGCGTCCGGGCCGGCGCCGCCATTGAACAGCACATGGCTGTCGTCCTGGGCGTGGATGTGCAGCACCGACACCGGCCGCGACGGCGTGCAGCTGCGCGTGGCGTCGGTGCCTGCCACGGCGGCCACGGCGCGGAACACGTCGGCCGCCTCGCAGGCCAGGCGGTGGCTGAGCATGCCGCCGTTGGACATGCCGGTGGCGAACACGCGGCCCGCGTCGATGGCGTACTTCGCCAGCAGGGCCGCCACGACGGCACGGGCGAAGGCGACGTCGTCAACGCCCTTGTCGCGCGCATCGCCGCAGCAGCCGCCGGCATTCCAGGTGGCCAGCTTGCCGCCCGGGAACTTGCTGTCGCCGTTGGGGAAGGCCACGATGAAGCCGGCCTCGTCGGCCTTCTGGCGCAGCCCGTAGTGCTCGGCCATGTGCTCGGCATGGCCGCCGCCGCCGTGGAAGGCCAGCACCAGCGGCGTGGGCCGGTCGGCGCGGTAACCGGTGGGCAGGTGCACCAGCACTTGGCGGCCCTGCACCTTCAGGGCCTGCAGGCCGTCGGCGGTGTCGGCGCGGCGCTGTTCGGCGCGGGCCTTGAGGCGCTCGCGTAGCGTGTCCTGGGCCTGGGCGCCACTGACGAGCAGTGCGGCGGCGAGCGTGAGCAGCAGGGACTTCATGCGGTTCTCTCCTCGGAGCGCGTTGCGCCTTGCAACGCCTGTAGCCGGGCGGCCTGCACCGCGCGGCCGATGTCTGGGCCCTGCGCGCCGCGGGCCATGGCCGCAGCGGACACGGCGGTCAGGTCAACCTGCTGCGTGGCGGCCAGGTCGGCCAGGCGCTGGGCGCGTTGGGGGTAGTCGCGGTTCTCCAGGCCGAGGCGGCCGCTCGCGTCGCACTCGCAGGCCCACAGCAGCTCGGCAAAGCGCTGCGGACGGCGCCAGGCGTCGCAGCGTTCCAGCAGGCGCAGCCGAGCCTCGGCGCTGAGGGAGGCACTCTGGTGCACATGCGTGTGTTCGCGCGCCACCAGCGCGGCCAGCTCGCGGCAGTCGGTGGGCACCTTCCAGCGCTCGCTGACGCGGGCCGCCAGCTTCTCGCTGCGCGACTCATGCGCGATGTGGCGCGGCCATTCCTCGCGGCGGGTCGTGCCCTTTCCGAGGTCGTGGCACAGGCAGGCATAGCGCACGGTCAGCGGCGCCTGCAGCCGAGCGCACTGGTCCAGCACCATCATCACGTGCACGCCGGTGTCGATCTCCGGGTGGTGGGCCTCGGGCTGGGGGACGCCGAACAGCGCGTCCACCTCGGGCAGCAGCACGCGCAAGGCGCCTGCCTCGCGCAGCACGGCGAACATGCGCGAGGGCCGCTGCTCCATCAGCCCGCGCGACAGCTCCTGCCACACGCGCTCGGCCACCAGCGCATCCACCTCGCCGGCCGCCACCATGTCGCGCATCAGCGCCACGGTCTCGGGCGCGACCGTGAAGTCCGCGAAACGCGCCGCGAAGCGCGCCAGCCGCAGGATGCGCACCGGGTCTTCCGCGAACGCGGGCGACACGTGGCGCAGGACCTTGTCGGCGAGGTCGCGCTGGCCGCCGTAGGGGTCGACGAGCTGGCCGGTGTCGTCCTCGGCCATCGCGTTGATGGTCAGATCGCGACGTGCCAGGTCTTGTGCCAGCGTCACGTCGGGCGCGGCGTGGAAGGCGAAGCCGTGGTAGCCGGCGGCCGTCTTGCGCTCGGTGCGTGCCAGCGCCACTTCCTCGTGCGTGTCGGGGTGCAGGAAGACCGGGAAGTCCTTGCCCACGGGCTGGTAGCCGGCGGCGAGCAGCGCCTGTGGCGATGCACCGACGACCACCCAGTCGCGGTCCTGCACCGGCAGGCCCAGCAGGCGGTCGCGCACCGCGCCGCCGACGAGAAACTTCTGAAACTCAGGCATGGGGCGGCATTCTGCGCGCCCCGTGGCCGTCAGCGCTTCAGCGCTGCTGGCGGTAGGGCTCGTCCTCGACGATGAAGTCCTGCTCGCGCAGGGACTCGGCCACCCAGTCCTCCACGGCCGGGTGGGCCAGCAGCGCGTCGCGGTAGGCGGCGGCCGCGTCCGACACCGGCAGGCCGAAGCGGCTTAGCCGCACGGCCACCGGCGCGAAGTAGGCATCAGCCGCGCTGAAGGCGCCGAACAGGAAGGGGCCGCCGCTGGCCTGCAGCGCGTCGCCCCAGGCCTGCTCCAGCCGCGCCACGTCGGCGCGCAAGGCCTCGTCCTCGGCCCACAGCTGGGCGCCCACATCGGGGAAGAAGGCCTCGATGTTCATCGGGCAGAGGCTGCGCAGGCGCGAGAAGCCGGCGTGCATTTCGGCGCACAGGCTGCGGGCCCGGGCCCGGGCCCGCGCGTCGCGGGGCCAGATGGGCAGCTCGGGGTGGCGGTCGGCGATGTACTCGGTGATGGCCAGCGTGTCCCACACGGTGAAGCCGTCGTCCTCCACCAGCACTGGCACGCGCTTGGTGGGCGTGATGGCGGCGATGGCGCGCGTCCACGGCGAGTCGGGCGAGAAGTCGAAACGCAGCTTGACCTCCTCGAACGGAATGCCGAACGCGGCCAGCAGCACGCCGCTGCGCATGGACCAGGACGAGTAGTTCTTGTTGCCGATGTAGAGCTTCACGGGGACTCCTGAATGGGATGGCGCCAGCTTAGGCGGCGCGCGGCCCGCGTGTGATGAGCAATGCGCAAGGGATCAATGCCGTGCGCGCCACGCGTTCAGCCGTGCGACGCCGCGGCCGGGCGCCAGGTGCTCGGGCAGCACGGCCTCCAGCGACGCCGGCTGCAGGCCCAGCGCGGACAGGCCGGGCAGGAGGCCGCTGGCCACGTTGGGCACGCTCAGCGAGGCCAGGTTGTCGCGCGACAGCAGCGGCTCGCCCGGCAGGCATTCCATGGCCAGTGCCTGCAGCGTGGCCAGCGGGCCGGGCAGCGGCAGCACGGGGCGGGCATGCCCGGCCACGCGGCCAGCCAGCTGCACAAGCTCGCCCAGCGTCAGCACGCGCGGACCGGCGATTTCGTAGGTCTGGCCCATGGCCTGCGGGCGCAGCAGTACCTCCACCAACGCCCGAGCCAGGTCTTGCACCCATACCGGCTGCAGCTGCGCGCCCGCGCCGGCCAGCGGCATCAGCGGGAACAGGCGCTGCAGCCCGGCGAACAGGTTGACGCTGGCATCACCCGCGCCAAACACCAGCGAGGGACGCACCAGCGTCAGGTCCAGCGTGCCGGCCTGCGCGGCGGCCTGCAGCGCCGCCTCGCCCGCGGCCTTGCTGCGCAGGTAGCGCGAGGGCGCGTCCGCCGCCACGCCCAGCGCGCTGACATGCACCAGCCGGCGCACACCGGCCGTGGCCATGGCGGCTGCGATGTGCCGGGGCAGGGTCGCGTGTACGCGCTCGAAGGCAGTCTCGCTGCCCTGCAGGATGGCGATCAGGTTGACCACCGCGTGCTGCCCGGCCAGCAGCGTCGGCAGCTCGCGGAACACGTCGGCCTGCACGATGGTGACGCCCGGCAGACTCTGCACTGCCTGCGCATGGCGTAGCCGCCGCGTCGGCACGGTGATGCGCACGTCGGCGCCGAGGCGGCGCGTCAGCTGTTCGCACAGCGCGCGGCCCACAAAGCCGCTGCCGCCCAGCACAAGGAGGTTCAGGCTCATGGCAGGTCGTCCTCGTCGCGTTGCTTGGCTGGGCCGACATTGCCGCCCAGCCGCTCGCGCAACTGCGTGGCCGGCAGGCCCAGCAGCTGCGCATAGATGGCACCGCCCAGCAGCACCTTGCGCACGTAGTCGCGCGTCTCATTGAAGGGAATGTTCTCGGCCCAGATGGCTGCGTCCAGCACCGGACCCTCGCGCCAGCGCGCCGGGCGGCCGGGGCCGGCGTTGTAGGCGGCGGCAGCCAGCGCCTGGGCGCCGTCGAAGCGGTCCAGCACCAGCTTCAGGTAGTGGGTGCCGATGCGCAGGTTGAAGTCGCGGTCGTGTAGCCGCTCGGGGCTGTAGGGCAGGCCGACCTTCTTGGCCGTCCATTTGGCCGTGGCCGGCATCACCTGCATCAGCCCGGCCGCGCCGACATGGGAGCGTGCGTCCAGCACGAAGCGCGACTCCTGGCGCACCAGCCCGAATACGTAGGCTGGATCCAGCGCGGCGGCGCGCGCCTCGCGCAGCAGTTCCTCGCGGTGCGGCGTGGGGAAGCGCTGCGCCATGTCGATCTCGGCCTTGGTTCGCTCGCTGGTGTTGATGCAGCGGTCCCAGATCTGGCGGTCGCAGGCCTCCTGAGCGGCGGCCAGCAGCTGGCGATCGCTCATGCCGCGCAGCGAAAAGTTCCACTCGCGCACGCCTTCACTGCGCAGGCCCAGCTCGATGAGGCGCAGCGCGCGCGTGAGGCCCACATGGCCGCGCGCAGCGCGGCGCTCGTCGGCCGTCAGCGGCGCGGGCGCGGGCGGCAGCGGCGTGGGCTGGCCCAGGTCCTCGGCGGCCAGGCGGCCGAAGTAGTTCAGCGGCGCGGCCTGCGTGGCGGCGGCCAGTGCCTGCAGCTGTGCGCGTGCGCCGGCCGCGTCGCCCTGCATGCGCGTGGCACGGGCGCGCCAGTAGGCCCAGCCGGGATCGCGCTGCTCGTGGGCGCTCATCTGCTCGATGGCGCGCAGCGCCACCGCCGGCGAACGAGCGCGCAGCGCGGCGCGGGCCCACCAGGCCAGCGCGTCGTCGCTCCAGGCCTGCTGGGGCGCAAGCTGGTGTGCGCGCTCAAAGGCGGCCAGAGCGTCGTCCTGCAGCCGCAGCGCTGAGTGCCGGCCGATCTGCACCCACAGCCAGGCCCGCAGGTCCTGCGGCAGCTTGGCCCACTTGGCGGTGAGCACGGCGCCGGCTTGGTCGGGGTCGTTGGCGGCCACGCGGGCCAGCGCGAGTGCGGTGAGTTCGGCCTCCGCGCGCGGCGTGGTGCGGGCCTTGCGGGTCAGGTAGCGTCCGGCGTTGTCCTGCAGCTCGGCAAGCTTCTGGCTCAGCGCCCTGTTGTCCAGCAGCGCGACTGCCTGGCGCACTGCCGTCGCCCGGCCCTGCTCCTGGGCCTGGCGGGCGCGGGCCCACAGCGTGTCGGGCTTGAAGACCTCGGCCGCCACCATCGCGGCAGCCAGCGCGCGGCAGCCTTCGTCGGCGTCCCTCTGCGCGAACCAGGCGCCGCGCGCCGCATCAGCCGTGACGCGGGCGCCGCCCGCATGCTCAGCCAGCAGCGTGTAGCAGAGCACCTCGCGATCGTCGCGCATCTGGTAGGCGGCGTGGTCGCGCTGGAAGTTGGCCCAGTCTCGGCGGCGGCCCAGCTCCAGCAGCCAGTCGTTGCGCAGCCGGTCTTCCACATAACTGCCCGGATAGCGGGCGTAGAAGGCGTCCATCTCGGGTTGGCGCACTTGGGTCAGCCGTGCGTTGAGCTCGAAGTACTCCACCCAGCCGGCCAGCGGGTGGGCCTGGGCGCGGGCGGCCTCGGTCAGCGTGGCGAGCCGGGCGCGATCGCGCTTGGCCCAGGCCTCGCGGGCCTGGACGGCCAGATCGTCGGCCGGCTGCGCGGGGCTGGCGGCGGGTGCCAGGGCCGCGCACAGCGCCAGCGCCGTCGTCAGCCGCCGGGCCGGTGTGGCCAGCCCGTCCAAAATCGCCCAATTCCTACGCACCACCGCTCTCCTGTCCATGACCAGCCCTCGCCCTGACCCCGCCGACCGTGCCGCGCTGCGCCGCGAACTGATCGCCGCGCGCCGCGCCTTTGCCGACACGCCGGCCTTTGCGGCCGCCCAGGCCGCGCTGGCGGCGCCACTGCGCGAGTTGCTGGCTCAGCTGGAACCGGAACTGCTGGGGGTCTACTGGCCGTTGCCGGGGGAATTTAACCCAGGGGCGCTGCCCTGCGCGCAGGCGCTGCCATTCGCCAGGCGCGAGCCGGCGACGATGGTGTTCCGCCGCTGGGACGGCCAGCCGCCCACGCTGCGCGACGAATGCGGCATTGCCACGGCCAGTGGCGGGGTGGCCGTGCCGGACGTCGTGCTGGTGCCTTGTGTGGGCTTCACGCGCGAAGGTTTCCGGCTGGGCTATGGTGGGGGCTACTTCGACCGCTTCCTGGCCGCGCACCCGGGCGTCACCACCATTGGGCTGGCCTGGAGCGGCGGCGAGGTGCGTTTCGACGTGCAGCCGCACGACCAGCCCCTCACCCTTCTCCTCACCGAGCGCGAACTGATCGCACCCTGAATGACAGAAAGGCTCCCGCACGATGCATGACGGCATGACCCTGATCTCCACGCTGGCCGCGGCCTTCGGCCTGGCCTTGGTGCTGGGGCTGCTGGCGCAATGGGCGCGGCTGCCGGCGCTGGTGGGCTACCTGTTGGCCGGTGTGCTGATCGGGCCGCACACGCCCGGTTTCGTCGGCGACGTGCACCTGGCCCAGCAGCTGTCCGAGGTGGGTGTGATGCTGCTGATGTTCGGCGTTGGGCTGCACTTCTCGGTGGCCGACCTGATGTCGGTCAAGGGCATCGCGCTGCCCGGCGCGCTGGTGCAGATGGCAGCGGCCACGGCCATGGGGGCAGGTCTTGCGCACTGGTGGTGGGGCTGGGACATGGGCGCGGCGCTGATCTTCGGCCTGGCGCTGTCGGTGGCCAGCACGGTGGTGCTGCTACGGGCGCTGGAGTCGCGTGAGCTGCTGCACACCGGCAATGGCCGCATCGCTGTTGGCTGGCTGGTGGTCGAAGACCTGGCCATGGTGCTGGCGCTGGTGCTGATCCCGGTGCTGGGCGGCCCGGCCGAGGGCGAGGGCGGCGGCAACCTGGCCGTCACCATCGTCACTACGCTGCTGGCCGTGGCGGCGTTTGTGGCCGTGATGCTGATCGCCGGTCGGCGGCTGCTGCCGTGGCTGTTGTGGCAGGTCAACCGCACCGGCTCGCGCGAGCTGTTCACGCTGGCCACCGTGGCAGCCGCCGTGGGGCTTGCCGTGGGCGCCGCGGCGTTGTTCGGTGTCAGCGTGGCGCTGGGCGCGTTCTTTGCCGGCCTGGTGCTGCGCGAATCGGCCTTCAGCGAGCGCGCGGCGCACGAGAGCCTGCCGCTGCGCGACGCCTTCGCGGTTCTGTTCTTCGTGGCCGTGGGCATGCTGTTCGACCCCATGGTGCTGGTGAAGCAGCCGCTGGCCGTGCTGGCCACGGTGGCCGTCATCCTGGTTGGCAAGACGGTGGCGGCGGCGGCGCTGGTGCTGCTGCTGAAGTACCCGCTGTCCACCGCGCTGACGGTGGCCGTAAGCCTGGCGCAGATCGGCGAGTTCAGCTTCATCCTGCTGGGCCTGGGCCAGAGCCTGAAGCTGGTGCCGGCCGAGGCGACCAGCCTGGTGGTGGCGGGCGCCATCGTGTCCATTGCGCTGAATCCGCTGTTGTTCGCCGGGGTGGAGCCGCTGCGCCGCTGGGTGCTGAACCGCTCGGCCTGGGCGCGCAAGCTGGAGGCGCGCGACGACCCGCTGGCAGAGCTGCCGGCCGACACGCCGGGCAGCGCACTGGCCGGCCAGATCGTGCTGGTGGGCCACGGCACGCTGGGCACGGCGCTGCACCAGCTGCTGGGCGAACGGCCGGTGGTGGTCATCGACCGCGACCGCGAGGTGGTGGAGCAGCTGCGCGCGGGCGGCCAGGCGGCCGTGCTGGGCGATGCCGCCGAGGCCATGACGCTGGTGCAGGCCCACATCGCGCAGGCGGCCTGGCTGGTGGTGGCGCTGGCCGACGTTCGTGGCGTACCGGCGCTGCTGGACCTGGCTCGCCAGCTCAACCCGACCTTGCGCTGCGCGGTGCTGGCGCACACCGATGAAGAGGAAGCGTGGCTGGGCGAGGCAGGCGTCAGCCATGTGTTGCGCTCGCAGCGGGCGCTGGCGGAGGCGCTGGCGCGGGTCGTCAGCGAGCCGGCCCCGGCCGCCGCCGCGCCGGCACACTGAACACGCTGCTCACACCTGGGCGAGCTGCTGCCGCGTGAGCGCAGCCTGCGCGCGCACCCAGTCGGCGAAGGCCTGCACCTCGGGCCGGGCCGACGCGGCAGGTGACGTCACCAGCCAGTAGGCGTAGGGGCTGGTCAGGCGGCCGGCGGCGCCGAAAGGCTCCAGCAGCTCGGCGCGCTGCAGGTGCTCGTGCACCAGCGGCAGCCGCGCCAGCGCCACGCCCTGGCCGGCCAGGGCGGCCTGGATCTGCTGATAGGTGAAGTTGAAGTACATCCAGCGCAGCGGCTGCAGGTCGGGCTCGCGCTGGCGCGTCAGCCAGTGCCGCCAGGACAGGAACTCGGCGCTGGGGCGCGGGTCGTCCTCTTCGGTCAGCGCGTGGGCGGCCAGGTCGCCCGCGCGGCGCAGCGGCGGCAGCCGGCCGTTGCGCGTGGACTCGGCATACCAGGGGCTGATGACCGGCGACACCGTCTCCTCGAACATCAGCTCGCCCGGCAGGCCCGCGCCGGGGCCGGCGATGTAGCGCAGCGCCAGATCGTGCTCGCCGTCGTCCAGGTCGATGAGGCTGTCCAGCGCGGAGACGCGGATGTCGATGTCCGGGTGGTGCTTCTGGAACTCGCACAGCCGCGGGATCAGCCACAGCGACGCGAAGGACGCGAAGGTCGTCACGTTGACGACGCGCCGGCCGCGCGTGCGGCGGATCTGGCGCACCGCCTGGTCCAGCCGCGATAGCACGGCCACGGCGGTGGGCAGCAGCTGCGCGCCGTCCACCGACAGTTCCACCTTGCGCGTGCCGCGCAGGAACAGCGTGCAGCCGATCTCGTCCTCCAGCGACTGGATCTGCCGGCTGATGGCCGACTGCGTGAGGCTCAGTTCCTCGGCCGCCGCGCGGAAGGACAGCAGTCGCGCCACGGCCTCGAAAGCCCGCAGCGGGCCGACGGACAGCGGCCTCTGGCGTATCGGCTGATTCATGCACGGATGGTATCAATCGGCGCGGCGGAGTCATTGGACTGCCCCCGCGTGCCTTCGCAGAATCAGCGCCATCAACGCAGGAGCAGGATCATGAGTGATGCGCAATCCACATGGCATCTGGACGGCGGCCGGGCCTTGACGCTGGTCGGCAGCGCCGAGGCGCGGCGCCTGGCGGTGGCGCGCGGCCGGGTGTGGCTGACGCTGTCTGGCACGGCCGCCGAGCCGGCGCAAGACCACTGGCTGGAGGCCGGCCAGGCGATCGCGCTGGCGCCGGGCCAGGCGGCGGTGCTGGAAGGCTGGCCGGCGGCCGAGTTCGAGCTGCTGCTGCCGCCGGCCTCAGCCGCGGCGGGCCGCCGCTTTCTTGGCGGGCGCTGAGCGCGGCGCCGGCTTCGTCGGTTTCGCGGCCTTCGCATTGGCAGCCCGTAGCGCGGCCTCGAAGGCCAGCCGCGCCCAGGGGCGCATCAGCGGCGGGGATTCCAGCGCCTCCTCGGGCGGGCGGTAGTAGCCGTGCATCACGCGCTCGCCGTCCTGCGTCGCGTAGCGGAACGGCGGACAGCCCGCGGCCACGAAGCGCTCGCGGGTCTGGTCGTCGGCCTTCAGGTAGAACTGGCCGTCGGCGATGAGCGCCATGAACAGCCCGTCCACATAGAAGCCCCGGCCGCCGAACATCGGCCGCGTGCGCACGGGCCCCAGCGGTGCCAGCAGTTCCACGCAAAGTTCGCTCAACGCGTCCATGCGGGCGAATGTAAGCTCCGCCGCCATGGATGCGAATGACCGCGCCGCGCTCCGGCACAAGTTGATTGAGCAGCGCCTTGCCATGCCCGACCGGCTGGCGCGGGCCGCCGAGTTGCAGGAGGTGCTGCGCGTGTGGCTGCTGCGGCG
The DNA here is from genome assembly GCF_043555875.1 of Pelomonas margarita. Lineage (NCBI taxonomy): Bacteria > Pseudomonadati > Pseudomonadota > Betaproteobacteria > Burkholderiales > Sphaerotilaceae > Roseateles > Pelomonas margarita. The sequence goes on along the minus strand of NZ_JBIGHW010000010.1, from coordinate 143,767 downwards.
GCGCGAGAGCACCATCGGCGCCTACTGGCCCATCAAGGGCGAGTTCGACCCGCTGCCCGCGCTGTACCGCTGGGGCGAGGACGCCCCCGAGCGCCAGCAACGCCGAATAGGCCTGCCCGTGGTGGACAAAGAGCACCGCACGCTGCGCTTTCACGTCTGGTTCCCCGGCTGCCCGATGGAGGAGGATGCCTTCCACATCCCCAAGCCCAAGGGCACCGAGGAATTTCAGCCGCAGCTGATGCTGGTGCCCTGCCTGGGCTTCGGCCCCTGCGGCCTGCGGCTGGGCTATGGCGGCGGCTTCATGGACAAGACGCTGGCCGAGATGCAGCCCCGCCCGGCCGCCGTGGGTATCGGCTATGCGCAGGGCTTTCTGCCGCTGCTCAAACCCAGCGCGCTGGACGTGCCGCTGGACGCGATGCTGACGGAGGAAGGCGTGGTGTGGGACCGCGAGGGCTGATGGCTTGAGCGCTCAGTCGCGCCACGTCGCCGCGATGCGCCCCACCTCGGCCAGCACCTGCTGGCCCTCGTCGAACGCCTGGCCCCGGCCCGGCGATGGCGCCTCGTAGAACGCCGCGACGATCAGGGGCGCGCGCCCCGGCGGCCAGCCGATGGCGACGTCGTTGACCTTGCCGGGCAGCCGCTCGTCCCAGAACGAGCCGGTCTTGTCGCCGGCGCGCCAGTCCTTCGGGAAGCCGGCGCGCAGCCGGGCCAGGCCGGTCTCGGTCTTCTCCATCCAGCCGACGAGGCGCCCTCGCGTCGCCGGCTTCAGCACGTCGCCCAGCGCGAGGCGCTGCACCAGCGCCGCCATTGCGGCCGGGGTGGAGGTGTCGCGTGGGTCGCCCGGCGGCATGTGGTTCATCTCGGGCTCGTAGCGGTCCAGGCGCGTCGTCGCATCGCCGATCTCGCGCAGGCGTGCTGTGAAGCCGGCCGGCCCGTCGATCAGCTTGAGCAGCAGGTTGGCGGCCGGGTTGTCGCTGGTGACCTGGGCCGCCTCGGCGAGCTCCGCCACCGTCATGTGGCCGCGGGCGAGGTGCTGCTGGGTCACGGGTGCATGGGCGAGCATGTCACCCTTGCCGTAGGGAACGCGCCGGTCGAGCGCGAGCCGGCCGTGGTCGGCCTCGCGCAGCACCATGGCGGCCAGCGGCAGCTTGAACACCGAGCACATGCCGAAGCGCTCGTCGCGGCGCAGCCCGGTCTGGGCGCCGGTGGCGGTGTCGAGGATGGCCACGCCCAGCCGGCCCCCGGCGCGGCGCTCCAGTGCCCGCAGCGCGGGTAGGTCGGCGCCCGCAGGGCTGGCGAAGGTGGGCGGAATCAGGGCGGCGGCGCTGGCGGCCAGCGCCTGGCGGCGGGTGAGGGGGCTCATAGTTCTTCTCGGGTGGGTTGCGGATGCGGCGCATTCTTTGGCGCGATCCTCCTGGGCACAATCGATGGTTTCTGAGGTCAGCTCTTAGGTTTTTTGGGGGTGTCGTGTCGCTGAACGGGGTGTCCTTGAACGGGCTGCGCGCCTTTGAGGCGGCGGCCCGCCACCTGAATCTGAGCCGGGCGGCGGAGGAGTTGTGCGTGACGCAGGCGGCCGTCAGCCACCAGGTCAAGGCGCTGGAGATACAGCTCGGGCGGCCCCTGTTCCGCCGCCATGCGCGCGGTCTGCTGCTGACCGATGAGGGTGAGGCGCTGGCGCCCGTCGTGGCCCAGGCCTTCGGGCGCATGGGGGCGGCGCTGGCCGCGTTGCGCCAGGGCGGGCCGGCCGAGGTGCTGACGGTGGGCGTGGTCGGCACCTTTGCGCTGGGCTTTCTGCTGGAGAGGCTGGCGGACTTCCGCGCCAGCCACCCGCGCGTCGAGCTGCGCGTGCAGACGCACAACAACAAGGTGGACCTCGCCGCCGAGGGGCTGGACCTGGCCATCCGTTTTGGCGACGGCGCCTGGCGCAGCGTCGAGGCCGAGCCGCTGCTGGCCGCACCGCTGGCGCCCTTGTGCGACCCGGCGCTGGCCGCGCGTTTGGCCACCCCTGAGGACCTGGCCCGCGTGCCGCTGTTGCGCTCCTACCGCTCGGGCGACTGGCCTGCCTGGCTGGCGGCGGCCGGGGCGCCGCGCGTGGTGGCGCGCGGCCCGGTGTTCGATGCATCGGCGCTGATGGTGCAGGCGGCGCTGCGTGGCGAGGGCGTGGCGCTGGCGCCGCCCTGCATGTTCGCGCGCGAGCTGCGCGCCGGTCGGCTGGTGCAGCCCTTCGCGCAGACGCTGGACGCGGGCGGCTACTGGCTCACGCGGCTGCTGTCGCGCGAGCCCACGGCGGCCATGCGCGCCTTTGCGGGCTGGCTGCGGGCCGAGTGCGGTGCGCTCCCGGGGGCTTAAGAGCGCCGCGGCGGGCACCAGGCGTGCTGCCGGACAATGTGCGCTTCACTGCCACAAGCAACGTCCTCCATGTCCATCAAGCCCACCCTGCTGCTGCTCTCGGCCACCGCCATCCTGCTCACCCAGACCGTGCAGGCCGCGCCCAAGCCCTGCGATGAACTGAAGGCCGAGATCGCTGCCAAGCTGGACGAGAAGGGCGTGAAGGGCTACGAGATCACGGCCGTGGAGAACGACAAGGTCGCGGCCCTGGGAGATAAGGCCAAGGTCATCGGCAGTTGCGACGGCGGCAGCAAGAAGCTGACCTACGTGCGCCAGTGAGGCCATCGGCATGAGTCTCTACCTCGACCACCTTGCCACGCTGCAGCAGCAAGCCGAACGCGCGCTCGCGCGCTGCGGGTACGACGCCCTCGTCATCGCCGCCGGCATCGAGAAATACGCCTTCCTCGATGACCGGCCCTACCTGTTCCAGCCCAACCCGCACTTCAAGCACTGGCTGCCGCTGACCAGCCACCCGCACTCGTGGATCGCCGTGCGGCCGGGCCACCGGCCGCGCGTCGTCTACTACCAGCCGCGCGACTACTGGCATGTGCCGCCCGAGGCGCCGAGTGGCGAGTGGGTGGCGGCAGTGGAGCTGGTCGTCATCCGCGAGCCCGAGCAGGCGGCCGCCGCGCTGGCCGATGTGGTCACGCCGCACACGGCCATCCTGGGCGAGGCTGATGCGACGCTGCCGGGGCTGGTGCCCAACAACCCCGAGCAGCTGCTGAACCTGCTGCACTGGGCGCGCGGCATGAAGACGCCCTACGAGTTGGCCCAGATGCGCGCCGCCCAGCGCCGCGCCGTGCCGGGCCACCTGGCCGCGCGCGCGGCCTTCCTCGAGGGTGAGAGCGAGGCCGGCATCCACCGCGCCTACCTGCGGGCTACCGGCCACACCGACCGCGACCTGCCCTACACCAACATCATCGGCCTGAACGAGCATGCCGCGGTGCTGCACTACCAGTACCAGGACGAGCGCGCACCGGCCGAGGCACGCAGCTTCCTCATCGACGCAGGCGCGCAGGTGAACGGTTATGCCAGCGACATCACGCGCACCTGGGTGGCCGACGGCCACGACGAGTTCGCCGCGCTCATCGCCGCGATGGAGCGCGAGCAGCTGGCGCTGGTGGACGAGGTGCGCGAGGGCGTGGACTACCGCGACATCCACCTCAGCACCCACCGCCGCGTGGCCCGCGTGCTGCGCGAGGCCGGCCTCGTCCGCATGAGCGACGAGGCCATGGTGGCCGAGGGCGTCACCAAGCCCTTCTTCCCGCACGGCATCGGCCACCTGCTGGGGCTGCAGGTGCACGACGTGGGCGGCTTCATGGCCGGCGAGGAAGGCGGCGTGGCTGACAAGCCCGAAGGCCACCGCTACCTGCGCCTGACCCGTCCGCTGCAGGCCGGCATGGTGGTCACCATCGAGCCGGGGCTGTACTTCATCCCCATGCTGCTGGACGAACTGCGCGCCACCCCGCAGGCGGCCCAGGTGGACTGGGCGGCGGTCGAGCGCTTGTCGCGCTATGGCGGCATCCGCATCGAGGACGACGTGGCCTGCCGCGCGGGCGGCGAGGCGCCAGAGAACCTGACGCGGGACGCGTTCGCGGCGCACGCTGGGTGATGCCACGGCCTGGGTGCGGCGCGCGGCACGGGACTGCCGGCAGGGCTGCGTCACCGCCCACGCCGGTGTACAGGAACAGCTACTGCGGCTGGTGGTAGGCGCGGGTGGGCGGCCGTTGGGCGGCGGTGGCCCATCCACGCTGGGGCCCACGTCAACGGCGAGCGTATTTCCTCTGGAAATCCAGAATTGGATTACTTGCCCATGTATATGCGAAGCTTGGGAGGCGGGTTGACTAGTTTTATGAACGGTGCTGGCGACCCCGCGTATACGGGCTCCATCTCCACAGGCGGTTCAGCAAGCAGTCCCTTGACGAAGTGATACTTTAAAATGACTTCAGACCCCTCGATGGCCTCGAGCGTCAATGAGTTTGGCGAGCGTCCGGCAACTTTTCCAGACCCCGAGATGAAGTAGCTATTTTCTCGGTTGACTCGATAAAAGCGCACAGGGCCTACTTCGCCCATGTTTTCAAGGCCGGGCGATTCATCCAGGTATTTGCGCGACTTGTCGCTCCACGCGCCAATGAAAGCTATGTTGTATAGCTCGATGAGCTTGAGGAATTTTTCCCGTGGCAACAATGCAATGGGCGTTCCGAACAATTTCTCATCTTCAAAGCTCGCATAAGCCCAGCTGGGATACGGGCCGCCGATGAACTCGCGACCGGTGCTGGCGGCGAGATATCCAACAATCTGTGCGGAGTCAAGTCTCTTTCCAGCGGTGACCTCGAAAAGAATGCGTCCTGCAGGGCTGGTGTTGGCTTCAATCCAGTTTTTAAGTGCGTTTGTGGTGTCGCCCACCCCTTTGACCTCAGGAGGGATGGCGCCATAGTGGCCAATCGATGCTGAGGAAAGTTCCCGCCGAACTTCATTGAGACAAAAGAGCATGGCCAAAAGGGCCATGCTTGCCACAAGCCAAGAGACGCCACGCCGCAGAGAGTGACGGACGCCAATGGTCCGGCGCGTGGCTTCGCGATACATGGCAACCATGCCAATGCTGGCGGGGACCATTTGCATGGCAAAACCAGCTTGACAATACCGGTTGGGCTGCGCATAGGCCAGTCCGGGAATTGCGGCACCGAGGGCGCCAAACAGCAGCAATGCGGCACTGCCTCCAAACAGTGCGCGCGCAACTAGTTTTTCTCTGGAATTCTCCGTTGCGAAAAGCGCATAGACGCCACAGCACATCAGCAGCAGGTACACCTTTGCACCATAAGGCCAGAGGTTGTTTTTTCCCAGCATGAGCTTCCACGGTAAGGTTGGGTCAACCTTCGCTAGTGACGGTGTGGGAAGAAATCCCTCTATGGGCGAGGGGGCGTACGTGACGGAGGCCGAGATCCAAAAATAGTTGGTTGCAAAAGTGAAGGCGGGAATGAAGAGGGTGTAGGCGATGACCCGTTGCCAATTCAGATTTCCGATTGACATCGCGGCCAGGGCCATCAAGCCAAAAGCCACAACAATCAAGAAACCCGGGTGGTAGAAGGTCCCCAGCGCGGCGATGCAAGCCAGGCCCAGCAGTGGTGTTAAGGGTGCACTCTTTTCAGCCAGAAACCGTGAAGACAAGGCCATGTAAGGGATCGCCGCAAAGCAGACCCCACTCCACGCCACCATGCCAATGCTGGTGTACGAGCGAAAGTCCGAGGCCCACCACATGACGATGGCAAGGATTGCCGCCACCGCGCCCACGCGGCGAGACAAGCTGAGCCAGTAGGCCCCCGAGACCAAGGCCAAGGGGGCACCAACCGCAGTCCCCGCCATCATCAGCTTGTATGCCATGGCCGGAGATATATGCGTGCCGCCCATGATGGAAATCAGGGCGGCAGATTTTGCGCTAAAGTTTAAATTGACGCCGTTGACTTGTCCGGCGGAAAATAGCGGATCGTAGCCAACCCAGCTTCCGGTGTGAGAGATTGATTTTGCAAACCAAATTTCATACCAGTGGTAGGCCGTGTCGTAATAAAAAACCGGCGTGTCGGTGAACAGTTCGCTGAGCGGAAGGCTGATGGATATCAGGCCGAACTGAACACCCAGTACGCAAGCCATTAACGCCATATAGAAGCGGCGTCTGGACAACTTGCTTGCGTCATTGGTTGAGTGTTGAATCATCTTTGCCAAGCCACGTCGGGCCCAAGTCCCGGCAACTGATGCAAGTCCTCAGGCGGGTCTTGACACCCAACCAGGATATCGCCTGGCGGCGCAGGTGTCGCGGCATTGGAAGGCAGAGGGCTCTGCCCTATGAGGGCAGACCCGCTGATTTCTCCAGTCACCGCCTATGTCCACGTCCACGCCGATGCACAAGCGCTCCTTCGATCAAGGCCGGTTTGGTCGGTCGGTGATGCCGGCCGCTGAAGGGGGCCTCGGGTCGCCATACAGCACGCCCCGCCCGTGCGTGCCCACATAGACGCGGCCGAAGACCTTGGGGTCGCCGGTGATCTGCAGGATCAGGCCCCACTGGTGGGCGTCGTCGTTGATGCGTTGCCAGTGGGCGGCGGCGTCGGTGGAGCGGAACAGGCCATAGCGGCCTGACACGGTGCCGACGAGGTAGAGGGCCGGGTCGGCCGCGCCCGGCGCCGCGCGGCCGAAGCCGAAGGCGTGGATCTCGCTGACACCGGGCAGGCGCTCGAAGCGCTGGCCATCGCCTGCGCGCTGGCGGTACAGGCCGTGGAAGCCCGCCAGCCACAGCTCGCCTTCCCGGCCAGGCGCGGCGTAGAGGCGGTCCTGGCCGCCGCGGTCGTCGCCGCGGCTGCTGTGGTTGTGGCTGCCAGTGGCGCTGCGCGTGACGGGGCCGTCAGGCAGCGTGAGCGGGCGGGCGCTGAAGCTCAGGCCGGCGTCGGTGCTGGCGAACAGCTGGCCGTCGAACAGCGCCATCGCGTGGAAGCGCGCGGGGTTCACGGGGTCGGCCACGACGCGGGTGCCGGCGGGCAGTCCCTGGACGGCCTGCCAGGTGTCACCGCGGTCGTGGGTGACGTGCGGGGCGCGGCCCCTGGGCGACCACACCCAGGCCCGGCCGTCGGCCGACACGGCAATGAAGCCGTCGCCCGGCAGTTGGCCCGGCGGCAGGCTGGCGGGCTCGCGCCAGGTGGTGCCGCCGTCCAGCGAGTAGCCGAGGTTCTTCTTGCCGCCGTCGCGTGCGTGGCCGATGCGCACGATGACCTCGGGCGCCAGCGCCGCGCCCGTGACGTCGTGCGTGTTGCCGAAGAATGGCGGCTTGGGGTTGCCGGCGGCAGGGCGGTCGAGGTCGGTGTGGACGAAGCCAGAGTAGTCGCCGATGGCGGTCACCAGCGGTACGCCCTGCGTGGGGCTGTGCAGGGCCAGGGCCACGGTCTCCTCGATGCCGCGGCTCATGACGCGCCAGGTGGTGGGCTGGCCGCGGTCGGCGGCGCGTAGGTTGCGCGTCTCCCAACCGCCGTAGCCTGTGGTGAAGATCGCGTGGTCGGGGTCGGCGGGGTTGATCTTGACGTCGTACAGCCAGTGCAGGTGGGTGTCGGCGACGTAAGGCGCGGCCGAGGCGTCGAAGCGGGCGGTGGTGAACAGGGGCTGCCAGGTGGCGCCGCCGTCGGTGCTGCGGAAGAGCTCGTCGCCACGGCTGCGCCCCGCAGTGCTGGCCAGCAGGCGCTGCGGGTGGCCGGGGTCCACGGCGATGGTGGCGTAGCCGAAGGGGTCGATCGCAGCCGGGCGGGCGGGCGTGATGTCGGCCCAGGTGGCGGTGTGCGGGTCCAGCCGCCAGACGCTTCCGTCCTTCATGCGGTGCGGTCCGGGCTCGCTGGCGTAGGCGATGTAGAGCTGGCCGTCGCTGGCCAGCGCCGCGCGCATGGGGCGGTGGGCGGCCGGGCCGCCGGGCAGGGGCAGCCATGTCGCGCCGGCGTCCTGGCTGCGCCACAGGCTGGGTCGGCCGATGACAGAGACGCCCGCGTAGATCGTGCGACTGGGCTGGCCGCGGGTGCCGCTGCGCGGGTCGAACAGCAGGAAGTTGATCGTGGCCTTGCCGTCGCTGCCACCCCAGCTGGGTGGCGGGCCGTCGCTGGCGTCACGGCGCCATGCGGCGTCGGGGAAGCTGCCCACGCGCTGCCAGCTGGCGGCGCGGTCGGTGCTGCGCCACAGGCCAGCGAAGCGGCTGCCTAGGTAGAGCACGCGGCCGTCGTTGGGGTCGACGGCCAGGCGTTCGCCGTTGCCGCGCCCGCCTTCGTTGCCGCCGAGCTTGAAGGGCAGGTCGGTGCGCTGCCAGCTGCGGCCGCGGTCGCGCGAGTGCAGCACGGCGCCGTTGGGCACGGTGGGGGCGGTGTAGGTGCCGCAGGCCAGGTAGAGGGCGTCGGGGTCGTGTGGGTCGACGGCCAGGCTCTCGACGCCCATGAGGTTCACGTCGGCCAGGGGCAGGTGGTCCAGCAGCGGCTGCCAGGGGCCGGTGGCGCTGTCGCGGCGGTAGGCGCCGCCCATGTCGGTGCGGGCATAGGCCAGGCCCGGCACGCCGGGGTGGAAGGCGATGCCGTCCACGAAGCCGCCGCCAACGATGGCGACAGGCTTCCAGGTGTGGGGCAGCGCGGCCGGGGGCGCGGCCGGCGAGGCCGCTGCCAGGGCGAACTGGGCGCCCAGCACCACGCCGAGCAGAGGCTTGATGAGTGCGGTCATGTCGGGTGGTGTCGGGGGAAGCGCATGCCGTCATCGTCCATTTGTTTGCCTGTCGAACAAATACGGCTTACCCGCGGAAACCCGGCGTGGCGGCCGTGGCGCCGGCCCCCGGGTTCCCGGCAGGTGCCGCAGAAGCCGGACATGGGATACTTGATGGAACAAGAGGTCGCAAAAAATGGAACAACAGTCCATTTCGGCAGGAGGCAGCACATGACAGGCAGAACCATCTCGTTGAAGCACACGCTGAGCTACGGCAGTGCGAACCTGCTGGGCAGCGGGGCCTTGGCCATCGCGTCGGCCTGGCTGCTGTATTTCTACACGACCTTCTGCGGACTGACGGTGGTGGAGGCGGCCACGATCTTTGCCGTCGCGAACATCGTCGATGCGCTCAGCAATCCGATCATCGGGTACATCAGCGACAACTTCTACAACACCCGGCTGGGGCGCCGCTTCGGCCGTCGGCGGTTTTTCATTCTGCTCGGCATTCCGGCGGTATTGCTGTATCCGCTGATGTGGCTGGAGGGTTTTGGCTTCTGGTATTACCTGAGCATGTACATCCTGTTTGAGCTGGTGTACACGATGATCATGGTGCCGTACGAAACCCTGGCCACGGAGATGACGGACGATTTCGCCGTGCGCACCAAGCTGACGGGGTCCAAGGCCATGTTCGGCAAGGCGGCCAATTTCCTGGCGGCGTTCATCCCGGCGCAGCTGTTCCTGATTTACAGCAAGGAATCGGCCACGCCCTTCCTGCTGACCGGCATCATCTACGCGTTCATCATGTGCGGTGCGATGGTGGCGCTGTACCTCACGTCTTGGGAGCGCGCGCCGCACGAGGTGGTGCAGGAGCGTGCCGGCAGCCTGCTCAAGGCCCTCAAGAAGCTGTGCCTGGACATGCTGTCCACCTTCCACCTGAAGATTTTCCGCAAGCACCTGGGCATGTATCTGCTGGGGTTTGGTGCGGAATGGCTGTTTGCCTCGATATTCACCTACTTCATCATTTTCGGCCTGGGCCAGGACAAGTCCACGGTCGGGTATCTGAACAGTTTCAGCTCGGTGATGCAGCTGATCTCGACGATGCTGTTCATCGGTTTCTGCATCAAGTTCGGTTTCGCGCGCCCCTACCGGCTGGCGCTGCTGGTGGTGTTGGGCAGTGTGCTCGCCTACACGGCCTTGTTCTACCTGGGCTGGTCCAAGGAAACGACGGTGATCGCGCTGTTCGCCATCACGGCGGTGTTCGGGCTTGGCACGGGCGGCGTGTACTACATTCCCTGGACGGTCTACACCTTCCTGGCCGATGTGGACGAGGTGCTGACGGGTCGCCGCCGCGAAGGCATCTATGCCGGCGCGATGACCTTTGCCGGCAAGATCACCCGCTCGGCCGTGGTGTTCGCGATGGGCTGGATCCTGGGCGAGTTCGGTTTCCTGTCCGGCCAGGCCACGCAGCCGGAGAGCGCCGTCAATGCCATCGTGGGCGTGTTCGCGCTGGGCGTCATTGCGCTGGGCCTGGGCGGCATCTACTACACCTACCAGATGAAGCTGGACCGCCAGAACCACGCGGTGCTGCTCAAGGAAATTGCCCGCATCAAGGCCGGTGGCCGGATTGCCGATGTGTCGCCCGAGGCCCGCGCTGTGGCGGAGGAGCTGACAGGCTGGAAGTACGAGCAGTGCTGGGGCAACAACAAGCTGGCACCCAAGGACGGCTCCGTGGAGGCGCGCGCCTGATGGCGCAGCGCACGGCGTTCAGCGGCGCTGCAGTTCGGTGGCGATGAGGCCGTCGCAGGCGGCTTCCACCAGGTCCAGCACGGCCTCGAAGCCGGCGTCGCTGCCGTAGTACGGGTCGGGCACCTCGCGCTGGCCCAGCTGCGGCGCGTAGTCCAGCAGCAAATTCAGGCGGTCGCGCCGGCCCGGTGGGCATAGCTGCTCGGCGTGGGCGAGGTTGTCGCCGTCCATGGCGAGCACGAGGTCGAAGCGCTCAAAGTCTTCGGCCACCAACTGGCGGGCCCGCAGGCTGCTGAGGTCGTAGCCGCGTCGGCGTGCGTGCGCCTGGCTGCGCGCATCGGGCGGGGCGCCGACGTGCCAGCCGTGTGTGCCGGCCGAGTCCACCTCGGCGTGCAGGCCGGCGGCCTGCAGTTTGGCGCGCATGACGCCATCCGCCGTCGGGCTGCGGCAGATGTTGCCCATGCAGAAGAACAGGATGCGCGGCGCCGGCATGGCGGCGCTCACAGCAGCAGGAAGGCCGCGGCCGCCAGCGCCGTGGGCAGCAGCGCGCCCAGCAGCAGGCCGCCCGCGCCGATGGACTCGTCCTCGAAGCCCCGCTTGAGCAGCGCGACGCCGGCCGGGTTGGGCGCGTTGGCAATCACCGTCAAACCGCCGCCGGCCACGGCGCCGGCCACGAGCATGTACTTGGCGTCGTCGGAGATGCCGGCGATCAGCGAGCCGAGGTAGGTCAGCGCCGCGTTGTCGGTGACGGCCGTGAGGCCCAGTGCGCCGAAGAACAGCGCCAGCGGCTCCAGGCTGGAGACGATGGGCTGCAGCCACCAGGCCTGCATGCCGCCCAGCACCACCAGGCCGGCCAGGAAGAAGGCCACCAGCAGCGCCTCCTTCAGGATCAGCGGGTTCTGGTGGCGCTCGTAGGCTTGCGTGAAGCCGAGGAAGAGCAGGAACAGCCCAAGGAAGGCCACCGGGTGGTGGGCCAGCAGCACGACGCCGCCCAGCAGCGCCAGGTGCACCAGCACCACGGGCAGCGGCACCGGCGCCTCCCTGGCGGCGGCGCCGGCGCTGCTGCCGTGCAGGTGCTTGCGCAGCAGCACCGTGGCCAGCGTGGCGTTGGCCAGCACGGCCACCGCCGCTTTCCAGCCGAAGTGGCTGAACATGAACGCGCTGTCCCACTGCCAGGTGGCGGCCACCATCAGCACCGGCGGCGCAGCGTAGGAGGTCAGCGTGCCGCCGATGGAGATGTTGACGAACAGCACGCCCAGCGCGAAATACTTGATGCGCTCGGGCACGTCGGGGCGGAACACCTGCGGCGCCAGCATCAGCGCGGCGATGGTCATGGCGGCGGGCTCGGTGATCACCGAGCCCAGCAGCGGCACGGCCGCCAGGCCCAGCCAAGCGCTGGCCAGCGCATTGGGCAGCGGCAGCAGGCGGGCGGTTGTGTCCACGGCCCATACCACCGTGCGCAGCACCGGCCGCGAGGCGGCCACCACCATGACGACGAAGACGAACAGCGGCTCGGTGTAGTTGCGCGACTCGGCATAGGCCAGCGCCTGGGCGCCGCCCTTGCCCAGCGCCATCGTCAGAATGAGCACGATGGCCCAGAAACCGAACACCACCTCCACCTCGCCCAGCAGGTGGAACAGGCCCGCATGGCGCGGGAAGCGGTGGGACAGTCGCTCGAACTGCTTGGCCGCGAAGGTGTGGGCCAGGGCCAGCGCGAAGAGCGCGAGGGCGGTGTACTGCAGGGCGGTGTCGGACATGGCAGCCTTTTCAGCGGGGCCGGTGCGCGGCCCACGGGTCACGTGCGAGGCGGCCCGACCATCGCAGAAGTCCTGCTGCCCCGACACCCGGAGCAGCACCCGGCGCGCAGTGTAGCGAGCCGGCTGCCGGCTAGAAGCGCATGTCGGCGCGCAGCGAGACGACGCGGAAGGTCTTGTTGCGCGACCAGCTCTCGGTCAGGGACTCAGGTTGCGTGAGGGTTTTGGGGCTGATGCCGACCGAGCTGTCCTCGGCGTCGCGCGGCGTCAGGTTGGCCATGGTCAGGCGCCAGTTGATGCCGTCGCGCACGGCGCCGCTGCTCCAGGACAGGTAGGCGTCGAACTGGCGGCGTGCCGTGATGTCACGGCGCAGCGTCTCGGTCACCTGCTCGCGTGTGGCTGGCACGTAGTTGGCGTTGAAGCCGCTGCCGAAATTCAGGCCCCAGGCCTTCCAGCGGTGGTCGATGCCAAAGTTGAAGCTGCCGCGCGGTTGGTCGCCGACGCGATTGCTGTTGCCTGGAAAGCCTTGCACCTTGTTCTTGAAGACGGCGGCGTTGAAGCGCAGCAGCATCATCTGCAGTTCGGCTGGCGCGTCTTCCCAGAGTTCATCCACTCGGGCTTTGAACTCGAACTCCAGCCCCGTCATGCGCGCGCTGCCGAGATTGCGCGGGCGGATGACCCAGCGCTGCGCGGTGTCCCAGCTCACCGTCTCCAGCTGCACTTCCCGGCGGATCATGTTCGTGATGTCGCGCACGAAGGCGGTGCCCGAGATGATGCCGCCGGTGGGCAGCCAGTGCTCCACGCTCAGGTCGATGCCGGTGGCCAGTTCCGGCTTGAGGTCGGGGTTGCCGGCGCGGTCGGCGTGGGTCTGCTCGTTGGCGCCCTCTGGATACATGGTGTTGATACTGGGCCGGGCAGCGAGGTCGTTGAGGTTGGGCGAGCGGTAGCTGCGCGTCAGGCTCAGGCGCACCTGATCCTTGGGAAAGGCTGCGGGCTTCCACAGGATGTGCAGCAGCGGCGACGTGACCTGGGACAGGTTTCGCGTCTCGGGCAGCTCGCCGGTGGCGGCGACCGTCGTCTCGATGCGCTCGTAGCGCAGGCCCGCGTAGAGCGACCACTGCTTGCTCGGGCTCCACTCGTCCTGCGTGTAGGCGGCGAAGCGCTCGTTGCGCGTGGCCAGCGTGTTGCCGAAGCGCACCAGGCCTTGCGGCGCGATGCCGTTGACCAGCGTGTCGACCACCTGCGTGCGCTCGCTGCGCTCGCCTTCTGCGCCGGTGACCCACTGGTGTTCCTGCGCGGTCTTCAGGCTCCAGCGGCCGTTGATGCTGGCCTGGTTGTCCTCCACCGAGCTGTGATCCTCCTGCGTGCGATCGGTGGTGACGCCGCGGATGATGGTCTTGTCGCGACGCTGGCTGTTCCGGGTGTTCTTGGAGGTGCCCGCGCCCACGCGGAGGCTGAAACTCTCGCCCACCTGGGGCCGGTAGTCGCCCGACAGGTTCAGGCGCAGGTTGTGGTTCCTGGCGTCGTTCTCGCTGTGGTTGTCGCGGAAGCGCGTGCCGGTGCCGTCAGTCTGGCTGCTGCCTTCGCTTTGCGACAGGAAGAATGATGGCGATAGGTTGAAGTTCAGCTTGTCGCTGTACTTCCAGCGCAGCCGGGCATTGCCGTTGAGGCTGGTGTTCTGGCTCTCGCTGTTGCCCACCTGCGTGTTCTGCTCGATAACCTCGCCGGTCTGGAGGTCAGTCCGGCGGGTGCCGGTGTCCACGTTGTTGAAGAACCGGCGGATATTGCCGTTGGTGGAGATGGCGCCAACGAACTCGTCGCCGTTGGGGCCGCCCCACTTCAGGTTGCGCGTCCAGCTGGCATCGGCCTGGGGCTCGTTGCGGTCCCAGCCCAGGCCCATGCGCACCTCGTGATTGGACTTCTGCAGCGGCTCGCGCAGCACGATGTTGATGGTGCCGGCAATGGCGCGAGCGCCGGTGGCGGCGGTGGGCGCGCGGTAGATCTCGATGCGCTCGATCTGGTCGGGCGGCAGGTCTTCTACCGCGAAGCCCGGCGGCGGGCGCTCCTCGTCGATAAGGATCTGCGTGGCGCCGCCGCCCATGCCGCGCATGCGGATGTCACCGCCGCGTCCGGGACGGCCGCCCAGCGTCACGCCGGGCAGGCGGCGCAGCACGTCACCCAGCGCGACGTCGCCGTACTTCTCCAGGTCCTCGCGCTCGATGACGATCTTGCTGGCCGTGCTGTTGCGGCGGCGGCTGTTGGCCGTGGGCCCACTGCTGACCTCCACGCGCTCCAGCTTGTTGTCCTTGCTCTCGGCGGCCGGCGTGGCCGCAGGCAGCATGGCCGGCGCCTTGGCGGCGGGGGGCGGTGGGGGCGTGACAGGCGGGGTCTGTGCCAGGGCCTGCGCGCTGACGGCACAGATGCACGGCGCGGTCAGCGCAAGGAGAAGGCGGCTCATGGCCGCGCATTCTGGAGGGCGGCCGTGAGCGTGGCTCACGTAAAGCGCTCATTTACATGAGCGCCGGTTGAGCGGTGCTGCGCGGCTCGGCGCCGCTCGGCGCCGCACCGCTCGTCATCCCCGGGAGGGGTGCCTCAGAAGCGCCAGCCCAGGCCCACGCTGGCCAGCGTCGGGTTGACCTTGAACTTGCCGGCCGAGGCGCCGTTGGAGTACACGGTCGTGCCCAGGTTCACCTTCTTCACGTCAAAGTTCAGGTAGGTGCCCTTGGTGATCTCGACGTCGGCACCCACCTGCCAGGCCAGGCCGAAGCTGTTGTGCTTGATGCCGGGCTTGAGCGCGGTGGCCACGGCCGGCGCGAACTTCACGCTGGAGAAGTTGGTGTAGTTCACGCCCACGCCGACGTAGGGGCGCACGGTGGTGTCGGGGCTGAAGTGGTACTGCAGCGTCAGCGTGGGCGGCAGGTGCTTGAGCGAGCCGATCTCGGTGCCGTTGGAATACAGACGCTGCTTCTGCGGGTAGGTCAGGATCAGCTCGGCCGCGATGTTGGGCGTCACGAAGTAGCTGAAGTCGACTTCGGGCAGGGTCTTGTTGTTGATGGACAGACCCAGGCCGGTGCTGTCCTTGTTGGCCGAGTCCAGGTGCACGGCGCGCACGCGGACCATCAGCGGGCCCTCGTTGGCCTGGGCCGGTTGCAGGGCGAGGGCGGCAACGGCGAGGGTGGCCAGACGCAGGGGGGTAGCGAACTTCATCAATGACTCCTGGTGAATGGGACGTGTCCCGATGGCAGTCATTGAACGCGCCGCCCGCCCGGCGCGATTTGAGCCAACACAAGGTGCCGCGGCGGGCGTGCCGCGCTCAGCGGGTGGCTTTGTGCTGGATCAAGCTTGTGCGCCGAGGCCGAGGCGTTGGCACAACGCCAGCGTCAGCGCGCTCTGGTTGAGCGTATAGAAGTGGATGCCCGGCGCGCCGCCGGCGATGAGCCGCTCGCACAGTCGCGTCACCACATCCAGGCCGAAGGCGCGGATGCTGGCGGCGTCGTCCATGAAGCCTTCCATCTTCATCTGCACCCAGCGCGGGATCTCGATGCCGTCGCGCTGCGCGAACTGCGCGATGCGGCCGTAGTTGTGGAAGGGCATGATGCCCGGCGTGATGGGCTGCGTGACGCCCAGGCGCCGCGCCTCGTCGACGAAGTGGAAGTAGGCGTCGGGGTTGAAGAAGAACTGCGTGATCGCACCGTCGGCGCCGACGCGCATCTTGTCGGCGAAGTGCTGCAGGTCGCGCGCCGCGTAGCGCTGCTGCGGGTGCGTCTCGGGGTACGCGGCCACCTCGATGTGCCAGTCCGGCCCCTGCCCGTTCTTTTCGAATTGGCGGATGAAGCTGACCAGCTCCGACGCGTAGCGGAACTCGCCCGCCGTGGCCGTGCCGCTGGGCAGGTCGCCGCGCAGCGCGACGACGCGGCGGATGCCGCGCTCACGGTAGGTGGCCAGGATTTCGGCGATGTTCTCGCGCGTGGAGCCCACGCAGCTCAGGTGCGGCGCAGCGTCGAAGCCGGCGCCGGCGATGTCCATGACAGCGGCCAGCGTCTTGTCGCGCGTGGAGCCGCCGGCGCCGTAGGTGACGCTGAAGTACTGGGGCTGCAGTGCACCCAGCTCCTGCACCACGGTTTTGAGCTTGTCGACGCCGACCGGCGTGTTGGGCGGGAAGAATTCGAAGGAAACGGACGTGCTCATCGGGACGCGTGTAGAAAAAATTCGCGGTTGCCATCACCGCCGGTGATGGGGCTGTCGAAGTAGTCGAGCACCTTCAGACCCAGCGCCGTGCAGGCCAGGCGCACGCGTGCCTCCAGCGCAACGTAGTCGGCCTCGTCCTTGACGAGGCCGCGCTTGTCCAGTGCCTGCGGGCCCAGCTCGAACTGCGGCTTGATGAGCAGCAGCAGGTGGCCGTGCACCTCCAGCCAGGGCAGCAGGTGCGGCAGGCTGCCCACCATGGTGATGAAGCTCAGGTCGCCCACGATGAGCGTGAAGCCGCCCGTGGGTGAGTGCGGGCGCAGTGCGTCGAGCTCGCGCACGTGCACGCCTTCCAGTGCGGTGACGCGTGGGTCTGCCTGCAGCCGCGCATGCAGCTGCCCGTGGCCCACATCCACGCCCACCACGTGGCGCACGCCGTTGGCCAGCAGGCAGTCGGTGAAGCCACCGGTGCTCTGGCCCAGGTCGAGCACGGTGTGGTCGGTCAGATCCAGGCCCGCGCGGGCCAGCGCGCCTTCCAGCTTGAGCCCGCCGCGCGACACGTAGCGCAGCTCCGCGTCGTCGGTGACGCGCAGCTGCGCCGTCTCGGGCAGGTCCTCGCCGGCCTTTTTCAGTGCGGCCCAGCCGGTGGGCGCAGCCCATTCGGCTGCGCCGTTCGCGATGAGGCGCTGGGCCACCGAGCGGGTCGGGGCCAGGCCTTGGGCGACGAGGAGCTGGTCAGCGCGCATGTCAGCGGCGCCCGGCCGCCCGAAGGCGCTGACGCGCTCCCTCGGGGGGCAGCGAACGGAGTGAGCGTGGGGGCTGCATGGCTTGGATCAGTAGCGGTAGGTGTTGGCCTTGAACGGGCCGGCCTTGCTCACGCCGATGTAGGCCGCCTGCTCGTCGGTCAGTTGCGACAGCTGCGCGTTCAGCGTGGTCAGCTGCAGCAGGGCGACCTTCTCGTCCAGGTGCTTGGGCAGCACGTAGACCTTGCCGGCTTCGTAGCGCTCCTTGTGGGCGAACAGCTCGATCTGGGCAATGGTCTGGTTGGCGAACGACGAGCTCATCACGTAGCTCGGGTGGCCCGTGCCGCAGCCCAGGTTCACCAGGCGGCCCTTGGCCAGCAGGATGATGCGCTTGCCATCCGGGAAGATGACGTGGTCGACCTGCGGCTTGATCTCGTCCCAGGTGCAGTTCTCGATGGACGCGACGTCGATCTCGTTGTCGAAGTGGCCAATGTTGCAGACGATGGCGTTGTTCTTCATCGCCTCCATGTGCTCGCGGCGGATGACGTTCTTGTTGCCTGTGGCGGTCACGAAGATGTCGGCCTTGTCGGCGGCGTATTCCATCGTCACGACGCGGTAGCCTTCCATCGCGGCCTGCAGCGCGCAGATGGGGTCGATCTCAGTCACCCAGACCTGGGCCGACAGCGCGCGCAGCGCCTGCGCCGAGCCCTTGCCCACGTCGCCGTAGCCCGCCACGACGGCGATCTTGCCGGCCACCATCACGTCGGTGGCGCGCTTGATGGCGTCCACCAGGCTTTCGCGGCAGCCGTAGAGGTTGTCGAACTTGCTCTTCGTGACGGAGTCGTTCACGTTGATGGCCCGGAACTGCAGCGTGCCCTTGGCCGCCATCTCGTTCAGGCGCAGCACGCCGGTGGTGGTTTCTTCCGTCACGCCGATGATCTCGGCCGCCTTGCGGGTGTACCAGGTGCCGTCTTCGGCAACCTTCTTCTTGATGGCGGCGAACAGGATGCGCTCTTCCTCGCTGCCGGGGTTGGCCAGCACGGACAGGTCCTTCTCGGCCTTCTGACCCAGGTGCATCAGCAGCGTCGCGTCGCCACCGTCGTCCAGGATCATGTTGGGGCCTTCGCCCGGCTCGCCCTTGCCGGCGAATTCGAAGATGCGGTGGGTGTAGTCCCAGTAGTCCTCCAGCGTCTCGCCCTTGTAGGCGAACACGGGCGTGCCGACGGCAGCAAGCGCGGCGGCGGCGTGATCCTGCGTCGAGAAGATGTTGCACGAAGCCCAGCGCACTTCGGCGCCCAGCGCCTGCAGCGTCTCGACCAGTACGGCCGTCTGGATGGTCATGTGCAGCGAGCCGGTGACGCGCGCACCCTTCAGCGGCTGCGACGCGGCGTATTCGCGCCGAATAGCCATCAGCGCCGGCATCTCGTGCTCGGCGATCTTGATTTCCTTGCGGCCCCAGTCGGCCAGCGACAGGTCCTTGACGATGTGGGCGGGGAGGTTGGCGGTCATGACGGCTCCTTCAGGGAATGAAGCCGCTGGCGCGTGCCGGAGGAGAGTACATGGCTCACCCCGACCGTCGGTCAGCGGGTGAGCGCAGTTGCAGGGTGTCTGTTCCGAGCCTGGCCTCAAGGGTGCTGAGGTTGCAACGCTCCTCGGAAGCCACAGATTCTAGCGATGCTCGGCGTCGCGTGCGCGCTCAGCTCGCGCCACCCCCTGCCAACAAATCGTCGCCCGGCATGGAAACGAGTGCCGGCCGCCCGACGATGAGCGGGTCCACGGCGCCCACGCGCTCGGGTTTGCGCTCGGCGTAGGGCAGGCGGTTCAGCACGAAGCGCATCGCGTTCAGGCGTGCGCGCTTCTTGCAATCGCTCTTGATGACGGTCCAGGGCGCGTCGGACGTGTCGCAGTGCAGGAACATCGCCTCCTTGGCGCGTGTGTAG
Organism: Pelomonas margarita; assembly: GCF_043555875.1. NCBI lineage: Bacteria > Pseudomonadati > Pseudomonadota > Betaproteobacteria > Burkholderiales > Sphaerotilaceae > Roseateles > Pelomonas margarita. The sequence goes on along the minus strand of NZ_JBIGHW010000010.1, from coordinate 124,804 downwards.
TCGTCCCACTTGTCCAGGCTGGCCATGTCGATGGGGCTGAGCTTCCACTGCTTGAGCGGGTGCAGCTTGCGCTCCTTGAAGCGGCGGCGCTGCTCGGCGCGGCTGACCGAGAACCAGAATTTGAACAGGTGGATGCCCGAGCGCACCAGTTGGCGCTCGAACTCCGGCGTCTGGCGCAGGAACTCCTGGTATTCCGTCTCGGAGCAAAAGCCCATGACCCGCTCGACGCCGGCACGGTTGTACCAGCTGCGGTCGAACAGCACGATCTCGCCGGCTGTCGGCAGGTGGGACACGTAGCGCTGGAAGTACCACTGGCCGCGTTCCACCTCGCTGGGCTTCTCCAGTGCCACGACGCGGGCGCCGCGCGGGTTGAGGTGCTCCATGAAGCGCTTGATGGTGCCGCCCTTGCCGGCCGCGTCGCGCCCCTCGAAGAGGATGACGACGCGTGCGCCGGTTTCCTTCACCCAGGCCTGCAGCTTCAGAAGTTCCATTTGCAGCCGGTACTTCTGTTTCTCGTAGTTCCTGCGCGAGAGCAGGTTCTTGTACGGATAGCCGCCCTGGCGCCAGCGCGGGTTCAACGCAGTGTCGACGTCCGCCTCCGCCTCGGGGGTGATGGCGTCCTCGTGCTGGCGCAGCGCGCGACGCAGATGGCGGCGCTCGTCGGGCGAGCTGCCGTCCAGCAGCGTGGCCAGATCCTCCGCCAGTGCCTGCGGGCCGGCATCGCCCTGCTGGTGGCGGCGTAGCAGCTCGGCCAGCGTCTCGCTGCCCATGGCCTGGTGGCGCGTGGTGGCGCGGGCGACGCGGTGCTTCTCCAGCCCGGCCGCATCCAGCCGGGGCGAGGTGTCGCCGGCCGTGGTGCGGCGGGCGCTGCTGCGTCGCGGGGTCGGGCGAGCGGGGTCGGCGCTGCGGGCGCGGGGCGGGGTGGGCATAGGCATCGCTCCTCTTGATGACGGTTGGATGACGATGCTGCGCGCGGCCGTGCCGGCCCGGCTTGATCGCGGTCAAGACCGTGGGGGCTTCAGCCGCCCAGGCCGAGGAAGTCGTGCAGGCGTGCCACCTCGGCGTCCAGCGCCGGAGCAAAGGCGGCCTCGCGCGGCGGCTTGCCGGCCACATAGCCGACGTCGACCGTCAGCGCGCCGCCTTTCACGCTGGCATTGGCCCAGCCGATGACCTGGTCGCGCCACAACAGCGGCAGCGCGTAGTGGCCGCGCACCCGCTTGGGCGCCGGTGTGTAGGCCTCGAAGCGATAGGCCCAGCCCCACAGCAGCTCGAAGCGGCGGCGGTCCCACACCACGGGGTCGAAGGGCGCCAGCAGCCGCACCTGCGTCGGGATGCGCCAGCCTTGCCGGGGGTCTTCGTCGGCGGGCCAGTACCAGTCCACGCCGTCCACGTGGGCATGTGCCAGCCGCGCCTTGGCCCGGGCCAGCGTGGGCTTGCGCAGCGCCTGCCACTGGCGGGCGCCGCCGGCCAGCATGCTGATCAGCGTTGACAGGCTGCCGGCTGGCAGAGGCGCGTACTTCTGAATCACCGCATCGGCCAGCGCGTCCATCGCGGCCTGCGGGTCGGTTGGCGGCTGCCAGGGGTGTGCGAGGCGGTAGACGCGCGTGCCGTTGTCGCGTCGCACCACATCCAGATGGCCGCGGAAGTGGAGGCCGTCCAGCAACTCGGTCGACAGCCGGCTGTTGCCGCCAAACCAGTTCTTCACCGGGCCGTGACCCAGTGCCGCATCCACCTCGGCAGGGTGGGCCTCGCCCAGCCGCTCGACCTCCGCCAGCACGGCACGAGCGAGCTGCCAGCGCGCGGCATCCCATTCGCGGCGCGCGGTGCGCGGGTGCATGAGCGCGCGCAGCGCCGGCGTCACGAAGCCGTAGTTGATGAAGAAGTCTTCCTGCAGGTCGAGCCTGGGGTAGCGGCGCTCCAGATCGCCGGCCCGGTAGCCCTTGACGCGGTGGCGCAGCGTGAGGTCCTGGGCTCGTGCCGGCGCGCGCAGCGGGTCGGCCTGTACGAATCCGCCCAGGCGCTCCACGGCCGCCATTAGCGTGGCGGGGGCGAACAGGCTGCGCGCGACGGCGTGGCGGCGCAGCGCCGCGAGGTCGGGGGAGGCGTTCATGCGGGGCGGCGGCGGCCGGCGAGGCGGGGGTGTTCCAGGTTAGCAGGCGGGCGGATCGTCCCGCGCCCCGGCACTAGAATCCAAGGTTGCTTTGCGGTGGCCGCAGCCGCCCGACGAGCGATCAGATCTTCAAGGAAATCAACGTGTTCATCTCCAACGCCTACGCCCAGGCCGCCGCTCCGGCCGCCAGTACCGAGTCCGGCCTCCTCGGCATGCTGCCGCTGGTGCTGATGTTTGTGGTGCTCTATTTCGTCATGATCCGGCCGCAGATGAAGCGCCAGAAGGAGCACAAGGCCATGATCGAGGCGATCGCCAAGGGCGACGAGGTCGTGACGGCCGGCGGCATCCTCGGCAAGGTCAGCAAGCTGGGCGACAACTTCATCCACATCGAAGTCGCCAACGGCGTTGAGCTGCAGCTGCAGCGCAGCGCCATCACCCAGGTTCTCCCTAAAGGGTCCGTCAAGGCAGCTTGAAGTAAGCCGGCGCGACGCCACCTCCGGGTGCCCGCTGCGGCGCTGATCAGAAAGTCTCGAATGAACCGCTATCCGCTCTGGAAGTACGCGATCCTGCTCGTCGCGTTGCTGATCGGCACGCTCTACACCCTGCCCAACTTCTTCGGCGAAGCGCCGGCGGTGCAGGTGTCCAGCGGCAAGGTGACCGTCAAGGTCGACGCCTCGATGCAGGAACGCGTTGAGGCCGCGCTGAAGGCCGCCGGCGTCCAGGCGGACTATGTGCAGTTCGACGGCAACTCCGTCAAGGCCCGCTTCGGCGACACCGACACGCAGCTCAAGGCCAAGGACGCGATCAGTAAGGCGCTGAATCCCAACCCGGCCGATCCGTCCTACATCGTTGCGCTCAACCTGCTGTCGCGCTCGCCGCAGTGGCTGAAGGCGCTGCATGCCAACCCGATGTACCTGGGCCTGGACCTGCGCGGCGGCGTGCACTTCCTGATGCAGGTCGACATGAAGGCGGCCCTCACCAAGAAGGCCGAATCGCTGACCGGCGACGTGCGCACCCTGCTGCGCGAGAAGAACATCCGCCATGCCGGCATCAGCCGCGACGGCAACACCGTGGTTGTGGCCTTTCGCGACGCCGCGCAGCGCACGGCAGCGCAGGCGCTGCTGAAAGACCAGCTGTCCGACATCGTCTGGACCCCGCAGGGCGACGGCAGCGAGCTGCGCCTGAACGGCGAGCTGTCGCCGCAGGCGCGCACCGCCACGCAGGACGCAGCAATCAAGCAGAACATCACGACGCTGCACAACCGCGTCAATGAACTCGGCGTGGCCGAACCCATCATCCAGCAGCAGGGCGCCGACCGCGTCGTCGTGCAGTTGCCGGGTGTGCAGGACACCGCCAAGGCCAAGGACATCATCGGCCGCACCGCCACGCTGGAGTTGCGCATGGTGGACGACAGTGCCGAGGCCATCGAGGCGCTGAAGGGCAACGGCCCCGTGCCCTTCGGCACCGAGCGCTACATCGACCGCGGCTTCGGCCCCATCATCGTGAAGCGTCAGGTGCTCGTTACGGGTGACAACCTGTCCGATGCGCAGACCGGCTTTGACGACAAGCAGCAGCCCGCCGTGCACCTGACGATGGACGCCAAGGGCGGCCGCATCATGAAGGAGGTCTCGCGCGAGAACGTCGGCAAGCGCATGGCCATCCTGATCTTCGAGAAGGGCAAGGGCGAGGTCGTCACCGCGCCGACCATCAACTCCGAGATCAGCAACCGCTTCTACATCTCCGGCGCCATGACCACGCAGGAGGCGGCCGACACCGCCCTGTTGCTGCGCGCCGGCTCGCTGGCCGCACCGATGGAAATCATCGAAGAGCGCACCATCGGCCCGAGCCTCGGCCAGGAAAACATCGAGAAGGGCATCGCCAGCGTGACCTGGGGCTTCGTCGCCGTGGCCGTGTTCATGTGCGTGTACTACATGCTGTTCGGCGTGTTCTCGTCGCTGGCGCTGGGATTCAACCTGCTGCTGCTGATGGCCGTGCTGTCCATGATGCAGGCCACGCTGAGCCTGCCCGGCATTGCCGCCATGGCGCTGGCGCTGGGCATGGCCATCGACTCCAACGTGCTGATCAACGAGCGCGTGCGTGAGGAGCTGCGCAACGGGCTGCCGCCGCAGCAGGCCATCAACCTCGGCTACAAGCACGCCTGGGACACCATCCTGGACTCCAACGTCACGACGCTGATCTGCGGCCTCGCGCTGCTGATTTTCGGCTCTGGCCCGATCAAGGGCTTCGCCGTCGTGCATTGCCTGGGCATCCTGACGTCGATGTTCTCGTCCGTCGTGTTCTCTCGCGGCCTCGTGAACCTCTGGTACGGCCGCCAGAAGAAGCTCAAGAGCGTCTCCATCGGCCAGGTCTGGAGGCCTGATGGCGACCAGCCCGCCGCCGAAGCCACCGACGACGCCGCCAAGGCCTGAGGACAGTACCCCATGGAACTCTTCCGCATCAAACGGGACATCCCGTTCATGAAGCATGCGTTGATCCTCAACGCGATCAGCTTCATCACCTTCGCCGCCGCCGTGTTCTTCCTGGTCACGCGCGGCCTGCATTTCTCCATCGAGTTCACCGGCGGCACCGTCATCGAGGTGGCCTATCCGCAGGCCGCCGAGATCGACAAGACCCGCCACACCATCGAGAAGATGGGCTACGGCGAGGTGCAGGTGCAGAACTTCGGTTCTTCGCGTGACGTGATGATCCGCCTGCCCGTGCGCCCCGGCGAGAAGCAGACCGAGGTGGTCGGCAAGGTCTTTGCCGAGCTGTGCAAGGCCGAGGCCGGTACGGTCAGCGAACACCAAGAGGTGACGGCGCAAGGCGAGCAGGTCAGCAAGCAGAGCTGCAAGACTGCCGCCGGTGCCGAACCCCTGCAGCTGTCGCGCTCCGAGGTTGTCGGCCCGGCCGTGGGCGAGGAGCTGGCCTGGGATGCCGCCAAGGCGCTGGCGATGACGGTCGTTGGCATCATCATCTACTTGGCCATCCGCTTCGAGTGGAAGTTCGCGCTCGCTGGCGTCATCGCCAACCTGCACGACGTGGTCATCATCCTGGGCTTCTTCGCCTTCTTCCAGTGGGAGTTCTCGCTGGCGGTGCTGGCGGCCATCCTGGCGGTGCTGGGCTACTCGGTGAACGAGTCCGTCGTCATCTTCGACCGGGTGCGCGAGGCCTTCCGCAAGTTCCGCAAGCTGGACACGCGCGAGGTCATCGACCACGCCATCACGACCACGATGAGCCGAACCATCATCACCCACGGCTCCACACAGCTGGTGGTGGTGTCCATGCTGCTGTTCGGCGGTCCGACGCTGCATTACTTCGCCGTCGCGCTGACCATCGGCATTCTGTTTGGCATCTACTCCTCCGTGTTCGTGGCCGCAGCCATCGCGATGTGGCTGGGCGTCAAGCGTGAAGACCTGGTGAAGGCGACCGTGAATCGCGACGACCCCAACGACCCGAACGCCGGGGCCGTCGTGTAGAGTGACTTCGAACTCCCACCATCGCTGCGCCCTAACGCTCCCATGACCGCCGCCCGCAACCAGGCCCTGGCCACCCAGGCACGGCGCGTCTATCTCGAAGCCCTGGTGCGCGGCATGACGCCCCTGGTGGCTGCCGTCGGCCAGGGTGCTGCGCAGCTGCTGTCGCAGGGGGCGCCGCATGCGGTCATGCTGGCGCGGCGTGATGCGGTGCAGGCGTGGCAGAAGCTGGGCCCCAACTGGCAGATGGCTGTCGTCGGCGCGCTGCGCCACGCGGCCCAGCATGGCGTCAGCGACAACGCCCGTGAACACGACACCGGCGCAACGCCCCAGACGCACAAGATGAGCCTGGTGGACGATTCCACCATCGAGCGGGAGATCACCAGCTCGCGGCTCTCGCTGGTCATGATGGATCGCGCGACCTGGGAGTTCACCGACCTGCGCACCCGCATGCAGACGCTGGAGGCTCACGATGATCTCGAGCCGCTCGACCTGCTGCGCGCTCATGTCATCGCCCGCATCGCGCTGGACGCCTGGACCCGTGTGGGCCTGGATGCCCCCATTTGGCAGCTGCTGCATCACGAGCTGCATGAGGAGTTCGCCCAGCTCATCAGCGAGGCCTACCACGAGACCAACCGCTGGCTGATCGCCCAGAAGGTGCTGCCCGAGGTGGACCTGCGGCCTTTCATCCGCCGCACGGCCCAGGCCGCGCGGGAGGCGGCTGCCGCTGCTGGGGGGGCGCCTATCGCACCCGCTGTGGCAACGGCGGCCCCGGCCTCTGGCCTGGCGCCCTTGTCCACGCCGTCCGGCAGTGGCGAGCTGCCGCGCAGCCGCGCCAGCTCTCAGGCCGACGAGGTGATGGCGCAGTTGCAGCGCGTGCTGGCCCGTCACGTGCCCGGCTTCCCGGTCACCAAGAGCCAGGTGCCGGCCCGCCCAGGCGTTGGCAAGCCCAGCCTGGCCGGGCTCGGCGCTGTAGGCGCAGTGCCAGAGGCCGCCGTTGCCAAGCCCTCGCTGGCCGATGCCGAGCCGGCGGCGCCGGCGTCGCCGCGATTGATGGGTGCCATCCGCCATGCGCAGGATGCGTTCCAGCGCCGCCCCGCACCGGCCGCCGTCCCTGCGGCGGGCGGTGACAGCGGCCAGAGCGCACCGCGCCAGCTGGAGGAGATCGGCGCCCGCAACCAGGCCTTCAAGCAGGTCCTCAAGCAGGCCGCCAACTCGCCCGCCGAGCGCGCCACCATCGAGATCGTGGCCATGATGTTCCAGAGCATCCTGACCGAGGAGCGCATCCCGGCCTCGGTGCGTGTCTGGTTCGCGCGGTTGCAGATGCCGGTGCTGCGCGTAGCCGTGTCCGAGCCCGACTTCTTTGCAGCCGCCGACCACCCGGCACGCCGCCTCATCGACCGCATGGGTGCCTGCGTGATGGGCTTCAACGCGGCGCAGGCCACCGGCCCGGGTGCAGAGCGCGCCAGCGGTGATGCGCTGGAGCGCGAGATCAAGCGCGTCGTGCAGGTCGTCGAGGCCTATCCCGACACCGGCCGGCGTGTGTTCTCCACTGTGTTGACCGAGTTCGAGAAGTTCCTCGATCACTATTTCGAGAACGAGAACCAGGCCTCCAAGCGCGGCGTGTCGCTGGCCCAGCAGGTCGAGCAGCGCGAGACGCTGGCCATCCAGTACACCATCGAGCTGCGCAAGATGCTGTCCGAGGTGCCGGTGCAGGACGGCGTGCGCGACTTCCTGTTCCACGTCTGGGCCGACGTGCTGGCCGTCACGGCTGTGCGCACCGGTGCGCAGTCCGATATCACCAAGGCCATGAAGCGTGCGGCGGCCGACCTGATCTGGAGCGCCAGCGCCAAGTCCTCTCGCGAGGAGCGAGCCGACGTCATCCGCCGCCTGCCGCCGCTGCTCAAGACGCTGCGGGACGGCATGAGCCACGCCGGCCTGCCGACCGACAAGCAGGACGATCATGTGCGCCTGCTCAACAACGCGCTGGCGGCGGCTTTCACTGCCAAGACGGCTGCCATCCCGCGCGAGCGCCTGGACGAGCTGATGGACCAGTTGGAGACGCTGGAGGCCATGCTGCCCGAGGACGTCTCGGGCGACAGTCATGTCGACGAGATGCTGGTGCGCGACCTGTCCGGCCACGAGTCCGACGGCATGGAGGTCGTTGCCGAAGGCGGCTCGGCGCCGACGCCGGCCATGGTGGCCTGGGCGCGAGAGCTGCAGGTGGGTGGCTGGTTCATGCTGGACTACCGCGGCCGCAACGAGCAGGTGCAGCTGGCCTGGCGCGGGCTGCGCAAGCAGCTGGCGCTGTTCGTCACGCCCAAGGGCCGTGGTGTGCTGTTCTCGCTGAACCGCATGGCCGCCTTCCTGCAGGCCGGCCTGTTGCTGCCGGCGCAAGATGAGGCGCTGACCGTGCAGGCCACGCGCAAGGCGCTCGCCAAACTCGATGCTGACCCGAACCAGCTGCTGAAATGAAAACGGCGCCGCAAGGGGCGCCGTGTTGCTGCATTGAAGCTGATGCTCAGTGGATCAGCCGATCCTCGGGGGCGACGAACAGCTCGTCGAGGATGAGCGCATCGGGCTCCTCGCCCAGGCTCCAGAACACCATCAGCACGATGATCTTCAGGTCATCCAGCTCCATGCCGTTGCCGGCGATGGCCATGGCGCGGTCGATGACCATCTCGCGCATGGGGCCGGGCAACACGCCAGCGGATTCCAGGAAGCTGATGAAGCTGATGGAGGCCTCGCCGAGGTGGTCGATCTCGGACGCGGAGTACACGCGCAGCGCATGCGGGCTCTGCTCGGCCTGCACGGCCTCGCCCGCCGCCGCCAGGCCTTGCAGCCAGCTCAGCGCCTCCTGGATCTCCTCGTTCTCGAAGCCCACCGCCGTCAGCTTGCGCGTCAGCTGCGCATGGTCGGGGCAGGCGTCCGGGCGCCAGTAGGTCTCGTAGAGATAAACCAGGACATCGAACATCGTGAGGGAATGATAGCCCAGCGTTTCGGCGCGCCCGGCTGCGAATAACCCCCCGGATCAGCCCCTCATGCGAGCAGATAAGCTCGCTATCCCTTGCCGCGCCGCTGGAAGAGCTGGCCCGCCAGCCGGGCCACTTCGCCGTCCAGTTCCAGCTCCAGCAGGGCCGCGCTCAACTCGGCGGCCGGCCAGCCGCTGCGGGCCATCAGCGCATCCAGGCTGACGGGGTCGAAGCCCATCGCGTCCAGCAGCGCCTGCTGCTCGTGCGGCGTCTCGGTGATCTCGGGCGCGGCCGCCGGCGTGACGCCAGACAGCTCCTCCAGCACATCCTGCGCAGACTCCACGAGCTTGGCGCCCTGGCGGATCAGTGCATGGCAGCCACGCGCCTGCGGCGAATGGATGGAGCCGGGAATGGCGAACACCTCGCGTCCCGCCTCGACGGCCAGCCGCGCCGTGATCAGCGAGCCCGACTGCACGGCGGCCTCCACCACCAGGCAGCCCTGGCTCAGTCCGGCAATGAGGCGGTTGCGCTTCGGAAAGTTGGCGGGCAGCACCGGCGTGCCCAGCGAGTACTCGCTGAGGATGAGGCCGCCGGCGGCCAGCAGCCGCACCGCCAGGCCCGCATTCCGGCGCGGGTAGACCTGGTCCAGCCCCGTGCCGACGACAGCGATGGTGGCACCGCCAGCGTCGAGCGCGCCCTCGTGCGCGGCGGCGTCTACGCCCAGCGCCAGGCCCGAGACGATGGTGTAGCCGGCCCGGGCCAGCGCCTCGGCGAAGGCGCGGGCGTTGTCGCCGCCCTGGGCCGTGGGGTTGCGGCTGCCCACCACGGCCAGCGAGGGCGTGGTCAGCAGTTCGTGCCGGCCCTGCAGCCACAGCAGCAGAGGCGGGTCGGCGGTGGCCAGCAGCTGCGACGGGTAGTCCGGGTCGCCCAGGGCCATCAGCGTGTGGCCGGGTTCGGCCAGCCAGGCCTGGGCTTTGTCGATGAGCTCAGCCAGGTGCTCGGGCGGCTGGTTGAAGACGCTGCGCTGCTTGGGCGGCAGCGCCTGGTCCAGCGCAGCGGCCGGCAGCTGGAAGACTGCTTCGGCGCTGCCAGCCATGGCCAGCAGCCGCCGTGCGGCTTGGGGGCCAACGCTCTCGGTCAGCCGCAACCAGGCGGCTAGCTCGGCCGGGGTCATCAGGGTTGCGTGAAGCGGTCGCCGGGCTTGACCGGCTCCTTCACCGAGATGATCAGCGCGTAGGACACGCGCTCGTAGACCTCGAAGACAAACAGCACACCGTGGCGTTCGTCGGGCAGCTTGATGACCTGCGGGCGGTCCTGCGTCTTGTCGACGACAGGTTCGCCATCGCGCCACAGCGCAAACACATGGCCGCGCTCCACGCCATCGCGTTTGCCGCGGTTCAGCGCGACGATCTGGTTCTGGCCGGCGTTGATGGCCTCGCCGTAGATGGCGGCGATCTGGCCCGTCATCGGCCGGTCGGGTGCGTGGGGCACGTAGCGCTCGAGGTTGCGCTGCGGTGCCGGGGCGAGGCGGTCGCCCACGCCCACCTCCTGCTTGGCCTGGCTGATCTGCAGCGTGGCGGGCACGACCTCGGTCTTGCCGCTCGTCAGCCGGCGGTCCTCGCCGGGGCGGATCAGGTCAGCCGTGCCGACGTAGGGCGCCTCGTAGCCCAGGATCTCGTTGCTGGCCGGGTCGCGCAGCACGCGCGAGGTGCGGAAGATGCGGAAGTCCGTCGCGCCACGGAAGTTACCACGGGCGTAGGCCAGGTCGCCCTTGCCCAGCAGCACATGGCCTTCCTGCGTGGCGACGATGCGCGGCGCTGTGGCCAGCACATCGGTGTCGAAGACGACGGCGTCGGTCAGGAAGGGCTGGATCAGGTGCAGCGGGATGGACGGGATGGGGTTGTTGTCCAGCGCCGAGATGCGCATCTGCGGGCGCAGCTTGACGGTGTCTCCCGCGCCGCCGCCACCCACGCGCTGGCCGAACTGCAGGCGCGCGCGGCCGTCCACCTTGACCAGGTGCAGGATCTGGCCCGGGTAGATCAGGTGCGGGTTGCGGACCTGGTCGCGGTTCATGCCCCACAGCTCGGGCCAGCGCCAGGGGCTCTTCAGGAACAGCTGGGAGATGTCCCACAGCGTGTCGCCGGCGACGACGGTGTGGCTGTCGGGCGCGTTGGGCGCCAGCTCGGACAGCGGCACGCCGGCGCCCGCCACTTGTTCGGCCACGCGGCGCTGTTCAGCAGTGACGGGGAAGGCGGCGGACTGCGCCCAGGCCGCAGTGTTCGCGAGGGTCAGGCAGGCCGCAAGAACAGCGAGGTGGGCGGGGCGGGCAGCGGGCATCAGGCGCGGTCTCCGAGGGGGATCGCCGGATCGGCGAAAATCCCGGCGATTCTGCCCGCATTCAACCCCGGCGGCCGGTGCTTGCGAGTGCTTACAAAGCGCGCGCCGTGGCCGCCGGCCCACATCCCATGGCTCAACTCAACATCCTCCGCTACCCCGACCCGCGCCTGCACACCGTCGCCAAGCCCGTGGCCGAGGTCGACGCACGCATCCGCCAGCTCGTGGATGACATGCTGGACACCATGTACGCCGCCGACGGCGTGGGCCTGGCCGCGACGCAGGTGGACGTGCATGAGCGTGTCGTCGTCATCGACACCTCGCAGGAGCGCGACACGCCGCGCGTGCTGATCAACCCCGAGATCATCCAGCGCAGCGAGCGCATGGTGGACGGCGAGGAGGGCTGCCTGTCGGTGCCCACCATTTACGACAAGGTGCCGCGCCACGCCGAGGTGACCGTGCGCGCCACCAACCGCGATGGCGAGGTGTACGAGTTCAGCGCCGACGGCCTGCTCGCCGTGTGCGTGCAGCATGAGCTGGATCACCTGGCCGGCAAGGTGTTCGTCGAGTATCTGAGCTCGCTCAAGCGTGACCGCATCAAGACCAAGCTGGTCAAGAAGGCCCGCGAGGACGAGATCGAGTCCCGCCGTCGCCCGTCGCGGATCTGAGCGCATGCGCGTCGTCTTTGCCGGTACGCCGGAATTCGCCGCCGTGGCGCTGGATGCGTTGCTGGCCGCTGGCTTCAGCGTGCCGCTGGTGCTGACCCAGCCCGACCGCCCGGCCGGCCGCGGCATGAAGCTGCAGGCATCAAGCGTCAAGCAGCGTGCCGTGGCGGCCGGCATCCCGGTGGCGCAGCCGCAAGGGCTGAAGCTGGATGGCAAGTACGCCGGCGATGCCGCCGCCGCCCGCGAGGTGCTGCTGGCGGCGGATGCCGACGTGATGGTCGTCGCGGCCTATGGGCTGATCCTGCCGCAATGGGTGCTTGATTTGCCCCGGCGCGGCTGCCTGAACATCCACGCCTCGCTGCTGCCACGCTGGCGTGGCGCGGCGCCCATCCACCGCGCCATCGAGGCCGGTGACGCCGAGACCGGCATCACTGTCATGCAGATGGACGCCGGCCTGGACACGGGTGACATGCTGCTGGTCGAGCGCGAGCCCATCCGTGCCGACGACACCACGGCCGTGCTGCACGATCGCCTGGCCGCCCAGGGCGGGCGCCTCATCGTGCAGGCGCTGCAGGCGGCCCGCCTGCAGCGCACGCCGCAGCCAGTCGAGGGCGTGACTTACGCGCACAAGATTGAGAAGGCCGAGAGCACGATCGCCTGGACGCAGCCTGCGGCCGAGATCGAGCGCCGGCTGCGTGCCTTCGACCCCTTCCCGGGCGGCGTGGCCACGCTGGCCGGCGAGGCCATCAAGGTCTGGCGCGCCGAGCTGGTCGAGGGGTACGGCACGCCGGGTGAGGTCATCGCGCCCGGGCCGGTGGTGGCCTGCGGCCAGGGCGCGTTGCGCCTGATCGAGCTGCAGCGCGCCGGCGGCAAGCGTGGTCCGGCGGCAGCCTTCCTGCAGGCCCGCCCCATCGCAGTGGGCGAGCGCTTCGAGCTGCCGGCTTGAAATCCGCCCGGCGTGGCACCATCTGCCCGTCGTTGTCCACCACCGGAGTCTGCTGACATGTTCAACCTCGTGAAGACCGCCATCCTGATGGCCGCCATCACGGCGCTGTTCATGGCCGTCGGGGCCATGATCGGCGGCCAGACCGGCATGCTGATCGCGCTGCTCGTCGCGGTGGGCATGAACTTCTTCAGCTACTGGTTCTCGGCGGACATGGTGCTGAAGATGTACAACGCCCGCGAGGTCGACGCCTCGTCGGCGCCGCAGTTCTACGGCATGGTGGCCGAGCTGGCCCAGCGCGCCAACCTGCCTATGCCGCGCGTCTATCTGATCGACGAGGCCGCGCCCAATGCCTTCGCCACCGGCCGCAACCCCGACCATGCCGCCGTCGCGGCGACGACTGGCATCCTGCGTGTGCTGTCCGAGCGCGAGTTGCGCGGCGTCATGGCGCACGAACTGGCCCATGTGGCCCACCGTGACATCCTGATCAGCACCATCAGCGCCACCATGGCCGGCGCGATCTCCATGCTGGCCAACTTTGCGGCCTTCTTCGGCGGGCGCGACGAGAACGGCCGGCCCACCAACCCGATCGCCGGCATCGCCGTGGCCATCCTGGCGCCGATTGCGGCCAGCCTGATCCAGATGGCCATCAGCCGCGCCCGCGAGTTCGAAGCCGACCGGGGCGGCGCTGAGATCTCCGGCGACCCTGCCGCGCTGGCCTCGGCGCTGGACAAGATCCACCGCTACGCCCAGGGCATCCCGATGGCGCCGGCCGAGGCCCACCCGGAGACGGCGCAGATGATGATCATGAACCCGCTGTCCGGCGGCGGCCTGCGCGGTCTGTTCTCCACGCACCCGGCCACCGAGGAGCGCGTGGCTCGCCTGATGGCGATGGCCCGCGACGGCGGCCGGCGTTGATTCAAGCTGGCGCCCCGCACGCCGATAAGGTCTTCATGAAGCGTCTTCTTCTCGTGTTGCCCCTGCTCGCCGCGCTGTCCGCCTGCGAGCAGTTGGGCATCGAGGACCCCGCGAAGGTGGCGGCGGCCAAGGAGGCCGACGGCAAGGCCATCGGCAGTGCCTGCCGGCATGCGATGCGGGCGATCGAGGACTGCTACGTGCTCAACCCCAAGGCCCAGAAGGCGGCCGTACACGCCGGCTGGCGCGAGATGGACGAGTACATGCGCGAGAACAAGCTCGAAGGCGTGGCACCGGTCGTGCCGCGCCCGGGCGCCAAGCCCTCGCAGCCGGCCGAGGATGCCGAGGACAAGCCCGCCGAGAAGTCGACGGAGAAGCCGGTCGACAAGGCCAAGGCGCACTGACCAGCGCCGCCAGCCGCAGTTGGCGCCCTCTTTCCAGCGGATCGTCGCGCTCGGCGCGACTGGCACCACGAGGCTGGGCAACATGCATTCCATCGCAACCCGCTTGATGGAGCCCGCCATGAACACCTCCCGCCGCCTCTTCGCCCTTGGCCTGGTCAGTGCCGCCGTGATCTGCACCTCGGCCCACGCCTGGGGCTGGGGCAGCAAGAGCGAGCGCATGACCGGCACCGGCGACATCACGGCCGAGGCCCGGGACGTCAGCGGCTTTGACAGCGTCTCGCTCAGCGGCGGCTTCAATGTGCAGATCCGCCAGGGCGCGGGCGGCAAGATCGAGGTCAAGGCCGACCGCAACCTGCTGCCCTACATCGAGACGCAGCTGGACGGTCGCACGCTGCGCATCCAGCCCAGGAAGGGTTTCAACCTGTCGACGCAGACGACGCCCAGCCTCACGATCGAGATGCCGGCGCTGCGCAGCCTGGCGGTCGCCGGCTCGGGCACCATCAAGGTGGACGCGATGAAGACGGGCACCGTCGAAGCCGCCATCGCCGGTTCGGGCGACATCCGCTTCGCCAACCTGAATGCCGAGAAGCTGGCCATGAAGGTCAGCGGCGCCGGGGATATCGTGGCCAGCGGGCGTGCCGCGAGCGCCTCGATCACCATTGCCGGCAGCGGCGACGTGAAGGCGGCCGAGCTGGTGGCCGACGAGGTCAAGGTCAGCATCGCCGGCAGCGGCGACGCGCGGGTCAACGCGACGAAGAAGCTCAATGTCAGCATCGCGGGCTCGGGCGATGTGCGCTACGTCGGCTCGCCGGAGATCTCCTCCTCCGTCGCCGGTAGCGGCGGCGTGACGCGCATCGACAAGTGAGCCCCTTGCGGCCGTGAGGCCTGCGCGGGCGCCTGCCCGGCCGCGGCGCCTGCTGCGCCGACAATGGTGGCATGCAGCTCGTTGAACGACTGCGTGCGCTGGCGGCGGATGCCGATTTCCGCCAAGGCGTGCGCGACATGGCCTCCCCCTCGCTGGGGCTGGCTGCCTGGGGCCTGGTGACCGGCGTCACGATGGTAAAGAGCGGCCTCAGCCTGCCGCTGGCCTTCGGCATGTCACTGCTGGTGTTTGCCGGTAGCGCGCAGCTGACGGCGCTGCCGCTGATCGCGGCCGGCGCGCCGCTGTGGGTGCTGCTGGCCACGGCCTTCTGCGTGAACCTGCGCTTCGTCATCTTCAGCGCGCAGTGGCGCCACTACTTCGGCCACCTGCCGCGGGCCCAGCGGCTGATGCGGACCTACTTTGCCGCCGACCTGAACTTCGTCTACTTCGTCAAGCGCTTCCCCGACCCCGTGGCCCAGCCGGCGCAGCAGCGCTACTTCTGGGGCGGCGTGGCGGTGAACTGGCCCACCTGGCAGGCCTGCTCCTTCACCGGCATCCTGCTGGCCGACAGCATTCCGGCACACTGGGGCATCGGCTTTGCCGGCGTGCTGGCGCTGCTGGGGCTGTCGTACTCGCTGCTCAGCGAGAAGACGCTGTGGTGGGTGGCGCTGACTGCCGGGGCCGTGTCCATCGCTACGTATGCTTTGCCGCTGAAGCTCAACATCCTGTGCGCCATCGTCGCGGCCGGGGCCGTGGGCTGGTGGTTGGATGCCCGCAAGGCGCGCCATGAGTGACGCGATGACCTGGGTGGCCCTGTTCGGGCTGGGCGTGGTCACGGTGATCACGCGTGGCTTCTTCATGATCAGCGACCAGCCGCTGCCCATGCCCGGCTGGCTGCGCGAGCTGCTGAAGGTGGCACCGCTGGCGGCGCTGGCGGCCGTCGTGGCGCCGGAGATCTTCATGACGCAGGGCCAGCTCATCACCACCTGGCAGGACGCGCGCTGGCCCGGCGCGCTGGCCGCGACGGGCTACTACTTCTGGCGCCGCGACATCCTCGGTACTATCCTCGTCGGCATGGCGGTGATGCTGCCGCTCAAGCTGGGCTTGGGCTGGTAACCGCGCCGGAACGCGGGGCGGTGAGAATGCCGGCAGTTTTCATCAACTGCACCGCCCGACCATGAACGTCATCCGCTTCTCCGACCTGATCGCCGCCGGCAAGGTGGCCGGCCAGCGCGTCTTCATCCGCGCCGACCTGAACGTGCCGCAAGACGATAACGGCAAGATCACCGAGGACACCCGCATCCGCGCCTCGCTGCCTGCTATTCAAGCCGCGCTGGACGCCGGCGCTGCCGTGATGGTCACGTCCCACCTGGGCCGCCCGACCGAGGGTGAGTTCAAGCCCGAGGATTCGCTGGCCCCGGTGGCCGAGCGCATGGCTGAACTGCTGGGCCGTCCGGTGCCGTTGAAGGCCAACTGGGTTGACGGCGTCGACGTGGCCCCGGGTGAGCTGGTGCTGCTGGAGAACTGCCGCGTCAACAAGGGCGAGAAGAAGTGCAGCGAAGAGCTGTCGCAGAAGCTGGCCGCGCTGTGTGACATCTTCGTGCACGACGCCTTCGGCACCGCCCACCGCGCCGAGGCCACGACCTACGGCATCGCCAAGTTCGCCAAGGTTGCCTGCGCCGGCCCGCTGCTGGCCGCCGAGATCGACGCCATCTCCAAGGCGCTGGCCAACCCGAAGCGCCCGCTTGTGGCCATCGTCGCCGGCTCCAAGGTGTCAACGAAGCTGACCATCCTGCAGGCTCTCGCCAGCAAGGTGGACGGCCTCATCGTCGGTGGCGGCATCGCCAACACCTTCATGCTGGCCGCCGGCCTGAAGATCGGCAAATCGCTGGCTGAGCCCGACCTCGTCGATCAGGCCAAAGCCGTCATCGACGCCATGGCCGCCCGCGGCGCCGCCGTGCCGATTCCTGAAGACGTGGTCACGGCCAAGCGCTTTGCCGCCGATGCCGAAGCCACCGTCAAGGCCGCCACCGATGTGGCCGACGACGACCTGATCCTGGACATCGGCCCCAAGACCGCTGCCAAGCTGGCCGAGCAGCTGAAGGCCGCCGGCACCATCGTCTGGAACGGTCCGGTCGGCGTGTTCGAATTCGACGCCTTTGCGCAGGGCACCGAGACGCTGGCCCGCGCCATCGCCGACAGCAGCGCCTTCAGCATCGCCGGCGGTGGCGACACGCTGGCGGCCATCGCCAAGTACGGCATCGAGGGTGACGTGGGCTACATCTCCACCGGCGGCGGCGCCTTCCTGGAAGTGCTGGAAGGCAAGACGCTGCCGGCGTTCGAGATCCTCAGCCAGCGCGCCGCCGGCTGATTGACGAACTGCCAGCGCGCTGCGGGCTGATTCCGTCACGTGCGACCCGGCCGCCCCGGATGGACGCCGGGTCAGGCGGGCCGCCACAATGGCCCGATGGTTCTCCGCTGGCTGCTCGCCCTGCTCGTCGTCTTGACGCTGCTGGGCCTATTGGCCAACGAGCGCTGGATGACCCGCCGCGTCGTGCTGCACGGGCAGGGGCCGACCCAGCGGCTGGAGGTCGTGGATGACAGCGGCAGCGGTGGCGCGAGCCACGCGGCGCTGGTCAGCGCTGCCGATGGTGCGAAGGCCTTGCGATGCGAGATCAAGCCCGGCTTCGACTGGCCGTTCTGCGAGCTGCAGTTCGAGTCGGCCCGCGGCGACCTGGACCTGACCCGTTTCAGCAGCCTGCGGTTGTGGGCCAGCGTCAGTGGCCCGCAGAAGGACGGCGGGCCGGCGCAACTGCGCGTGTTCCTGCGCAGCTTCCACCCGGACTACCCGGGCAAAGGCGGCGGAGAGGACCTCAAGCCCCACGAAGTCATCTTCGCGCCAGCAGGCCTGGCCATGCCGGTGGAGCTGCGGTTGTCGCAGTTCATGGTCAGCTCCTGGTGGGCACAGACCCATCCGCTGCCCGTGCACCTGATGGGCCCGCAGCTGGACCGTGTGCGGGCCATCAGCTTCAGCACCGGGGGGCAGGTGTTGCCTGGCGAGCATGTCATCCGCATCGAGCGCGCCGAGCTGATCGGCCACTGGGTGCCGCCCGAGACCTTCCGGCTGGGCCTGGTGGGGCTGTGGATGTTCAGCCTGCTGGGCTATCTGGTGTGGGAGAGCTGGCTGGTGCGGGCGCGGCTGCGCCGCTCGGTGAAGCGCTCGCAGGCGCTTGAGAAGCTGGCGCTGCGCGACCCGCTGACCCAGGTGGCCAACCGCGAGGGCCTGAACCGCGCGCTGGAGCTGCTGATGCGGGCCCAGGGCGAACTGATCTTCCCGATGTCGGTCGTGTTCGTCGACGCGGACTACTTCAAGCGCATCAATGACGAGCACGGCCACGAGGTGGGTGACCAGGTGCTGACGCTGCTGGCACAGACGCTGCGCGCCAATCTGCCGCGTGATGACCTGGTGGCGCGCTGGGGCGGCGAGGAGTTCGTGCTCGTGATGCCGCAGACCCCGGCCGACGAAGCCGTGGCTGTGGCCGAGCGGCTGCGTGCTGTGCTGGCCCGCACGCACTGGCCGGCTGGCCTGGCCGTGACGGCCAGCTGGGGCGTAGCCGAGGCCTGCAACGAGGCCGGGCTGGAGGCTGCGATGCGTGAGGCCGACCAGGCCATGTACCGCGCCAAGCATGCCGGGCGTGACCGCGTGATATCGGCTTCGGCATAGATTGCCAAGAAACCGGCATCAAGCCGGGCTGAAACGCGGCGTAATCTCGTGGGTTCCCTCTGCGAGACCGACCGCCATGGAAAAGAACAACGCTCCCTTGTCGCCTGCCGAAGCCGCGCTGCGCGACGCTGCCCGTGAGTACCACCGCGCCCCGACGCGCGGCAAGATCTCGGTCACCCCGACCAAGGCCTTGAGCAACCAGCGCGACCTGTCGCTGGCCTACTCGCCGGGCGTGGCTTACCCCTGCCTGGACATCGAGCAAGACCCGGCACTGGCTGCCGAGTACACCTCGCGTGGCAACCTCGTTGGCGTCATCACCAACGGCACGGCCGTGCTGGGGCTGGGCGACATCGGCCCGCTGGCGGCCAAGCCGGTCATGGAAGGCAAGGGCTGTTTGTTCAAGAAATTCGCCGGTGTCGACGTGTTCGACATCGAGCTGGCCGAGCGCGACCCGGACAAGCTCATCGAGATCATTGCCGCGATGGAGCCCACGCTGGGCGGCATCAACCTCGAGGACATCAAGGCGCCCGAGTGCTTCTACATCGAGCGCGAGCTGTCCAAGCGAATGAACATCCCGGTGTTCCATGATGACCAGCACGGCACGGCCATCATCTCGTCGGCCGCGCTGCTGAACGGGCTGGAGCTGGTCGGCAAGGACATCGGTGCGGTCAAGGTGGCCGTGTCGGGCGCCGGCGCGGCGGCCATCGCCTGCCTGGACGTCATGGTGGGCCTGGGCGTGAAGCGCGAACACGTGTTCGTGTGCGACTCGCGCGGCGTCATCCAGAGCGAGCGTGAAGACGCCCGCAGCGGCAAGCTGGACGAGTCCAAGCGGCGCTACTGCCAGGTCACGGCGGCACGCACGCTGGCGGATGTCGTCAATGGCGCCGACGTCTTCCTGGGCTGCTCGGCCGCCGGCGTGCTGACGGCCGAGATGGTCAAGACCATGGGCACGCAACCCATCATCCTGGCGCTGGCCAACCCGGAGCCCGAGATCCGCCCCGAGCTGGCCAAGGCTGCGCGACCGGACTGCATCATCGCGACGGGCCGCTCGGACTACCCCAACCAGGTCAACAACGTCCTGTGCTTCCCCTACATCTTCCGCGGCGCGCTGGACTGCGGTGCGACCAAGATCACCGAGGGCATGAAGCTGGCCTGCGTGCGCGAGATCGCTGCGCTTGCCAAGGCCGAGACCAGCGATGAAGTGGCTGCCGCCTACGCCGGCCAGGAGCTGGCGTTCGGGCCCGACTACCTGATCCCCAAGCCCTTCGACGCGCGCCTGATCCTGCGCATCGCACCTGCCGTTGCAGCGGCGGCGGCGGCCGACGGCGTGGCCACGCGGCCGGTGGAGGACCTGGCCGCCTACCGCCAGTCGCTGGAGCGCTTCGTCTACCAGACTGGCATGTTCATGCGGCCCGTGTTCAACGCGGCCAAGGCCGAGAAGGCGCGTGTCATCTATGCCGAAGGCGAAGACGAGCGCGTGCTGCGCGCCGTGCAGGTGGCGCTGGACGAGGGCATCGCCCGGCCTACGCTGATCGGCCGCCCGGCGGTCTTGGAAGCGCGCATCCAGCGCGCCGGCCTGCGCCTGAAGCTGGGCGAGGACGTGGCCGTCATCGATCCCGAGGACGATCCGCGCTTCCGCCAGTACTGGGAGGCGTACCACGCGCGCATGAAGCGCAACGGCGTGACGCCGGAGATGGCCAAGTCGGCCGTGCGGCGCTCCAACACCGCCATCGGCGCGCTGGCCATCGAGCTGGGCGATGCGGACGCGATGATCTGCGGCATGGTCGGCAAGTTCGACCGCCACCTGGAGCAGGTGCGCGACCTCGTCGGCCTGGCACCCGGTGCGCGCCAGTTCGCCGCGATGAACGCGCTGATGCTGGAGCAGATGACGCTGTTCATCACCGACACCTTCGTCAACGATGACCCGAGCGCCGAGGAGCTAGCCGACATCGCCGCGATGGCCGCCGAGGAGGTGCGCCGCTTCGGCCTGCCGCCCAAGCTGGCGTTCGTGAGCCATTCCATGTTCGGCTCCAGCACGCGGCCGTCGGCGCTGAAGATGCGCCGCGCGCACGAGCTGTTCGCAGCCGCCCACCCCGAGGTGGAGTGCGACGGCGAGATGCATGGCGACGCGGCGCTGTCGGAAAGCGTGCGTCAGGCCTTCCTGCCGGACAGCAAGCTGACCGGTGCGGCCAACCTGCTGGTGCTGCCGACGCTGGACGCCGCCAACATCCTGTTCAACGTGCTGAAGATCAGTGCCAGCCAGGGCGTCACCATCGGCCCCATGCTGCTGGGCGCCGCCAAGCCTGTGCACATCCTGACGCCGTCGGCCACGGTGCGCCGCATCGTCAACATGACGGCTCTGGCGGTGGCTGATGTGCGCGAGGCCAGGCTGAGCCGCGGTTGACCGTCATTGCGGTTTTGTGCGGGCCGAGCGCCGGGCCGCTCCCAAGCCGGCCCGCGTTGGCGATGTGCTCGCGGCTCGATGCTGCGAGCTTCGCCGTCCCCCCGGGGGACCGACCGACCTCGCTCGCGTTCAGCGACGCGAGGCTGGGCGAGGGGCTGGGTTCCCCGGGCTGAACTGCGCCAGCGCGACGCCGGCCAGGATGACACCGGCGCCCAGCAATTTGTGGGCGCTGAACTGCTCGCCGCCCAGCAGCCACGCGGCCAGGCCGGCCACAAGCGGCATCAGGTAGATCAGCGGCGCCGTGCGTGCCACACCGCGTCGCTCGTTGGCCCAGCCCCAGGCCAGCCAGCCGATGAAGCCGCCGCCGGTCACCTGCCAGACGACGCCGCTCCACACCCAGGTGGGCTGGCCGGCCCAGTCCATGGCGAGCAGGGCCGGCGCGCACCAGGCCAGCATGGGCAGCGTGCAGACCAGGCTGCCATAGGCCAGCACGGTGACACCGCCGTGGTGCTGGATCAGCGGCTTGCTGGCCACGGTGTAGTAGCTGAACAGCGCGGCGGCGGCCAGCAGCATCAGATCGCCCAGGCCAGCCTGCCAGTCGGCGGCCAGCAGCTTGTCGGCCATGAACAGCAGCGCGCCTGCCGCCGCGGCGGCAACGCCTGCGACTTGGCCGCGTGACAGCCGCTCCACGCCACTCAAGCGCAGGATCAGCAAGGTGAACACCGGCCCGCAGGCCAGCAGCACGCTGGCGCTGAAGGCGGTGGAGCCCTGCATGCCGTAGTTGGACAGCATCAGGTGCAGGCCCTGGCCCACCAGCGTCAGGCGCACCAGCGGCCACACCTCGCCACGATCCAGGCGTGGCCAGTGCCGCCCGAAGCGCCAGCACAGCAAGGCCACGGCGCACAGTGGCACCAGCAGATAGCGCAGGCCCAGGAAACCCGCAGGCCCGACCTGGTTGAACAAGGCCTTGGACAGCGGGAAGTTCAGGCCCCAGACCAGCACGACGGCCAGGGCGGCCATGAGGGGAGTGGTCTGGCGGTCGGTCATTTCGGCTAGCATCTTCTCATATGGGAGAAAATTTCTCTGATGTGAGCGAGGAAGACCACTTCGAGCGCCAGTTGGCCGAGCGGCTGGCGGCGCTGCGCATGGCCGCAGGCTGGTCGCTGGACGAGCTGGCCACGCGCAGCGGCGTCAGCCGGGCGACGCTGTCGCGGCTGGAGCGGGGCGAGACCAGCCCCACCGCGACGCTGCTGTCGCGGCTGGCGCGTGCGCATGGGCTCCCGTTGAGCCGACTGCTGGCCGAGGCCGAGGCGCTGCCCGTGCGCCTGCTGCGCGCATGCGACCAGCCGCGCTGGCACGACCAGCACAGCGGCTTCGAGCGCCGCATGCGCTGCCCGCCGCTGGCCGGCTTTGCGACCGAAGTCATCGAGGCGGTGCTCGCGCCCGGGGCCGAGCTGGTCTACGACGAGCCGCCCGTGGCGCGGCTGGAGCACCACCTGTGTCTGCTGGACGGCCAGGTGCGGCTGACGCTGCAGGGCCAGCCCTTCGTGCTCGCGCCCGGAGATTCGCTGAGTTTTCGCTGCCAGGGGCGCAGCATCTTTGCCAACCCCGGGGACCGGCCCGCGCGCTATCTGCTCGCGATGACGGTGCCCACGCTGTAACCAAACGCGCAAGACCATGATCGATGACCCCGCCCTGCGGCTCGAAGCCCTCGACCCGGGCCACCCCCAGGCCCAGGCGCTGATGGCGCGTTCCGAGGACTTGATGAACGCGCTCTACCCCAGCGAGAGCAACCACTTCGAGCCGCCGGCCGGGCTGCGTCCGCCGGGCGGCAGCTTCTTCGGCATCTGGCGCGGCGAGCAGCTGCTGGCTTGCGGTGGCGTCAAGCATGTCGCGGCGTGCGAGGGGCCGGCGTATGGGGAGATCAAGCGCCTGTTCGTGCTGGACAGCGAGCGCTGCCGCAGCCTTGCGCGCCGGCTGATGGCGCGGTTAGAAGCCGAGCTGCTGGCGCGGGGCGTGCGGCTGGCGCGGCTGGAAACGGGTATCTACCAGCCCGAGGCGCTGGCGCTGTACGAGCGGCTGGGCTATGTGGCCTGCGGGCCCTTTGATAGCTACGCGCCCGACCCGCTCAGCGCCTTTCTGGAAAAGCAGCTGTAGCCCGTTCTGCACCGAAACGCGGCGAAACTTCCCGCGAGCCTCGCGGCCCATAATTCCGCGCCCCCCTGACAAGTTGAGACAAGCCATGACCCGCGCCACCAAGATCGTCGCCACCCTCGGCCCCGCTTCCAACACGCCGGAGGTGCTGGAGCAGATGATCCGCGCCGGCGTCGACGTCGTGCGCCTGAACTTCTCGCACGGCAAGGCCCAGGACCACATCGACCGCGCGACCATGGTGCGCGAGGCGGCGGCGCGCGTCGGCAAGTCGGTGGCCATCATGGCCGACCTGCAGGGCCCAAAGATCCGCGTCGGCAAATTCGAAGGCGGCAAGATCGAGCTGATCCCCGGCAACAAGTTCGTGCTCGATGCCGACCGCACGGAGCTTGGCAATCAGGACATCGCCAGCCTGGACTACAAGGAATTGCCGCGTGACGTGAAGCCCGGCGACACGCTGCTGCTGAACGACGGCCTGCTGGTGCTGACGGTCGACCACGTGCGCGGCGCGCAGGTGCACACCACCGTCAAGCTGGGCGGCGAGCTGTCCAACAACAAGGGCATCAACAAGCAGGGCGGCGGCCTGACGGCCCCGGCGCTGACCGGCAAGGACATGGAGGACATCAAGACCGCGATGTCCTTCCAATGCGAGTACCTGGCCGTCAGCTTTCCGAAGAACGCGACCGACATGGAAATGGCGCGCCAGCTGGCCAACGTGGCCGGTGAGCCCTATCGCCACAAGCCAGCCATGATCGCCAAGATCGAGCGCTACGAGGCCATTCCCCACCTCGAAGCCATCCTGAAGGCCTCCGACGGCATCATGGTCGCCCGCGGCGACCTGGCCGTGGAAGTGGGCAACGCCGCCGTGCCGGCGCTGCAGAAGCGCATGATCAAGATGGCCCGCGAGCTGGACAAGGTGTCCATCACTGCCACGCAGATGATGGAGTCCAT
Source organism: Pelomonas margarita (assembly GCF_043555875.1). Classification (NCBI taxonomy): domain Bacteria; kingdom Pseudomonadati; phylum Pseudomonadota; class Betaproteobacteria; order Burkholderiales; family Sphaerotilaceae; genus Roseateles; species Pelomonas margarita. Next base: position 100,896 of record NZ_JBIGHW010000010.1, on the reverse strand, counting down.
GATCGTGAACCCGGTGCCCACGCGCGCCGAGGTGTCCGACGTGGCCAACGCGGTGCTGGACGGCACCGACGCCGTCATGCTGTCGGCCGAGACGGCCGCCGGCAAGTTCCCCATCGAGACCGTCGAGCAGATGGCCGCCATCGCGCTGGAAGCAGAGCGTGCCGAGTTCGTCACGCTGGACACCGACTTCGCCGGTCGCCAGTTCGGCCGCATCGACCAGTCCATCGCGATGGGCGCGCTGTTCACGGCGCATCACCTGGGTTGCAAGGCCATCCTGGCGCTGACCGAGTCCGGCTCCACCGCGCTGTGGATGAGCCGCCACCGCATCAACGTGCCCATCTTCGGCCTCACCAGCAAGGTCGTCAGCCAGCGCCGCATGGCGCTGTACCGCAACGTGACGCCGCTGCTGATGCCCGACTTCGACGATCGCGACGAGGCCCTGGCTGCCGCCGAGAAGATCCTCGTGGAGCGCGGCGTGCTGATGCCCGGCGACACCTACGCCATCACGTGCGGCGAGCCGATGGGCTACCCGGGCGGCACGAACATGCTGAAGGTCTGCCGAGTGGGTTGAGCCCAGCTGGACGCGATTGAAAGCCGGCCTTGAGCCGGCTTTTTCACGAGTGGCTGTGGCCGATGTGGTTTTTTGCCGGCAGTTCGGCGCCCGGCTGCGCCAGGCCTTCGAGGATGGCGCAGGCGCCCTCGGTGCCGGTGCAGCGGGCACGCAGCGAGCGCAACTCCCGCTCCAGTTCCTGCAGTGCCGTGATGCGCGCGCTGACATGATCGATGTGCGCCTCCAGCAGCGCGCTGGTCTCGGCGCAGTGGCCGCCGGCCTGCAACGCCAGCAGCGTGCGCACCTCTGCCAGGTTCATGTCCAGCGACCGGCAGCGGCGGATGAAGTGCAGGCGCTCGGCGTCCGCCGCGCTGTAGATGCGGTAGCCCGCGTCGGTGCGCGGGGGCGTGTCCAGCAGGCCCTCGCGCTCGTAGTGGCGGATGGTGTCGATGGCCGTGCCCGTCAGCCGGGCGAGTTCGCCGATGCGCATGCGGCGATTGTGGCGCGTCATCCCGCTTGACTCTGGGGTGGCTCCAGGGTTTGCAATGGCGACATCGTTCACCAGCCATTGCGCATCCCCATGAGCCACGCCTGCCATGACCATGACCACTGCAGCAGCAGCCCAGCTGCCGATTCGCCGCGCTACCGGCGCGTGCTGTGGGCGGCGCTGCTGATCAACGCCGCGATGGCGGTCATCGAGGTGGCCTCGGGCTGGCGCGCGGGCTCGCTGTCGCTGTGGGCCGACGCAGTGGACTTCATCGGTGATGCCGCCAACTATGGTGCGTCGCTGGCTGTGTTGTCGGCCGGCCTGCTGTGGCGGGCGCGGTTGGCCTGGCTCAAGGGTGTGACCATGGCGGTGTTCGGGCTGGGCGTGTTGGCCCACGCGGCCTGGTCAGCCTGGGCGGGCACAGCGCCGGAGGCGGCTACCATGGGTATCGTCGGTGCGCTGGCGCTGGCGGCCAACGTGGGCGTGGCGCTGATGCTCTACGCCTTCCGCGAAGGCGACGCCAACATGCGCGCTGTGTGGCTGTGCAGCCGCAACGACGCGCTGGGCAATGTGGCCGTGGTGGCCGCAGCTGGCGGCGTGGCGCTGACGGGCCAGGCCTGGCCGGACCTGCTGGTGGCCGTGGCGATGGCGGGGCTGGCGCTGCATTCCTCGCGTGACGTGCTGCGCCGGGCGCGCCAGGAGCTTCGCGAAGCAGCGCCAGCCCACGCGCACTGAGTCGCCCTCGGCAGGGCTCAGCCGCGAGGCGGCAGGCGGTGCGTGCCGCCGATAGGAAGCGTGAAGAACGCGGCCTCGTCCAGCCCGCGCGCGGCGCGCTGGGCGCGCAGCTGGCGCGGCGGCTCGTCCAGCGATTCGTCGGTCAGCTCGAAGGTGCCCCAGTGCACGCCCAGCGAGCGCTTCGCGCCCAGGTCGGCGTGGATGTTGAGCGCCTCCTCCACGTTGACATGCTGCGGCGCCATGAACCAGCGCGGTTCGTAGGCGCCGATGGGCAGCAGGGCGATGTCGAAGCCGCCGTCGCGTTGCCGGGGCGCGAAGCGCGCGCGGATGTCAGCAAAGTCGCGTGAGTAGCCGGTGTCACCCGCGAAGAACAGCTGGCAGTCCGGCGCGAAAACCGCAAAGCCGCCCCACAGTGTCTTGAGTCGGTCGTTGAGCCCGCGGGCCGACCAGTGCTGCGCGGGCACCAGCGTGATCTCCACGCCGTCCAGCGGTGTGTGCTGCCACCAGTCCAGCTCCACGACGCGCGCGATGCCGCGCCGCCGGAACCAGTCGGCCAGCCCCAGCGGCACGACGAACAGCGGGCCGCCGCCCGGTTGCGCCGCCAGCGCGCGGCAGGAGGGCAGGTCCAGGTGGTCGTAGTGGTTGTGCGACACCAGCACCGCGTCGATGGGCGGCAGCTCGGTCAGCGCCACGCCCGGCGGCTGTGCGCGTCTGGGCCCGGCGAAGGACACCGGCGACGCGCGCGTGGAGAAGATGGGGTCGGTCAGCAGGTTCAGCCCGCCCAGCTGGGCCAGCACGGTGGCGTGGCCTATCCAGGTGACGGCCGGCTGCTGCGCCGGGCCGCGGTTGGTGTGCAGGAAGGGCAGGTCGGCCGGCTGCGTGGGGATGGGCTCCGCCGGCGGCCGGGGAAGGCCCTGGCGGGCCGCCTGCCAGCGCCAGCGCAGCACGTCGGCTAGCGACTTGGGCTCGAAGTCGCCGTGGTTGTTCTGGAAGCCGCCGTCGCGGTGGTGGGGTGGGCGGCTCATGGTCGCTGGCCTGTGGCTCTGCGGGTCTGGCGAGTGCTGCCGTTCAATGCAGGGCCAGCGTCACGACCGACCTTGCCGGCAGCTCGACGGTCAGCGTGTTGCCGGACCAGCGGGCGTCGGTGAACGCACGCGGTGCGACGACGGCCGGCGTCTCGAAGCTGTTGTGGCTGTCGATCGCCGGGGCGGTCAGCAGCTGGCCGCGCAGGGGGCCGGGCTTGGCACCCTGCACCTGCAGCGTCACACGGCGCGCCTGCCTGGCGTCGAGATTGGCGAGCGAAACGTGCGTGCGGCCGCTGCTGTCCACACTGGCGGTGCCGCTGACTCCCGGCACGGCCATGTCGCCGAAGCGGTAGGGCGCTGCGTCGAGGGTGAGCGGCAGGCGGCGGGCACCCTGGTGGACCTGGTAGAGATCGAACACGTGGTAGGTCGGCGTGACGATCATGCGCGGGCCGTCCGTCAGGATCATGGCTTGCAGCACGTTCACCATCTGCGCGATGTTGGCCATGCGTACGCGCTCGGCGTGGTCGTGGAAGATGTTCAGCGTAACGGCCGCCACCAGCGCATCGCGCAGCGTGTTCTGCTGCCACAGGCCGTCGGGGCCGCCCGGCTCCTTGTCGTACCAGGTGCCCCACTCATCGACGACCAGCGCGACCTCCTTCTTCGGGTCGTAAGTGTCCATGATGGCGCTGTGCTTGCTGACGAGTTCATCCATCAGCAGCGCGCGCTTCATCGTCGAGATCCACGCCGCCTCGCCGAAACCGCGCGCCGGGTGCACGCCGCCCCAGCGGTTGCTGGGCAGCGTGTAGAAGTGCAGCGACAGGCCGTCCAGCAGCGGCTTGGTCGGCGCGTAGAGGATGGGTGACGTGGCGTTCGGGCGGAAGCGCGTGGCCAGCTTCATCACCGTGTCGGTCCACTCGTAGTCGTCCGTGTCTGGGCCGGTCGCGATCTTCAGTGCCTTGGGGCCGGAGTAGGTCTTGAGGTAGCCCTGGAACTGCCGGTAGCGGTGGGCGTATTCCTCCGGGTACATGTGCCCGCCGCAGCCCCAGCTTTCATTGCCCACGCCCACGTAGGGCAGCGCCCACGGTTCGGTGCGGCCGTTGCGCGCGCGCTCGGCACCTGGTGCCGTGTTGGCTGGTGCGGTCATGTACTGCATCCAGGCCTGGCCTTCCTCGACGCTGCCCGAGCCCATGTTCACACCGACATATGGCGCCGCGCCGATCTGCTCGACGAAGTCCATGAACTCGTGCGTGCCGAAGCTGTTCGGCTCGATGGCGTTGCTCCAGCTGGAGTTGATGCTGGGCTGGCGCTGCGGGCCGACGCCATGGCGCCAGTGGTAGTCGTCGGCGAAGCAGCCGCCCGGCCAGCGCACGACCGGCACCTTGATGCGACGCAGCGCCGCGACTACGTCGTCGCGGATCCCGCGGGTGTTGGGGATGGGCGAGTCGGTGCCGACCCAGATGCCCTCGTAGACGCCGCGGCCGAGGTGCTCGACGAACTGGCCGTAGACCTCCTTGCGGATGACGGCGCCAGGCGCTGTGGTGTTGAGCGTGCCGGTGTCGGCGTGGACGTGGACGTGGGCGACTGCGGCGGCAAGCGCCAGGGTGGCAGCAAGGACTTTCATCGGGCGAAGTAGTGCTGAAGGCGCTTGGCCTCGTCCGGCGAGATGGAGATCACCGCACCATGCTTGGCGCCGACGAAGTTGGTCGCCTTCATCGGCGAAGCGGCTTCGTTGAAGCGGCCGAGGTTCTTGAAGTTGACGAAGTCGGTCGTCTCTGAGAAACCCATGTTGTTGCGCGGCTTGGCGCCGAACACGTCGTACATCAGCACCCAGGTGTCGGTGCCGTGGCGGCGCCACAGGTTGGGCGCCTCGGTGGCCACGGTCTCGGGGTCGATCTTCTGCGGATTGAAGGCGTAGCCGCCGTTGATGCGGTCCGAGATGGCCTGGCGCAGGTGGCCGGGCTTGTCGTGGGCAACGTAGAACATGTGGAAGCGGTCGCCGATCTTCGTGATGTCGCCGTCGATCGCGTTCTTGCCGGCGATGGGGTAGGTGAACAGGCGCTCGGGCGCGGTGGTCAGCGTCGTGAACGCCTCGTCGGCATAGGCGTAGACGAGGTGGTCCTGGGTCTTCCTCACGCGGGTCGTGTAATAGACCATGGGCTTGCCGGCCTTGTCGTCCCAGATGGTCTGGGGTGCCCACACCACGCCGAGGTCGCCGGCCTGCGGGAAGCGCTGGGCGACCGGCACGCGGCTGTGCGTCCAGTGCAGGAGGTCGCGCGACTTCATGAAGATGAGGTTGCGGTTGTTGCCCCAGCCGTAGTCCTCGCCCGGGCGTTCCCACTCGGTCTCGCGCAGACCGGCGGGCTTGGCGAAGATGTGCAGGTCGGTCATCGCCAGGTAGAAGGTGCCGTCGGGTCCGCGCATCAAGTGCGGGTCGCGCACGCCCTTCTGTTCAGCCAGAACGCGGCCCAGGAAGATGGGCTGGCCGCCGTTGACGTCGGTGAAGGTGTAGCCGTCGGGCGAGGTGGCGAAGTAGATGTCGTGCGTCTCGTCCTTGAAGTAGACAAGCAGATAGGCCGTCAGGTCTTTCTCCGCTGGCGGCGCAGCGGTCGGCGCAGGCAGTTTGTCGACGATGCGCAGCAGCTTCTCGGGGTTGGCGACTTCCAGCTTGGGGACTTGCGCCAAGGCGGTGGCGGCAGCGAGCAGCGACACCGCGGCGAGAGACTTCAGCAGAGGCTTCATGGCAAGGGCTGTGTGGCCAGAAAACGGGTCGCGCAAGCTAGCACGCCGCCCCGGCTTGCACCGGGGCGGCGTGCATTCGCTCAGCAGGCTGAGCGGGGTCAGCCTTCCGTGATCCGCTTCGCCAGGTGCGCCAGCGCCTCTTCCACCTGGTCCACCAGCACCAGGCACAGGTCGCCCGGCTGCAGGCGGGCCAGCGCCCGGTCGATGGCAATGAACTCGCCGACGATCTCTTCGATATGCGTGGTGCGCGCGGCGCCTGTCAGCCCGGCACGCAGCAGCGCCACCACCTCGCCGGCCTCGCGACCGCGCTGGCAGGCGTCTTCGTAGAGGATGACCTCGTCGAACGCGGCGCCGAGGATTTCAGTCTGCACGCGGATGTCCTCGTCGCGCCGGTCACCGGCGCCGCTGATGACCACCGAGCGCTTGTTTGCCGGCATCGCGGCGACGGCGCCGACAAGCGCCTTCATCGCGTCGCCGTTGTGGCCGTAGTCGGCGATGACGGTGGCGCCGCGATAGTCCATGACGTTGAAGCGGCCGGGCGCGTTGTCGGCGTCATTCGCGAAGCTGCCCACGCCGCGGCGAATGGTGTCCCAGTCCAGCCCCACGCCCCAGGCCGCGGCCACGGCGGCCATCGCGTTCTCGACCTGGAAGCCGATGACGCCGCCGCGCGTCAGCGGGATGTCGCGCAGCGGGATGCTCTCGCGCCACACGCCCTGCGCGGCGACGAGCTGGTCGCCGTCCACGTAGACGCAGCGCTTGCCCTGGGCGCGGTGCGTGGCCATCACCGGGTGGTGACGGTCGGCCGCGAAGTAGATGACCTGGCCGGGGCAGATGGCAGCCATCTGCGCGGTCAGCGGGTCGGTCGCGTTGAGCACCGCGTAGCCACTTGGCGCCACGTTCTGCACGATGACGCGCTTGACCAGCACCAGGTCTTCTGCCGTATGCAGGAAGTTCATGCCCAGGTGGTCGCCCGCGCCGACGTTGGTGACGACGGCGACCTGGCAGCGGTCGAAGCCCAGGCCCTCGCGCAGGATGCCGCCGCGCGCTGTTTCCAGCACGGCGGCCTCCACGTCAGGGTGCATCAGCACGTTGCGCGCGCTCTTGGGGCCGGAGCAGTCTCCGCTGTCGATCTGGCGGCCGTCTACGTAGACGCCGTCGGTGTTCGTCATGCCCACTTTCAGGCCGCAGCTGGCGAACATGTGCGCAATCAGGCGCGTGACAGTGGTCTTGCCGTTGGTGCCGGTGACGGCCACGACGGGGATGCGGCCGTCCTCTGCCTTGTTTCCGGTGCCGAACAGGTGGCCAACGATGGCCTCGCCGACGTTGCGGCCCTTGCCGAAACTGGGGCTCAGGTGCATGCGCAGACCCGGCGCGGCGTTGACCTCGACGATGCCGCCGTTGATCTCCTCCAGCGGGCGCAGCACGCTCTCGGCCACCACGTCCACGCCGCACACATGCAGGCCCACGACCTGCGCGGCCGCGATGGCGCGTGCGGCCACCTCGGGGTGCACGTCGTCCGTCACGTCGGTGGCGGTGCCGCCGGTGGACAGGTTGGCGTTGTTGCGCAGGATGACGCGCTGACCCTTCTCGGGCACGGACTCGGGCGTCAGGCCTTGCTGCGTGAGGCGCGCGACGGCGATGTCGTCGAAGCGGATCTTGGTCAGCGAGGTGGCGTGGCCGTCACCTCGGCGCGGGTCGCTGTTGACCTTGTCGACCAGCTGCTTGACGGTCAGCTGGCCGTCGCCAATGACGTGCGGCGGGTCGCGGCGGGCGGCGGCGATGAGCTTGTCGCCGATGACCAGCAGCCGGTAGTCGCCGCCGGGCAGGAACTTCTCCACCATGACTTGGCCGATCTCGTCGGCCGCCTTGTAGGCGATGTCGAAGTGCGCACGGTCCACCACGTTGACCGTGACGCCCTTGCCCTGGTTGCCGTCCTGCGGCTTCACGACGACCGGCAAGCCGATCTCCTGCGCGACGGCCCAGCCGTCGTCCGGCGAGTCCACCGGGCGGCCGATGGGCACCGGCACGCCGGCGGCCTGCAGCAGGCGCTTGCAGAGATCCTTGTCCTGCGCGATGGACTCGCTGACGGCGCTGGTCGCATCGACCTCGGCGGCCCAGATGCGGCGCTGCTTGGCGCCCCAGCCGAACTGCACCAGGCTGCCCTGCGTCAGGCGCCGGAACGGGATGCCGCGCGCCTGTGCCGCGTTGACGATGGAGCCGGTGGACGGGCCGAGGCGGATGTCCTCGTCCAGCTCGCGCAGGGCGGCCAGCACGGTGTCGGCATCAAAGGCGCTGTCGTCCAGCGCGGCGTTGACCAGCTGGACCGCGTGCTCAAAGGCGAGGCGGCCGACGTCCTCTTCGCTGTACTCGATAACGATCTGGTAGGTGCCGGACTCCGGCGTGACATGGGTCTGGCTGAAGGTGACCGGGCAGCCCGCCTGGGCCTGCAGCGCCAGCGTCGCCTGCTCCAGCACCTGGGCCAGTGAGGCGTCGGCGCGCAGCGCGCCGATGGTGGGGAAGCGCTGGCGCAGCCGGGCCTCAAAGCCGGGCAGGCGCTCCAGCGAGCGTTCGGCGTCATTGCAATGCACGACGGCCTCGATGGCCGTGTGGCGGCTCCACATGTTGGGGCCGCGCAGCGCGCGGGTGCGGGAAACGTCCATGGTGTTGTGGGGTCTGTTGACGTCAGGCGAGGTGGAGCTCGGGCACGAAGGTGTCCAGGCCGGCAGCGATCAGCTCGGGCGAAATGCCCAGCGCCCAGGCCGCGGCCACGGCGGCCAGCAGCGTGGCCGCGTCAGGGACGGGCGCGCCGAAACGGCGCAGCAACGCGTCGATGTTCGCGCCGGGCGTCTCGGCCGGGCCTTGGGCCAGCACGGCGGCACCGCCGCGCAGGAAGACGGCACGGCCGCCGCGGTCGCGGTGGTGCTGCAGCGCGTCCAGGCTACCGTCCTCGGCGTAGAAGACGACCTCGCCATCGCTGAGCTCGGCCATGTCCACCAGGCGCGGGTGGGCCGCGTGCAGCACGCTGGCGCCGTCGCTGAGCACCACGTCGACCTGGGTGCGCAGCACCTTGTAGAGCTGGTCCACGTCCTGCACGTCGAACTCGGCCAGGTCGGCGATGCCGTCCAAGTCGGTGACGACGCCGACGGCGGCGCGGTCATAGGCCAGGCCGTCGCGCAGGATGCTGGCGGCATCGTTCTCGACGACGACCGCGTTCACGCCGCGGTTCATCAGCAGGCGGTGGGCAGCGTCCCAGCGTGCGCTGTCCTTCTTCTCGACACGGCGGGTGCCCAGGAACAGGCCGTCACGGCAGGCCAGTCCCACATGGCGGCCGTTCAGGTGCAGCAGCCAGGCGACGAGGCGGGCGATCTGGCGCCCACCGCGCGAGCCGGCCACGCCGACGATGGGAATGCGGCCGCTCTCGTCCTCGGCAAACAGGTGGTCGATGATGGCCTGGCCCACGGGCTGCGGCGCGCCGCCGGCAGGCTTCAGGTGCATCAGCAGGCCGGGGCCGGCGTTCACCTCGACGATGGCGCCGCCAGTCTCGCTCAGCGGCTTGGCGATGTCTTCAGTGACGAGGTCCACGCCGGCGATGTCCAGCCCCACGGTACGCGCGGCCAGCGACACGGCGTGCGCCACCTCGGGGTGCACGTCGGCCGTGCAGTCGAGGGCGACATTACCGTTGCGCTGGATCAGCACGGCCTTGCCGGCTGGCGGCACGGCGTCGGGCGTGACGCCTTGGCGCTGCAGGTCCAGCAGCACGACGGGGTCGTCGCCCAGCACGATCTTGTTGAGCGGGAACTCCTCGGTGACGCCGCGGCGCGGGTCGGTGTTAATTTGCAGGTCGATCAGCTGGGCCACGGTGTGCGTGCCGTCGCCGTGGATCCACGCGGCCTCGCCGCGCGCGGCCGCCACGACCTGGCCGCCGACGACCAGCACGCGGTGCTCGTTGCCGCGGATGTAGCTTTCCACCAGCACCGACGAGCCTTCCTCGTCCGCCAGCTTGAAGGCCGCCTCGCAGTCGGCTTCGTTCGTGATGTCCAGCGTGACGCCACGGCCATGGTTGCCGTCGCTAGGCTTGATGACGACGGGCAGACCGATGTCCTGCGCGGCGCGCCAGGCGGCAGCGGCGCTCTTGACCTCTTCACCCTCGGGCACCGGCACGCCCACGGCCTTGAGCAGCGTCTTGGTCAGGTCCTTGTCGCCGGCAATGCCTTCGGCGATGGCGCTGGTCATGTCGGTCTCGGCCGTCCAGATGCGGCGCTGGCGCGCGCCGTGGCCCAGTTGCACGAGGTTGCCGTCGTTCAGGCGGATGTGCGGGATGCGGCGGTCGGTCGCGGCCGCCACGATGGCCGCCGTGGAGGGCCCCAGGTAGCAGTCGTCCAACTTGTCGCGCAGCCGGGCGATGGCGGCGGGCACGTCGAAGGGCTGGTCGTTGATCGTGGCCATGATGAGGGCGTGGCCCTCGGCCAGCGCCGCGCGGGCCACCTGCTCGTCCCGGGCTCGGAACACCATGCGGTAGACGCCGCGCTGGCTGGTGCTGCGCGTCTGGCCGAAGCCTGTGGGCATGCCGGCCAGGTTCAGCAGCTCGATGACGATGTGCTCCAGCACATGGCCCATCCAGGTACCGTCACGCAGGCGTTCGATGAAGCCGCCGCGTTCGCCGACGCCGCAGTGGTGCTCGATCAGCGCGGGCAGGGCGGCGGTCAGGCGGTCGTTGAAGCCAGGCAGCACATTGGAGGGGAAGTCCTCCAGCTCGCCCAGGTCCAGCCAGACCTCCAGCACAGGCCGGTAGGTCCACATGTTGGGTCCGCGCAGGTAGTTGATGCGCAGCAGGCGGATGTCTTCTTTTTTGCTCATGGGGGTGGTTTGGGCGCGGCGGGCGCCCGGAATTGTGCGCCGAAGTCATCGGGGAGAATCAGGTCAGCCCTTCCGAGCCAACAACTGCATGCAAGACCTACTTCCAGTGACAGCACCTCATCCGCAATCGGCCGCGCTGCAGGGGCGGCTCCTGGCTGGCGAGAACGTGCTGGCGACCGTGGAGGTTGACCTGGACGCGCAGGGGCGTTTCGCCCAGGGCCTGCTGGCGTTGACGAGTTCACATCTGCGCGCCTTCGAACCCGCCACCGGTACTTGGAGCGAGCACGCGCTGGCGCCGGGCCAGGCGCTCAAGCTCAGCGACCACGGCGGGCTGGCCTTCCTGGAACTGCTGGACGCCGCTGGCCGGCTGGCGCGCTGGCGCTTCACGCTGGCGGGCAACCCGGCGGCCGTGCGCTTGGTGGACGCCTTCGAGCGCGAGGTGCAGCGGCTGGCCGGCCAGCCGCTGCCCGAGCCCGAGGAGGAGGGCGAGGACTTCGATTTCGGCGAGTCCAGCGCGCCGCCCAGCACCTGGGTGCTGCTGCGCCTGTGGCGCTTCGCCAGGCCTTATCAGGGGCAGCTCCTGCTGGGCTTTGCGCTGATGCTGGGCGCCACGGGCGCGACGCTGGTGGCGCCCTACTTGACCATGCCGCTGATGGACCGGGTGCTCATCCCCTTCCAGAACGGTCAGGCCATCGACACCGGGCTGGTGGCGCTACTGCTGAGCGGCCTGCTGGGCGCGGCGCTGGTGTCTTGGGTGCTGGGCTGGGCCAAGACCTACCTGCTGGCGCTGGTGTCGGAGCGCATCGCGGCGGATCTGCGCACAGCCACGTTCGAGCACCTGCTGGGCCTGTCTCTGGAATACTTCGGCAACAAGCGCACCGGCGACCTGATGGCGCGCATCGGCTCCGAAACCGACCGCATCAGCGTGTTCCTCAGCCTTCACGCGCTGGACTTCATCACCGACGTGCTGATGCTGGGCATGACGGCCATCATCCTGTTCAGCATCCACCCTGGTCTGGCGCTGGCGACGCTGGTGCCGCTGCCCTTCATCGCGTGGCTCATTCAACTCGTGCGCGACCGGCTGCGCACCGGCTTCGAGAAGATCGACCGCGTGTGGGGCGAAGTCACCAACATTCTGGCCGACACCATCCCCGGCATCCGCGTCGTCAAGGCCTTCGCGCAGGAGGCTCGCGAGGCGAGGCGCTTCAAGGCCGCCAACGCCGCCAACCTGCAGGTGAACGACCGCCTGAACAAGACCTGGAGCCTGTTCACGCCCACCGTCGCGCTGCTGACCGAGATGGGCCTGCTGGTCGTCTGGGGCATCGGCATCTGGCTGATCGCGCACCAGAGCATCACGGTGGGTGTGCTGACGGCCTTCCTGGCCTACATCGGCCGCTTCTATGCGCGGCTGGACTCCATGAGCCGCATCGTCTCCGTCACGCAGAAGGCCGCGGCCGGCGCCAAGCGCATCTTCGACATCCTCGACCACGTGTCCAACGTGCCCGATCCCGTCAACCCGCAGCCGTTCGAGAACGTCACCGGCGCCATCTCGATGCAGGGCGTCAACTTCCGCTACGGCTCGCGCTCCGTTATCCGCACGCTGAACCTGGACATCCGCCCCGGCGAGATGGTGGGCCTGGTGGGCCACAGCGGCTCGGGCAAGAGCACGCTGGTGAACCTGATCTGCCGCTTCTACGACGTGACCGAGGGCGCCATCAAGGTGGACGGCGTGGACCTGCGCCGCGTCAAGGTGGCCGACTACCGCAGTCACATCGGCCTGGTGCTGCAGGAGCCCTTCCTGTTCTTCGGCACCATCGCCGAGAACATCGCCTACGGCAAGCCGGGCGCCACACGTGACGAGATCGTCGCTGCCGCCCGCGCGGCCCATGCGCACGAGTTCATCCTGCGCCTGCCGCACGGCTACGACAGCCTCGTCGGCGAGCGCGGCCAGGGCCTGTCCGGCGGCGAGCGCCAGCGCATCTCCATCGCCCGCGCGCTGCTGATCGACCCGGCCATCCTCATCCTCGACGAGGCCACCAGCGCCGTCGACACCGAGACCGAGAAGGAGATCCAGCGCGCGCTGGACAACCTCGTCAAGGGCCGCACGACCATCGCCATCGCCCACCGCCTGAGCACTTTGCGCAAGGCCGACCGGCTGGTCGTGATGGACCGGGGCGAGATCGTCGAGCTGGGGCCGCACGACGATCTGATCGCGATGCAGGGCCACTACTGGCGGCTGTGGGAAGCGCAGGCGCGGCGAGTCGATGCCGAAGGCGCCGATGACGGCGGCCTGATGGTGGTCGCCCCCAATCCCAGTGCACACACGGTGAACGCATGAGCAGCCTTCCCTTTCGCGATCTGGCGCTGGATGCCCACGGCCGCCTGGTGCTGACCGACCTGCACGGCGCCACCCACGAGGGCGTCACGCCGGTGCGCGCCCACCCGATCTCGGCGCCCGACGAGGGCGTGTCGCTCGTCGGCGTGCACGGCCATGAGCTGGCCTGGGTCGAGCGCCTCTCGGCCCTGCCCGACAGCCCCCGCCGCGTGCTGGAGGCCGAGCTGGCCGCGCGCGAGTTCCACCCCACGCTCAAGCGCCTGATCTCTGTGAACACCTTCGCCACGCCCAGCACCTGGCGCGTCGAGACCGACCGCGGCGAGGTCGACTTCGTGCTGAAGAGCGAGGAAGACATCCGCCGCCTGGACGAGGGCCGGCTGCTCATCACGTCCACCCACGGCGTGCAGCTGCAGGTGCCGGACCGCTGGGCGCTGGACAAGCAATCCAAGCGCTTGCTGGAGCGGTTTCTCTGAGCAAGGCTCCCGCAGAATCCCGCCGCCCATGCCCACCCTGCCCACCAAGCTGCCCAACACGGGCACCACCATCTTCACCGTCATGTCGGCGCTGGCGGCCGAGCATGGCGCCGTCAACCTCGGCCAGGGCTTCCCGGACTTCGGCGCCGACCCGGCCCTGCTGCAGCTCGTCACCGACGCGATGGCCGCCGGCCACAACCAGTACCCGCCGATGACCGGCGTGCCGGCGCTGCGCGAGGCCGTGGCGGCCAAGCTCAACGCGCTGTACGGCGCCGTCTACGACGCCGGCAGCGACATCACCATCACCGCTGGCGGCACGCAGGGCCTCATCACGGCGCTGCACGCCTGCGTCGGTGCGGGCGACGAAGTCCTCATCATCGAGCCCGCCTACGACAGCTACGACCCCGCCATCCGCCTGGCCGGCGCCGTGCCGGTGGGTGTGCCGATGACGGCGGATTACCGCATCGACTGGCCGGCCGTGCGCGCCGCCGTCACGCCGCGCACGCGCGCCATCGTTATCAACACGCCGCACAACCCCAGCGGCCGCGTGGCCACGCGCGAGGACGTGCTGGAGCTGGAGCGCATTGCCGAGGCGCACGACCTGTTCGTCATCAGCGACGAGGTCTACGAACACATGGTGTTCGATGGCGCGCCGCACGAGAGCGTGGCCCGCCGCTCGGCGTTGCGTGAGCGCAGCTTCCTCGTCAGCAGCTTCGGCAAGACCTTCCACGTGACGGGCTGGAAGGTCGGCTTCGTCGCCGCGCCGCCGGCCCTGAGTGCCGCGTTCCGCCGTTTGCACCAGTACACCGTGTTCACCGTGCACACGCCGACGCAGCACGCGCTGGCCGCCTACCTGGCCGACCCCGCGCCATGGCAGAGCCTGAGCGGCTTTTACCAGGCCAAGCGCGACGCCTTCCGCGCCGCGCTGGCGGCCACCCCGCTGAAGCTGCTGCCCTGCGAGGGCACGTACTTCCAGACGGTGGACTACAGCGCGGTGTCTGATCTGAACGAGCTGGACTTCGCCCGCTGGCTGACGACCGAGGTGGGCGTCGCGGCCATCCCGCTGTCGGTCTTCTACCAGCAGCCGCAGGAGCGCCGGCATGTGCGGTTCTGCTTTGCGAAGCGGGACGAGACGCTGGCCGAGGCCGCGAAGCGGCTGGGCCGGCTCGCATGAGCGTCGACGCGTAACAGCAGGCTGTGGACCTGCACGAGCACTTGCTTTGCAAGGCCTGTATGGCACGCCCCGTGCTAACCCTGGTGCGAGACGATCGGCAGTCGCCACCCTGGGCGACGCCGGTCGTGACCGAGTTCACGGAGTCCACCATGTCGCACCACGCCGTTGCCCCTGACCATGCACCAACGCGGGCGGCCGCCGCACCGAAGACGGCCGCGGCCGAGTTGTACGGCAAGTCCATCAACCTGTCCGGTCGGCGCCGCTTCACGTCGCAGCGGCTCGTGCTGTATGCCGTGCTGGCCCTGCAGGGGCGTGACGGTGCGCTCGCCACATCGCGCGAGGCGCTGGGAACCTTCAGCGACGCCCACCGCGCGCTGACTGAAGGCGAGCTGTCGCCGGCCTCGCTGGGCGGCGAGTTGAAGGAGGCCTATTTCGGCCTCGACCGGGCGGACGAGCGCATCCGCGCCTTCATCGAATTGAGCCGCCGGACGCTGGACGCCGTCGATGCCGGCAGCGTGGGCGCGCCGGCACTGCTGGAGCAACTGGTCGAGAGCGCCACGCCGCTGCTGGCCACACTGAACCGGCTGACGCAACTCTACGAAGATCTGGCACGCCAGCAGGCCATGTCCGCCAAGCAGCGGCTGGCGGCCGTCATGGGCGACATCGAGCAGATTGCCAAGCACGCGCGCATCGTGTCGTTCAACGCGCAGGTCGTCGCGGCGCGTGCCGGCATGTCGGGCCGTGAGTTCACCGTCGTGTCGGGCGAGTTCACGCAGATCACCGGCAAACTCGACGGCCTGGTGCGCGAGGCGGTGCGCAGCGCCGTGGCCTGACCGTCAGGGCAGTTGGCGCAGCGGGCAGCTCGTGCCGGTGTCGGGCGTCTCGGCCAGCCGCGCTGCAAGCCCGGCGCGCAGGCCCTGCAAGGCCGTGATGCGCGCGTCGATGTCGGCCAACTTGCGCTTGAGCGTGGCCCGCAGGGTGGGGCCGGCGTCCTCGCCCTGCGTGAGCAGCGGCAGGTCGGCGGCGATTTCGGCGAGCGTGAAGCCCAGCTGCTGCGCGGTGCGCACATAGCCCAGCCATTGCACGGCTTCTTCTGGGTAGTCGCGGTAGCCGTTGGCGCTGCGGCGCGCCTGCAGCAGGCCGCGCTTCTCGTAGAAGCGCAGGCTGTCGCGGCTGAGAGGTTGAGAGTCTTTCACCCATGCCCGCCTTGCACGCCAAAACGCCCTCGCCCGTCGTTGCAAATGCTCGCCATAGCCCGAGCTATGGCTGCGCTTTGCGCCTCGTTCGAGGGCGCTTTGCCGCGCCTTTCTGGCACGGCCGAAAAACTCTCAACCTCTGAGGCCGGTGCGCTCGCTCAGGGTGCCGATCTGCATGGGGTGCCGAAATTGCTTGACCCTGGAGCGTAGTCCAGCCTTGAGCATGGCGGCCTTCATCACTCCCGCAGCGGCCATGCCTTCGTTCAGCCCCTCTCAGTTCCGCCGCGTCGTGCAGGCCAGCGCGGCGTACGACCTCGTCGTCACCGCGCCGTTCGCCACGCCTTGGACTTTCGCCATCGCCTTCGGTCACCTCAGCGCCGCCAACCAGGCGCTGGGCGGGCAGCCGCTGCCGGCCTTCGCGCCAATGCAGATGCTGTTCGCGCTGCTGATGGGGAGCGTCGTCATGGTGTGGTCGGTGCTGCGGCTGCGCGGGCCGGCGGCGCAGCTGGGCCGCTATGACGCCGTGGCGCGCGCGCTGTTCAGCCTGTGGATGGCCTGGGCGTGGACGCAGACCGGCGAGCCGGTGCTGTTGCTGTTCCTGCTGCCGGAGGCGAGCTGGGCGGTCGTGCAGGCCTGGCGCGTGACCGGCGTCGAGCATTCGGCAAGGGGCAACCGAGCTTTCGGGGCGCTTTTGGAATAACCCTGGCGCCGGCTCCGCCGGACAATCGCAGCTTCCTTGCATCCGCACCGACTGCTGCCATGCCCACGCCTTATCGCTCCAAGACCTCCACCGCCGGCCGCAACATGGCGGGCGCCCGCTCGCTGTGGCGCGCCACCGGCATGAAGGACGACGACTTCGCGAAGCCGATCATCGCCATCGCCAACTCCTTCACCCAGTTCGTGCCCGGCCACGTGCACCTGAAGGACTTGGGCCAGCTGGTTGCCCGCGAGATCGAGCGCGTTGGCGGCGTGGCCAAGGAGTTCAACACCATCGCCGTGGACGACGGCATCGCGATGGGCCACGACGGCATGCTGTATTCGCTGCCCAGCCGCGACATCATTGCCGACTCGGTCGAGTACATGGTCAACGCCCACTGCGCCGACGCGCTGGTGTGCATCTCCAACTGCGACAAGATCACCCCGGGCATGCTGATGGCCGCGATGCGGCTCAACATCCCCGTCGTGTTCGTGTCCGGCGGCCCGATGGAAGCCGGCAAGGTGCGCCTGGCGGTGCCCGGCACCGCCAAGATCGAAATCAAGAAGCTGGACCTCATCGACGCGATGGTCATGGCCGCCGACGCCAAGGTCAGCGACGCCGACCTGGCCGAGGTCGAGCGCTCGGCCTGCCCCACCTGCGGCAGCTGCTCGGGCATGTTCACGGCCAACTCGATGAACTGCCTGACCGAGGCGCTGGGCCTGTCGCTGCCGGGCAACGGCACGGTCGTCGCCACGCATGTGGACCGCGAAGAGCTGTTCAAGCAGGCCGGCCGCACGGTCGTCGAGCTGTGTCGCCGCTACTACGAGCAGGACGATGCCAGCGTGCTGCCGCGCGCCATCGGCAAGAAAGCCTTCGAGAACGCGATGACGCTGGACATCGCGATGGGCGGCTCCACCAACACCATCCTGCACATCTTGGCCGCGGCGCTGGAGGCCGAGATCGAGTTCGACATGGCTGACATCGACCGCCTGTCGCGTGACGTGCCGCAGCTGTGCAAGGTGGCGCCCAACACCAACAAGTACCACATCGAGGATGTGCACCGCGCCGGCGGCATCATGGCCATCCTGGGTGAGCTGGACCGTGCCGGCAAGCTGCACACCGACGCTCCCACCGTGCACGCCAAGACGATGAAGGACGCGCTGGATCAGTGGGATATCGCCCGCAACCCCAGCGAAGCCGTCAAAACCTTCTACATGGCTGGACCGGCCGGTATCCCGACGCAGACGGCCTTCAGCCAGAACACGCGCTGGCCCAGCCTGGACACCGACCGCGCTGAGGGCTGCATCCGCTCCTACGAGCACGCATTCAGCAAGGAGGGCGGCTTGGCTGTGCTGCGGGGCAACATCGCGCTGGACGGCTGCGTCGTGAAGACCGCTGGTGTGGACGACAGCCTGCTGGTGTTCGAAGGCCCGGCGCATGTCGTCGAAAGCCAGGACGAAGCCGTGGCCAATATCCTCGACGACAAGGTCAAGGCTGGTGATGTCGTGGTGGTGCGCTACGAGGGCCCCAAGGGCGGCCCGGGCATGCAGGAAATGCTCTACCCGACCAGCTACATCAAGAGCAAGGGCCTGGGCAAGGCCTGCGCGCTGCTGACCGACGGCCGCTTCTCCGGCGGCACCTCGGGCCTGTCCATCGGCCACTGCTCACCCGAGGCGGCAGCCGGAGGCGCGATTGGCCTGGTGCGCAACGGTGACCGCATCCGCATCGACATCCCCAACCGCACGATTGACGTGCTGGTCAGCGACGAAGAGCTGGCCAAGCGCCGCGCCGAGCAGGACGCCAAGGGCTGGAGGCCGGTCGAGGCGCGTCCCCGCAAGGTGTCGGCGGCGCTGAAGGCTTATGCGCTGCTGGCGACGTCGGCCGACAAGGGGGCCGTGCGCGACTTGAGCCAACTGGAAGGCTGATCTCGCACGCTTGCGCCAGGCAGCAAAAAGCCGCCCTCCCTGGGCGGCTTTTTCATAGCGCAGGTGCGGCTGCTTAGGCGGCCTTGCGGCGGCGAGCGGCGCCGAGCACCAGCGCGCCACCGGCGGCCAGCAGGGCCAGCGAGCTGGGCTCGGGCACGGCGGCGATGGGCGTGGCCAGGCCGGTGGACACGGACAAGCGCGCCTGGAGCCGGGTGGCCTCGGCGCTGTAGTTGGCGAAGCTGGCCGACAGCAGTCCCGAGGAGCTAGGCGTCAGGGTGCCGGCGCCGAAGCTGGCAAATGCCTGGCGCGTGCCGGTGCTGCCCACACTCACCCCGTCCGTGGTTTGCAAGAAGCGCAGGCTGGCCTGGCTCATCAGGTCGGTGTTGTCCACGATGTCGCTGCCGTTGACGGCCACGTGCGTGTTGGCGCTCATCAGGATCAGCGTGCCCGGGCTGACGAGGACGGAGAAGCCTGCCAGGGCCTGCGCGCCGGCGTCGCCGTAGGGCGAGGGCAGGGCGCTGTTCAGGCTGGCCATCAGGCTGAAGCTGGTGGGCGAGCCGGCAACGCCAGACACCGAGGCCAGGGCCGACAAGCCCGCGCCGTTCAGCGAGGCCTGAGCCGTCAGGCCGACCTGATCGTCGAACAGGCCCGATGCCGTGTAGGTAGTGGCCGAGCCGAACTGCGACCCCACCAGCGTGAAGCTGGCGGCGATGCCGTCGTCCGGTGTCAGGTCGAACACCTGGATCTGCAGGTTGGACACGGTGGCCGTCAGGCCCGCTGCAGCGGCGTGGCCGGCGATCAGCAGCAGCACGCTCAGGGCAGCGGCCTTCTTGGTAAACGTCATGGGTCGAGAGCAGTGAGATTTGGCAGGGGCGCGAGGGTAAGCGCCGCCATGCCGCAGGTCGGCGCGCCGCACCCCGCAGGCGCGGGGGGGTGTTGCGGGGGGCGCACCCCCAGACTGGCAGCCGCCGGGCTGCAGCGCATGCAGTAGGCTCGCCCACCTGTTGTTGTCCTGGCCTTTCCCCCATGCATGTCGCGCCTCGCACCCCGCCCGACCTATCGTCCTGCCAGCCGTCCCGGCGCCACCTGCTGGCGATGGCGGCGGGCTTGCTGGCGGGCAGCTCGGCAGCCGTCGCCGAGCCCCTGCCGGCGCTGATCGCACGGGTCAAGCGCTCCGTTGTCGCGGTGGGCAGCTACGGGTTGATGGACACGCCGCGCTTCGGCTTTCGCGCGGCGGGCTTCGCCGTCGGCGACGGCCTGCATGTGCTGACCAACGCGCATGTGGTGCCCGAGGAAACGCCCGAGCGCATCGACCGCAGCATCGCCGTGCAGGTGTGGCTGGGCGACGACCAGTGGCAGCTGCGCAGCGCCAAGCTGCTGGGCCGCGACCTGCGCAATGACCTCGCGCTGCTGGCCATCGATGGGCCGGCGCTGCCGGCGCTGAAGCTGGCCGAGCAGGATGCGCCGGAAGGCACGTCCATCGCCTTGATGGGTTTCCCCATTGGTAACGCACTCGGCCAGGTGCTGGCCACGCACCGCGGCATCGTGTCGGCCTGGACGGCCATCGCGACGCCTGCGGGCGGCCCGGCCGGTCTCAACCCGCGCGCCGTGCGCCAGCTGCGGGATGGGGCCTTCAAGGTGATGCAGCTCGACGCCATCGCCTACCCCGGCAACAGCGGCGGCCCGGTGCTGGACATCGAGACCGGCGAGGTCGTCGGCGTGTTGCAGGGTGGCGCCATCAAGGGCACCAAGGAAGCGGCGCTCACCGCGCCGACGGGCATCAGCTATGCCGTGCCGGCGAGCACGGCGGCGAGGCTGCTGGCGGAGTACAAGCGCTGACGCGTTCAGCCTGCCCGTTCGAGCATCGCCTGCAGCAGCACGTTGCAGCCGGCCTCGATGTGCTCGGGCTTGGCGTCCTCGATCTCGTTGTGGCTGATGCCGTCCTTGCAGGGGATGAAGATCATGCCGGCGGGGGCCAGGCGGGCCATGTAGACGGCGTCGTGACCGGCACCTGACACCGCGGGCATGTTGCTGTAGCCCAGCGCGTCGGCGGCCTTTTGCACGGCGGCGATGCAGTCGGGGTGGAAGGGCTGGGCAGGGTAGGCGCTGACCGGCGTGATCTCGATGGGCAGGCCACTTTCGGCGCTTAACTTCGCAGCGACCGCGCGGATGTCCGCGTCCATCGCGTCGCACAGCTCGTCCGTCGAATTGCGCAGGTCGATGCTGAACTTCACGCGGCCCGGGATGACGTTGCGGCTGTTGGGGTGCACCTGCACCATGCCGACCGTGCCGCGGCCGTGCGGTGGGTGGCGGTGGGCGCAGGCGACGACCTCCTGCATCAGCTTCGTCGCCACCTGCAGCGCGTCACGGCGCAATGCCATCGGCGTGGGGCCGGCGTGGGCCTCCATGCCGGTGACGACGCAGTCGTACCAGCGGATGCCCAGCACGCCGGTCACGACACCGATGGTCTTGTCGTGATCCTCCAGCACCGGGCCCTGCTCGATGTGCGTCTCAAAGTAGGCGCCGATGGGGTGGTCGCCGGGCACCTGCTCGCCGATGTAGCCGATGCGCTCCAACTCGCCCTTGACCGTCTTGCCTTCGGTGTCGGTCGCCGCGTAGGCATGCTCCAGCGTGAAGGCCTTGGCGAACACGCCCGAGCCCATCATGACGGGCACGAAGCGCGAGCCCTCTTCGTTGGTCCAGAAGGCCACCTCGATGGGCGCCTCGGTTTCAATGCCGTGGTCGTTCAGCGTGCGCACGACCTCGATGCCCGCCAGCACGCCGTAGTTGCCATCGAACTTGCCACCGGTGGGTTGGGTGTCGATGTGGCTGCCGGTCATGATCGGCGGCAGGCTGTTGTTGCGGCCCGGCCGGCGCATGAAGCCGTTGCCGATCTTGTCGATCGTCACCGCCATGCCGGCCTCGCGCGCCCAGCGGGTGACGAGATCGCGGCCCTGCTTGTCGAGGTCGGTCAGGGTCAGGCGGCAGACGCCGCCCTTGTCGGTGGCGCCGATCCGGGCCAGCTCCATCAGCGAGTCCCACAGGCGCTGGCCGTTGATGCGGAGGTTTGAAGGGTTCATGGTGGCTTTGCTTTTATCGAGCGACGGCGGTCGGCTGCAGGTCGGCGGCGCGCTTGATGGCCGCATCGAACTGCGGCCCGAACGGCGGGCGCTTGAGGTAACGGCCTTGGCCGGCTTCTGCGCGCAGCTCGCCGCGGGCGAACACGATGCGGCCTTGCGCGATCGTGTGGCTGGGAATGCCGCGCACGGTGCGGCCCTCGAAGATGTTGAAGTCGTTCTTCGAGAACTGCGTCTTGGCCGACAGCGTCTTGATGCCGGCCGGGTCCCACAGCACGAGGTCGGCGTCCGCACCCTCGGCGATCACCCCCTTGCGCGGGTACATGTTGAAGAGCTTGGCCGCGTTGGCGGATGTGATGGCGACGAACTCGCTGGGCGTGAGGCGCCCGGAGTTCACGCCGGCATCCCACAGCACCGCCATGCGCTCCTCGACGCCGCCGCAGCCGTTGGGGATCTTGGCGAAGTTGTTCTTGCCGGCGGCCTTCTGCGACGCACAGAAGGTGCAGTGGTCGGTGGCCGTTGTGTGCAGCTGTCCGCTCTGCAGGCCGCGCCACAGGAACTCCTGGTGGATCTTGGGGCGGAATGGCGGGCTCATCACATAGGCGGCGGCGGTGGCGAAGTCGGGGTCGCGGTAGACGCTGTCGTCGATAAGCAGATGGCCCGCCAGTACCTCGCCGTAGACCCGCTGGCCACGGGCCCGCGCGCGGGCGATGGCCTCGGCGCTTTCGATGCAGCTCACGTGCACGATGTAGATGGGCACGCCCAGCACGTCGGCAATCGCGATGGCGCGGTTGGCGGCCTCGCCCTCCACCATCGGCGGGCGGCTCATCGGGTGGCCCTCGGGGCCGGTGATGCCCATCTTGGCGACCTCGGCCTGCAGCAGGTAGACCAGCTCGCCGTTCTCGGCGTGCACGGTTGGCATAGCACCGAGTTCGAGCGAACGCTTGAAGCTGTTCACCAGCGTCTCGTCGTCGCACATGATGGCGTTCTTGTAGGCCATGAAGTGCTTGAAGCTGTTCACGCCTTCTTCGCGCACGAGCGTCCCCATGTCGTCGCTGACGCTCTGGTCCCACCAGGTCACCGCCACGTGGAAGGCGTAGTCGCTGGCCGCCTTCTCGGCCCAGCCGCGCCAGGTGCGGTAGGCGTCCATCAGCGGCTGCTGCGGGTTGGGGATGACGAAGTCGATGATGCTCGTCGTGCCGCCGGCCAGTGCGGCGGCGGTGCCGGTGAAGAAGTTGTCCTGCGTGACCGTGCCCATGAAAGGCAGCTGCATGTGCGTGTGCGGGTCGATGCCGCCGGGCAGTAGGTACTGGCCGGTGCCGTCGAGCGTCGTCGCCCCGGCGGGCGCCTCGCGCACGGCGCGCTCGCCCAGGGCGGCGACACGGCCGTCGACACAGAGGACGTCCTGGCGGTTTTCGGCGTCGGCATTGACGACCGTGGCGCCCCGGATCAACAGTGAACTCATCGCGAACCTCCGCGTGGCATGGAGAAGTAATAGACCGCGCCCGACACCGCCAGGCTGAAGAACCAGCCGAAGTCGAACAGCGTGACGAGGGCCGGTGCGACCGAGGCTTTGTCCAGCACGCCCGACACCACCAGGTAGCCCGGCAGGCAGGGCAGCACGCCCAGCGCCAGGGCCAGCAGGGCGCGGCCGTTCCAGCCGCTGCTGTACTCGTAGGCGCCCCCGCGGCGGTAGAGGTCGTCGCTGTTCAGCTCGGTGCGGCGGATCAGGTAGTAGTCGGTCAGCAGGATGCCGGCGATGGCGCCCAGCAGCGTGCCGTAACCGCCCAGCCAGGTGAACAGGTAGCCGCCGGACGTGGCCAGCAGCTTCCAGGGCATGAAGAGCAGCCCGATGACCGCCGCGATCAGCCCGCCCATGCGGAAGCTGATCTTGCTCGGCGCGAGTTGCGAGAAGTCGTAGCTCGGCGACACGAGGTTGGCCGCGACGTTGGTGGTCAGGTTGGCCAGCAGGATGACCAGCAGGCCCAGGCCGGCGGCCACCGGGCCCATCTTGGCCAGCAGCGCGTCGGGGAAGAGCTCGGCCTTGCCGTACAGGATGGCGCTGGCCGAGAAGCCGATGACGCCGACCATGGAGAACAGCGCCATCGGCACGGGCAGGCCGAGCGCCTGGCCGACGGTCTGGTCACGCTGCGTGCGGGCGAAGCGCGTGAAGTCGGGGATGTTCAGCGCCAGCGTCGCCCAGAAGCCCACCAGGCCGGTCAGCGCCGCCCAGAACTTGGGGCCGCCTGGCACCTCCTTGGCGGGCAGGCCGAAGAGCTGGGCGCTGGGCACCATCATCACCAGTGCCACGACGAGTGCGATGGACGCGCCGATCATCAGCGGTGCTGCAATCACTTCCAGCAGCCGGATGGACTCCGTGCCCTTCCAGATGAAGATGATGTGCAGCGCCCAGAAGGCGATGAAGCAGGCGAGCTGCGAGTTGCTGATGGTCTCGCCCGGCGCGGGGGCAGCCAGGCCCAGGCCCAGCACGTTCAGAAAGCTGTGCAGCGCCAGCGCGCCGAAGTAGCAGTTGATGGAGAACCAGCCGCAGGCCACCAGCCCGCGAAGCACGGCCGGCAGGCTGGCGCCCTTCACGCCGAAGGACGCGCGGGCCAGCACGGGGAAGGGAATGCCGTGCTTGGGTCCGACCCGGCCGATGAGGATCATCGGCACCAGCACGATGAGGTTGGCCAACAGCACGAGCCCGACCGCCTGCTGCCAGCTGAAGCCCTGGTCCAGCATGGAGCTGGCCATGGTGTAGGTCGGCACGCACACCACCATGCCCACCCACAGCGCCGCGAAGTCCTGCCAGCGCCACGTTCGCTGAGCAACGGTCGTCGGGATCAGATCGTGGTTGCTCAGCGTGGGGTCGGTCGTCATGTCAGCCCCTCGTCCAACGGGTACGTTGGCCGATCCCCCGAGGGGATGCGGGCCGGCTTGGGGCGGCCCGGCGCTCGGCCCGCAGTTGGTGCGCCAACACGACTTCGTTCATGCCTACTCCTGTCAGGTGTTCTGAGGAAAAGCAAATTGCGGGCCCTTGGGCGTGCTGTCTGGCCAGCGCTGCATGACGGCCTTGTGCTTTGTGTAGAAGCGCACCGCCTCGGGCCCGTAGGCGTGGTGGTCGCCGAACAGGCTGCGCTTCCAGCCGCCGAAGCTGTTGAAGGCCATGGGCACCGGCAGCGGCACGTTGACACCCACCATGCCGACCTGGATGTGGTGCACGAACTCGCGCGCCACATGGCCGTCGCGGGTGAAGATGGCGACGCCGTTGGCGTACTCGTTGGCCTCGATGAGCGAGATGGCTGCGGCCAGGTCGGGCACGCGCACGACGCACAGCACAGGGCCGAAGATCTCCTCGGTGTAGCAGCTCATGTCGGCGCTGACGCCGTCCAGGATGGTGCCGCCGACGAAGAAACCGTTCTCGTGGCCAGGGACCTTGTAGCCGCGGCCATCCACGATCGCCTTCGCGCCCGCGTCGACGCCTTCGCCGATCAGCCGCTCCACACGCTGCTGCGACGCCCGCGTGATCAGCGGGCCCATCTCGGCACCGATCTGGTGGCCTTCGCCGATCTTCAGTGCTTTCACCTTCGGCGCGAGGGCCGCCACGAGCTTGTCGCCCACGTCGCCCACGGCCACGCAGACCGAGATGGCCATGCAGCGCTCGCCGGCCGAACCGTAGGCCGCGCCCATCAGCGCGTCCACGGCGCCGTCTAGGTCGGCGTCGGGCATGACGACCATGTGGTTCTTCGCGCCGCCCAGCGCCTGAACGCGCTTGGCCGAAGCGCTGCCCACCTTGTAGATGTACTCGGCCACCGGCGTGCTGCCGACAAAGCTGACGGCCGCGATGCCGGGGTGGGCCAGGATGGCGTCCACGATGTCCTTGTCACCCTGGATGACGCTGAACACGCCGTCCGGCAGGCCGGCTTCCTTCAGCCACTGCGCCATCAGCAGTGACGACGACGGGTCGCGCTCGCTGGGCTTGAGGATGAAAGCGTTGCCGCAGCCGATGGCGATGGGATACATCCACATGGGCACCATGGCGGGGAAGTTGAACGGCGTGATGCCGGCCACCACGCCCAGCGGCTGGCGCATGCTCCAGGCGTCCATGCCGCGGGCGATTTGCTCGGTGTACTCGCCCTTCAGCAGCTGCGGCATGGCGGTGGCGAACTCCACCACCTCGATGCCCCGCGCCACCTCGCCCAGCGCATCCGGCACGGTCTTGCCGTGCTCGCGCACGATGGCGTCGGCGAGTTGCTCCTTGCGCTCCTGCAGCAGCGTGAGGAACTTGAACAGCACGCGGGCGCGGGCCAGCGGTGGCGTCTGGCTCCAGGCCTTGGCGGCCTGCGTGGCGCTGGCGACGGCGGTGTCCAGGTCGGCCACGCTGCCCAGCAGCAGGCGGCCCTGCACCTGGCCGGTGGCGGGGTTGTGGATGTCTTGCTGGCGCTCGCCGCTGCCGCGCGTGGCAGCGCCGTTGATCCAATGGCCGACCTCGTAGTGACTCATCACTGATCCTTGTGTCACGCGCAGCCGCTGCGCATGGGGTTGTTGGGATGCGTGGTCCAGTTGGCGTAGCTGCCGTCAATGACGCGGCCGGTGCGGGCATCCGTCTCGCCGGGCTGGAGCGCGCGCATCGTGATGGTGCCAGGGACGGGGCAAATGGACACGCACAGGTTGCAGCCCACGCACTCGGCGTCGTTGACGTGAAAGTGGCGCTGGCCGTCCTTGGTTGCCCAGATGGCCTGGTGCGAGGTGTCCTCGCACACCACGTGGCAGCGGCCGCACTGGATGCAGCTGTCCTGGTTGATGACGGCCTTGTCGACGTGGTTGAGGTTGAGCTGGTTCCAGTTCTTGACCGTGGGCACGGCGCGGCCGCGAAAGTCGTCCAGCGACGTGTAGCCCTTTTCGTCCATGAAGTTGGACAGGCCCGAGCACAGGTCCTGCACGATCTTGAAGCCGTAGACCATGGCCGCGGTGCAGACCTGCACGGTGCCGCAGCCCATGGCGATGAACTCGGCTGCGTCGCGCCAGGTGGTGATGCCGCCGATGCCGCTCAGCGGTAGGCCGGCCGTGGCCGCGTCGCGCGCGATCTCGGCCACCATGTTCAGCGCAATGGGCTTGACCGCCGGGCCGCAGTAGCCGCCGTGTGAGCCCAGGCCGTCGGTGGACGGGCTCATGATCATGCGGTCCAGGTCCACGCCCATCACGGAGTTGATGGTGTTGATGAGGCTGACCGCATCGGCACCGCCGGCACGCGCGGCGCGGGCCGGGATGCGCACGTCGGTGATGTTGGGCGTGAGCTTCACGATCACCGGCAGCTTGGCGTGCGTCTTGCACCACTCGGTGATCTGCTGGATGTACTCGGGCACCTGGCCCACGGCCGAGCCCATGCCGCGCTCGCTCATGCCGTGCGGACAGCCGAAGTTCAGCTCCACGCCGTCGGCGCCGGTGTCTGCCACGCGGGAGAGGATGTTGCGCCAGGCCAGCTCGTTGACCGGCACCATCAGGCTCACCACCATCGCGCGGTCCGGGAAGTCGCGCTTCACGCGGGCAATCTCGTCGAGGTTGGTCTGCAGCGGCCGATCGCTGATGAGCTCGATGTTGTTGAAGCCGATGACGCGGCGGTCCTGGCTCCACAGCGTCGCGTAGCGCGGGCCGTTGACGTTGACGACCGGCGGGTCCTCGCCCAGCGTCTTCCAGACGACGCCTCCCCAGCCGGCTTCGAAGGCGCGGCGCACGTTGATCTCCTTGTCGGTCGGGGGCGCGGACGCCAGCCAGAACGGGTTGGGGCTCTTGATGCCGAGGAAGTTGGTGCTCAGGTCAGCCATGGGCGGCCTCCTTGTCGAGATGGCGGGCGCTGGCGTGCTGCAGCGCGTGGTCGATGCTGGCGGCGGCGCGCTTGCCGTGCTCCACGGCTTCCACCGTGAGGTCGCGGCCGCCGGCGCGGCAGTCGCCACCTGCCCACACGCGGGCCAGGCTGGTGCGGCCGTCGGCGTCGGTCTTGAGGCGGCCGCCCTGCAAATCGAGGGCGGCGCCGACGGGGTGGTCGTCGAAGGTCTGGCCGATGGCGCGCAGCACCAGGTCGGCCTCGATGACGAACTGTTCGCCGGTGTCGACGAGCTTGCCGCCTTCCAGCCGGGTCGCCGCAAAGCGCAGTCCGCGCAGCACGCCGCTTTCAGCCTCGACGGCCAGCGGCCGCGCCCAGCACCGGATCGTCACTCCGTGCGTCTGCGCCCAGTGCTGCTCGTGCGTGGAGGCCGACAGGCCCTCCTGCCCGCGGCGGTAGACCATAGTGACGGTTTCAGCACCCAGCAGCTTGCTTTGCACGGCTGCGTCCACGGCCGTCATGCCGCCGCCGATCACGACGACTTTGCGGCCTACCGGTACCTGGGCCGGGTCGCTCTGGCGCAGTTCGGCGATGAAGTCGACCGCGTCGCGCAGACCGGGCAGCTCGGGCTCGGCGATGCCCAGTGCGTTGACGCCCTGCAGGCCCAGACCGACGAAGACCGCGTCGTATTCGGCCAGCAGGCCGTCCAGCGTGATGTCGCGGCCCAATCGACAGTTCAGCCGCGGCGTGATGCCGCCGATGGACAGCAGCCAGTCAATCTCGCGCTGGGCAAAACCGCCGGCGACCTTGTAGGTGGCGAGGCCGTATTCGTTGAGGCCGCCCAGCTTTGGTGCGGCGTCGAACAGCACGACGTCGTGTCCGCGCCACGCCAGGCCATGCGCCGCGGCCAGCCCGGACGGGCCAGCGCCGACGACGGCGACCCGCTTGCCGGTCGGCTGGCCGCGTTCGAACAACGGCCGGGCTCCGGGAGTGGCGAAGTGAGCCTCTACCGCGAAGCGCTGCAGCAGCCCGATCTCCACTGGCTTGCTCTCGTTGGTATTGCGCACGCAGGCCTGTTCGCACAGCACCTCGGTCGGGCAGACGCGGGCGCACAGGCCACCCAGCGGGTTGGCCGTCAGGATGGTCTCGGCCGCGCCGCGCACGTTGTCCTGCGCGATGCGCTGGATGAAGGTGGGCACGTCGATGCCCGTGGGGCAGGCCGTTTGGCAGGGCGCGTCGAAGCAGTAGTAACAGCGCTCGGCTTCGATGAGGGCCTGTGTGCGGGTCAGCGGCGCATGGGCGTCGCCGAAACGGCTCGCATAGTCGTCGGCGGCCAGTCGGCCGGGCTTCAGATCGGCAGTGTCCACGGGCTTCTCCCGAGTGGAAAACGGCCAAACATTACTGCCCCGTAAAAATTGACGTAGACGTAAAAACCCGCAGCAAGCGCTTGGTGCGCAACGTCAGAATCCGGTGCATGACCGTGACTGCTCCCGCGACCCGCACGCCGCGCGCCGCCACCTTGCGCAAGCAGGAGGCCATCCTCGCCGAGGCCGAGCGCCAGTTCGCCCGCTTCGGATTCGAAGGCGTCAGCCTCGACAGCATCGCCGCGGCGCTGGACCTCTCGCGCCAGAACCTGCTCTACCACTGGCCCAGCAAGGAGGATCTGTACCGCGCCGTGCTGGACAGCGTCATGGGCGAGTGGATGGCTAGCATGTCGGCGATTGCCCAGGCCGACGAGCCTGAGGCGGCCATCCAGTCCTATGTGTCGGTCAAGCTGCGCTTCAGCCGCGAGCGGGCCAGCGGCAATGCTGTGTTCACGCGCGAGATCATGGCCGGCGCGCCGCGCTACCAGGATGTGCTCAAGGCCCAGGTCATGCCGCTGCTGCACGCCGACGTGGAGCGCTTCGAGCACTGGGCCGACCAGGGCTTGATCCGCCGCCTGGACTTCACGCACCTGATGTTCTTGATCTGGTCGTCTACCCAGGCCTATGCCGACCTGGGGCCGCAGTTCTCGCTCTACATGGGCAAGCCGGCGCTGGAGGACGAGGACTTCGAGCGCGCCCGCCGGCTGCTGACCGACATCATCTGGCGCAGCCTGCAGATCACGCCGTGATCAGTCGGCGTCGCGCCGCCGCCCCGCCTTGACCTCGCTGCGCCGGGCCTTGCCCTGCAGCCGGCGCTGCTGCGAGCCGTAGGTTGGCTTTGTGGCACGCCGCGCCTTGGGCACATGCGCGGCGGCTTTCACCAGCTGGACGAGGCGGGCCACGGCGTCTGCGCGGTTGCGCTCCAGGCTGCGCGAGTCCTGGGCCTTGATGACGACGACGCCGTCTGCCGTGATGCGCTGGTCCGCCCAGCCCAGCAGCCGTGTCTTCACGCCGTCCGGCAGGCTGGACGCGCGGATGTCGAAGCGCAGGTGAACCGCGTTTGAAACCTTGTTGACGTTCTGGCCGCCGGGGCCGCTGGCGCGGATGGCGTCGAAGACGAGTTCCTCCGGCCGCGGCGTCCAGTTCAGATCAGGCATGGCGCATGGGCACGCGCGGCGCGACGGCGCACATCAGCTCGTAGCCGATGGTGCCGGCGGCCCGGGCCACGTCGTCGATGGGCAGTCGTGAGCCGCGCGGCCCCTCGCCCCACAGCGTCACCTCGCTGCCCCAGCCGCTGGCCGGCAGGTCAGTCAGGTCCACCGCCAGCATGTCCATGGACACGCGGCCAATGGTGCAGCTTCGCCGGCCGTCCACCAGCACCGGCGTGCCGGTGGGCGCGTGGCGCGGGTAGCCGTCGGCATAGCCGCAGGCCACGATGCCGATGCGCATCGGCTGCTCGGCCGTGAAGGCGCTGCCGTAGCCCACCGTGTCACCCGCCTGCAGCTGCTGCACGCCAATGACCTTGGAGCGCAGCGTCATGGCCGGGCGCAGATCCCAGTGGGTGGCGTCGTGTTCGGGGAAGTCCGGCACGCCGCCGTAGACCATGATGCCGGCGCGCACCCAGTCGTGGGCCGTGCGGCCGGCGTGGCGCAGTGTGGCGGCGCTGTTGGCAATCGTGCGCTCGCCGGCCAGGCCGTCGGTGGCCGTGTCATAGGCTGCCAGCTGGTGGGCAATGCCGTCCTGGCCGGCGCGCTGGGCGTCGGCGTCCGAGAAGTGCGTCATCAAGCCGATCTCGTCCACCTGCGGCAGCGCATCCAGCCGCGCATAGGCGGCGCGGAAGGCCGCGGGCGTGAAGCCCAGGCGGTTCATGCCCGAGTTCAGCTTCAGGAACACGCGGTGCGGCTCGTGCGTCTTGTGCATGGCCAGCCAGTCGATCTGCTGCTCGCAGTGCACCGCGTGCCAGAGTTTCAGGCGCGAGCACAGCTCCAGATCGCGCGGCTCGAAAACGCCTTCCAGCAGCAGGATGGGGCCGCGCCAGTCCAGCGCGCGCAGGCGTTCAGCCTCGGCCAGATCCAGCAGCGCGAAGCCGTCGGCGGCGCGCAGCCCCTCGAAGGCCCGCTCGATGCCATGGCCGTAGGCATTGGCCTTCACGACGGCCCAGACCCGGGCGTTGGGCGCCTGCGCGCGGGCGCGGGCCAGGTTGTGGGCGAGGGCGTCGGTGTGGACCAGGGCTTCGATGGGGCGTGGCATGTCGGTGAACGCTGGGCTGCGCGTTGTGCGCTGGCGCCTTCATGGGGCGGCGCGGTGGTTGGCAGCGTCGGGGCATCAAGGAGGCGCGATTCTGCGCCGGCAGGCTTGCACGAAGGCGGCGCAGGCCGCGTGCTATAAACCCGCTCCGCCCGTTGGTCGGCCACAGCTACAAGCATCCGAGACAGTCCTGATCGCGCCCGACGACCGATGAAACGCGGCTTCTACACCATCATGTCGGCGCAGTTCTTCAGCTCGCTGGCTGACAACGCGCTGCTCGTTGCAGCCGTCGAGTTGCTTCGCATGGCCAAGGCCCCCGCCTGGCAGGTGCCAGCGCTGGCGCCCATGTTTGCGCTGTTCTACGTGCTCCTGGCCCCCTTTGTCGGCGCCTTTGCCGATTCGATCCCGAAGGGCCGGGTGATGTTCGTTTCGAACACTGTCAAGGTCGTCGGCTGTCTGATGATGCTGTTTGGTACCCACCCGCTGGCGGCCTACGCCATCGTCGGCCTGGGTGCGGCAGCCTATTCGCCGGCCAAGTACGGCATCCTGACCGAGCTGTTGCCCCCTTCGCAGCTGGTCAAGGGGAACGGCTGGATTGAAGGGCTGACCGTCGCTTCCATCGTGCTCGGCATCCTGTTCGGCGGTCAGTTGATCGGGCAGCGAGTCTCCGGCGCGCTGCTCGGGGTCGACATTCCCTACCTGGACACCGGCATTGATACCGCGCCCGAGGCAGCGATCTGCGTGATCCTGCTGTTCTACGGCATCGCGGCGTCGCTGAACCTGTTCATCCCGCACACTGGCGCACCGCTGCAGCCGATGGCTGGGGTGGTGGCGTTGGTGCGCGATTTCACCAGCTGTAACTCGCGGCTGTGGAACGACAAGCTGGGCCAGATCTCGCTGGGCACGACGACGCTGCTTTGGGGCATCTTTGGCAACCTGCGGCTGATTGTGTTCGCCTGGGCTGCGGTGGCGCTGGGCTACACGACGGCTCAGGCGTCCAACCTCGCCGG
Organism: Pelomonas margarita; assembly: GCF_043555875.1. Lineage (NCBI taxonomy): Bacteria > Pseudomonadati > Pseudomonadota > Betaproteobacteria > Burkholderiales > Sphaerotilaceae > Roseateles > Pelomonas margarita. The sequence continues at coordinate 69,181 of NZ_JBIGHW010000010.1, read as the reverse complement.
TGTTGTCGTCATCGGTTCGGTCATTGGGGCGGTCATCGCCAGCTTCACCTGCCGGCTTGATCGCGCCACAAATGTGATCCCGCTTGCCATCGTCGTCGGCTTTCTGATGATTGGGCTGGTGTTCATCCGCTCGCTGAGCAGTGCGGTCCCCTTCCTCGTCGTGATGGGCGCCATCTGCGGCTTCCTCATCGTGCCGATGAACGCCCTGCTGCAGCATCGTGGCCACACCCTGATGGGTGCAGGCCGCTCAATCGCGGTACAGAACTTCAACGAGCAGGCCTGCATCCTGGGCCTGGGGGCGTTCTACGTCGGCATGACGAAGTTCGGGCTGACCGCTTTTGGCGCGATCACCGTCTTCGGGCTGCTGGTGGCTGCAGTGATGGAGATGATCCGCCGCTGGCACCAGCGCAACCTCGTCCTGCACAAGGACGAGGTCGAGCGCCTGCTGGACCTCGCCCGCAGCGACCACGTCACCACGGTCGACAAGTGAGCGCCGGCGCCGGCGAGGCCGGCGCTTGGTGGGCTACTTCGCGCGGCTCTTGCGGCCGGTGCCCGTGGGCTGGAGCAGGTGCTTGCCTTCCAGCACCATCTCGATGTGCTCGCTCCACGCGCGGGCGATCTTGAAGCAGCCACTGTGGTTGAGGTGGATCTCGTTGTGCCAGTCGCCGCTGATGCCGGTGGAGCCCGGTGCGGCCAGCGCCAGCGGCACGGCGGTCGAGTCGAACACGAACAGGCCGGGGAAGCCTTCCTTGTCGGCCGCCATGCCCTTGAGCAGCTGCGCCAGGTGGAACACCATCAGCCGGCTCACGGCCGCCCAGTCGGCCGCCGGCACGCCGTAGGCCTTCATGGCCGGGTACAGCCAGGGGCCGCTGGCGGCGCCCAGGTCATCGGCGCTTTCGGCGCCGGCCGGGCGCGGCATGGGCACGGCATAGCAGTGCATGAAGACGGGTTTGCCGGCCGACGGGCCCTGGTCGCGCAGGCTCAACAGGTGCTTGACGTTGGCGCGCAGGTACTCGGCATAGGTGGCCCAGCCGGGCTCGGAGAAGTAGCGCGCCACGCCGGCCGACGGCGGCCCCCATTCGGTCTGGCGGCGCATCAGCCGCAGATCCAGCGGGATGGGCGCGCCGGCCGCATCGTGCGCGGGCGTGCGGGCAGCGGCGATCAGGTCGTTGCCGCCCACCGACAGCAGCACGCCGTCCCAGGCCGGGGCGTCGGGGCCGACCAGCAGGCGCACGAAGTCGGGGCTGGACTCCAGGTCCACCATGTGCGCGAGCGCATTGCCGGTGCCCGCGCAGTTCACCGTCATCGCCGTGCCGCGGAACACCAGTTCCTGCAGCAGATTGGCGTGGGCGTTGAGCTTGGCGCGCGAGTTCGAGAACCACGAGTCGCCCTGTGCCAGCAGCTTCCAGCGGAATTGCGTCAGGTCGGGCGGGGTGCGTCCAGCCAGGTCGGCCGGGGTGAAGCAGGCCAGGTGATCCATGAACATGGGCAGGTTCCGGGGCAAGTTGTGGGCCGGCGGCACCCCAGAGGGGAGCTCCGAAGTTCGCGCGATTGGAAGGCCAGCGGCGCAGCGGCCGCCATGCTACAAACCCTCACGCACGGCGGGCAGTAGCATGCGTGGCTTTTCGCAGGGTCGCTGCCGGCCCGCAGCGACGCGTGCAGCGCAAGGGGGTACACATGACCGACAGCGTTTTCGACTTCCAGGCCGTTTCCATCACCGGCGAGCCGGCCGACCTCGCCGCCCAGCGCGGCAAGGTGCTGCTCATCGTCAACACGGCCAGCGAATGCGGCTTCACGCCACAGTTCAAGGGGTTGGAGAAGCTCTGGCAGGACTACGGCCCGCAGGGCCTGGTCATCCTCGGCTTCCCCAGCAACGAGTTCGGCGGCCAGGACCCCGGCAGCAACGACCAGATCGCGAGCTTTTGTGAGCTCAACTACGGCGTCAGCTTCCCCATGATGGCCAAGATCAAGGTCAACGGCAGCGAGGCCCACCCGCTGTGGAAATTCCTGAAGAGCGAGAAGCCCGGCTTCCTGGGCACCGAGGCCATCAAGTGGAACTTCACCAAGTTCCTCGTCGGGCGGGATGGGCAGGTCATCAAGCGCTTTGCGCCCAATGACGCGCCGGACAAGCTGCGCGGGGATATTGAGGCGGCGCTCAAGGGCTGACCCCGGGAGGGGTGGGCATCGCCGACCCTGTGCAGCGGCGTCTGTCCCCCCAACACGTGATGTCTCACGTTGATGGTCTTGACGAACTCTCCGCCGCTCTGTGGGCGGGTGAGGTGGCGCATAAGCTCTATCACGACTGCATCCACATTTCGCTACGCGACGATGAGGGTCATATCGAGGTCAGGGCTTGGTCCGGGCATCCGCCCTCTGTTTCGCTCACTGTTCGCGGCCAGTGGATGGATCTGGGCGAGATCGAGGAGGACCTCGCAACGCACGCTCAGGCAATCGCGCAACGTTTGACGCTGCAGCTTAGGCAGCGTGGTGTCGAGCCAGTGATCCGCCAAGCTCGGTAGGCTGGGGTGAGTTTCAGAACCCCAGCGTTCGGGTTCACGGCGTTCACGCCATGAACCTACCCGCTGGCCGTGGCCTGCGCGTGAGGCCAACACCCAAGAAGGCAATCCACGGCCAGCATGTCGCTAGGGTTCATTTCATTCACCCCAGCCTACCGAACTGCGAGCTCACGCCCTGTCTCGCCACCACCAACGCCCCCTTCCGCGCCGCACTTGCCCGTCGGCCTCGGCAGCCGCGAGCAGTTCATTGGCGGTCTGCCGTGACACATGGGCCAGCTGCGCCAGTTCGGACTGCGTCGCCTGCACCTGCGCCCAGCCGCCGCCCGCCGGCACGCCGCGCTCACCCGCCAGCTGCGCCAGAGCCAGCCGGAAGCGCTCCGGCGCCGCGAGGTGGCGGGCGGCCTGCAGCTGGCGCAGCGTGCCGTCGTAGCGCCGTGCGAACTCGGCCATCAGCGCGCGCGCAAAACCTGGCACCTCGTCCATCAGCAGCGTGTAGGCCTCGCGGCCGATGACGAACACCTCGCTCGCACCGCGCGCCACGGCTTCGTACTCGGCCGGCAGGCCTGCCGCGAAGGCCGCGAGGCCGAAGAAGCGCGGCGGGGCCACGTCGCCCAGCACCGAGATGCGGCCGTCCGCGCCGGTGAAGCGCGATTCGATGGCGCCTGCCGCCACGGCGTAGAAGGCGGTGGGCCTTTGCCCCTGAACGAACAGGCTGCGGCCTTCGGCCAGCCGGCGCCGTGGCACCAGGGCCGGCAGCCGGGCCGCCACGGCGGCCGGCACCCGCAGGGCGGGGAAGTTGGCCGTGATCAGCTGGTAGACGGCGTCATCGGACATGATGGCATTGTCGGCTGGCCGACACAGGCGTGCCGTGTGGCTGCCTATGCTGGGCGCATGGACTCACGACAAGACCTGCCCACGCTGCTGCGCCGATTCGGGCGCGAGGAATGCAGCCAGGAGCCGCTGTACATCGCGCTGTGCGAGCTCGCTGCGGATGACGAGCGCGCGCTGGCACTGCTGGCCGAGGCGCCGCCCGAGCAGCGCAAGGCCAACCTGCTGCTGGCGGCGCTGCACGAGCGCGTGCTGGCCGGCGCGGCGCCCGAGCTGGCGGCCTACTACCCGAGCGTCGGGGGCGAGCGGGCGCCCGATGCGGCGCTGGGACCGGCCCTGCGGGTTTGCCTGGCGCGCGAGTGGCCGGCGTTGGTGCAGCACCTGCGGCACGGCGCCACGCAGACCAACGAGGTCGGCCGCTGCGCGGTGATCTGGCCCGCGCTGGGGGCGGCGGCGCAGACGACCGGCGCGCGCCACCTTGCGCTGCTGGACTTCGGCTGCAGCGCGGGGCTCAACCTCGGCGTGGACCGCTACCGGCTGCGCTACCGCACGGACGATGGCGCCTGGCATGAGCGCGGCGGTGCGTCGGTGGCCATCGAGTCGCGCTGGCTGGGCGCGGCGCCGCCGCCAAGTGCCGAGGCCGACTGGCGCCTCACGCTGCGCCAGGGGCTGGACCCGGCGCCCGTGGATGTGAGCGACGCGGCCCGCCTGCGCTGGCTGCAGGCCTGCCTGTGGCCGCACGATGCGCGCCGCCGCGAGCGGCTGGCCGGCGCGGCCGCGCAGCTGGCCAACCTGCCCGTGACGCTGACGCAGGCGGAGGACTGCATTGCCGCCATAGCGCCATGGCTGCGCGGCCTGCCGGCCGGCGTGCAGCCGGTGTTGCTGACGAGCTGGGTGCTGTACTACCTGAACGCAGCCGAGCTCGCGCGGCTGCGCGCGACCGTCGACCGGCTGGCGCTGAGCCACGGGCTGGCCTGGATCTGCGGTGACCTGCCGGCCCTGAGTGCGCAGGCCGCGCCGCCGCCCGTGCCGGTGTTGCCAGCGGGCGAGGCGCCGTCGTCGCTGACGCTGTGGACGCTGCGGCATGCCGAGGCTGGCCGCTTCGCCGAGCAGGCGCTGGCCTGGAGTCACCCGCACGGCCGCTGGGTGGCCTGGCTGTGAGCGGATGGCGTTGGCGGCTGTCGACGCAGCGCCGCTTGGATAATCCGGCCTCCCCAAGGAGACCGACCCATGTTCCAGCACGTCGACGCCTATGCCGGCGACCCCATCCTGAGCCTCAACGAGGCATTCCAGAAAGACCCCCGCACCGGCAAGATCAACCTGTCCATCGGCATCTACTTCGACAATGAGGGCCGCATCCCCATGCTGCCGTCGGTGCGCGCGGCCGAGCTGGCCGTTGTCGAAACGGCCGGTGCCCGGCCCTACCTGCCCATGGAGGGCGCGGCCAACTTCCGCAGCGCCGTGCAGGGTCTGCTGTTCGGCGAGGGCCACCCGGCCATCGCGGCCGGTCGCATCGCCACCATCCAGGGTGTGGGCTCCAGCGGTGGCCTGAAGGTGGGCGCCGACCTGCTTAAGCGCTACTTTCCCGACAGCAAGATCTACCTGTCCGACCCGACCTGGGACAATCACCGCGCGGTGTTCGAGGGCTCGGGCCACGTCTGCGAGACCTACCCCTACTACGACCCCGCCACGGGCGGCCTGCGCTTCGACGCGCTGCTGGCCTTCTTCAAGACGCTGCCGGCGCGCAGCGTCGTGTTGATGCACGCCTGCTGCCACAACCCCACCGGCGTGGACCTGGCGGCCGACCAGTGGCGCGCACTGGTGCCCGTCCTGCGCGAGCGTGAGCTGCTGCCTTTCCTGGACCTGGCCTACCAGGGCTATGGTGACGGCATCGAGGAAGATGCCTTCGCCGTGCGCCTGCTGGCCGACGAGGGCATCAGCTTCCTCATCGCCAACAGCTTCTCCAAGAGCATGAGCCTGTATGGCGAGCGCTGCGGTGCGCTGAGCGTTGTCTGCCCCGATGCCGACCAGGCCGCCCGCGTGCTGGGCCAGCTGAAGTTCATGATCCGCCGCAACTACTCCAATCCGCCGCTGCACGGCGGCCAGATCGTGGCCAAGGTGCTGGGTACGCCCGCGCTGCGCGCGATGTGGGAGGCCGAGGTGGCCGAGATGCGTGGCCGCATCCAGTCCATGCGCCGGGCGCTGCACGACGTCATCGCCGCCAAGCTGCCGGGCCGCGACTTCAGCTACTTCCTGACCCAGCGCGGCATGTTCAGCTACACCGGCCTGACGGCCGAGCAGGCCGAGCGGCTGAAAAACGAGTTCGGCGTCTACATCCTGCGCTCGGGCCGCATGTGCGTGGCGGGGCTGAACACCCGCAACGTCGAAGCCACCGCCGAGGCCATGGCCGCCGTACTGGCCTGATGATCTGTTGGCCCCTCGCCCAGCCCGCCCGGCTGGACGCAGGCGATTCTGGTCGGTCCCCCGAGGGGACGCCGATATCGGCGGCATCGAGCCGCCAATATCGTCAGCGCGGGCCGGCTTGGGGCGGCCCGGCGCTCGGCCCGTGGAGGCCGTCAGCCCAACGCTTGACGCCATAACGTCGGGTGATGGCCGCCGCTGCCGGTTTCATTGGTAGCGGCTTCCCGGCGTCCTTACCCTGCCGGCCAGTTCAAGAGCCCAGGGTCAGGATGAAGCATTGCGTGGTAATCGGCGGCGGCGTGGTGGGGCTCACCACGGCCTGGGCCTTGCTGCAGCGCGGCCATGCGGTCACGCTGGTGGAGCAGGCGACCGATGTGGCCCAGGGTGCCAGCCGGGCCAACGGCGGCCAACTGAGCTACCGCTATGTGTCGCCGCTGGCCGATGCCGGCGTGCCGCTGAAGGCGCTGCGCTGGTTGCTGGACCCGGATGGCCCGCTGCGCTTCAAGCCCGAGTTTGACCGCGCCCAGTGGTCGTGGCTGGCTGCCTTCCTGCGCAACTGTCGTGGCCCGGTGAACCGGCGCGCCACCGAGCGCCTGCTGGCGCTGGGCGCCTACAGCCAGGCCGCGTTCGCGCGGCTGCAGCAGCAGGCGCAGCTGGGCGAGGCCGTGGCGCTGCGCGCGCCGGGCAAGCTGGTGGTGTACCGCCAGCAAGCCGAGTTCGCCCGTGTCGCGGCGCGGGCACAGGGCGGGGCGGAGCAGGCGCTGTCGCACGACGACTGCGTAGCGCTGGAGCCGGCACTGGCCGATACCGAAGCCACGCTCGCCGGCGGCATCTTCACGCCCGGCGAGGCGGTGGCTGACTGCCACGCGTTCTGCCGCCAGCTGCATGAGCGCCTGGGGGCGCACGAGCACTTCCGCGGCCGGCTGGGTGCGCGGGTCGACAGCTTCCTGATTGACCGGACCGGCGCCGTGTTCGGCGTGCGCACCCCGGCCGGCGACGTGACGGCCGATGCCGTCGTGCTGGCCGCCGGCCTGCACAGCCGCGCGCTGGCGGCCACCGTGGATGTGCGGCTGCCGCTGTACCCGCTCAAGGGCTACAGCCTCACGGCGCCCATTGGGCCGGGCCACCGCGCGCCCGAGGTCAGCGTGACCGACTTCGAGAAGAAGATCCTCTACGCCCGCATCGGCAGCGACCTGCGCGTGGCCGCCATGGTGGACCTGGTGGGTGACGATGCCTCGCTGGACGCCGGCCGGCTGGCCTCGCTGCAGCGCTCGGTACGTGCCACCTTCCCGCACGCGGCCGACTACGACCGCGCCACGCCCTGGGCCGGCCTGCGCCCGGCCACGCCCAGCGGCGCGCCCATCCTCGGCGCCAGCGGCATCGCCGGCCTGTGGCTCAACGTGGGCCATGGCGCCTTGGGCTTCACGTTCTCGTTCGCGACGGCCGACATCGTCGCCGCGCTGGTGTCAGGTCATGCCAGCCCGCTGCCGCTGGATGGCCTCGAGCTGTGACGGCTGACGAGCTCGCCCAGGCCTTGCGCCTGGCCGTGCTGGCTCAGCACTTCGAGCAGACCCCCGATGCGCTGCAGGGCGGCGCGCCGCTGGGCCTGATGCCCAGCGTCGACCTGGCCGTGCTGGTGTTCGGCGGTGCCCGGCCGGTGGCGGCCAATGTGCTGTTCTCGCGCGAGCACCCGCAGGGGCTGGTGGCCTACGTCGACGGCGCGTTCGGTGCCGTGGCCAATATCGCCTTCCACGCGGACGTGCGCGATGCGCAAGGCCGCTCGGTGGCCTGGCTGCCGGAGGCGGACTGGGGCCAACTGCACTTCCCGCCCTGGTTCGGCAGCGGGCCCAGGGTCGTGTCGCCCTACCCGGCGTCGCTGCTGAAGTTGATGGTGGCGGTGGGCGTGGCGCGGCTGGTGGACCAGGGGCGCAGTGCCTGGGCGCGTGCGCTGGCCCATGGCGGCCGGGAGCGCCCGGTGGCCGACTGGCTGCACGACATGATCACCATCAGCTGCAATGCGGCAACGTCGGCGCTGGTGGCCCACCTGCACGCCTGCGGCGCCATCCGGCGCGACGGCGAACGCGAGCTACACAACGAACTGCATGACCTGTTCGCCGCCCACGGGCTGCCGGGCCTGCGCATCGCCAACACGCGGCCTGACGGTGGCTGGGGCAACGATGCCGGGGCCGGCGTGGGCGAGATCCGCATGACGGCCTGGGACGCGCTGCGGCTGCTGTGGCTGCTGGACGCCGAGGCGCCGCCGCCCGCAGGCGCGCCGCCGCTGCTGAGCGCCGCCAGCCAGGCCGTGCTGCGCCGCACGCTGGATGCGCAGCAACTGCACCACATCCTGAGCAGCGAATCCCTGCGCGCGCTGCCCGGTTGGCTGCCGGGCATCCCCACGCCGCCAGCCAGCTTCGCGCACAAGACCGGCAATACGCAGAACTACAGCAGCGATGCCGGCATCGTGCACGACGGCGGGCTGCACTACCTGATCGCCGTCACCACCAGCCTGGGCTCGCGTTACGCGCCGCATGTCGATGCCGCCACGACGTGGCGCTTGCCGGCGCTGGGGGGCGCGGTTCATGCATGGTTGAAGTGCCGTCACCCGGCGTGAAACCGGCCCGAGCGCCCGAGCTATGTGCTCAGGTTATGCCCGGCGCGCAAAGCGTGATCGTCATGAATGCGACGACCCGGGCACGCCCCTCTGTTCTCGACGGCCTGCCTACGGCAATCATGTGAACAGCGTGTCACCTCACAGGAAAAAAGCATGAAGCCCACCCGTATTGCCTGCGCCACCGCGCTGTTGTGTCTCAGTGGTGCCGTGACGGCCCAAACCGGTGCGGATGCACCGAGTGAGCAGCAGAAGCTGCAAAAGGTCACCATCACTGGCTCCAGCATCAAGCGGCTGGCGGACGAGAAGGCTATGCCCATCGAGGTGATGACGGCGGCACAGATTCGCGAGCTGGGCGTCAGCAGCGCTGACCAACTGGCCGACCTGCTGTCGGCCAACGTGGCGGGCAACACCAACCAGGTCACCAACAACGCGGTGTTCGGCACAGATGCCGACAAGACGCTGGGCGGCGCCAACTTCGCCAACCTGCGCGGCCTTGGCCCGACCGGCACGCTGGTGCTGCTGAACGGCCGCCGCGTGTCCACGCATGGCATGAGTGGTGGCTCGGTGGACCTGAACGCCATCCCGATGGACGCCATCGAGCGCGTCGAGGTGCTGAAGGACGGCGCCTCGGCCGTGTACGGCACCGACGCTGTCGGCGGGGTGATGAACTTCATCACCCGCAGCGACTACCAGGGGTTGTCGCTGCGGGGCAGTTACTCCACGCCGCAAGCCGACGGTGGCGGCCAGACCCGCCGCATCTCGGCGAGCGGGGGCGTGGGCAGCCTGGCGCGCGATGGCTACAACCTGATGGCCACGGTCACCTTCGACAACAACGAGATCTTGCGCGGCACCGACCGCCCCTGGGCGACCGGCTACCAGCCCGATCAATACCTGACCCCGGACTCGACCAGCGCCGTCCACGCCAACATGATCGCCGGCAGCTCCTCGACGACGTCGGCGGTCTACAACACGGCGATCCCGGCAGCCGGCACCATGGTGGGCACCAGCGGCGATACCACCCGCTACACCAACCTCAACCTGCTCGCCATCCAGGGCCGTTGCCAGGACATCCCCAACCAGGTGCCGCTGGCCCCCAACGTCCAGATCTGGGATCTGTTCGGCTACACCAAGGCCAATTCGCAGTACCGCTGCACGCGCGACTACGGCCGCAACTACATGTTGCGCTCGCCGCAGGAGGCGACGAACGCGCTGGTCAAGGGCACCTTCAACATCAACGACAAGCACCAGGCCTCGTTGGAGCTCATCACGTCTGATGTGACGAACCGCGGCGAGTATTCGCCGCTGCAGGTGAGTTCCGGCAACACGACCGCCACGGTCAATGGGGTGACCACGGTCTCAAACACCCACCTGCAAACCAGTAGCCCCCACTACCTGAACATGCGCACCCTGGTTGGCGCCACGCAGTTCGACCCGACCAAGCCCATCGCCTACCGCGTCAATTTCCTGAACGACCTGGGCTTCCGCATCCGCGAAAACAACACCAAGAACCTGCGTGCCCAGGCCTCGCTCGAAGGCACGATCGGCCGCTTCGACTACAGCGTCAGCGCGGGCTACGGCGAATCCAAGAGCTCGGCCACGCTGATCAGCGGCTTTGCCAACACGCGCAAGCTCGTCAACCTGCTGGCCTCCGGCAAGTACAACCCCTTCATCATGCCGGGCCAGACGCAGTCCGCCGAGGTTGTTGCGGCCTTCGAGGACATGCAGATGCGCGGCAAGATCTACGACGGCAAGACCAGCGTCAAGCAGTTTGACGCCACGCTATCGGGCTCGCTGGGCAAGTTCATGGCGGGCGACATCCTGTTCGCCACCGGCGTGAATGCCCGGCAGGAGACCTACGAGTTCTCGGGGTCGCAGAACTTCCTGTGCGTGGACAGCATCACCGCCGCGACGCTTGCCACCTATGACAACACGGCGCTGACCTTCGGCTGCCCGGGCAATACCTCGTCGCCCACGCTGTCGCGCGACATCACCGCCGTGTTCGGTGAGCTGGTGGTGCAGCCGCTGAAGAGCCTGGAAGTCACGTTGCAGGTGAGGCACGACCAGTACCAGCAGATCGGTGGCACGACCAACCCCAAGGTCGGCATCAAGTTCACGCCGTTCGACAGCCTGCTTCTGCGCGCCTCGGCCAACACCGGCTTCCGTGCGCCCACGGCCCAGCAGGTGCGCCAGGGGGTGGTGGTGTCGGCCATGACGGGCCAGTTCCGCGATCCCGTGCTGTGCGCCGACGTCAACAACCCGCAGGACGCCACGCAATGCGCGCGCCTGAGCACGCCCTATGCGACTGGCGGCAACCCGGACCTGAAGCCCGAGACCTCCAAGCAGTTCTCCGTCGGTATGGTGTTCGCGCCCATCAAGGACTTCCAGGCCTACGCCGACTACTGGCAGGTTGAGCTGGATGACCGCATCCGTGCGCTGAGCATCACGGAGATGGTCTCCAATTACGAGCTGTTCAAGGACAACTTCGTGCGGGATCCGGCCACGGGCGTCGTGCGCTACATCCAGGCCGGCTGGGTCAATGCGGCCGGCAGCAAGACCAAGGGCCTGGACTTCGGCATCAAGCACCAGATGACGGCGCTGGGCGGCAAGATCTCCAGCTCGCTCGGCGGCACCAAGATGATCAGCCACAAGGAACGCGCCCTCGAGACCGCGCCCATGCGGGAATACGTCGGCATGTGGTCCAACACGACGCTGTATCTGCCCTGGCGCCTGAATGCCAGCGTCAGTTATCGCACGGGCCCGTGGGCGATGACGCTGTCCGGCCTGTACCGCGACAGCTACGAAGACCAGAACCGGGGCCCGACAGCCCAGGGCGGCGCCAACTACACGTCTGCCCAGCCGTACACGCGCACGGTGAAGTCCTACTCGACCTTCAATTTGGTGGGCAGCTACTCGGGCCTCAAGAACGTGACGCTGAGTGGCAGCATCATCAACCTGGCCGATCGACAGCCCTCCTTCACCTGGCACAACGTGGACAGCGCCTCGGGTGCTGGCTGGGATCCGCGTGTTGCAGACCCGCGTGGCCGCACCTTCATGCTCTCCGCCAGCTGGAAGCTCTAAGCTCGCGATAACCGTGCGCGTGAGGCCCCTGCGGGGGCCTCTTTCACTTGTCATCCGGAGTTCCCGTGCAGCTCATCACCGAAGCCCAGGTCATCGCTACCCTCGACCGGGACACCGCTCGCCAGGCCTTGCATGCCGCCTTTGCCCAGCACGGCCACGGCCAGGCCCAGGTGCTGGCCCGCCACCGGGCCACCAGCGCCGTGGACGGCACTGCGCTGGCCATCAGCGCGATGGGGGCCATCCTGCAGGCCGACGGCGATCTGCCCGCGGTGCTGGGCACCAAGGTCTACTCGGCCCGCAACGGGCGCTATCACTTTCTCGTCAGCCTGTTCTCGGCCGACACCGGCGCACCGCTGGCCACGCTGGAGGCCAATGAGTTCACGCGGCTGCGCACGGCGGCCGCCACTGCAGTGGCGACCGAGTTGCTGGCCCGGCCCGAGGCGCGCACGCTGGCCGTCTTCGGCGCGGGCATCCAGGCGCGCGCGCATCTGGAGGCGCTCATGCCGCTGCGTCACTTCGAGCGCGTGCTGGTTTGCGCGCGCTCGGGTGCCGAGGCACTGGCGGCCGAGTTCGGCGGCGAGGCCGTCGATGCCGCCATGGCGGCGGCCGAGGGCGACGTGATCGTCACCGCCACGCGCTCGCCCACACCGCTGTTCGACGGCGCGCGGGTGCGGCCGGGCGCCTTCGTCGCGGCAGTGGGCTCCAGCACTCGCGCCGCGCGCGAGCTTGACGACACGCTGCTGGCCCGCGCCACGACGATCGCCGTCGAATGGCGCACGGCGGCCGAGCTGGAGGCCGGCGACCTTGTCCACTGCCCGGCCGAGCGCTGGGTCGAGCTGGGCGAGCTGGTTGCCCGCCCGCGCCCGCGCGCGGCGGCCGACATCGCCGTCTACAAGAGCGTGGGTATCGGCCTGGAAGACGTGGCGCTGGCCCGCGTCGTGGCGCGCCGCCTGGGGGCGTGCTGATGCGTGCGCTGGGTTGGCTGGCGGGCGCGCTGCTGCTGAGCGGCTGCGCGACGACGACCGTGCCTGATCCCGTGCAGGCCGTGCTCGCACGTCAGGGCCTGCCGGCCGACAGCGTGGGCTACCTGCTGCAGCCGCTGGACGGCTCGCGCCCCGCACTGGCGCGTCGCGCCGACGACCCGATGTCGCCCGGCTCGACGATGAAGCTGGTCAGTGCCATCGTCGCGCTGGACCGGCTGGGCCTGAACCATCGCGGCCGCACCGAGCTGCTGGCGGCGGCGCCGGCGGTGGGCGGCGTGATCGAGGGATCGCTCATCCTGCGGGGCGGCGCCGACCCCGACCTCGACTGGCCCGCGCTGTGGTGGCTGCTGCGCCAGCTGCGCGAGAGCGGCGTGCGCGACATCCGCGGCGGTCTTGTCATCGACCGCACGCTGTTCCGCCCGGCGCGGCCGGACCTGGGCCAGCCGCCGTTCGACGAGTCCCCCGAGTTTCCCTACAACGTCATCCCCGATGCGCTGCACTTCAACGGCAGCCTGCTGGACTTCGAGCTGCAGGCCACCCCGGCGGGTGTCACGGCGCGCAGCGTGCCGACGCTGCCGGGGCTGGTGGTGGATGCCAGCGCCATGACGCTGGCCGCCGGCCGCCCCTGCAAGGACTGGGATGACGGCTGGCAGCCCGCGCAGGCCCGGCCCGGCGTCGACGGTCGCACCGTGCTGCGGCTGCAGGGCGAGTTTCCGGCGGGCTGCCGCCAGCGCGCCAGCCTGCAGCTGCTGGACCGCCAGTGGCTGGTGGCGCAGGCTGTGCGACAGCTGTGGGCAGAGCTGGGCGGCACGCTGGGCCCGGGTGATGCCGAGGCCGCCGCGCCGGCCGGCGCCGTGGTGCTGGCCACGCACCGCGGGCGGCCGCTGGCGGAGGTGATGCGCGGCGTCATGAAGAGCAGCGACAACGCGCTGAGCCGGCTTATCTATCTGCAGCTGGGCGCGCAGGCTGCGCGTGATGGCGAGCCCACGCTGGCGGCGGCCGATCGCGTCGTGCGCGACTGGTTCCGCGAGCGTGGCGTGGAGGTGCAGGGGCTGGTGATGGACAACGGCTCCGGCCTGTCGCGCCACGAGCGCATCAGCCCGGCGCAGCTGGCGCGGGTGCTGCGCGTGGCCCACGCCGGCCGCCAGGCGCCGGACCTGCTGGCCACGCTGCCCATCGCCGGCGAGGACGGCACGCTGTCACGCCGGCTGCGCGACGGCCCGGCCACCGGGCTGGCGCGGCTCAAGACCGGCACGCTGCGCGATGCTGTCGGCCTGGCGGGTTTTGTGCCGGATGCGTCGGGCAAGCCCTGGGTGTTCGTGGCCTTCGTCAACCATCCCGACGCGGCGGCCAAGGGGCGGCCGGTGCTGGACGCCCTGGCAACGTGGGTGGCCACCCAGCGTTAGGCTCCGATCCCATTTGAGAGGAAATCCTTGAACCGGCCGATCTGTTTACTGCTGCTGGCGCTCGCCAGCTTTGGCGCCGACGCACAGCGAGTGGGCAAGCCGCCCACGGTGGCCTTGATCGCGGCCATCGGCGATCAGGTCGACGTGGTGCGCCAACGCGAGCGCACGGGAAGCCATGCCGAGCCGTTCAGCCGCAAGAGCCTGGCGATCAACGGCCGCTTGTTGAATATGGCGGTGCTGAAGGGGCTTAACCAGGCCATCGAGGAGGAGGAGCCGCTGGCGCAGCGCGTGCTGCTGAACTGGACGGCGCCGGCTGACACCCAGGCCCAACTTGCCCAGGCGCATGGCAAGGAGCGCGAGGCCATCATCCTGTCTGCCTTGCAGGCGCACTTGAGGGCCATGCCGTCCCGCGCCGATTGGGACCGCATCGAGGCCATCCTGCCTAGCTACTTCTACGCGGGCTTCGGCGGCATGGGCAGCAAGCTGTCCGGCGTGGGCTTTTACGTGCAGCCGTTGGACAAGGGGGCCGCGGCGGTGCCGTGGGAGGCGGATGCCCCTGACGGCGCGACCGCGGACATGGTGGCTGAAACGGGCTCGGGCTATCGCACGGTCAATCCCCGCACCGGCGAGGTCGGGAGCTCCAACACCTACATCGCGGCCTACATGTACTTCGAGCGCGTCACGCTCGACGCGCGCAGCCTGGACGTGATAGCCCGCAAGCGTCAGCTCGACAACGTGAAGTACGCAGACCCCGAGGCGACCGCGCTGGATGTGGGCGATCAGGTGCCATTGAAGGTGATGGCGGGCAAGTTGCTGACCCTGGCCGAGCGTTCGGCCTACGTCTCGGTGCGGGGCGCGTCGCAGGTCTTCGTCACCGCGCCCAAGCCGCTCAGCTCGGGTGCGAGCGCACCGCGCTGACGGTCAGGCCACCGCTGCGCCCAGCAGCCGCAGCGTCCCGGCTTCGGCGTCCATCTCCGCCAGCGCCCCCACCGGCACCGTCAGCTTGCGGCGGATGTGGCCGATGGCGGCACCGCGGAAAACGGGCACGTTCAGGGGCAGGAAGTAGTCGTCGAACACCTCGTCCAGCGTCAGACTGCCGTATCCGTCGCCCGGCTCGCACTTCGTGAAACGACCCAGCACGACACCGGCCAGCTGCGACAGCGCGCCGTTCAGGCGCAGCGTCGAGAGGCAGCGGTCGATGCGGTAGATGTACTCGTTGATGTCTTCCAGGAATAGGAGGGCGCCGCGGCAGTCCGGGAAGTAGGGCGTGCCTGCCAGCGAGGCCAGTACCGTCAGGTTGCCACCCACCAGCCGGCCCTGGGCGCGGCCGGCGCGCACGGTGCTGATGCGCTCCTCGCGGGCCACGAGGTCGTCGGCCGGCCTGACGACCGGGTTGCGCAACACGGTCGCCTCGGCGTTCATCGCCACGGCGCGGAAGCTCTGCACCGAGAAGTCGTTCCACTCCGATGACGCCACCGGGCTGTGGAAGGTGACGAGGCCGGTGCGCGTGTGGATGGCGTTGACGAGGCTGGTCAGGTCGCTGAATCCGCCGAAGAATTTCGGGCGACGGCGGATGAGGTCGTAGTCCAGCCGATCGACGATGCGGTTGCAGCCGGAGCCGCCGGTCAGCGCGAGGATGCCGGCCACCGAGTCATCGGCAAACATGGCGTTCACGTCGGCGGCGCGCTGGGCGTCGGTGCCGGCGAAGGGCCCGCGCCGGGCGCTGACATGCGCGCCCTGCTTGACCTGGAAGCCCAGCGCCTGCAACGACTCGATGGCGATCCTTAGCGGCTCGCGCTCGAAGGTGGCGTTGGCGGGGCTGACGAGACCCAGCGTGTCACCCGCGCGCAGGCGGGGCGGTCGCAGCGGGCCGGCGGCCTGGGCTGACGCCGAGGCGCCGGCCAGCAGGCTGGCGGCAGCGGTGGTGCCGAATTGCAGGAGGTCGCGGCGGGAGGTGGGCATGGTGTTCTTGCTGAGTCAGGGAGGGAGGGCCGACTGCATACTGGGCCCGTGAAGCCTAGCCCTTGGAGTCGTTGCGTGGTGATCGCCGTGGTGGCGCTGTGGGCGCTTGCTGGCAGCGCGGCCTGGGCCCAGGGTGGCTGCCCGGCGCGGCTGCGCATCAGCTTTCCGGACGCGCCGGCCGAGCCTTTCTTGCAGGGGCGCGGCGACGCCTTCGCCGCGCCACCGGGCCTGCTGGTGGACTGGGTGCGTGGCGCGCTGAAGCGGCTGGGCTGCGACACGCAGGCCGAGCTGTTGCGGCTGCCGTCGCGGCGCGTGCGGGCCATGCTTGGCAGCGGTGAGCTGGATCTCGTGGCTGCCGTGGCCCAGGGCGGGCCGATGGCCGCGTTGCTGACCTTGCCCCGGCCGCAGGGCGCGCGGGGGCAGTTCGACCTTAGCCTGGGTCAGGTGGAGTACGCGCTGTATGCGCACCGGGCCGGGCTGGCAGCGCAGGGCGGAGCGCCGGTGCTGCCTCCGCAGGCCCGCGTGGGCGTCACGGCCGGCAGCAGCGCGGAGCGGCTGGCCCAGGAGCGCGGCTGGCCGGTGGAGCCGGCGCCCAACCACGAGAGCGTGCTGCAGAAGCTGCTGGCCGGCCGCACGCCGCTGCTGCTGATGCACAGCTACTACCTCGACGAGCGGCTGCGCCGCGATGCGGCGCTGGCACGCCAGGTGGTGCGCGTCGGGCCGCCGGTGGAGCGGCTGCGGCTGCATGTGGGCGCACGGCCCGCGTTTGCAGAGCAGCATCCGGCGTTCATGGGCCGGTTCTGGCGCGAGCTGTGCCGGCAGTCGGCGGATGCAGGCGGTGCGTGCCGCCTGCCGGCGTGAGGTCCAATGCGGGGATGAGCCAAGACCTGCCCCCGCTGCCCGCCCTGGCCCTCGGCCGCTACCGCCACTACAAGGGGGGCGAGTACGAGGTGATGGGCGTGGCCCGCCACAGCGAGACGTTGGCACCGTTGGTGGTGTACCGGCCGCTCTACAACGACAGTGGCTGGTGGGTGAGACCGTTCGAGATGTTCACCGGCACGCTGCTGGTGGACGGCGTGCAGTGTCCGCGTTTCGAGCACATCGGCTGAGGCCACTCACAGCACCCGGGGCAGGTCGCGCCGCACGGCCACGCGGTCGCCGAAGTCGAAGTGCCACCACTCGGTGGCGATGCCCTGGAAGCCGGCCTCGCGCATGGCGGCGCGCAGCCAGCCGCGCTCGGTGAGCTGCTGCGCGGTCAGCAGGCCCAGCGCGAGGTGCTCGGCCTCGTGGTCAGGGTGGGAGGTCAGCGTCATCTCGTCGAAGCCGCTGCCCATGTCCACCTCGCGGCCCTGCGGGTCCAGCAGCGTGAGGTCCACGGCCATGCCGAAGCTGTGGATGGAGCCGCGCTCGGGTGGGGCGAGGTACATCGTCAGCGGCGTGCCCTGCAGCTCGTCCCACAGGCGCTGCTGCACACGCTGCGGGCGCAGCCCATCGAGCACCAGCAGCCGCCAGCCGGGGCGGCGCGCGTGCAGCCAGGCGGCGGCGTGCTCCAGCGCCTCGGCCGCCTCACGGCGCAGCCAGTGGCAGTCGAAGCCGTCGTACACGGCATGGCCCACGAAGTTGTTGGCGCTGGCGTAGCGCAGGTCCACGGCGATGCCGTGGCGCAGGCCGACCAGCCGACGGAAGTGCGGGTGAGCGGCGATGTCTTCGATGCGGACAGGGTCGGCCATCAGGGCAGTCGAGCAAGGTGTTCGTGGGCGGCGGCGGTGATGAACTTCACCAGCCGGCGCGAGGCCTGGCCCAGCGGCGCGCTGGCGGCGCTGAGCAGGTAGAGGTGGACGCCGACCTGCGGCGCCAGCGCGCGCACGCGCACCCTGGTGGTGTCGGCGCTGGCGGCGGTGAATGGGTCCACCAGCGTCATGCCCACGCCGGCCTCCACCAGCGCGCGGGCGAGCTGGTAGGTCTGCACGGTGATGCGGCTGGCCAGCGTCTGGCCCAGCGCCTCGCCGGCGTGATGCAGCAGGCCGGCGAGCGGGTCGTCGCTGTGCAGGCCGACGATCTCGGTGCGGATGTCGGCCAGGTCCAGCGGCCCGTCGCCGCGCGCCTCGGGACTGGCCAGCGGGCACAGCGCCACCATGGCGCCGCTGGCGATGACCTCGGCCTTGATGCCGGGGTGGCGCGGGTCCTGCAGCGACAGCGCCAGGTCGGCCTCGCCCAGCAGCAGCGCCGACACGATCTCGCGCGTGTGGTGCGTCGCCAGCGAGCAGTTGGCCTGCGGGTGGGCCTTGCACCAGGGCGTCATGGCGGCCGGCACGATGGCCGTGGCCAGCGCGGGCGTGGCCACCAGGCGCACCTGCTCGGCCTCGCCGCTCTTCAGGTTGGCGGCCAGGCGGCGGATGCCGACGAGGTCGCGGTTGAGCTTGTCAATCTCAACGAACAGCCGCTGCGCCTCGGGCGTGGGGTAGAGCTTGCCGCGTACGCGGTCGAACAGTGGCATGCCCAGCTGCAGCTCGCAGTGCTGCAGCACCTTTGTGACGGCTGGCTGCGAGATGTGCAGCAGCTGTGCGGCACCGCTGATGGTGCCGGCCTGCATGATGGCGTGGAAGACCTCGATATGTCGGAGACGCATGGTTGTGGTGTTTAGGGCCGAGCGCCGGGCCGCTCCCAAGCCGGCCCCCTCGATGCGCTTGCGGGGCACTCCCCGGAAGCGCATCGGCTCCCTCGGGGGGCGGGCTGGCGTACTCGCCGGACCGGGGACTTCACTTTCTGTAAACGCCTTCGAAGTCGACGGAGCCGTTCGGCGCCATCTTGAAGCCCACCACGTCCTTGCGCACCGGGATGTAGACGGTGGAGTGCGCCATCGTGATCCAGGGGCGTTCGCGCTTGAAGATCTCCTGCGCCTTCTCGTACAGCGCGTTGCGCTTCTTGGTCTCGGGCGTGGCGCGGGCCTCGTCGATGAGCTTCTCGAAATCGGCGTTGCAGAACTTGATGCCGCCCCGGCTGGTCGCACAGCTGAGGTTGGGGGTCAGGAAGTCGTCGGCATCACCCGTCTCGCCGCTCCAGCCGCTCATGTAGACGTTGTGCTCGCCGTTGTTTGCGCGCTTGAGGTACTCGCCCCACTCGTAGGTCTTGATGTGGGCCTTGACGCCGATCTTGGCCCAGTCCTGCTGGATGAGCTGGGCCATCAGCTGACCGTTGGGGTTGGTTGGGCGTTGCACGGGAAGGGCCCACAGGTCGAGCTCGAAGCCGTTGGGGTAGCCGGACTTGGCCAGCAAGGCTTTGGCCTTGGCAGGATCGAACTCGTTCTTCAGCGCCTTGTTGTAGCCAGGAATGGCGGGCGGGAAGGCGCTCACCGCCTGCATTGCGTCGCCGCGCGGGAACAGCGCCTTGAAGATGGCGTTGCGGTCGATGGCGATGTCCAGCGCCTCGCGCACCTCGCGCTTGTCGGTGGGCGCTTTCTTCAGGTTGAATCCCAGGTAGGAGATGTTCAGCGCCTGGATCTTCTCGACGCTGACATTGGGGTTGCTGCTCAGAGTGCCAACGTCCACGTCGCGCAGCGCTGCCGTCACATGGCATTCGCCGGCGGCGATCTTCTGCACCCGCACATTGGGCTCGCGGCTGATGCTGAACACCAGCGTCGGCGTGGGTTGCTTGCCGCCCCAGTAGTCAGGGTTGGCCGTCATGCGCAGCACGTCGTCCTTGGCGTAGCTCTTGAACATGAACGGCCCCGTGCCCACCGGCTGCACGTTGATCTGGCTGGCCTTGCCGGCCTTCAGCAACTGGGCTGCGTATTCGGCCGAGTGGATGCCGGCAAACGCGAACGCCACGTTGGCGATGAAGGTGACGTTGGGCTGGTGCAGGCGGAAGCGCACCGTCAGCTCGTCCACCTTGTCGATGCCCGCGATCAGCTTGGCCAGGCCCAGGTTTTGCGGGTAGATGAAGTTGGCCGGGAACGCCTTGTTGAATGGATGGCTGGCGTCGATGAAGCGGCTGAACGTGAACACCACGTCATCGGCGTTCAGCGTGCGCGTGGGCTTGAACCACGGCGTGCTGTGGAACTTCACGCCCGGCCGCAGCTTGAAGGTGAAGCTCTTGGCGTCGGGCGAGATCTCCCAGCTCGTCGCCAGCTTGGGCACCAGCTCGGTCGAGGGGCGCTTGAAGCCCAGCAGCCCGTCGAACATCTGCGCGCTGACGGTGTTGGTGCTGGCGCTGTCCCACAAGCCGGGGTCGAAGCCCTCGGGACTGGCGTCGGCGCAGTAGACCAGCGGCTTGCCCTGGGCCAGGGCGGCGGCGGGTAGCAGGGCGAGGGCGGTGCAGAGCAGGGCGGTTTTCATCGGCGGCGGAAGGCGGGCGGTGTGCCCGGCGGATTGTTCGGTGCGGCCCGGCGCGCGCAAGCGCTGCGGCAGGCAGGGGCCATAACAAAAGCTTATACCGTGCGCGGCCCACAATCGCTGGCATGTGGACCGGCTTCCAACCCTTCAACGCCCAGCGCGACGGTGTCGCGCTGTTCGCCCGCCACGGCGGCCCCGCGCAAGACACCCGCCCGCCTTTGCTGCTGCTGCACGGCCACCCGCAGACCATGGCCATGTGGCACCGCGTGGCCCCGGTGCTGGCGCGCACGCGCCGCGTCGTGCTAATGGACTTGCGCGGTTACGGCGACAGCGACCGTCCACCGGCCGGCGAGGGCAGCGCCGCCTATGCCAAGCGCGAGATGGCGCTGGACGCGGTGGCCGTCATGCGACAGCTGGGCCACGAACGCTTCGCCGTGCTGGCCCACGACCGCGGCGCCCGCGTGGCGCACCGGCTGGCGCTCGACCATCCGGAGGTGGTCACCCGGTTGCTGCTGCTGGACATCGCGCCCACGCTGGCCATGTACGAGGGCACGACCGAAGCCTTTGCCCGCGCCTACTGGCACTGGTTCTTCCTGATCCAGCCGGCGCCGCTGCCCGAGCGCTTCATCGAGAGCGACCCGCTGGCCTACCTGCGCGACGGCATGGGCCGTCGCGGCGGCAGCTTCTTCGCGCCCGAGGCCTGGGCGCAGTACGAGCGCTGCATCCAGCGCCCCGGCACGGCCGCCGGCATCTGCGCCGACTACCGCGCCGGGGCCGGTATCGACCTCGCGCATGACCGGGCCGACCGCGCCGCCGGCCGGCTCGTCACGCAGCCGCTACGTGTGCTGTGGGGCGCGCACGGCGTCGTTGGCCGCTGCTTCGAGCCGCTGGCGCTGTGGCAGGCCGCGGCGGCGGACGTCAGCGGCCGCGCAGTGGACAGCGGCCACTACCTCGCCGAGGAGGTGTCTGACGTCGTCATCTCCGAGGCGCAGGCCTTCTTCGGCCCTTGAGAAGCAGGCGAGGGCCGCAGGCTGCGAAAATGCCGCGACCATGAAGCCCATCGCCTACACCCGCGCCAAGGACCTGCCCGCCACGCTGCAGCAACGCATTGCCATCCTTGATGGCGCGATGGGCACCATGATCCAGCGCTACAAGCTCGGCGAGGCGGACTACCGCGGCGAGCGCTTCAAGGACCACGGCAAGGACCTGAAGGGCAACAACGAGCTGCTGCTGTTCACGCGGCCCGACGTCATCCGCGAGATCCACGAGCAGTACCTCGCGGCCGGCGCCGACCTCATCGAAACCAACACCTTCGGCGCCACGTCCGTAGCGCAGGAGGACTACGACCTGCCCGAGCTGGCCTACGAGATGAACGTAGTCGCCGCACAGATCGCCCGCCAGGCCTGTGACAAGTACTCGACGCCCGACAAGCCGCGCTACGTGGCCGGCGCCCTCGGCCCCACGCCGCGCACGGCGTCCATCAGCCCGGATGTGAACGACCCGGGTGCCCGCAACGTCGATTTCGACACGCTGCGCGACGCCTACTACGAACAGGCCAAGGGCCTGCTGGATGGCGGTGCCGACGTCTTCCTCATCGAAACCATCTTCGACACGCTGAACGCCAAGGCCGCCATCTTCGCGGTGGACCAACTGATGGAAGACAGCGGCGAGCGCCTGCCCGTCATCATCTCGGGCACGGTGACGGACGCCTCCGGCCGCATCCTGTCCGGCCAGACGGTCACCGCCTTCTGGCACTCGGTGCGCCACGCTCGGCCCATCGCCATCGGCCTGAACTGCGCCTTGGGCGCCACGCTGATGCGGCCCTATATTGAGGAACTGGCGAAGGTGGCTGGCGATGTGGCCGTCAGCTGCTACCCCAATGCCGGCCTGCCCAACCCGATGAGCGATACCGGCTTCGACGAGACGCCTGACGTCACCGCGCGCCTGGTGGGCGAGTTCGCGCAGGCGGGCTTCCTGAACATCGCCGGGGGCTGCTGTGGCACGACACCCGACCACATCGCGGCCATCGCCAGAGCCGTGTCGGCCTACAAGCCCCGCGTCAGCGGCGACCGCTTCTTCAGCAAGATGCTGGACGCTGCTTAGGTCGTTAGCATGCCGGCCGAGCCAGGGGCGTTTCCTGGCACCCGGGAGCTGGCATGGATTGGCAGACGGTCGTCGCGCAGCACGCGCGCACCCAGGGCTGGGACGAGGCACGGCAGCGTGAACTGCTGGCGCTGGACGACCTGGGCCGACCGCCGTCGGCGCTGCAAGCCTACGGGCCGCTAGCCTTGCTGGGTCTGGCCGGCCTGCTGATCGGGCTGGGGCTGATCTTCACCGTCGCGGCGCAATGGGGCGGGCTGTCGCGCGGTCAGCAGTTCGCGCTGCTGCAGGCTGGCGTGGCGGCAGGTGCGCTGGGCGTCATGGCCTGGCCGCGGCTGCGCATGCCGCTGGGGCTGCTGAGCCTGCTGGCTATGGGTGGCCTGCTGGCGTTCTTCGGCCAGACCTACCAGACCGGCGCCGACCCCTGGCAGCTGTTTGCGCTGTGGGCCGCGTTAGGCCTGCCGCTGACACTGGGCGTGCGGGCCGACGCGCTGTGGAGTGCCTGGACGCTGGTGGCCGCGACGGCCATCGCCTTGTGGATGGGCGCCCACACCGGCCACCGCTGGCGCGCCGATCCCGACGACTTGGTAGTGCACCTGATCGGCTGGAGCGCGACGCTGGTCCTGGTGCTGGCGCTGGGCAGCGCGCCCGGGCGGCGACTGGGCGCGGGGCTGTGGGCGCGCCGGCTGGGCGCCACGCTGGCGGTATTCCTGGTGACCAGCAGCGCCGTCTGGGCGCTGTTCAGCCAGCGCCCGTCGCTGCAGGTGGTGCTGGCGCTGGCCGTGCTGGCGGTGGCGGCCTGGGCGGCGTCGCGGCCGGCGACGTTCGACCTGTTCACGCTGAGCGCGGCTGCGCTGGGCCTGAACGTGGTGCTGGTCGGCGGGCTGGGGCGCTGGTTGTTCCACGGTGCCACGAGTGGCAACGGGATGGGCGAGTTCCTGCTGCTGGGGCTGGTGGCCGCCGGCCTGCTTGCGGCGACGGTCAGCGGTGTGCTTCGCCTGGCACGCCGCGCCGGTAGTGCGGCATGAGCCGCGATCGCGTCGCGGCGCTGTGGCAGCAGGCCCAGGCGCGGCAGCTGCTGCCGGCGGACGCCGTGGTGCCGCCGCCCGAGACGGCGCGGCCCTGGCCGGTGGCGCTGCTGACGGCGCTGGGCGCCTGGCTGGCCGCCGTGCCGCTGGTGGCGGTGCTGGCGCTGGCCTTCGGCCCCTTGTTCCAGCATGGTGGCGCCTGGCTGGCCGGCGGGCTGCTGCTGGCCGTGACGGGCGTGATCCTGCGTGCCGACGGCCTGCCGCTGTTCGTCGAGCAGCTGGCAGTGCCGCTGCTGCTGACGGGCGGCGCCAGTCTGGGCTTCGCGATGTTCCAGGACCTGCCCGACCCCGCCGCCGCTGGGCTGCTCGGGGCGGTGTCGCTGCTGCTCGGCGCGTGGGTGCGGCCCCTCTGGCTCAAGGCCTGCCTGGCTGCCGCGGCGGCGCTGTTCTGCGCGGTGGCGATCGGCCGCCTGGTGTCGCCACGCGGCGCCTGGCCGCTGCCGCGCCCGGAGTGGCTGGGCTGGCATGCCGGCGTTTTGATCTGGCTGATCGCGCAGCGCGCCTGCCGCCCCGTGGGCCTGCGGCCGGGCTGGCTGGCGCTGGCCACAGGTTGGGGCGCGATGACGCTGCTGGGCCTGGCCTTGTCCTCGGGCATGGCGCTGCTGACCAGCGGCACCCTGGGCAACTGGGGCAGCACGCACGGCATGGCCTGGGCGGGTGGGGCGGGCGGCGTGTCGGCTGTGCTGGCCCTGGCCGCCGCGGCCTGGCTGACCCGCGCCTGGCCGCTGCTGCGTCAGCCTGGCGCGGCGGGCGTGGCCCTGGTGATGGCGGCACTCGCGGGCTTCATGCCGGCCCTGGGCGCGGCGCTGCTGATGGGCGCCGTCTGCCTGGCCTGGGCGCGCTGGCGGCTGGCGGTGGCGGCCGCGCTGGCGGCGCTGTGGATCATCGGCAGCTTCTACTATCAGCTCAGCTGGCCGCTGGCCACCAAGGCGGCGGTGCTGGCGGGCGCCGGCCTGCTGCTGGGCCTGCTGGCCTGGCCGGCCTTGCGGCGTGCAGCGCCGGGCCAGCCTCAGCCGCGCGCAGCGCTGCGGCCGGCCCGCTGGGGCGCGGCCGTCAGCCTCGTGGCAGTGCTGGCCGTCGTCAACGTGGCCATCGTGCAGAAGGAGGCGCTGATCGCCGAGGGCCAGCCGGTGTTCCTGCCGCTGGCCCCGGTGGACCCGCGCTCGCTGATGCAGGGCGACTACATGGCGCTGAACTTCAGCCTACCTGGGGGCGTGCGCTCCGTGGACAGCGCGTCGCTTGGCAGCGCCCGGCCCCAGGTGGTGGCTCAGCGGGATGGGCAGGGCGTAGCCCGCCTGCTGCGCGTGCATGCCGGTGAGCCGCTGGCGGCGGGCGAGCTGCTGATCGAGCTGTCGCCCCGCAGCGGGCGCTGGACCGTGGTGAGCGATGCCTGGTTCTTCCGAGAGGGCGAGGGCCAGCGCTGGGCGGCTGCGCGCTTCGGCGAGTTCCGTGTCGCGCCGGACGGCCGGGCGCTGCTGGTCGGGCTGCGCGGCGCCGGCCTGTCCCGGCTGTGAATGCGTACGTTGACAAATGAATTCACATGAATACATTCGCGTTCATTGGAATTCATGAAGGCAGGTGGTCGCATGGCGACTCAGACCGTCACGATGGAGCCTTTGTCGGCGCGCATCCCGAGCGACCTCTACCTGTGGCTGGCCCAGCTTCAGGTGGAGGGCGCCACGACCAACAGCGACAAGCTGCGCGTGCTGCTGGGCCAGCTCAAGCGCCAGCACGACGGCGCGTTCGACTATGTGGCCGCCCACGCCTGGGCGCGCGACCTGACGCACCGGCTGCGCGAGGCGCTGGTGCGCATAGAGGGCCAGGAGGGCCGGCATTCCGAGGTGCTGGGCGGGCTGGTGGAGCAGGTGGCGGCGCTGATGGCGCTGGTCATCAGCCATGCGCCCGCCACGGCCGAGGATGCCGCCCGGCTGGAAGACGCACTGGTTCGCCGTGCGGCGCTGCTGGGCGAGTCGCTGCTGCGGCAGGCGACGACGGGCGCCGCCCATGCCTTCGACCCGGGCGTGGTGCGCCGCCACCTGGCGACCACGGTCGAACTGGCCGCCACCCTGAAGACCCTGGAAGGAGCCTGAGATGGCCGAGTCCCTCAAGACCCGCGTGGGCCGCGTGATGGCCGGCGGCCTGCATGCGCTGCTGGACAAGATCGAGGACCTGCAGCCGCAGGCGGCGATGGAGCAGGCGCTGCGAGAGGCCGGTGGCGTCATCGATGAGGTGCGCCACGAGCTTGGCAGCGTCAGCGCCAACCGCCACCTCGCGCAGCAGCAGCACGCCCGGCTGAACGCCAGCCACGAGGCGCTGCGCGAACAGGTAGCCCAAGCGCTGGCCGCCGGCCGCGACGACCTGGCCCGCGCGGCCGTGGCGCGGCAGATCGACATCGAGGCCCAGCTGCCGGTGCTGGAGGCGACGCTGGCCGAGCTGGCGCGCCAGGAACAGGAGCTGCAGGGCTTCACCGCTGCGCTGCTGGCACGGCAGCGCGAGATGCAGGAGGCGCTGGCCGCCCTGCGCCACAGCCGCGCGGCAGCAGCCTCTGCGGCTCAGCCGGCGGGCGCCTCGGCCGTGGAGCAGCGGCTGGCGCAGGTGACAGAGGCTTTCGAGCGCATCTACCAGCGCCAGACCGGCCTGCACGCGGCGCAGCCCGGCAGCGCTACGCAGGAGGCGCAGCTGCGCGAGCTGGACGCGCTGGTGCGCGAACACCGCATTGCCGAGCGCCTGGCGCGGCTGAAGGCGGGGGAGCTCTGAGCATGCGCAGCGATCTCATCGGAACCTCGTCATGAACCTGTTCACCACTCCCGAGACCTTGCCCTTCGGCGTGGCCGTGGCGCTGATCGTTGCCGTTGCCCTGCTGGAAGGCCTGGGCATGCTGGTGGCGCTGAGCCCCAGCAATGTCATCGACGACCTGCTGCCGCAGGCGATGCCCGAGTCGGGGCTGGACCGCGTGCTGGGCTGGCTGCACCTGGGCCGCGTGCCGGCACTGGTGCTGCTGCTGCTTTTTCTGCTGGGCTATGCGCTGTTCGGCTATGCGCTGCAGAAGGTGGCGCTGAACCTGGCCGGCGGCTTCCTGCCGGCCTGGGTGGCCGGCTTGCTGGCGGTGCCGCCAGGCCTGGCCACGGTGCGCGGCCTGGGCAGCCTGGTGGCCCACATCGTGCCGCGCGACGAGACCAGCGCCGTCAGCGAGCAGTCGCTGGTGGGGCGGGCCGGCGTCGTCAGCGCGGGCGCCGCGCGCCGCGGCCTGGCCGCGCAGGCGCGGGTGCGCGACGCCTTCGGCCGCATGCACTACTTGATGGTGGAGCCCGACCTGGACGACGACGTGTTCGAGGAAGGCGCGCAGATCCTCATCGTGCGCAAGCTGGGGCCGTTCTACCGCTGCATTGCCAACCCGCATCCCCACCTGATCTGACCAACCTGGGAGTAGAAGCAAGACATGGACAACCTCATCGAGATCTCCGCCATCGCCGGCATCGGCCTGCTGGGCCTGCTGACCATCGGCTTCGTCTTCGCGCGCCTGTACAAGCGCAGCACCAAGGAGACGGCCTTCGTGCGCACCGGCCTGGGTGGGCAGAAGGTCATCATGGACGGCGGCGCCATCGTGCTGCCGGTCTTCCACGAGCGCGTGCTCGTCAACATGAACACGCTGAAGCTGGAGGTGCTGCGCCGCGAGCGCGAGAGCCTCATCACGCGCGACCGCATGCGTGTGGACGTGACGGCCGCGTTCTTCGTGCGCGTGAAGCAGACCGAGGAGGCCGTGAGCACCGCCGCGCAGACGCTGGGCGCCCGCACCATGAGCCCCAACGAGCTGAAGGCGCTGGTGGAAGACAAATTCGTCGACAGCCTGCGCGCCACCGCCGCGACCATGACCATCCAGGAGCTGCAGGACAAGCGCCGCGACTTCGTGCAGGCGGTGCAAAACGCCGTGGCCGAAGACCTGGAGAAGAACGGCCTGGAGCTGGAGTCCGTCTCGCTGACCAGCCTGGACCAGACCGACAAGCAGTTCTTCAACCCGAACAACGCCTTCGACGCCGAGGGCCTCACCAGGCTGACCGAGCAAACCGAGGCGCGCCGCAAGCAGCGCAACGACGTCGAGCAGGACACCGAGGTCCAGGTGCGCACCAAGAACCTTGAAGCCAGCCGCCTGAAGCTGACCATCGAGAAGGATCAGGAGTTCGCGTCGCTGTCGCAGCAGCGCGAAATCGAGACGGCGCGGGCCGAGCAGATCGCGCTGATCGCGGCCCAGCAGGCCGAGCGCGGCCGCGAGGCCGAGACGGTGAAGATCGAGGCCGAGCGCCAGGTGGGCCAGCGCCGCATCGAGGCCGAGCGAGAAATCAAGGCGGCCGAGATTGAGAAGAACCTCGTCATCCAGACGCGCGAGATCGAGCAGGAGCGCCAGGCCGAGCTCAAGCGCGCCGAGCAGCGCAAGCAGGTGGAGATTGCGCGCCAGGACACGCAGATTGCGATCGCGACCAAGTCGCGCGAGCAGTCCGAGGCCGACGCTGCCGCCAACCTGGCCCGTGCCGAAGCTGTGAAAGCCGAAGAGACCGTCAACACCGCGCGTCAGGTTGCTGTGGCCGAGCGTGACAAGGCCATCCAACTGATCGAGGCCAGCAAGGACGCCGAGCAAAACGCGATTGCGGTGAAGGTGTCGGCATCTGCCGAGAAGGAGGCTGCCATCGACCGCGCCGAGGCGCTGACCATCGAGGCCAAGGCCAAGCAGGCTGCCGCGATGGCCGAGGCTGAAGGCCGCCGTGCGATCAACGAGGCGCTGAACACGCTGTCCGTCGCGCAGATCGACCTGCAGGTGCGTACCCAGCTGCTGCAGCAGCTGCCCGCCATCCTGGCCCAGGCCGTCAAGCCCATGGAGCAGATCGACTCCATCCGCATCGTGTCGGTGAACGGCATGCCCGGCCAGGGCAGCAGCGGGGCGGGCGAGGGCGGCGCGGCGAACGGCGCCACCTTTCCCGAGCAGGTCATGAACTCGGCGCTGCAGTACCAGATCGCCAAGCCCATTGTCGATGCCGTCATGCAGGACGCCGGCCTGTCCAACCAGGGTATCACCGGCATGGCGCAGAACCTGGCCGACATGCTCAAGCCGGCGGGGGCGCCGTCAGCCTGACGCTGCCGCGTTCCTAAAGAAAAAGGCCTGCTGGGGGATCAGCAGGCCTCTTTTGCGTCGCCCTCAGGCTCAGCTGGCGTCGCCCATCTGCGACTGCAGGTAGTTCTGCGCGCCCACCGTCTGCACCAGCGCGAGCTGGGTTTCCAGGTAGTCGATGTGCTCCTCGGTGTCGTCCAGGATCTGCACGAACAGCTCGCGAGACACATAGTCGCGCACGCTCTCGCAGTAGGCGACCGCCTCCTTCAGGTGGGCGTGGCCGGTCTTCTCGATCTTCAGGTCGCACGCCATCGTCTCGACGGCGTTCTCGCCGATGTAGAGCTTGCCCAGGTCCTGCAGGTTGGGCAGGCCTTCCAGCGTCAGCACGCGCTCGATGAGCTTGTCGGCGTGCTTCATCTCCTCGATGGACTCCTCGTACTCGTGCTTGGCCATCTTCATCAGGCCCCAGTTCTTCAGCATGCGGGCGTGCAGGAAGTACTGATTGATGGCGGTCAGCTCCAGCTTGAGCTGGGCGTTCAGGTGAGCGATGACTTGCGGGTCGCCTTGCATGGTGGGGCTCCAGGTTCGTGAATTCGGGGCGCAGTATCGCGAGCCAAAGCCCCACAGCAAAACCGCTCTTTGTGCAAATAGGATCGATTCGCATTAAAATGCGCAACATGATTGTCTGTGTCTGCCATCGCGTCTCCGACCGCGACATCGCCATTGCGGCCTCGTCGGGCTGCCCGAGCTTCGAGGCCCTGCAAGACGACCTGCGCGTGGCCACGGCCTGCGGCGCCTGCCGTGATTGCGCCTGTGAAGTCTTCGAGGAAAGCCGCATCAAGGGCGGCGCCCGCGCGCACGGCGGGCCGGTGCCCGTGGCGATGCTGATGCCCGCCTGAGCGCACAAGATAGAATCCCGTTCCCGGCGCCTGTCAATGGCGCCGTTTTTTGTTGGTCCTTGCCCGAAAGTCGTTGTGTTGTCGCAGCCGCTCAAGGTGGGCCACGCAGCACGACAACCGCAAGGAAATTTCATGAGCACCCAGCAGACCGGCATCGTCAAGTGGTTTGACGACGGCAAGGGCTTCGGCTTCATCACCCCCGCCGACGGCGGCAAGGACCTCTTCGCTCACCACAGCGAAATCAAGAACAACGGCGGCTTCCGCACGCTGGCCGAAGGCGCCCAGGTCGAGTTCGAAGTGAAGCAGGGCCCCAAGGGCCTGCAAGCCGCGAACATCCGCGCGCTGTAATTCACATCGGCCCCGCGCCCAAGCCCGCTCGCTGAGCGGGCTTTGTGCTTTTCAGGGCCTGTCCAACGACAATTGATGGCTATGTCCGCCCTGCCTGTCACTGCTCCGAAGGCCCTGACCGCCTATCGCCCGTTCTGGGCCAAGCGCTTCGGCCCCGCCCCCTTCCTGCCCATGAGCCGGCAGGAGATGGAGCAGCTCGGCTGGGACAGCTGCGACATCATCATCGTTACCGGCGACGCCTACGTCGACCATCCCAGCTTCGGCATGGCCGTCATTGGCCGCACGCTGGAGGCCCAGGGCTTTCGCGTCGGCATCATTGCGCAGCCGGACTGGAACAGCGCCGACGCCTTCAAGGCGCTGGGCAGGCCCAACCTGTTCTTCGGCGTGGCCGCCGGCAACATGGATTCGATGATCAACCGTTACACGGCTGATCGAAAAATCCGCAGCGACGACGTCTACACGCCCGGCGGCCAGGGCGGCAAGCGGCCGGACCGCGCCACGCTGGTCTACACGCAGCGCTGCCAGGAGGCGTTCAAGGACGTTCCCATCGTCATCGGCGGCATCGAGGCCTCGCTGCGCCGCATCGCGCACTACGACTACTGGCAGGACAAGGTGCGCCGCTCCATCCTCGTGGACAGCAAGGCCGACCTGCTGTGCTACGGCAACGCTGAGCGCGCCATCATCGAGATCGCCCACCGCCTGGCGCGGCGCGAGCCTGTCGAGCAGCTGACCGATGTGCGCGGCACGGCCTTCATGCGCCGCGACGCCGACCCGTCGGCCGATGGCTGGTTCGAGCTGGACTCCACCGAGGTGGACCGCCCCGGCCGCATCGACGAGCTCATCAGCCCCTACCAGGAGATCAAGCAGGAGACCACCTGCTCGACGGCTGAGCCTGATGCGCCCAAGCCCATCACGATCCACAAGACCGGCCGCATCAGCATGCCGCCGCGCGAGCGCACCGTCGTTCGCCTGCCGGCCTACGAGGTGGTGAAGAGCGACCCGGTGCTCTACGCCCACGCCAACCGCGTGCTGCACCTGGAGACCAACCCCGGCAACGCCCGCGCGCTGGTGCAGCGCCACGGCGAGCGGGACCTGTGGATCAACCCGCCGCCCCTCCCGCTCTCGACGCCGGAGATGGACCATGTCTTCGACCTGCCGTATGCGAGGAGCCCGCATCCTGCCTATGCGGACGAGCAGGGCGGTCATGACGGCGCGACCAAGATCCCGGCCTGGGAAATGATCCGCTTCAGCGTGAACATCATGCGCGGCTGTTTCGGCGGCTGCACCTTCTGCTCCATCACCGAGCACGAGGGCCGCATCATCCAGAGCCGCTCGGAGGACTCCGTCATCCGCGAGATCGAGGAGATGCGCGACAAGGTGAAGGGCTTCACCGGCATCGTGTCCGACCTCGGCGGCCCCACCGCCAACATGTACCGCATCGGCTGCAAGAGCCCCGAGATCGAGGCTGCCTGCCGCAAGCCAAGCTGCGTCTATCCCGGCATCTGCCCGAACCTGAACACGAGCCACGACCCGCTGATCAAGATGTACCGGCGCGCCCGTGCGCTGCCGGGCGTCAAGAAGATCCTCATCGGCTCGGGCCTGCGCTACGACCTTGCCGTGCAGTCGCCGGAGTACGTGAAGGAGCTGGTGACGCATCACGTCGGCGGGTATCTCAAGATCGCGCCCGAGCACACCGAGGGCGGCCCGCTGTCCAAGATGATGAAGCCGGGCATCGGCACCTACGACCGCTTCAAGCAGATGTTCGAGGCCGCCAGCGCCGCGGCCGGCAAGAAGCAGTACCTGATCCCGTACTTCATCGCGGCCCACCCCGGCACCAGCGACGAGGACATGATGAACCTCGCCATCTGGCTCAAGCGCAACGGCTTCCGCGCCGACCAGGTGCAGACCTTCTACCCCAGCCCCATGGCCACGGCCACGGCGATGTACCACTCGGGGCTGAACCCGCTCAAGGGCATCAGTCGCGACGAGACGCGCGGCGAGAAGGTCGACATCGTGCGCGGCGAGCGCCGTCGCCGTCTGCACAAGGCCTTCCTGCGCTACCACGACGCCAACAACTGGCCGCTGCTGCGCGAGGCGCTCAAGAGTATGGGCCGCGCCGACCTGATCGGCAACGGCAAGCACCACCTGATCCCGAGCTACCAGCCTGTCACCGATGGCAGCTACGACAGCGCGCGGCGCAAGAACTCCACGCCGACCAAGGCCGCTGCCCAGCCGGCCACGCCGCGCAAGGGTCAGCTGTTGACGCAGCACACCGGCCTGCCGCCGCGCGCCACCGGCGCCCGGCCTGGCCCGCGTGTGGCGCCTGGGCGTCCGGGCAAACCCGGTAAGCGCTGACCCCGACACGCGGGCTTTTGTCCGCAGTTCTCGTGGCGACGGCCCTGTGGATGCACTACGCTTGCGTGTCCTGACCGACGAGGCCGTTGCGGCCCGTGCCCGGAGCCTTCGCCCCCATGCAAGAAACAGCGCCTGACGACGACCTGCTCGAACTGCTTGATGAACCCGAGCACGCCGATTCGGAGCATCGGCAGCATGACCGTCCCTGGCGCATCCTCATCGTCGATGACGATGGCGACGTCCACAAGGCCACCGAGCTGGCCATGCAGGGCCTGACCGTCGAAGGCCAGCCCCTCGTATTTCTGCATGCCTCCTCGGCTGCCCAGGCCCGTCAGCTGCTGGCCAGCGAGGACGATCTGGCCGTCGTGCTGCTGGACGTCGTCATGGAGAGCGAGGACGCCGGTCTGCAACTGGTGCGCCACATCCGCGACGAGCTGCGCCTGAACGCCGTGCGCATCGTGCTGCGCACCGGCCAGCCCGGCTACGCGCCCGAGATCGAGACGGTGCAGGCCTATGACATCAACGACTACAAGACCAAATCCGAGCTGACCCGCACGCGGCTCTACACGGTACTGACCGCCGCCGTGCGCTCCTACCGCCAGATCTGCGCGCTGGAGGCCAACCGCCGCGGGCTGGAGATGATCGTCGAGAGCAGCACCTCGCTGTCGCGCATGCGCGGGCTCTCCCGTTTTGCCGAAGGTGTCGTCACGCAGCTGTGCGCGCTGCTGGGCATCCTGCCCGAGGGGCTGGTGTGCGCGCAGTTCAATGGCGACACGGGCGACGAGGTGCGCATCGTGGCCGCCGCCGGCCAGTACAGCGGCCTCATCGACCGGCCGCTGGCGCTGGTCAAGATCCCGGCCGTGCGAGACCGCCTGGAGCGCTGCCTGCGCGAGCAGCAGAGCTTCTACGACGACGGCACGGTGCTGTATTTCGGCCTGGGCCAGGGGCGCGCGATGGCCGCGCTGGTGGACGTGGGCCGCCAGCTCGACGAGCTGGAGCAGCAACTGCTGCGTGCCTTCTGCTCCAACATCGCCGTCGGCTTCGAGAACGTACTGCTGTACAGCCAGCTGCTGGATCAGGCCTACAACGACCCGCTGCTGCGCCTGCCCAACCGCAACCGCTTCGTCGAGCTGCTGGATCAGAACCTCAAGGACCCCACCGGCGTCACGTTGGCGCTGATCGACATCGACGACTTCTCCGACATCAACGACGCCTTCGGCCAGCACTTCGGTGACCAGGTGCTGCAGGCCGTCGTGCAGCGCATGAGCGAGATGCTGGGCCTGAGCACGGCCATGGCCCGTGTCGGCGCCGACACCTTCGGCGTGCTGGGCGAGCATGCCAAGGTTTGCCCGGAGACGGTCTCCGCCGTGTTTGCCGAGCCTTTCGTCGTGTCCGGGGAGCGCTTGCAGCTGTCGGCCACGACGGGCCTGGTGCGGTTGGGCGAGTCCACGGCCGTGGGCTCGGAGCTGCTGCTGGACGCCCAGATCGCGCTCAAGCGTGCCAAGCAGCACCAGCGCGGCTCGTCGCAGTACTTCTCCGCCGCCATGGGCAGCGATGCGCGCGAGCGCTTCAAGCTGCTCAAGGGGCTGCGCACCGGCTTCGAGGAAAGCCAGCTCTTCGTCGTCTACCAGCCGCAGGTGGACCTCGGCACGGGCCACGCCATTGGTGCCGAGGCGCTGCTGCGCTGGCGCACGGTCGACGGCCGCTTCATCCCGCCCGACCAGTTCATCCCGCTGGCCGAGCAGAGTGGCCTCATCATCCCCATCGGCGAGTTCGTCATGCGCACGGCCTGCGCCCAGCTCCGGCGCATGCAGGGGCTGGGCCATGCCGACTTCCGCATGGCTGTGAACGTGTCCATGGCGCAGTTCCGGCACCCCGGTTTCATCGACATGCTGGCCCGTTCGCTGCGCGACGGTGGCGTGGCGGGGCAAAGCATCGAGCTAGAGATCACCGAGTCCATGGCCATGGAGGACGCCGAGTTGGTGCGCCGCGTGCTGGCCGAGATCAAGCAGCTGGGCTTCAGCGTCGCCATCGACGACTTCGGCACCGGTTTCTCATCCCTGAGCCAGCTGCGCCAGTTGCAGGTGGACCGGCTCAAGATCGACCGCGCCTTCGTGCAGGAGGCGCAGACATCCACGGCCGGCTCCACCATCGCGCAGATGGTGGTCAACCTGGGCCGCGGCCTGGGCCTGACCGTCATCGCCGAGGGCATCGAGACCGAGGCGCAGCGGGACTACCTCGTCGGCCTGGGCTGCCACGAGGGCCAGGGCTGGCTGTTCGCCAGACCCATGCCGGCGGCGGACTTGGAAGGCTGGATGAAGCGTTGACCCCTCGTTAGGTCGCGCCGCGCTGAACGCGGGCGCGCCCAGCCGGCCGGACGCCCGGCCCAAAACGCCCGATGAATTGCGATTGCGTCGAGGCGTGCGGCTCCTAAACTCCGCCGTCCGTTGACGACACCAGGAGCGTTCATGCCTCTCGCGAAGATCCTCGTCGCCCAGGGCGGCGGCCCCACCGCCGTCATCAACCAGAGCCTCGTCGGCGTCGTGCTCGAGGCCCGCCGGCAGGCCGGCGTGGGCAAGGTCTACGGCGCGCGCCACGGCGTGCGCGGCATCGTCAACGAGGACTTCGTCGACCTCACGCAGGAGACCAGCCACAACCTGGAGCTGGTGGCGGGCACGCCCGCATCCGCGCTGGGCTCCACGCGCGACAAGCCCGACGCAGCCTACTGCCACGAGATCTTCACGGTGCTCAAGGCGCACGAGATCACGCACTTCTTCTACATCGGCGGCAACGACTCGTCCGACACCGTGCGCATCGTGTCCGAGGAGGCGCAGGCGGCGGGCTACCCGCTGCGCTGCATCCACATCCCCAAGACCATCGACAACGACCTGGTCGGTAACGACCATACGCCCGGCTACGCGTCCGCTGCGCGCTTCGTCGCGCAGGCCTTTGCCGGCGCCAACCTCGACAACGCGGCGCTGCCGGGCGTCTACGTGGGCGTCGTCATGGGCCGCCACGCCGGCTTCCTGACCGCCGCCGCGGCCCTGGGCAAGAAGTTCGACGATGACGGCCCGCACCTCATCTACCTGCCCGAGCGCGCCTTCGACACCGAGCAGTTCCTGCGCGACGTGAAGGCCACGCATGAGCGCTACGGCCGCTGCGTCATCGCGGTCAGCGAGGGCATCCATGACGCGTCGGGCACGCCCATGCTGTCCAAACTGGCTGGCGAACTGGAGCGCGACGCGCATGGCAACGTGCAGCTCAGCGGTACCGGCGCGCTGGCCGACCTGTTGTGCGAGGAGATCAAGGGCCGCCTGGGCATCAAGCGCGTGCGCGGCGACACCTTCGGCTACCTGCAGCGCAGCTTCCTGGGTTGCGTGTCCGACGTCGATGCCCGCGAGGCCCGCGAGGTGGGCGAGAAGGCCGTGCAGTACGGCTTCCACGGCGACCGCGACGGGTCGGTGGCCATCCAGCGCGTGGGCTACTACTCGGTGGACTACGCGCTGCTGCCGCTGGCCGCCGTGGCCGGCAAGACGCGCACGATGGAAGACCACTTCATCAACGCCGCCGGTACCGACGTGACCGATGCCTTCCGCCTTTACCTGCGCCCGCTGCTGGGCTCGGGCATGCCGGACGCCTTCCGGCTGCGGCCCAACCCGGTGCCCAAGGTGCTCAAGCGCTGAGCGGCACGGCGGGCAGCTGCCTCAGCGCCCAGTCGTCGGCCTTGCCCTGCAGCCAGGCCGTGCCCAAGATAGCGAACACCCAGGTCAGGAACAGCGTGCCCGGGCGCACCGGGGCGTCGGCCAGCGCCACGTAGGCGCTGCAGACGGCCAGCGGCGTCAGCGCCACCATGAACGTCCAACGCTGCGACAGCGCCAGGCTGTTGAGTATGGGTCGCAGCGGCCATTGCGCCAGGCCGGTTGCGCGCACGCGCTCCTCGTGTACCGCGGCGCCCAGCAGCATCCACGCCAGTGCCAGCGGCACGGCCGTGCCCGGCGCCACCCAAGGCGCCAGTGCCAGCGTGAACAGCGCGCCCACCAGGGGCGCCAGCCCCACCACCACCCAGCCATGCAGCGGCGCCAGCGGCCAGGCCATCGCCATGCCGGCGATGCCGAAGCCCCAGGCCGCCGGCTCGTACAGCCAGTCCGGCAGCTGCGACAGCGTTGGCGTCAACGTCGACGGCTGAGTGGCGGGCGCATCTGCCATCCACGCCAGCCAGGCCGCGAACAGCAGCCACGCCAAGCCCAGCACGGGCTGCATGGGATGCTGGCGCCAGCGTTCCAGCGGCATGGCCAGCCGGCGCTGGCCATGGGTCAGCGCCGGGCCCGCGCTGACCAGCATCGCGACGAACAGCGCTGCAAGCACGACGCCGCCGGTGCCCAGCAGCCAGCCCAGCAGGTGGGCGGTGGCGATGATGGGGTCGCGGTGCAGCGCCAGCGCCGCCGCCAGGCACAGCGTGCTGGCGGCGCTCACGCGCAGCCAGTGGCCGCGCTTGACCAGCCGGGTCAGGCCTTGCTGGGCATGCAGGTCCAGACCCAGCCGGCGCAGCCAGTCCGCGCCCAGCAGGTGCTGGGCGCGCGCCAGCGTGGGCTGCAGCAACAGCAGCAGCAGGTGCAGCCGCCACCAGCCGCCGGCCTGCTGCAACGCATGGAAACGCTGCAGCGGCGCACCCAGTTCGCGCACGGCCTCGGGCACCGGGGCCGGGTAGAGGCGCTCGCCGAAGTGCGCCTGCAGCGCCTGCGTCAGGGCGCTGCCCAACTGGCGCTCGGTGCGGAAGTCGTTCAGCCAGCCGAAGTGCGCGTCCAGCGTCTTCAGGAACTCGTCGGGAAGCGTGGGCAGCTGCAACGCCCAGTGCGCGAACGCGGCCGAGAACTCGGCCTGGCGGTTCAGCGGCTGCAGATCCAGCTCGCAGCGCACGGCCGGCCAGGCCTGGAGTAGCGCAGCCGCGCCCTCGCGGCGCCAGCGCAGTTCCAGCGTGTCGATGAGCTGGCGCGGCTGCACGGGCGCAGGCTCGCCTCGCGCAACCTCATCCGCCATGACGTTCGCGGCCTGCGTGGCGGCCGGCCGCGCCTCGGCAGGCGGTGTCTGCGGCTCGGCGGGTGTGGGGGCAGGTGCCGGCTCAAGTGCGGGTGCAGGCACGGGCCCGGCGGTGAGCGCCTCAGCGGGTGGTGCCTGATCGCGCTGCCACTTCGCCCATTGCTGCGCGCGCTCGTAGGCGCCGCGCAAGGCCTGGTAGGCCTCGGCGTCGTCATCGGGGCGGGTGGTCTTGAGGCGTGCGGCGTAGGCCTTCTTGATCGCGCCCAGGTCCGTCGTTGGTTCGAGGCCCAGCCGGGCCCAGTCGTCATCCCACATGTCGTGCCTCAGAACCTGAACGAGGTGTCGATGCTGTCCAGCGCGTCCTTGAACTGCTGGCGGGCCTGGCGGATGGCGCGGGCGTCCTGCGTTTGCAGCACGGCCTCGAACTGCGCCAGCCAGTCCTGCAGCATGACGCGGTCGTTGCCCAGGCGGTCCTCGAAGAGGCGCTTGGCGCGCTCGATGAGGTAGCGGTTGTCCTGCTCGTCGCGCGGGTGGCGCTTGAGCGCCTGCAGCCGATCGCGCGTGGCGGCGATCTCGGCGGCACTCAGCCGCGCGCCTTGGCTCTCGATGACCAGCTCATGCCGCTGGCCGCCGGGGAAGTCGATGGCCTCCACCTCCAACAGCCCGTTGGCGTCGTAGGTGAAGCGCACGTCCACGCCGGCTTCGCCGGCTGGCGCCGGCGCGATGGGAATCTCCAGCCGGCCCAGCGACAGGTTCTCCGAGCCTACCGGCGACTCGCCCTGGCGCACGTCCACGAGGATGACCTTCTGCTGGTCACCCAGCGTGCGGTACTGCTCCACGCGCGACACCGGCACGGGCGTGTTGCGCTCGATGATGGGCGAGAAGCGGTCGTTGACCATGCGGTCGCCGATGGAGGTGGCCGCGATGATGCCCAGCGAGTAGGGCATGACGTCGGTCAGCACCACGTCGTCCAGCGCCGCGTCGCGCGCCTTCAGGCCAGCCTGAACGCCGGCGCCCATCGCGATGGCGAGGTCGGGGTCCAGCGTGCGCAGCGGCAGGCGCTGGAACAACCGCGTGACGAGCTGGCGCACCATGGGCATGCGCGTGGCGCCGCCGACGAGCACCACCTCGGCCAGGCCGCCGGTGTCCAACTGCGCATCGGCCAGTGCGCGCTCGATGGGGCGGCGCAGGCGCTGCAGCAGCTCAGCCGATGCGGCCTCGAAGTCGGCGCGGGTCAGGAAGGCGCTCAGCGCACGGTCGCGCCAGGTGGTGCGCAGCTCGGTGCCGTCGCGCTCGCCGAGGTCGCGCTTGGCCTGCTCGGCCAGGCGCCACCAGGTCTCGCTGGACAGCCAGGCCTCGCGCTCCTGGGCGCTCAGGCCCTCGGCGGTCTTTGCGAACAGCTGCGCGATGGCACGGCTGAAGTCCTCGCCACCCAGGCGCGTGTCGCCGGCGCTGGCGCGCACCTCGACGACACCGTCAAAGTACTCCAGCACCGACACGTCGAAGGTGCCGCCGCCGAGGTCGAAGATCAGGAAGCTGCTGTGCTCGGGCCGCTGCTGCAGGCCGTAGGCCAGGCCGGCGGCGGTGGGCTCGTTGAGCAGGCGCTCCACCTTCAGGCCGGCGATCTCGCCGGCTGTTCGCGTGGCGCGGCGTTGGGCCTCGTTGAAATAGGCCGGCACGGTGATGACGGCCTCGGTGACGGGCTCACCCAGGAAGGCCTCAGCATCACTTTTGAGCGTCTGCAGCACCAGCGCCGACAGTTCCTCGGCGCGCAGCTCCTTCACGTGCGGGCCGGTGCGCAGCGTGATGCGCTTGTCGCTGCCCATCCAGCGCTTGAAGGCCAGCGCGGTGGACTCGGCGTGCAGGCCGGCGCGCTCGCGTGCGGCCAAGCCCACCAGCGTGTGGCCCTGGTCGTCCAGCGCCACGGCCGAGGGCGTCAGGAAGTCGCCGTGCGCATTGGGAATGAGGACGGGCGCGCCGTCGCGAAACACCGCCGCCGCGCTGTGCGTGGTGCCCAGGTCGATGCCCAGGATCATGGTTCAAAGCCTCCC
Organism: Pelomonas margarita; assembly: GCF_043555875.1. NCBI lineage: Bacteria > Pseudomonadati > Pseudomonadota > Betaproteobacteria > Burkholderiales > Sphaerotilaceae > Roseateles > Pelomonas margarita. The sequence goes on along the minus strand of NZ_JBIGHW010000010.1, from coordinate 30,063 downwards.
GTTGGAACGGGGCGAAGCGTAGCCGCAGTTGCGCTGCGCTCGCCGGCTCAGGGCTTGGGCTTGATCAGCCTTGGATGCCATTCATTGACGGCAAGCAGCGCCGCCGAGCCGAAGTGGCGGTGCAGCTCCGCCACCATCTCGCCGGTGACGATGACGGGGTCGCTGTCCACCGCTTTGCGCGCCACCTCCTGGTCGGCCGTGGCGAGGATGAACAGCCCGCGCAGTCCGTTGACGCCGTCCAGCGGCCCGGCATAGACCAGCAGGCCTGCCTTGGCCAGGCGCTCCATGTTGGCGAAGTGGCCCTTGAACATCGCGTCCCGCTCAGGGCCGGCAGGCATGCGCTGCGGGCCGGTCTTCAGCAGCACGAAGGTGTAGGCGCGCAGGCCCTGTTCGTTGGCACCCCAGGCCTGGGCCTTGGCGGCGTCGTGGGCCGTCGGGGCGTCCTGGGCTTGGGCGCCGACGCTGGCAAGCAGGACGATGGCGCAGGCGGCGAGGTGGCGTGGCATGGCAAGTCTCCCGGTGGATGCGCGATTGAACCGCAGTGCCACACCGGGCGGCCTGGGATGTACCCGTCCCTGCGCTTCGTGCTGCCCGGCCTACGCGGCGCCGAGTTCAGCAGCGGGCACTTGCAGCGTCAGGCCGTAGTGGGTGAGCAAACCCACCACATGCCCCACCGCCACGCCGGGTTCGCCCGACTCGATGCGCGCGATGGTCTGCACGTGCACGCCCAAGCGGGCCGCTGCGGCCGCCTGCCCCTCGCCTGCAGCCAGGCGTGCCCGCTTGACCGCCGCTCCCAGCGCCTGAATGGTGGCCAGTGCGTCCTCGCCGATGTCATTGGAGATTCGTTTGCCTTGAGCCATGCGCTGATTGTGGCGGCGTGGACGGCCCTTGAAAGTGCAGGTCAGCCGGTGCGCTTGGCCAGCACCGCCCGCGCCACGCGCGACACCGGCGGCCGGCCCAGCACGCCGGAGATGAAGGCGCCGGCGTCGACGAGTTGGTCCAGGGCTATGCCCGTCGCTATGCCGAGGCCGTCGAGCATGAAGACGACGTCCTCGGTCGCCACGTTGCCCGTCGCGCCCTTGGCGTAGGGGCAGCCGCCCAGGCCGGCCACGCTGGCGTGGAAGCTGTGCACACCGAGCTCCAGGCTGGCGTAGATGTTGGTCAGCGCCTGGCCGTAGGTGTCGTGGAAGTGGCCCGACACCTCGGCGATGGGGAAGTGCTTCAGCGCACGCTCCATCGCGAGCTGCACCTTGCGCGGCGTGCCCACGCCGATGGTGTCGGCGATGTCGATGGCGTCCACGCCCAGCGCGCGCAGCGGCTGCACGACGGCCTCGACCTGGTCCGCGCTGATGTCGCCCTCGTACGGGCAGCCTAAAGCGCACGACAGCGCCGCGCGCACCTTCACACCCGCCGCATGCGCGCCTTCGATGACGGGCGCGAAGCGCGCCAGGCTCTCGGCGATGGAGCAGTTGATGTTCTTCTGCGTGAACGCCTCACTGGCCGCGGTGAAGACGAGGATCTCGTCGGGCCTGGACGCCAGCGCCGGCTCCAGCCCCTTGAGGTTGGGTACCAGCACCGAGTAGCGCACACCCGGCTTGCGCGTGATGGCCGCCATAACGGCCGTGTTGTCGGCCATCTGCGGCACCCACTTCGGGCTGACGAAGCTGGTGACCTCGATCTCCTTGAGCCCGGCGTCCTGCAGCATCGCGACGAGCCGAGCCTTGTGCTCGGTGGCGACGTTCTCCTTCTCGTTCTGCAGGCCGTCGCGCGGGCCGACGTCGAGGATCTGGACTTGCGAGGGCAGGGCCATGGTCATGCTTCCAGCTTCAGCAGTTCCGCGCCGTCGCTCACCTGGTCGCCCACGGCGAACAGCAGCTCAGCCACGGTGCCGTCGCGTGGCGACGAGATGGTGTGCTCCATTTTCATCGCTTCCATGACGGCCAGCTGCTGACCTTTGGTGACGGTGTCGCCGGCTTTCGCGAGGAAGGCGATGAGCTTGCCGGGCATCGGTGCCGTCAGGCGGCCGCCCTCGGCGGGGCCGTCACCGGCGTGGGCGATGAGGTCCACCTCGGTCAGCACGGCCGAGCCGGTCGCGGCGAACACGGCGATGCGCTCACCCTGGGCGTAGGTCTTTACGCGCACGCGGTCAGTGCCGAGAAACAGCTCGTGCGTCTCGGCGTTGCTCGACTGCACGGCGAAGGCTATGGCCTCGCCGGCCACGGTCAGCGTCATGCCGCCGCGGTGCTGGCGGGCCAGCAGCACCTCGTGGTGCGCGTCGCCGGCAGCCAGGTCGAAGCGGCGCGTGGCCGCGCCGAACAGGCGGAAGCCGTCGCGCGCGCTCCACGGGTCGGCGCCCTGCGTGGCAGCCTCGACGGCCAGCGTGTGCGCGACGACGGCGGCGGCCGACACGCGCAGTGGCAGGCCGGGCTGGTCGAACAGCACCGCGCGCTCGCGTTCGATGAGGCCGGTGTCGAGGTCGGCATTGGCGAACGACGCCGTGGCCGCGCAGCGGCGCAGGAAGGCGACGTTGGTGTGCAGGCCGACGATGTGCGTGTCGCGCAGCGCGGCGTCCAGCCTCGCCAGCGCCTGCGCGCGGTCCTCGCCCCAGACGATGAGCTTGGCGATCATCGAGTCGTAGTAGGGGCTGATCGCGTCGCCCTCGCGCACGCCGGCGTCGATGCGGGTGTTGCCTCGTTCAAAGGCGACGTGAGCCGGCCAGCGGGCCACGTCCAGCGCACCGGTGGCGGGCAGGAAGCCGCCATCCGGGTTCTCGGCGCAGATGCGGGCCTCGATGGCGTGGCCGTGCATGCGAAGTTCCGATTGCTTAAGCGGCAGCGGCTGGCCCGCGGCGACGCGCAGTTGCCACTCCACCAGGTCTTGCCCGGTGATGGCTTCCGTCACCGGATGCTCCACCTGCAGCCGCGTGTTCATCTCCATGAAGTAGAAGCGGCCGTCTTGTTCAGCAATGAACTCGACGGTGCCGGCGCCCACGTAGCCCACGGCCTTGGCGGCGGCCACGGCGGCCTCGCCCATCTGCGCGCGGCGCTCCGGTGTCATGCCCGGCGCGGGCGCTTCTTCGAGCACCTTCTGGTGGCGGCGCTGCACGGAGCAGTCGCGCTCGAACAGGTAGACGCAGTCGCCCAGCGTGTCGCCGAACACCTGGATCTCGATGTGGCGCGGGCGTTGCACGTAGCGCTCGATCAGCACCGCGTCGTCGCCGAAGCTGTTGATGGCCTCGCGCTTGCACGAGGCGAGGGCCGCGTCGAATTCGTCGGCGCCGTAGACCGCGCGCATGCCCTTGCCACCGCCGCCGGCGCTGGCCTTGATCAGCACCGGGAAGCCGATGCGGTCCGCTTCGCGCTTGAGCAGCGCGGGGTCCTGGTCGGCGCCGTGGTAGCCCGGCACCAGCGGCACACCGGCGCTTTCCATCAGCCGCTTGGACTCGGCCTTCAGCCCCATCGCCTGGATGGCGCTGGGCGGCGGGCCGATGAAGACGACGCCGGCGTCAGCGCAGGCCTGTGCGAAGGCCTCGTTCTCGCTGAGGAAGCCATAGCCGGGGTGCACGGCCTGCGCGCCGGTCGCCTTGGCGGCGGCCAGGATGCGCTCCCATTGCAGGTAGGAGTCGCGAGGTGCCGGGCCGCCGATCAGCACGGCCTCGTCGCAGGCCTTCACGTGCTGGGCGTTGTCATCCGCCTCGGAGTAGACGGCTACCGTCTGAATACCGAGTCGCTTCGCGGTAGCCGCGACTCGGCAGGCAATCTCGCCACGGTTGGCGATCAGGATCTTCTTGAACATCTCTCTTGTCTCCGGTCTTGTGAACCTTCTACAGGCTTGTTCTTCTGGGGCCGGGGTCACCGGCGGGTGAGGCAGGCAGGCGGCGGGCGGTCAGCCCGGTTGGCCTTCCTTCAGGCGCTTGCGGCGCGCCTCGTAGTCGTCGTAGGCCGGCGCGTTGCGCTTCTCGCAGGCGCGTCGGTCCTGCGGGTTGCTGTTGCTGCTGGCGCATTGGGCTTGCGCCACTTCCTGCGCGTAGTCGTAGACGATGGCGCAGCCGGACAGGGACAGGGCCGCGAGCAGGGCAAGTGCGAGCTTCATGTCAGTGCGTGCAGACCTGGACCTTGGCCGCAGCGTCGGACGGCGTCAGCTCCGCCTCGGTCGAGCAGCGCATGCCCAGGCGTTCCAGCAGCGCGCGGTCCTTCTCGGCCTGCGGGTTGCTCGTCGTCAGCAGCTTGTCGCCGTAGAACATGGAATTGGCGCCAGCCAGGAAGCACAGCGCCTGCATGGTCTCGGGCATCTCCTCGCGGCCGGCTGACAGGCGCACCATCGCGCGCGGCATCGTGATGCGGGCGACGGCAATCGTGCGGATGAACTCCAGCGGGTCCAGCGGTGCCACGCCGGCCAGTGGCGTGCCTTCCACCTGCACGAGGTTGTTGATGGGCACGCTCTCGGGGTAGGGGTCGAGGTTGGCGAGCTGCACGATGAGGCCAGCGCGCTGGCGGCGCGTCTCGCCCATGCCGACGATGCCGCCGGAGCAGACCTTCAGACCCTGCTGGCGCACGCGGTCCAGCGTGTCGAGGCGGTCCTGGTACGTGCGCGTCGTGATGATCTGGCCGTAGAACTCGGGCGCGGTGTCGAGGTTGTGGTTGTAGTAGTCGAGGCCCGCAACTTTGAGCTGCTCGGCCTGGCCCTCTTCCAGCATGCCGGCCGTCAGGCAGGTCTCCAGGCCCAGCGCCTTGACCTCTGAAATCATCTCGCCGATGGCTTCCAGGTGGCGTGGCTTGGGCGAGCGCCAGGCGGCGCCCATGCAGAAACGCGTGGCGCCGTTGGCCTTGGCGGCGCGGGCGGCTTCCATCACCTCCTGCAGCGGGATCAGCTTCTCGGCCTTGAGGCCCGTGTCGAAGTGCGCTGATTGCGGGCAATAGGCGCAGTCCTCCTCGCAACCGCCGGTCTTGATGGACAGCAGCGTGGACAGCTGCACCGCGTTGGCGTCGAAGTGCTCGCGGTGCACCTGCTGTGCGCGGAACAGCAGGTCGTTGAAGGGCAGCTCGAACAGTGCCGCGACGTCGGCCACGGTCCAGGGCTTGGCCTGGCGGCGGTCGGCGTCGGTGGTGGGGGTGAGGGTCTGGATCTGGTTCATGCGAAAGCCACCAAGGGGGAAATGTCGAGACACGCCGGCGCGGCCAGCGGGTCGGAGAGTCGGGGGAGGTGCCCGAGGCACGGAGCCTTCAGGCCGGCCTGCAGCGCGTGCAGATTGTCCGTGACGTGCGGTTGATGCGCGTCCACTGTGTTGGCCACCCACGCGGCGAGCCGCAGGCCGCGCGCGCGGATGGCCTCGGCGCTCAGCAACGCGTGGTTGATGCAGCCCAGCCGCAGGCCCACGACGAGAATGACGGGCAGGCCCAGGTCCACGGCGAGGTCGGCCGTGTCCCACGTGTCGGTCAGCGGCACGCGGAAGCCGCCCACGCCTTCGACGAGGGCGATGTCGGCCTTGGCGGCCGTGGCGTGGATGGCGGCCAGTAGTGCGTCACGGGAGATCCGTCGACCTTCCAGCTGGGCCGCGATGTGCGGCGCGCAGGGCTGGCGGAACTGCAGCGGACCGACGTCGGCATCCAGCAGGCCCAGGTTCTGCGCAGCCAGCAGCGTGGCGACGTCCTCGTTAACCCAGCGGCCGTCGACGAGCTCCTGCCCGGCGGCGAGCGACTTGATCGGCGCGACGCGCCGACCGGCCGCCACGAGCGCGCGCGTCAGCGCGGCAGTGACGAAGGTCTTGCCGATCTCAGTGTCGGTGCCGGTGATGAAGAAGCCGTTCATGCGGCCTGCTCCTGCGCGGCGGCGGCGCGGTCCAGCGCGGTCAGCAGCGTGTCGACGTCGGCCGCCGTGTGCGTGCCGCACAGCGTGATGCGCAGCCGCGCTGTGCCGGCGGCGACCGTGGGCGGGCGGATGCCCGGCACGCGCAGGCCGGCGGCCTCCAGCGCGGCGGCCAGCGCCATGACCTCGGCATTGCCGCCGACGATCAGCGGCTGGATGGGCGTGGCGGCGTCGGTGAGCTGCCAGCCCAGGCGTGGATGGCGGGCGATCAGCGCCAGCAGGCCGTCGCGCAGCTGCGCCTGCCGCGCGACGAGGTTGGCGCGGCGCTGCGCACCCAGCGGGCCTTCGATGAGCGCGAAGCTGGTCAGCAGCGCGTGCTCGACGGCCGGCGGCGACGCGGTGGAGAAGATGAAGTTGCGCGCGGCCTGCAGCAGGTACTCGACGATGGTGGCGTGCGCTGCGACGAAGGCGCCTGCCAGGCCTGCGGCCTTGCCCAGCGTGCCGACGAGGATGAGCCGCTCGCTGTTCAGGCCGAAATGCTCCAGCGTGCCGCGGCCGTGTTCGCCCAGCACGCCGAAGCCGTGGGCGTCGTCCACGACCAGCCAGGCGTCGAATTCCTCCGCCAGCGCCAGCAGCGCGGGCAGCGGCGCGAGGTCGCCGTCCATGCTGAACACGGCGTCCGTCACGATGAGCTTGACCTTGGCCGTGCTGGCTGCAAGCAGTCGGCGCAGGCCATCGACGTCGGCGTGGCGGTAGCGCGAGACCTCGGCTCGGGCCAGCCGCGCGGCGTCGATGAGGGACGCGTGGTTGAGCTTCTCCGAAAAGATCTCGGTGTGCTCGTCGCCCAGGGCCGTGACGACGGCCAGGTTGGCCATGTAGCCGGTGCAAAAGCCGATGGCGCGGGCCTGCGGGATGTGCGGCGCGTACCAGCGGGCCAGCGTGTCAGTGACAGCCTCGTGCGCGGCGCTGTGGCCGCTGACCAGCGGCGACGCGCCCGAGCCGCCGCCCCAGCGGCGCGCGCCGTCGGCCAGCGCATCGGCAATCGCCGGTTCGGCGGCCAGGCCGAGGTAGTCGTTCGAGCAGAACATCAACAGTTCGCGGCCGTTGATGGTCTGGCGCGGGGCGGTGCCGGTGTCGGCGCGGCGCAGGCTGCGCTTGAGGCTCTGCGCCGAGATGGCGCCGAGCTTGGCGCTCAGGTGATCAAGCAAGGACATCGTTCAGCGTCGCCGTCACGGCCTGGGCCAGGAAGGCCGCGGTCGCGTCGTCGATCAGGTAAGGGGGCATCAAATAGACGGTGTTGCCGATCGGTCGGACCAGCAGTTCGTGTGCGCGGGCCTTCAGGTGGAAGGTCTCGGCGAAGCGCGGCGGGGCGCCCGGAACATCGAAGGCCAGGATCATGCCGCGTTGGCGCAGATGGGCCACGCGCGATCTCAAGGGGGCGAAGGCGCGCGTCAGGCGTTCGGCCTGGGCGCGGTTGTCGTCGAGCTGGCCGGCATCGAAGCGGTCCAGCACTGCGTTGGCCGCCGCGCAGGCCAGCGGGTTGCCGGTGTAGCTGTGCGAATGCAGGAAGCCGCGGGCGACGTCTTCGCTCCAGAACGCTTTGAACACGTCATCCGTGGTGAGCACTAGCGACAGCGCCATCGTGCCGCCGGTGATGCCCTTGCTCAGCAAGACGAAGTCGGGCCAGTCGGCGCCCACCTGTTCCCAGGCGAAGAAGGTGCCGGTGCGGCCGCAGCCGACGGCAATTTCGTCGGCGATGAGGTGAACGCCGAACTCGCGCGTCAGCTCGCGCAGGCCGCGCAGGTACTCGGGTGAGTGCATGACCATGCCAGCTGCGCCCTGGATCAGCGGCTCGACGATGACGCAGGCGATCTGCGCGTGCCGCTCAGTCAGCAGCGAGCGCATCGCAGCCAGTGCCTCGGCTTCATTGCCGAGGCGCGCATCGGGCGAGGCCACGATGTGGGCGCGCATCAGCAGAGGGTCGTAGGCGTCGCGGAACACCTGCACGTCGGTCACGCTGAGCGCACCCAGCGTTTCGCCGTGATAGCTGTTCTTCAGGCACACGAACTCGCGCTTGTCCGCCTGGCCGCGGTTCTTCCACGAATGGAAGCTTTGCTTCAGCGCAATCTCCACGGCGCTGGCGCCATCGCTGCCGAAGAACACATGGCCCAGCGCGCCGCCCGTCCGGGCAGACAGCCGCTCGGCCAGCCGCACGGCGGGCTCGTGCGTGCAGCCGGCCAGCATCACGTGGGGCAGCGTGTCGAGCTGCTGCTTGATGGCGTCGTGCAACGGCTTGTCGCTGTGGCCGAACAGGTTGACCCACCAGGACGAATTGGCGTCGAAGTAGCGGCGGCCGTCGGTGTCGATCAGCCAGGGGCCCTCGCCGCGGGCGATGGGTAGCGGCGGCACGTCGGCGAGGCGGGCCATCTGCGTGCAGGGGTGCCAGACGGCAGCGCGGCTGCGTTGGGCGAGGTCGAGAGCGGTCATCGGGAGCGGGTCAGGGCAGGCGCGGCTTGAAGTGCGGCACCGTGGCGTTGAACAGGGCGAGCGCGGCCGCCCGGTCGGGGCTACAGATCATCAGGAAGTGCAGCAGTTTGCGCGGCGTGGCGTAGCCCAGGTACAGCGCCACCTGACGGCCCGGCAGCTCGGCCGCAAAGGACAGCTCCAGGCCGGCGCCGCTGCGGTGCGGGCGCCGCTGCTGCTGCAGCGTCTGCCAGTCGCCCGGCGTGGCGTGGGCCAGCGCGGCGAGGCGCTGCGCGATGACCTGCTCGCCCAGCGCCTGCAGGTCGTCGGCACCGCTGGCGATGAAGTCCACCGATACGACCAGCGCCGCGTCTGCGGTTGGCTGGTGGAAGGCGACGGTGTTGTCTTCTTCCGGCGCCTGCGGTTGCCAGGCGGGCGGCAGGTCCAGCACGAACTCTGAGTAGACCGAGTCGCGCGTCTGCGGCGGCTCGGCCGGCGGTGTGATCGAGACGGTGTAGCGGTAGACCATCTTCAGTCCGCCAACCAGCCCGGCTTGCGCTTGGACAGAAAGCTCTGCACGCCGTCGCGCCCCTCGGCGCTGGCGCGGATGTCGGCGATGCGGCGTGCCGTGTCGTCACGCAGCGCGGGCGTGATCTCGCGGCCGGCCACATCCTTTACCAGCCGCTTGCAGGCGCGCACGGCGGCGGGACCGTTGGCGGTGATGGCGGCGGTGAGCTCGTCGACCTTGGCATCCAGTGCGTCGGTCGCGACGACCTCGTGCACCAGGCCCAGGCGCTGCGCCTCGGCGGCGCCGAAGCGCTCGGCCGTCACGAAATAGCGGCGCGACGCCTGCTCGCCGAGCGCGCGCGCGACGTAGGGGCCGATGGTGGCGGGCAGCAGGCCCAGCTTGGCTTCGCTGAGGCAGAAGCCGGCGGTGTCCACCGCCACGACGATGTCGGCACACGCCACCAGGCCCACGCCGCCGGCATACACGTCGCCCTGCACGCGGGCGATGACGGGTGCCGGGCAGCTGTAGATCGCCCACAGCATGTCGGCCAGGCGGGTGGCGTCGGCGTGGTTCTCGTCCCACGAGTAGCCGGCCATGGCCTGCATCCAGTTCAGGTCGGCACCGGCGCAGAAGGCCTTGCCCTCGGCGGCCAGCACGATGGCGCGCAGGTCGGGGCGCTGGCCGAGCGTGGTGAAGGCGGCGGTGAGTTCGGCGATCAGGCCCTCGTTGAAGGCGTTGCGCACTTCGGGGCGGTTCAGGGTGACGTGGGCGACAGCGTCCGTCACGACAACGTTGAGGGCGGTCATGTCAATGCAGGGGTTGAAGCAGACGGAGGCCGAAGTGCTGCTCGAAGGGCAGGAAGTCGCGGTCGCGCTGCAGCAGCAGCAAGTCCTTGTCGATGCAATGCGACGCCACCAGCACATCGATCGAGTTGCGTATGGTGATGCCCATTTCACGCAGGCGACGGTAGCGGTTGGCGGCGCGTTCGGTGCTCGCCAGGTCCATATTCAAGGGCATGCGGACTTGTTCGAACACCCGCATGGCCATCCGGTGCTGGCGCTCGTGCCTGAAGCCCCTCAGCACCTCGAACACGATCAGGTCGGGCGCCACGACAGGCGTCCTCGCCTCTTCAAGCAGCGTCTTGAGCTGCATACACGCCGGGCTCGGTGCGCCGTTGAAAAAGTCAATCCATACGCCGCTATCAACGACCACCATGGCGCTTCTTCGATGCTGCGGGAGTCGCGGGGAGGGGGTCGGGGAGTTCGTTGCCCTCGGCATCGACCCGGTACCAGTTGGGCCGCCCGCTCAAGCGTTCATCGCCCGGCCAGCCCCAGGGCAGCTTGCCCGCGAGTTGCAGGATTTCCTGGTAGGCAGCCTGCCGCTTCACGAGTGCCAGCCCTGCTTCCACCGCTTCCCGCTTGGTCTTGAAGCGCCCTGCCGCCATGGCATCGGCCATCAACTCATCGTCGATTTCAATGTTGGTGCGCATGATGTGTATGAAACTTGATTTTCATGTGCATTGTAGGCAGGCCCTCCCTCGCCCAACAGCTTGATCATCAACACCGACGCATACGTCTTGCCCTGCCACTGCACGCCACCCACCATGACGTAGCCACGGCGTTCGTAGCGCCGGCGCAGCGTGGCGGCGGGCTCGGCCGTGTCGAGCGCCAGCTGTGTGAAGCCACGCTCGCGCGCCCAGGCCTCGGCCGCGTCCATCAGTCGCTCGCCGAGCCCGAGCCCGCGGCAGTCCGGGTGCACGGCCAGTTGGGACAGGATGGCCGTGCCGGGCGTGGTGTAGAGCGCGGGCGGTGGGTCAGCGATGTAGGCTTCGCTGACCCGCTTGGGGCCGCGCACGGCCACCGTGCCGACGATGCGGCCGGCCAGCTCGGCGACGAAACCCTGTGCGCCCGCCAGACGCTCACGCGTGACTTCGACGCGCTGGTCTGCGGCAGTGAAGTTCCAGCCCTGGGCAGCGAGGGAGGCATAGGCGGCGTGCAGCAGCCGGGTCAGTTCTTCGAGCGAGTCGCTCGGCTGGAGTGGGCGGACGGCCATCACATCCGGAACACGCCGAACTTCGTGTCGGGAATGGGCGCGTTCAGCGACGCGCTCAAGCCCAGCGCCAGCACGCGGCGCGTATCGGCGGGGTCGATGACGCCGTCGTCCCAGAGGCGCGCCGACGCGTAGTAGGGGTGGCCCTGGTCCTCGTACTGCTGTCGCAGCGGCGCCTTGAAGGCTTCTTCCTCTTCGGCGGACCAGCTGCCGCCCTTGGCCTCGATGGCGTCGCGGCGCAGGGTGCTCAGCACGCTGGCTGCCTGCTCGCCGCCCATCACCGAGATGCGCGCGTTGGGCCACATCCACAGGAAGCGCGGGCTGTACGCGCGGCCGCACATGCCGTAGTTCCCGGCGCCGAACGACCCGCCGATGATGATGGTGAACTTCGGGACAGCGGCGCAGGCCACCGCCGTCACCATCTTGGCGCCGGCGCGGGCGATACCCTCGTTCTCGTACTTGCGGCCCACCATGAAGCCGGTGATGTTCTGCAGGAACACCAGCGGGATCTTGCGCTGGCAGCACAGCTCGATGAAGTGCGCGCCCTTGTTGGCGCTCTCGGCGAACAGGATGCCGTTGTTGGCGACGATGCCCACCGGCATGCCCTCGATGTGCGCGAAGCCGCAGACCAGCGTTTGCCCATAGCGGGCCTTGAACTCGTCGAACTCCGAGCCGTCGACGATGCGGGCGATGACCTCGCGCACGTCGAAGGGCTTGCGCGTGTCGGTGGGGATCACGCCGTGCAGCTCGGCCGGGTCGAAGGCCGGGGCCTTCGGAGCCTGCATCGCCAGCGGGTTGGCCTTCGTCCAGTTCAGCCGCGCGACGGACTGGCGGGCGATGGCCAGCGCATGCGTGTCGCTGTTGGCGAGGTGGTCGGCCACGCCGGACAGGCGCGTATGCACGTCACCGCCGCCCAGGTCCTCGGCCGTGACGACCTCGCCCGTGGCGGCCTTCACCAGCGGCGGGCCGCCCAGGAAGATGGTGCCCTGGTTCTTCACGATGATGGTCTCGTCGCTCATCGCCGGCACGTAGGCACCGCCGGCCGTGCACGAGCCCATGACGACGGCGATTTGCGGGATGCCTTCAGCGGACAGGTTCGCCTGGTTGAAGAAGATGCGGCCGAAGTGGTCGCGGTCGGGGAAGACCTCGTCCTGGTTGGGCAGGTTGGCGCCGCCGCTGTCCACGAGGTACAGGCAGGGCAGCCGGTTCTGCTGCGCGATCTCCTGCGCGCGCAGGTGCTTTTTGACGGTGATGGGGTAGTAGGTGCCGCCCTTCACGGTCGCGTCGTTGCAGACGATGACGCATTCCACGCCCGACACGCGGCCGATGCCGGCCACGACGCCGCCGCCCGGGGCCGCGTTGTCGTAGAGGTTCAGCCCGGCGAGCGGCGCCAGTTCGAGGAACGGCGTGCCCGGGTCCAGCAGCATCTCCACGCGGTCGCGCGGCAGCAGCTTGCCGCGGGCGGTGTGCTTGGCGCGCGCGGCCTCGCCGCCGCCCTGGGCGATGCGGGCGAGTTGGCCGTTCAGGTCGTCGACGAGGCCGCGCATCGCATCAGCGTTGGCCTTGAAGTCGGCCGAGCGGGGGTTGAGCTGGGTGGTCAGGACCGGCATGGTGTCTCCCGGCGAGCTTTGATAAGCAAAGCTCAATTTATTGAATGACGGCCTCGTGAGCCGTTTGAGGCGCGCCAGAATAATCCAGCGGGAACGTGGATGCAATGCTGACTTGAGTAATCCTCAATAGTTGCGCAGAATGCAGCCGCCATGACCACGCTCGCCGTCACGCCTCCCCAGCGCCGCTCGCCCGTTGGCCCCAAGGCCGAGCAGCGCGTGCGCGACATCCTGCGCGCAGGCCGCGAGGTGTTCGCCGAGCGTGGCTACGAGCGCGCGACGACCACCGAGATCGCGCAGCGGCTGGGCATCTCCGAGGCCACGGTGTTCACGTATTTCCGCGGCAAGCGCGAGCTGTGTATGCGCGTGATCCAGGACTGGTACGACGAGATCATCGCGGCCATCGAGGCCGGCCTGCCGCGCGAGGCGCCGGTGCGCGAGCAGCTGGAGTTCATCGTGCTGACCCACCTGCGGTTGTTCCTCATCCAGGGCACGGGGCTGTGCGCGCTGGTGCTGTCCGAAGGCCGGACCAAGGGCCAGGATCTCGGCGAAGGCTTCGTCGAGCTGCAGCGCCGCTACACCGCGCCGCTGATGGATCTGCTGGCGCGCGGCCAGCAGGTCGGCGAGGTGCGCAGCGACATCCCGCTGCGGCTGCTGCGCTCGCTGGTGTTCGGGCCCATGGAGCACATGCTGTGGGAGGTGGTCATCACCGGCCGGCAGATCGACGTGGCGCAGAGCAGCCGCGACCTTGTCGCGCTGCTGTGGCCGGCCCTGCAGGCGCCCGAGCAGGAGTTGCTGCAACTGCGCGCGCTGCGCGATCAGCTGCGCAGCGCGCTCGCCCACACCTGACCCCTCGCCAGGGGGCGTGGCCTGACAGCGCAGTCGCTACCATCTCGCGCTGGATTTCTCGGGGAGAAGCTGCGATGAACGGACGCAAAGTCTGCTTGGCAGGACTGCTGTGGATGAGTGCCGCATGGGCTGTTGCGGTGCCGGAGGCGGCGGACGCCGATTGGCGCTACACCATCCAGCCCGGCGACACGCTGCTGTCGCTGACTGATGCCTGGCTGGACGCAGGCAAGACCTGGCGCGACCTGCAGAAGCTCAACCGCGTGCCCGACCCGCTGCGCCTGCGCCCCGGCGCCACGCTGCGCATGCCGGTGGCCTGGCTGCGGCGCGAGGCCGGTGTGGCCGAGGTGCTGTTCGTGCGCGGCGATGTGCAGCGCCAGCGCGGCGCCAGCAGCGAGCCGCTGGCCGCCGGCGCCATGCTGCAGGGCGGCGACCGCCTGCGCACCGGGCCACAAGCCAGTGTGTCGCTGCGCTTTGCTGACGGCTCGCGGCTGCTGCTGCCGCCCGGCAGCGAGGTGACGCTGACGCAGCTGCTGGTGCTCGGCCGCGGCGCGCTGCCGGCCGTGCGGCTGAACCTCGACAAGGGCGGTGCCGACAGCCGCGTGGCGCCCAATGCGCAGCGCGTGCCGCTGTACGAGCTGCGCACGCCGCATGTCAATCTGGGTGTGCGCGGCACCGAGTTCCGCGTGCAGGCCGCTGCGGCGCAAAGCCGCATGCAGGTACTGGCCGGTGCGGTGCAGGCCCAAGGCATGGCTGCCACCGTGAATGCCGGACAGGGCCTGCTGGCCGATGGCCGGGCGCTGTCGGTGAGCGCGCTGCTGCCCCCGCCGGACCTGGGCGGCCTGGCGGCCGTCGCCGATCGCCTGCCGCTGCACCTGGCCTGGACGGGCGGCCCGGCTGGCGCCCAGACCTGGCGCGCACAGCTCTACCCACGGGGCGACTTCGACCGCCTGCTGCTGGACGCCGAGGTCGGCGAGCCCGCCGTCACCTGGCCCGAGGCGCGCGAGCTGCCCGACGGCGACTACACGCTGCGCGTGCGCGCCGTCGACGCCCGCGGCCACGAAGGGCGCGCCGCCGATGCCGAGCTGCGCCTGCAGGCGCGACCCGAGCCGCCGTTCATCCAGGCGCCCGCGCCGGGCGCAGTGGGCTACAGCAGTGGCATGGCGCTGGCTTGGAGCCGCAACACGGCGGCCCCTGCCGTGCGCTTGCAGATCGCCCGCGACGCCGAGTTCAAGGATCTGGTGCTGCAGCCGCCGCCGCTGGACGCGGCCAGCTTCGAGGCGCGCCTGGCCGACCTGAGCGGCCACGGCGTCTATCACTGGCGGGTCGCGTCCGTGGAGGCCGGCGGCCGCGCCGGGCCGTTCAGCGATGCGCAGAGCTTCGAGCTCCAGCCGCCGCCGCCCGCGCCGCCACCGGCCGAGCCCGACCTCAGCGGTGACCAGCTGCAGCTGCGCTGGCGCGCCGACAAGGGCGTCGTTCGTTACGAGCTGACGTGGAGTAGGACGGACGCCTTCGACGGCGCCGACGTCCAGAATTTCACGACCGACAAGCCCGAGCTGGCCATGCCCAAGCCGTCCTGGGGCCACTACTTCCTGCGTGCACGCGGCGTGAACGCAGCCGGCGTGGCCGGCCCCTGGGGCCAGACACAGCGGATCGAGGTGCCTTACCCACGCTGGTTGTGGCTGCTGCCTCTGCTGCTCGTGCCAGTGCTTTGAAGCACCTGCGCTGGCTGGCCCTGCCCGCGGCGCTGCTGCTGTGGGCGCTGCTGGGCCTGGCGGGTGTGCAGTCGCGGCTGGACCGTGCGCTGGCCGACTTGCTACTGCAGGCCACGGCGCCGCCCGCGCCGCGCGCGTCGGGTAGCGTCGTCGTGGACATCGACGACGCCTCGCTGCGCGCGCTGCGCGAGCCGCTGGGCGAGTGGCCGTACTCTCGCGAGGTGTATGCGCTGATGCTGGACTACCTGCGCCAGGCCGGCGCGAAGCTGGTGGTGCTGGACATCGTGTTCGCCGGCCCGCGCGAGGGCGATGCACGGCTGGCGCAGGCGCTTGCACAGGCGCCGCCTGTGGTGCTGGCCGCAGCGGGGCTGGCGCCCGGGCAGCGCGCCGCCGTGGAGCTGGCGCCGGCCACGCCGGTCGAGCGGGCGGCTCTGCAGCGCCTGGGCGGGGCACCGGCTGGCATCGCATGGGCCGGGCTGACGCCGCCGGCTGACGCGCTGCTGGACGCACTGGCCGTGCCCGGCAGCCTGGGGGTCATCTCCGCCGCGCTGGACGACGACGGCCGGCTGCGCCACCTGCCTTTGCTGCACCAGGTGCAGGGCCGCTCGCTGCCCAGCCTGGCGCTGGCAGCGCGGCTGCGGGCCGACGGCGCGACGGGCTGGCGGCTGGACGGCGGCGAGCTGGCGGCCGGCGCGCGGCGTTGGCCGGTGGACGCGCAGGCGCTGCTGCGGTTGCGCCTGCCGCCGCATGGGGGCGAGCTGCCGCGCGTGAGCTGGCAGCGCCTGATGCGTGCCGCGCTGGGTGAGGCCGACGATGCGGAGCTGGCACGCTTGCTGGCGGGACGCAGCGTGTTCGTGGGCAGCAGCGCGTTTTTTGCGGACGAGGTCATGCTGCCCGAGGGGCGCGTCAGTGGCGCGGTGCTGAACGCGGCGGTGTTCGAGGCTCTGGGTGCCGACCCGCTGCCCCTGCTGCGCGAGCGCGGCGCGGCGGTGTGGGCGCTGAACGGCCTGTTGCTCGCGCTGGGCGCCCTGCCGCTGCTGCTGCGCCGCCAGCTGCTAGCGGCCAGCCTGGCACTGGCTGGGCTGGCGGCGGCGGCCTGGGGTGCCGTAGCGGCCGGTCTGTTGCCGGCGCCGGTGCCGGCGCTGTACGTGCTGGCCGCGGCGCTCGCGCTCAATGCGCTGCTGCGCGCCCGCCAGGCTCGTGCGCGCGAGCGCGAGCTGCTGCGTGAGCGCGAACTGGCCGATGCGCGCAGCCGCGCCAAGACCGAGCTGCTGGCCCAGGTCAGCCACGAGATGCGCACGCCGATGAACGCGGTGCTGGGGCTGTCCGACATCCTGGCGCGTTCGCCGCTGCGGCCCGAGCAGGCGCATCACGTCGAGGTGCTGCGCCACGCCGGCCGTCAGGCCTTCGCCCTCATCAACGACCTGCTGGACAACGCCCGTATCGAGAGTGGCAGGCTGACGCTGGCCTCGCACCCGTTCAACCTCGTGGACCTGGTGGAGCTGCAGCTGGAGCTGCTGCGCGAGCGCGCCCAGGCGCAGGGCCTGTGGCTGCGCGTGTTTGCGCGCACCGACGCGACGGGCTGGGTACTGGGCGACGAGCAGCGCGTCGCGCAGATCGTCACCAACCTGGTGGGCAATGCGATCAAGTTCACGCCGCAGGGCGGCGTGGTGGTGGAGCTGTCGCGGGAGCCCGGCGACGGCGTGCACGAGGGGCGCATCGTCATCGCCGTGCAGGACACCGGCGTCGGCATCGCTGCGGCGCAGCTGGCGCGCATCTTCGAGCCCTTCGAGCAGGCCGATGCCAGCATCGCGCAGCGCTTCGGAGGCACGGGCCTGGGCCTGCCCATCACGCGCAGCCTCGCGCGGCTGATGGGTGGCGACGTCAGCGTGCGCAGCACGCCCGGCGAGGGCAGCCGCTTCGAGGCGCGGCTGGACCTGCCGCCCGGCCGGCCGCCGCACGACGATGGTGTGGCGCCGCGCGCTGAGGGCGTGGCGCCCACGCGCGCGCTGTCGCTGCTGCTGGCCGAGGACAACGAGGTCAACGTGCTCGTCATCGAGGGCATGCTGGTGCCGCTGGGCCACCGCGTCACGCGCGTCAGCGACGGCGCGCAGGCCTTGCGGGCGCTGCAGTCCGGGCAGTTTGACCTAGTGTTGATGGACATGCTGATGCCGGTGCTGGACGGCCTGTCGGCCACGCGCCAGTGGCGCGCCGTGGAGGCCGCCGAGGGCCGTGCGCGCACACCCATCGTCGCGCTGACGGCCAGCGCTGCGGATACCGACGCCCAGCAGTCATTGGCGGCGGGCTGCGATGCCCACCTCACCAAGCCGCTGAGCCTGGCGGCGCTGCTGCAGGCGCTGGCGCGGTACGCACGCTGAGTGGGCAATGCCTGACTGGCAGACGGGGTCGGGCGTTCTGGCTAGAGTGCCCGCTTCCCACACCCGGAGGCCCCCCGATGATCAACCTGACCGTGAACGGCCGCGCCGTTGCACTGGACGCCGAGCCCGACATGCCATTGCTGTGGGCCGTGCGCGAGGAGCTGCGGCTCACCGGCACCAAGTTCGGCTGTGGCGCCGCGCAGTGCGGCGCCTGCACCATGCACGTGGCCGGCGCCCCGGTGCGCTCCTGCCTGATGCCGGTGTCCGCCGTGCAGGGCCCGGTGACCACCATCGAGGGCCTGGCGAACGACAAGGTCGGCCAGGCCGTGCAGGCGGCCTGGGTGGCGCACGACGTGGCCCAGTGCGGCTACTGTCAGAGCGGCCAGGTGATGAGCGCCACGGCCTTGCTCAAGGGCAACAAGAAGCCCACCGACGCGCAGATCGACGAGGCCATGGCCGGCAACATCTGCCGCTGCGGCACCTATCCCCGCATCCGTGCGGCCATCCACGCCGCCGCCGCGGCCCTGGCTTGAGGAGAACGGCATGCTGAACCCCCGTCGCATCGACGAGATCGTGACCGGCGGCCTGTCCCGCCGCGCCTTTGTGGCCACCACTGTCGGCGGCGCCGTCGGCCTGGCGCTGCTGCCCGGCGCCGCGTCCGCCCAGGCCGCCGCCAAGCCCGGCAGCAAGCCCACCGAGCAGCCGCTGGCCTTCGTCAGCATCGCGCCGGACGGCACCACCACCATCCTGTGCAACCGCATGGACATGGGTCAGGGCATCGAGACCGGCCTGGCCATGATCTGTGCCGAGGAGCTGGAGGCCGACTGGAGCAAGGTGCGCACCGGCTTCGGTGACCAGCGCGGCGCCTACGTGGACCCGCTGTTCGGCATGCACCTGACCGGCGGCTCCAACTCCATCAAGAACAGCTACGGGCAGTACCGCGAGCTGGGCGCCCGCACCAAGGCCATGCTGGTGGCTGCGGCGGCGCAGCGCTGGGGTGTGCCGGCTGCGTCGCTGACGGCAGTCAACGGCGTCGTCAGCGGTGCCGGCCAGTCGGCCGGTTATGGTGAGCTGTTCGAGGCCGCGATGAAGCTGCCCGTGCCGGAGGCCGTCACGCTGAAGGACCCCAAGTCCTTCAAGCGCATCGGCCAGCCTACGGGGTTGGTGGTCAGTCAAGCCAAGAGCAGCGGCGCCCAGGCCTACGGCATGGACGTGCAGCTGCCCGGTATGGCGGTGGCCGTCATCCAGCGCCCGCCGGTGTTCAACGGCAAGGTCGCCAAGCTTGATGCCACCGAGGCGCTCAAGGTCAAGGGCGTGAAGGCCGTGCTGGCGGTGCCGCTGGACCGTGGCGGCCAGGGCGTGGCCGTCGTCGCCAGCGGCTACTGGGCCGCCAAGAAGGGCCGTGACGCGCTGAAGGTGGACTGGGACCTCGCCGGCGTCGGCAAGCCCGACACCGCCGCGCTGACCAAGCAGTACCTAGCGCTGGCCAGAACTGCCGGCACGCCCGCGCCCAAGCCTGAGTTCCAGGCCGACGTCAGCGGATGGGCCAAGGCGCCGAAGAAGATCACGGCCGACTTCGTCTTCCCCTACCTGAACCACGTGCAGATGGAGCCGCTGGCCTGCACGGTGGACCTGAAGGCCGATCGCTGCGACGTCTACTACGCGGCGCAAATGCCGGGCCTGGATGCGATGGCCCTGGCCAAGGCGGTGGGCCTGAAGCCGGAGCAGGTGCAGATCCATGTGCAGATGGCCGGCGGCGGCTTCGGCCGCCGGGCCACGCCGGCCAGCGAATGGCCGCGCGAGGCTGCCGCCGTCGCCGTGGCCCTGCAGCAGGCTGGCAAGGCCATGCCGGTCAAGGTGATCTGGAGTCGCGAGGACGACGTCAAGGCCGGCTACTACCGGCCCATGACCGTGCACCGCGCCGAGATCGGCTTCGACGCCCAGGGCAAGATCGCCGGCTGGCAGCACCGCATCGTCAGTCAGAGCATCCTGAAGGGCTCGCCGCTGGAGGGCTTCGGCTACCAGAAGGGCGTGGATGGCACGACTACCGAGGGCATGCGAGATCCCTACGACATCCCGATGCACCTGAGTGTGCACCACCCGGACGTCAACGTGCCCGTGCTGTGGTGGCGCTCGGTGGGCGCCACGCACACCGCCTATGTGATGGAGACGCTGCTCGACGAGATTGCGTTCACCACCAGGCAGGACCCCGTGGCCTACCGCCTCCAGCTGATGGCCGGCAACGCCAAGGCCGAGCGCCACCGCCTTGCGCTGCAGGCGGCGGTGGACAAGAGCGGCTACGGCAAGCGCAAGCTCAAGCCCGGCCAGGCCTGGGGCGTGGCGGTGCACGAGAGCTTCGAATCCGTCGTCGCCTACGTCGTCGTCGCCAGCCTGAAGGGCAAGGGCAAGGATCGCCAGCCGGTGCTGCACGAAGTGCATGCCGGCGTGCACTGCAACCTCTGCGTAAACCCCAAGGCGGTGGAGGCCCAGGTGCAGGGCGCGGCCATCATGGCGCTGGGTACGACGATGCCGACGCACCGCGTGACCTTCAAGGACGGTGTCGTGGAGCAGGGCAACTTCTACGACATGGCCATGCCGCGCATCACCGACGCGCCGGCCGTGATGACCGTCAGCATCGTGCCCAGCCAGGATCCGCCCAAGGGCATGGGCGAGCCGGGCCTGCCGCCGCTGGCTCCGGCGCTCGCCAACGCCGTGGCCCGGCTGACCGGCCAGCGTCAGCGGGAACTGCCGTTCCGCTTCGCGTGATCGTGCATCTATGAAAAGAGGCGGGCCGTGGGCCCGCCTCTTTTCATGTGGCCGCGTCAGTCGGGCAGGGCTGCGGGTGGATAGCCAGCCTCGGCGAGTGCGGCGACCAGCGTCTCGCGGGGCAGGGCGCTGTCCACCTCGGCCGTGCGTGCGTCGCGGTCGATGGCGATGCGGGCCTGGGCGTCCAGCGCCTGCAGCGCCTCGGTGATGGCCGCCACGCAGTGGCCGCAGCTCATGTCGGGCAGGGTGAAGCGGTGCATCGCGAGGGCTCCTGGCACAGATCAAGACGGGCCTTCATCGTAGTCTTCATACTTGGTGCATGAGAACGCTGAAGCTGAAGATCTCCGGCATGAGCTGTGCCAGTTGCGTGGGCCGGGTCGAGAAGACCTTGAAGCGGCAACCAGGCGTGCTTGGCGCGGAAGTCAATCTGGCGGCCGAGACGGCCCGCGTGTCGCTGCAGGACGACGCCCGTGCGGAGCCGCTGCTGGCCGCGCTGGCCAAGGCCGGCTACCCCGCAGCGCTGGACGGCCCGCTGCGCACGCCTTGGGGGCAGACTGGCTGGCCTGTGCTGATCGGCGTGCTGCTCAGTCTGCCGCTGGTGGCGCCCATGCTGCTGGGCCACGATGCCATGCTGCCGGGGTGGTGGCAGCTGGCCCTGGCCGCGCCGGTGCAGTTCGTGCTGGGGGCGCGCTTCTACGCCGCCGGCTGGCGGGCGCTGCGCGACGGCAGCGGCAACATGGACCTGTTGGTGGCGCTGGGCACCAGCGCGGCCTTCGGGCTGTCGCTGTTCGAGCTGTGGCGCGGGCAGGAGCATGCGCTGTACTTCGAGTCCGCCGCCGTCGTCATCACGCTGGTGCTGGTGGGTAAGTGGCTGGAGGCCCGCGCCAAGCGCGGCACCGGCGAGGCCATCCGTGCGCTGGCCCGGCTGCAGCCCGAGACGGCGCGCGTGCTGCGCGAGGGCGCGGAGCAGGAGCTGCCCATCGCCGCGCTGCGCGTGGGCGACCTGGTGCGCGTGCGGCCCGGCGAGCGGTTGCCGGTGGACGGCGTCGTCACTCAGGGCCACAGCGCCGTGGACGAGGCACTCATCACCGGCGAGAGCCTGCCCGTGGCCAAGGCCGAGGGTGATGCGGTGACCGGCGGCGCAGTCAACGGCGAGGGCCTGCTGACGGTGCGCTGCACGGCGCTGGGCGCGGAGTCACGGCTGGCGCGCATCGCCCGCTTCGTGGAAGACGCGCAGGGCGCCAAGCCGCCCATCCAGCAACTGGTGGACCGCGTGTCGGCCGTGTTCGTGCCCGTGGTGGTGGGCCTGGCGCTGCTGACGCTGCTGGGCTGGGGCTTCGCGCGCGGCGACTGGGCGCAGGCACTGCTGCATGCGGTGGCGGTGCTGGTGATCGCCTGCCCCTGCGCGCTGGGCCTGGCCACGCCGGCGGCACTGATGGCTGGCATGGGCGCGGCGGCGCGGCATGGCATCCTCATCAAGGACGCGCAGGCGCTGGAGCTGGCGCGCGGGCTGGATGTCATTGCCTTCGACAAGACCGGCACGCTGACCGAGGGGCGGCCGCGCCTGGTGGCGCACAGCGCACCGCTGGCGCTGGCCGCCGCACTGCAGGCCGGCAGCGAGCACCCGTTGGCCCGGGCCGTGTGCGACGCCGCGCCCGGCGTGCCGCCCGCGCAGGCGCTGCAGGCCGTGCCGGGCCGGGGTGTGCGTGGCGAGGTGGACGGCCAGCTGCTGGCGTTGGGCAGCACCGCCTGGCTGGCCAGCCTGGGCGTGGCGCTGCCCGACGATGCGGCCGCCGAGGCGCAGCGCCGGCAGGGCCACAGCCTGTCGTGGCTGGCGCAGCTGGGTGAGGCTCCGCGGGTGCTGGGCTGGCTGGCCTTTGGCGACGAGATCAAGCCTGTGGCCGCCGAGGCCGTGGCCGCGCTGCATGCGTTGGGCGTGCGCACGGTGCTCATCAGCGGCGACCATCGCGCCGCAGCCGAGGCGGTGGCGCACCGGCTGGGTATCGCCGAGGTGCATGCCGAAGTGCTGCCCGAGGACAAGGCCCGCGTCGTGGCGCAGCTGCGCGGCGCTGGCCGCGTGGGCATGGTGGGCGACGGGCTGAACGACGCCCCCGCGCTGGCGGCGGCCGATGTGGGCCTGGCCATGTCCACGGGCACCGAGGTGGCCATGGCGGCGGCCGGCATCACGCTGATGCGCGGCGACCCTCGCCTGGTGGCGGCGGCCATCGAGCTGTCTCGCCGCACGGTGGCCAAAATCCGCCAGAACCTGTTCTGGGCCATGGCCTACAACGTGGTGGGCATCCCGCTGGCGGCGCTGGGGCTGCTGAGCCCGGTGTTCGCGGGCGCGGCGATGGCCCTGTCCAGCGTGTCGGTGGTCAGCAATGCGCTGTTGCTGACGCGCTGGCATCATGGCCCGGCTATCCGTGGAGAGACCCGCTCATGAAGATCCTCGCCCTCAGCGGCGCACTGCGCCGCGCTTCTGTCAACACCGCGCTGCTGCGCGCCGCTGCCATGCTGGCGCCTGCGGGCGTCACGGTCGACGTGCGCACGCTGCACGGCATCCCGCTTTACGACGGCGACGTCGAGGCCGAGGGCATCCCCGCGGCCGTGACGACGCTGCGCGAGGCCATTCGTGCTGCCGATGCGCTGCTGATCGCCACGCCCGAGTACAACAACAGCATGCCCGGCGTGCTGAAGAACGGGCTGGACTGGCTGTCCCGCCCCAGCGGCGAGGGCGGCAAGCTGTTCGGCGGCAAGCCCACCGCGCTCGTCGGTGCGACGCCCGGCGGCTTCGGCACCGTGCAAGCGCAGGACGCGCTGCTGTCCGTGCTGCGCGCCTTCGGCAACGACTTCTGGATGGGTGGACGGCTGATGGTGTCCAAGGCCGGCACGGTGTTCGACGCCGACGGCCAGCTTGTCGACGACAAGGTGCGCGCGCAGCTGCAGCAGTTCGTCGCGGGCTTCGTCGGCTTCGTGCACAAGAGGTCAACATGAGCGCCGTGGTCGTCGAGCGCATCACCAGCCATGTCGGTGACGTGGGCGGCCTGCCCATCCAGCGCGCACTGCCCAACAAGGGGCGCCGCGTCATCGGCGCCTGGTGCTTTGCCGACCACGCCGGCCCGGCCACGACGGTCAAGCGCATGAACGTCGGCCCGCATCCGCACACGGGGCTGTCCACCTTCAGCTGGATGATCGAGGGCGAGATCCTGCACCGCGACAGCCTGGGCTCCGAGCAGGTGCTGCGCGCCGGCCAGGTGAACCTGATGACGGCAGGCCACGGCATTTCGCACAGCGAGGAGTCGCTGACCGACCGCATCCATCTCGCGCAGCTGTGGATCGCGCTGCCTGACGCCGAGCGCGAGCGCGCGCCCAGCTTTCAGCACTTCCCCGACCTGCCGCGCTGTGCGGTGGGCGGCTTCGACGGCACGCTGCTGGTGGGCGAACTGGACGGCCAGCGCTCGCCGGTGCCCAGCTTCACGCCGCTGCTGGGCGTGGACTTGGCGGCCGACGGCCCGGCGGATGCGACCCTGCCGCTGAATGCTGACTTCGAGTATGGCGTCATGCTGCTGGAGGGCGAGGTCGAGATCGCACCGGCCGGCCATGACGCGATCGAGTCCGTCGCGCCCGGCACGCTGCTCTACATCGGGCCGGGCTGCCCGTCCGTCGAGCTGCGCTGCATGTCGGCCACGCGGTTGCTGCTGCTAGGCGGCGAGCCCTGGGCCACGCCGCCGCTGCTGTGGTGGAACTTCGTCGGCCGTGAGCCGGCGGAGATGCAGGTCTGGGCCGAGGACTGGGCGCGGGAGGAGGGCGGCCGCTTCGGCACCGTGACCGGCTATGTCGGCCCGCGCATCGCGGTGCCGCAGGTGCCGGCGTTGCGAAAGCCTTAGGCGCGGGCGCTCTTGATGAGCGCCTCGATGCGCGGGCTGGTGTTGACGGCCACCAGCTCCACCTGCGGATTCGCCTTGGCGAACACGCGGAACAGTTCGTCCGTGAAGCCGTGGCCCACGTCGATCACGCCGTCGAAGTCGATCTCGGCGCGCTTGAAGGTCGTCAGCCGCGAGCCCACGCGGCGCGCGGCGGCGCGCGAGTCCAGCGCCTGACCCTCGGTGGTCAGCAGGCGCAGCTGCACGCGGGTCTGGTCGAACTCGATGCCATCGCCACTGAGGCTCCACGCGTTCATCACGCCGTCCAGCGTGCGCGTGGTGTTCAGCGCCAGCGCCATGTAGATGGAGCTGCCCTGGCGTGGCAGGCCCTTGCCCTTCTTCCAGCCCGAGGCATCCCAGGCCCGGCGTTGGTAGGCGGTGTTGTTGGCGTGGATGTCGAACACATCGGCCAACTGGCTGCTGAAGAACAGGCCGCGTCCGGTGTGCGCGTCCGGCGCGCTGGTCAGCCGCCCCTTGCTGAGCTCCAGCATCGCGTGCTGGGGGTCCTCCAGCTGGAAGGCGGTGCAGATCTTGTCGAACACGCCCACACCGTCGTCGCTGACCAACAGTTGGACGTGGGAGGGCGTCTGGCGCAGCGACACCGTGACGCTGGTGCCTCCGGAGTGGTCGGCTGCGTTGTTGACCAGCTCGGTGAAGCCGTGCTGCACCATGCGCTCCACATGCCGGGGCAGCGCGAAGTGCGGTGCGAAGTCGCGCTGCCAGGGCAGGTCTTCCTGCAGGCCGTACAGCGTGTAGCTGCGCACCACCTGGCGCAGCGCGCCGGGCGCGAACACCGGGCGGCGGCTGGTGCCGCTGCGCGTCAGCCAGCCAGCGTCCACCAGGCGCTTGAGCGCAGCGAGCGCGGCGCGGCGGCTGGCGCCGGTACGCTCCTCAAGGTGGGCGGCCAGATCCAGCGAATGTTCGCCGGCGGCGGCCGTGATCCAGTTGGTCAGGTGGTCCAGCACCAGTCTTGTCATTTGCGCATTGTGCTGACTACTCCCATCCGTGGGGGTGGGGCATGCCCGCGCCTCCATAGAATCCCCTACTAGTTACGACGCGGTTACCGCCTACGTTGGCAGTCGCAGTCGGCCCAGATTTCTCAACTCCACCCGGGATTTCCCATGCCTCTCGTCTCCATGCGTCAGCTGCTGGACCACGCCGCCGACAACGGCTACGGCATTCCAGCCTTCAACGTCAACAACCTGGAGCAGGTGCAGGCCATCATGGCTGCTGCCGACGAAGTCGGTGCACCGGTCATCCTGCAAGCCAGCGCCGGCGCCCGCAAGTACGCGGGCGAGCCCTTCATCAAGCACCTCATCCAGGCCGCGGCCGAGATGTACCCGCACATCCCGCTTGTCATGCACCAGGACCACGGCACCAGCCCCAAGATCTGCCAGGGCGCCATCGACCTGGGCTTCGGCTCGGTGATGATGGACGGCTCGCTGATGGAAGACGGCAAGACGCCGTCGAGCTTCGACTACAACGTCGAGGTGACCCGCAAGGTCGTCGAGATGGCGCATGCCGTGGGCGTGACCGTCGAGGGCGAGCTTGGCTGCCTGGGTAACCTGGAAACCGGTGACGCCGGCGAGGAAGATGGCATCGGCGCCGACGTCAAGCTGGACCATTCCCAGATGCTGACCGACCCCGAGGAGGCCGCCACCTTCGTGAAGGCCACGCAGCTGGACGCGCTGGCTATCGCCATCGGCACCAGCCACGGCGCCTACAAGTTCAGCCGCAAGCCCACCGGCGACATCCTGGCCATCAGCCGCGTCAAGGAAATCCACGCGCGCATCCCCAACACCCACCTGGTGATGCACGGTTCGTCATCGGTGCCGCAGGACCTGCTGGCCATCATCAACCAGTACGGCGGCAAGATGAAGGAGACTTTCGGCGTGCCTGTCGAGGAGATCCAGGAGGCCATCAAGCACGGCGTGCGCAAGATCAACATCGACACCGACATCCGCCTCGCGATGACGGGCGCGGTGCGCAAGTTCATGGCCGAGAACCCCGACAAGTTCGATGCCCGCGAATGGCTCAAGCCTGCCCGCGAGGCCGCCAAGCTCATTGCCAAGCAGCGCTACATGGAGTTCGGCTGCGAAGGCCAGGCCGGCAAGATCAAGGGCCGCACGCTGGTCGACATTGCCGCCTCCTACGCGCGCGGCGAGCTGGCGCAGAAGGTGCAGTGAGCACGGCTCACTGCTTCACCTACGGCTCGCTGATGTGGGCCGACATCATGGCCCGCGTTTGCGGGCATGAGTTCGCCAGCGAGCCGGCCTCGCTGGCGGGCCACAGCCGCCACCCGGTGCATGGCCAGGACTACCCCGGCCTGCGGCCCGCGGCCAAGGACTGCGTGCCCGGGCGCCTGTATCGCGAGGTGGACGCCGCCGCCTGGGCGCGGCTGGACGCCTTCGAGGGCCAGGAGTACGAGCGTGTCGAGGTGTTGGTGACGCTGGCCGATGGTCGCAGCGAGACCGCCTGGGTCTACCGCTTTCGCCCCGAGTTTGCCGAGCGCCTGCTGCCGGGCGCCTGGGATGTCGAGGCCTTCGAGCGCGAGGGCCATGCCCGCTTCACCGCGCGCTATGTCGGTTTCGACGTGCTGGACCCGGGCTGAGCTTCCGTCCGCGCAATCGGCCCCCGCAGGGCGGCCAAACGGTCACAATCGCCCGACATAACCGCACGGTGTGCGTCAGGCCGGGAGCATGCGATGGACGAGCTGACCGGGTTGGTGACGAGGGCGGGCTTCCTGCCCCATGGCTATTGCTTCCAATGGTCGCCAGGGCTGTTGTGGACGATGGTGGGGGCCGACCTGACCATCGCGCTGGCCTACTTCTCATTGCCCTTCGTCATCATGCGCTACGCGCGGCAGCGCCCGCAGGTGAACCTGGGCCGTCTAGCCACGTTGTTCGCGGCGTTCATTTTTGCTTGCGGCATCACGCATGTGCTGGATGTCTGGACCATCTGGCGTCCCGACTACGAGCTGCAGACCTTGGGCAAGATCGTCACGGCGCTGGCCTCCGTGCTGACGGCCATCGTGGCCTGGCGGCTGAGCCCGCAGTTGCTGGCGCTGCCCTCGGCTGAGGAGATGCGCCAGGCCAACGAGGCCCTGCGGCGCGAGATCGACCGCCGTGCCAGCGCCGAGGACCACCTGCTGGAGACCGAGCAGAGCCTGGCCACCACGCTGTCGTCCATCGATGCCGGCTTCATCACCACCGACGACGCCGGGTGCGTGACACGCCTGAACTCGGTGGCCGAACACATCACCGGCTGGCCCCCGGCTGAAGCCCGGGGGCGGTCCGTCTGGGAGGTTTTCGCACGCGAGGGGCTGCCGTCCGACTGGCTGGCGCGCAACCCGGTGGACGTGATGGCGGGTGAGGGCGCCGAGTTAGTGCCACGGCGGCAGTGGATGTGTGTGTCGCGAGACGGCAGCCGCTGCCCGGTGGAGGTGCAGGCCAGCCTGACCCGCCACGCCGACGGCCGAGTGCGGGGCATGGCCGTGGTGTTCCGGGACGTCGGGCGCCTGACCCAGGCCGAGGCCGAGGTGCGGCGACTGGCGGCGGTGGTGGAGTCGTCAGCGGATGCCATCGTTGTCAAGGGCCTGGACGGAGTCATCACCAACTGGAATGCCGCAGCCGAGCGCATGTTCGGGTACGTCGCTGCGGAGGTGGTGGGCCGGCCGGTGCAGATGCTCATTCCAGCCGAGCGCGAGGACGAGGAACGGCGCATCCTCGCGGCGTTGGCGCGGGGCGAGCAGGTGCCCCCCTTCCGCACTGTGCGTCTGGCCAAGGACGGGCGCCGCGTGGAGGTCTCGGCCCAGGTGTCGCCGCTGCGCGACGCCGGCGGACACATCGTCGGCGGCATCAGTTCGGCGCGCGACCTCACACACCAGCGCCAGATCGAGGCGGCCTTGCGTCAGAGCGAGGCGCGGCTGCGTTTCGCGCTGGAGTCTGCCGCCATCGGCGACTGGGAGATGGCGCTGGATACAGGGCGGATCCTGCGCTCGCGCCGCTATGACCAGTGCTTCGGCCTGACCGATCCGGCGGCCCCCTGGGACCGCGAGCACCTGCTGGCCGTCGTTCACGCCGAAGATCGCGCGGCCGTGCAGGCCGGGCTGGCTGCGCCGCAGGTGCCCGACACCGCGCCCTCGCCCTGGCATGCCGAGTTCCGTGTCGTCTGGCCCGACGACAGCCTGCACTGGCTGCGCATGGATGCTCGCGTCACCCGAGATGAGGGCGGCGAGCCGCGCCTGGTGGGCATCGTGGCCGACGTGACGGCCATGCGCACGGCTGAGCAGGCCCGTCAGCAATCGGTCTGGCTGGCCGCCGAGAACCACCGCGTGCAGGAGGGCAGCCGGCTCAAGAGCCTGTTTCTGGCCAATATGTCGCACGAACTGCGCACGCCGCTGAACGCCATCATCGGCTTCTCCGACCTGCTGACCATGGGCGGCCCGGCCGCCGACGCAACACGCCAGCGCGAGTGGCTGCAGCACATCGGCAGCAGCGGGCGGCATCTGCTGGCCATGATCAACGACGTGCTGGACCTCTCCAAGATCGAGGCTGGCCGCATGGACTTCCGCGCCGAGCCCGTGGACCTGCCCGCCATCGCGCACGATGTGTTGGCCACCGTCGCCGTGCTGGCCGAGCAGCGTGGCCTGCACCTCGCGTCCAGCATCGGGCCCGACCTGCACGGCCTGGTGCTCGATCCATCGCGGCTCAAGCAGGTGCTGTTGAACTACCTGTCCAACGCCGTCAAGTTCACGCCGGCCGGCGGCCAGGTGACGCTGCGGCTGCAGGGCGAGGGCCCGCGGCTGTGGCGCCTGGAGGTGGAGGACAGCGGCATCGGCATCCCGGCCGACCGCCAGGACCAGCTCTTCGTCGAGTTCCAGCAGCTCGACGACAGTCTCACCAAGCGCCACCAGGGTACGGGGCTGGGGCTGGCGCTGACGCGCCGGCTTGTCGAAGCCCAGGGCGGGCGCGTCGGTGTGTACAGCGAGCCCGGCCGGGGCAGCCGCTTCTATGCCGTGCTGCCGCGCACGCCCGAGCCCGCAGTGCTGCCGCGCGCCGAGCACCACCAACTGGTGGCGCTGCGCGCCCACCCGCTGCGGGACGGCCTGGCCCGCGAGCTGGCCCAGGCCGGCGTGACGGCCGACGTCGCGGCCAGCGCGGCCGACGTCATGCGGCTGGCCGGCATGCGCCGCTACACGGAGCTGGTGCTGGACCTGGCGCTGCCCGACGCGCAGGGCCTGGGCGTGCTGGCCCAGCTGCGCGGCGGCGGGCCGTCCATGCATGCCGCCGTCAAGGCGCTTGCGTTGACGCCGCCATCTGGCGCGGGTGTGGCCTTTCCCGTGTTCGACGTGCTCGCCAAACCGCTGCGCCGTGTCGCCCTCGGGCGAGTGCTGGTGCCGCTGCGCGCCCGCCTCGGGCCGGGGCGGCCCATGCTGGTGGTGGACGACGAGGCCGCATCGCGCGAGCTGATGTGCGCGGCGCTGGCTGCCCACGGCATCGAGGCCGTCGCGGTGAGCGGCGGCGCCGAGGCGCTGCAGCTGCTGCCCCGCCTGCAGCCGGGCGCGCTGATGCTGGACCTGATGATGCCGGGCATCGACGGCGTGCAGGTGCTGCACGAGTTGCGCAGCGAGCCGCGCTGGGCCGACCTGCCCGTCATCGTCTGGACCGCGCTGTCGCTGGGTGTTGACGATGTGGAGCTGCTGGCGCGCTCAGCCAGCGCCATCGCCACAGCCCAGGAGGCGCCGCCGCTGGCTCAGGTGCGCGACGAGCTGCTGCGCGCCGCGTCCCAGCAGCGGCGCGGCGGCCACCGGCGCACCGTCGACCCGGGCACCTAAAATCCGCCACCATGGTGCGTCACGAAGCAAAAGCAACACGGAGCCCGCAGGGGCGAGGTGAAGCTGCTGCATGCTGCGCATGTCCAACGGGTGAGAGTCCCGTCCCGGTAGGCGTCGGTGCGCCGGGTAGCAGACCCCAGGTCGTTGAGGGAGACCTCTTGGCCCGA